>CAKRQU010000015.1 GCA_934394585.1 uncultured Eubacteriales bacterium | reverse complement strand
TGAACAGACTAAAGTCTGTGTTAAGCGGGGGTCTGAACCATACTTCCGGTTTAGTCTATGGTCGGACTGTCGGGGCAGTATGTTCGCACGAGTCGCCGCGAGGCGACAAAGAAAGAGTTTAAAAGAGGAATTGACACATACGCGCAGCGTGTGTGTCGGCGTCGCCGAGACAGGAGTTACTTTCCTCTTTTTGACTTTTGGTACTTTTGGTCACGCAAAAGTACACCCTTTTCTTTGGTAAAAGAAACTTTTCTTTCAAAGAAAAGTACCCCCCCTCATTTCTTTGGCAAAAGAAAAAAACACCCCGCTCAAAAGAGCGGGGATTTTTTCATTCGTCCGTTTCCTCAAAACCGACCTCTATCACATCGGGTTTCTGATGCTTCACAATTTTCACGGCGGTGATCACGGTGATGAGATTAAGTATGCCCTCGAAAAGGAGCGTCACGCCGAGCAGCACCATGAGCAATTTGCCGCCGGCGCCGGGACGGAACATCAGCATAAAGCCGCATACGCAGGCGACTATCGCCACGGCTAAAATCAACCACCAGTCGCGTATACCGAATGTTTTGGAATCCATGGCTATGCGTATTTTGAAAAGTCCGTCGGAAAGGATATACAGCCCCATTGCTATACATACAAATGTAATAAGGCTTTCCGGATGAACCAGCATCACTATACCGAGCGCTATGAGCATTACGCCGAATATCAGATCATACTGAAAAGCAAGTCTGAATAAATCGCGGGAAAAATATCCCGCCAGCTTTACCAGTCCGAAAAGAATCATGAGTATGCCGCATACCACTCCGAAAACGGAAGCGGATGTGTCGGGAAATATCATGAGGAGCACTCCCAGCACGCAAAGTGCGACGGAAATAATAATGTAACCGATTTTGGCGGCTTTTATATACGAATACGAAGGTGAACGCATAAAAAGCACCTCCTTTCATTTTTTTATTTTTTACATTATCATTATATCAGGATAATCCGCAAATTAAAACGGGCAAAAATTTTACTTTGCCATAAAAATAGGCAAAAGGGCAAAATCTGACCGATTTATAGACACGGGCAATATTTTTGTCTGAATTTCGTGCAAAATATCGCTCTTGTCTATTGCCAAAAAAACAGTTAGCTGATATAATGATTTAAAGAGAAGAAAATTATATTTTCCGCAAGTCCCGGCGGGATAAATTTCTTTCTTTAAAATTATTCAAATCCGAAAAAAACACAGGAGGGTGATTATTATGAAAAAATCAGTCAGAATTCTCAGTCTGGCTCTTGTTATCGTCATGGTGGCTCTTATGTTTACATCCTGCGGCTCCAAATACCCTGCTCTGAAAAAAGCTTTTGAAGAAAAGGGATATACCGAAAACACTTCGTTTACCGGCATTTCCAATACAATAAAAGCCGAGCTGGAAAAAGACGAGTATGCAGTAGAGCTTTATCTGCTCACAAAAAGCAACGGTATCTCTTCCGTTATGATCGTGGAATTCAAATCCACAAAAGATATGGTGGAAGCTTATGAAAAGAGCGCTACCATCCAGGGTCTGGTAACGGATATTTCCAAAAACGAAGATGTGAACAAGGTTTACAATGCGCTCGTTGATGCGGGCTATGCCAGCGGCAATTGCCTGTGCATTCCTATGTCGCTTCTTTATGTAAACGAAATTACCAACGTGGTAAAATCCGTTAAATAAGCAGATTTTTATGCTCTTTTGGGACAACTGAGCAGAAAATAAACAAAAAAACAGGGCGACGGCATTTCTGCCGCCGCCCTGTTTTTTTGGAAGGAGAAACTTTTTATTTCCACGTCAAAGAGAGATAGCTTTAATTATCCACGTTGGGATTGAATTCCTCAAACGTGATTTTCACCGTGATTTCCGTGCAATCGCTCTGATAAACGTTTGCCGAGGAAACCCCGCTTGACGGACGCAGTACGGTCAATTCTATCGTATCGCCCACTTTGTATTTTGAAAGTGAAGAGGCAAACGAAGAAGCCGAGGTGAATGTGCCGTCTATTTTATAAAGTATGTCGCCCGCGCGAAGTCCCGCTTTTTCGGCAGCGCTTCCCGAGAGGACCGACTGGATATAATAAACTATACTGTAGTTTCTTTTTTCATCTATAAGATAAACCGTATTTATAGTGACGCCCAGACGTGCTCTGTCGCGTATATAACCAACTTCTATCAGGTCGTTGAGCTGTTTTACCACCGTATCTATCGGGATGGCAAAGCCGAAACCTTCTACTGTGGAGCCGCTTATTTTGGCATTTACTATGCCGACCAGCTCGCCTGCCGCATTGAAAAGACCGCCGCCGGAATTTCCTTCGTTTACAGCCGCATTCGTCTGAATGAGCGTCATGGAAGAACCGTCTATGGAAACTTTTCTGGAAAGCGCGCTTATTTTACCGTCGGTAAATGTAAGACCGTAGCCGAGCGGATTTCCTATGGCTGCCACATAATTGCCTACCACGAGAGTGGAGGATGTGCCGATTTTCGCGCTTTTCAGATTTTCCGCGCCGTCTACTTTTATCAGGGCGACATCGGCATCCTCATCGCCTATCACAAATTTCGCATCGTAGGTTTTGCCGTCGTTTGTCGTGACGGTGATACTGCGGCAGGATTCGCTTGCCACATGATAATTTGTTATTATATAGCCGTCGTCGCTGCAGATAACGCCGCTGCCCGCTCCGCGGGATGCCTGCTCGTATTCTCTGCCCCACATGGTGTATGTGGTGACATTTACCACTTCCACTATCACGACGCTGTCGGTGCAGTTTGCCGCGATTTCTTCCGGTGTGAGAGCCTCACCCGAGGTATTCGCCTGCTTTATCAGCGGGATGGCGGACGTTGTCGCGGCGGATTGCGTGCCCTGCGTCGTTTCCGTCGTGCTTCCCGATGTGCCGGGGAGCGTGGTGGACGACGTGGAAGTCGTCGGCGCAGCCGGCGTATTGTTTCTGCCTATCATGGTGCCGGTGATGATGCCGGATACCACGGAAACTATCAGGCAGAGCGCCAGTATGGCTGCTATGCCGCCGCCGGTGATTTTCATGCCGTTTTTCTTTTTCTTTGTTTCATTCGGCTGTTCTTTTGCCGAGCTGTCTTTGTATACGTTTTCGAAAACATACGCTTTGTCTTCCGCAGCCGATGCTTTCTCGGAGTCGTTATCTGTGTCCTTTACTTTGAAGTCAGCTTCAACGGCGTCGTTTCTTTCTTCGCCGTTTTCATTTTCCCAGGGATTCATAAAATCCGACCTCCAGACCTTTTTTCGATTTACGTTTACATCATAACACTTATTTTTTACAAATGCATGAACAACATACGGGTTATTTGTAAATAAGATAGGAATTTTTGATAAACTTCGGACTTTTTTTCGTCCGAAAGCGAGGGAAAAGGTATTGACAAAGAATTAATTGGTATATTATAATATAAATATATAAATTACAATCGGCGCAGTTTGCGCAAGAGGTATATATGATCAGAAGTATGACAGCCTACGGACGTGCGAAAAAGCAGATAGGCGGCAGAGATATTTTGGTGGAAATAAAAAGCGTGAACAGCCGCTATCTCGACTGCACGGTGAAAACATCGCGCCTTTTCGGTTTTCTGGAGGAAAAGGCGAAAGCGTATATTTCGCAAAAAGGAATATCGCGCGGCAAAGTGGAGGTTTTCATCGGCGTGGACGTGCTGGAAACCGACGGAATAGATATAGAAATAGACCGCGCATATACGGAAAGTTATCTTGCGGCGCTCCGCCGCCTCTGCGATGAATTTTCCCTGCGCGACGACATATCCGTAATGCGCGTGGCACAGAATCAGAATGTTTTTTCGATAAAAAAAGCCGACGAGGATACCGAAGCCGAATGGCAGAAGGTTCTCCCCGTGATGGAGGAAGCGCTCGCCGCATTCACAGCCGAGCGTGAGCGCGAGGGCGAGCGTATGCGCGACGACATATGCGGGAAAAAAGCCCGCGTAAAGGCATTGGCGGAGGAAATAGCACCCATATCCGAGCAGAATAAAGCCGCGCAGTTTGCGCAGATATCCGAAAAGATACGCGCACTGGCGGGGGATATTCCTCTCGATGAAAACAGGCTCCTCACGGAATGTGCCATTTATGCGGACAAAATCGCCATAGACGAAGAAATAGTCCGCCTCGCGTCGCATTTCGACGCTTTCGACAAAATAATCGAAGCAGACGAGCCCGTGGGCAGAAAACTGGATTTCCTGCTCCAGGAAATGAACCGCGAAACAAATACTATAGGTTCGAAATCAAACGACGCCCGCATAGCCAAGCTCGTGATAGAAATGAAAAGCGAGCTGGAAAAAATCCGCGAGCAGATACAGAATATAGAATAATTGCAAAAAAGGGGAAAAGGCATGAAATTCATAAATATAGGTTTCGGCAATATGGTGGCAGCGCACAGAGTGGTGACATTTGTTTCTCCCGATTCCGCGCCGATAAAAAGACTGATACAGGACGCACGCGACGCAGGCAGGGTGATAGACGTTTCCTGCGGCAGACGCACGCGATGCGTGATAATAACGGACAGCGACCACGTCATACTCTCGGCGATACAGCCGGAAACGATATCAAACCGTCTGGACGGTATGCTCGAGCAGGATGACGAAGGGGAGGAGGATGAATGAAAAGAGGACTTCTTTTTGTCATATCCGGTCCCTCGGGCTGCGGGAAAGGCACCGTGGTAAAGCTGCTTGAGCAGAAGCATGATTTCGCCGTTTCCGTTTCGGCTACGACGCGCGCGCCGCGCGAGGGCGAAATAAACGGCGTGCATTACCATTTCGTTTCGGCAGAGGAATTTGAAAAAGCCATAGCCGCGGGCGAAATGCTGGAATACACGGTTTACAGCGGAAGCAAAAAATATTACGGCACGCCGAAGGCACATGTGCACGAATATCTCGAGAGCGGCAGGGATGTCATACTCGAAATAGAAGTGGACGGCGCCATGCAGATAAAAAAACGCATGCCCGAGGCGATACTCGTTTTCATAATACCGCCGGATATGAAAACACTGCGCGCCAGACTGACGGGACGCGGCACGGAGAGCGCCGACATGATAGACGCACGCATAGCGCGCGCTTACGAAGAACTGAAGCTGGCGGACAGATACGACTATGTGATAATAAACCGCGAAAACGCGACGGAAGAAACCGCGCAGAAACTGCTCTGCATAGCAGAAGCGGAAGCGATGCGCGCATCGCGCAATACGGAGCTGATAAACAGGCTCATTTCGGAGCAAGGAAAGGATAGAAACTAAAATGAAAAAACAGCAGATACCCAATCAGACGATGATAACCCCATCCATAGCGGAGCTTACAAAAGGAAATATGAACCGCTATGCGCTCGTGATGGCTACGGCAAAGGCGGCTAAAATAGTGACGGACGAATATATCGCCCAGCGCGAGGAAGCGGAAAAGAAAATAGCCAATAAAGAAACGGATAAGCCGCTTTCCTCCCTGATAGATCCCGAGCTGCGCGACAGAAAAGCCGTGCGCAACGCCATAAACAGGATTTATGACGGGGAAATAGTAATAAAAGAGCCGGAAGAGCTGGAAGAAGCCGACGAAGAAACACTGGGATGAATGATATCACGAGAACGGCAGGCGTGCGCCTGCTCGATCTGCCGTATCATCTTGACAGCGAATATACCTACTATGTGCCGCAGGAATTTTGTGAAAAAATAAAAGCCGGCACATTTGTTTTCGTACCGTTCGGAAAGGCGAATAAAAAGCGCGCGGCTGTGGTGACGACGCAAAACCCCGAAACGGATATGGAAAATTTAAAGCCGATACTGGGCATGATGGACGAAGAAATCCGCCTCGACGCGCGCGAGCTTGCGCTCTGCACTTTCGTGACGGAGCGGACTGTATGCTCCTTCGGCGACGCCGTGAAAAGAATAATACCGGCGGAGGCTTTTTCCCGTTCCGATGAGCTTTTTTTCATCGGCGAGGATGATTTCGATACGGAATACAATGCAAAATCGCGTATGCTCATGGATTTTGTGCGGGCAAATCCCGCGGGAGTGACGGCGGAGCAGGCGGAAAAGGCGCTCGGAGCGGGCGCGGGTACGCTTTTGCGTTCGCTTGTGCAGAGCGGCGCGCTGAAAAAAGAGCTGCGCATACGCGACGCGGGCAGGGCGAGTCTTTCTCTCGTTTTTGCCTGCGAAAATGCCGATATATCAAAGCTTCATGCTCCGCGCACACCCGCGGCGCAGAGGGAAATTTTCTCTCTCGTTTCGGAAAGCGACGGCATGGAAACGGGCGAAATAACAGCCCTCGGCTACAGCGCGGCGCAGATAAAGGCGCTGGAGAAAAAAGGGCTTATCAGGACGGAAAAATTCGAATATTACAGAAATCCCTACGCCGATCTTTCCGATGTGCCGCACAGGGAAATCGTGCTTTCCGAGGAGCAGACGCGGGCAAAAAATCTGCTGCGCGCGCTCACTCTGGATGGGAAACCGCATGCCGCTCTGCTCCACGGAGTTACGGGCAGCGGCAAAACGAGCGTGATGCTTTCGCTCTGCAAAGAGCTTGCGCAGGACGGCAGGACATCTGTCATTCTCGTACCGGAAATAGCGCTCACGTGGCAATCGGTTTCCGCTTTCGCCGCGGTTTTCGGCGATCGCCTTGCCGTGATACATTCGCGGCTCACGGGCGGGGAGCGGCTCGATACATTCCGCAGGATCCGCGCGGGAGAGGCGGATATAGTGCTCGGCACGCGCAGTGCCGTTTTTGCTCCCGTGAAAAATCTCGGCATGATAGTGATAGACGAGGAGCAGGAGCATACATACAAATCCGAAAGCTCGCCGAAATATCATGCGCGCGACATAGCGAGATTCCGCTGCGCGCAGGAAAACGCGCTGATGCTGCTTTGCAGTGCCACGCCTTCCGTGGAAAGCTATGAAAAAGCAAAGCGCGGCGTATATACATTGGTGGAGCTGAAAAACCGCTACGGCGCGGCGACGCTCCCGCAGGTGATAATTTCCGATATGCGCAAAAACGCGCCCGACCCCGACAAATATATAGGCGAGGAGCTTTATCGCGAAATGAAGCGCACTCTGCGCGAGGGAAAGCAGACCGTGCTTTTTCTGAACAGACGCGGCTACAGCAGCTATATGTCATGCCGCCTGTGCGGCGAAGCTGTGCGCTGTCCGCATTGTTCCGTTTCGCTCACGCTGCATAAAAAGCGCGGCGGCAAAGGCACTCTCGTATGCCACTACTGCGGATATCGTCGCGATGTGCCATCCGTATGCCCGTCATGCGGCAGCGAGCATATTTCATTCGGCGGTTTCGGCACGCAGAAAATAGAGGACGAACTGACGGCGCTTTTTCCCGAAGCGCGCATAATGCGCATGGACGCGGATACCACGCGCGGCAGATTTTCTCAGGATGAAATCTGCGAAAAATTCAAAAACCGCGAGGCGGATATTCTCGTCGGCACGCAGATGGTCACAAAAGGGCATAATTTCCCCGACGTGACGCTCGTCGGCGTGGTGGCGGCGGACAATTCGCTTTTCATGGATGATTTCCGCGCGGGCGAACGCACATTTTCGCTGATAACACAGGTGGTGGGCAGATCCGGCAGAGGCGCCGCCCCCGGCAAAGCCGTGATACAGACGGCAAATCCCGAAAATCCCACGATAATTCTCGCTTCAAAGCAGGATTACGCGGCTTTTTACGAAAACGAGATAGCGATGCGCCGCGCCATGGTTTTCCCGCCGTTCTGCGATATCGCCGTTTTTTCCGTTACGGGAAGCGACGAGGCGCAGGTGCGCGATACCGCCGCCGCCACAACAGGCAGGCTGAAGGAGCTGTGCGCGGGCGAATTTTCCGATTGCCGCGGGGCGATATTCGGTCCATTTGAGGCAAATATATATAAAATAAATGAAAAATACCGCATGAGAACAGTGCTGAAATTTCGCGAAAGCAAGCGCTGGCGTGCGCTTTTTGCCCTGCTCATGCGCGAGGCGGGGAGATTTTCCGCGGAAAATCTTTCCTTTGGCATAGATATAAATCCCACTGTGGTATGATATGATTTTTCGGAGGTTTTTAAAAAAATGGCAAGGCTGAATATAATAAAAGAAGGCGACGAGGCGCTCCGTAAAAAAAGCCGTCCCGTGGACAAAATAACGGACCGCACAAAAACCCTGCTCGACGATATGCTGGAAACGATGCGTGACGCCGACGGCGTGGGGCTCGCCGCACCGCAGGTGGGCGTGCTCCGCAGGATAGTGGTGATAGAGGTTACGCCCGGCGAGGTGCTGGAGCTGATAAATCCCGAAATAATATATTCCTCCGGCTCGCAGACGGGCATAGAGGGATGCCTTTCCATCCCGGGCAAAAACGGCGTATGCACGCGCCCCTCTTATGTAAAAGTGCGCGCGCTGGACAGAAACGGCGTAATGCGCGAATATGAAGGCACAGACCTGCTGGCGCGTTGCTTCTGCCACGAAACAGACCATCTGGACGGCATACTTTATACGGATATAGCGGACAGGATGCTGACCGCCGACGAAATGAAAGAATATCTTGCGGAGGACGACGAATGAGAATAGTTTTCATGGGTACGCCCGATTTCGCGGCAAAAGCGCTGGAGGCCCTGGCGCAGTCGCACTACGGCGCAGGCATAGTCGGCGTGGTGACAAGGCAGGACAAGCCAAAAAACCGCGGCCATGCCATGACCCCGCCGCCCGTAAAAGTGCTGGCGGAGAAATACGGTTATCCCGTTTTTCAGCCGCAGAATCTGCGCGAAGAAAATTTTGCATCCACGCTTTCGGCACTCGCTCCCGATATCATCATCGTCGCGGCTTACGGGCGGATTTTGCCGAAATATGTGCTCGACGCACCGAAATACGGCTGTATAAATATCCACGGTTCCCTGCTGCCGAAATATCGCGGCGCGGCTCCCATACAGCGCGCGATAATGGCGGGCGAAAAGGAAATGGGCATCACTCTGATGTATATGGAAGAGGGGCTCGACACGGGCGATATGATAGCAAAACGCTCGTATTTCCCCGATATAAACGATAATTTCGGCGATATTCACGATAAACTCGCCGAAATGGGCGCCGCGCTCCTGCTGGACACTCTGCCCGAAATAGAAGCGGGACGCGCGCCGCATGAAAAGCAGGACGATGCGCTTTCCTGCTATGCGGCAAAAATAGAAAAAGACGATGCGAAGCTCGATTTTGCATTGAGTGCGACGGAGGTGCACAACAAAGTGCGCGCGCTCTCGCCCGCTCCGTGCGCTTTTGCCATGCTGGGCGGCTCCGCGCTGAAAATAACAAAGACAGCCCCGACGGATATCCCTGCCTGCGGCGAAGCGGGCACGGTGGTTTCATTGGATGCGAAAAAAGACGGCGCGATATATGTAAACTGCGCCGACATGCAGATAAAAATTCTCCGCCTGATACCCGAGGGCAAAAAAGAAATGAGCGCGGGCGATTTCATCCGCGGAAGAAAAACGGAAATTGGGCAGAAATTCGAATAAGCCCGAAAGGAGCGGCAAATGACCGCAAGAGAAGCAGCGTTTCTTTCACTGCAAAAATACCGCGGCAGCGGCAAATATTCAAATATAGAGCTTTCGGGCAGCATAGAGCGGCTCGGACTGACGGGCGCGGAAAAGGCGCTTTACACGGCGCTTTTTTACGGCGTAATAGAAAGAGAAATCACGCTCGATTATATCATCTCCCGCCTTTCCGACAGGCGGGCTGCGGATATCGACCGCGATGTGAAAACCATACTGGAGCTGGGACTTTATCAGCTTCTGTACATGGACAAAATACCGGAATCGGCGGCTGTGAACGAAAGCGTGAAGCTGGCGCGCCGATTTTATGCGAGAAAAAACAGCGAGGCTTTCATAAACGCACTGCTGCGCAGCTTTATCCGCGAGAGGAAAAACATTACTCTCCCGAAAAAAGAGGATGACTATATAAAATATCTTTCCGTGCGTTATTCCCTGCCGGAATGGATATGCTCGCTCTGGTGCGACGCCTACGGAGAGGAGCGCGCTGAAAAAGCGGCGGCGGGCACGCTCTGCCGTCCGACGATGACGCTGCGTACAAATACGCTGAAAATCTCGCGCGACGCGCTCATTGAAAAGCTCGCCCGCGCGGGTATAGAGGCTTCCCCGTGCGCAAGCGCGGAGCAGGGCATACGCCTTTCCTCCCATGTCCCGATGGACAGGCTGGCGGAATTTGAGGGGCTTTATTTCGTGCAGGACGAAGCATCGCAGCTCGCCGTTTCCGTACTGGGCGCAAAACCCGGCGAAACCGTGCTCGATATGTGCGCCTGCCCCGGCGGAAAAAGCTTCGGCACGGCGATGCGCATGGAAAACAAAGGGCGCGTGCTTTCTTTTGATTTGCATAAAAACAAGCTTTCGCTCATCACGCGGAGCGCCGCCATGCTCGGCATAGATATCATTACGACGGGGGAAAACAACGCTTCCGTTTATAATGAAAATATACCGCAGGCGGATCGCGTGCTGTGCGATGTGCCCTGCTCGGGGCTGGGCGTAATAGCGAAAAAGCCCGATATAAAATACAAAAACCGCGAGGACATCCTGCGCCTGCCGGAATTGCAGAAAAAAATACTTTCCGCGAGCGCCGGATATGTGAAAAAAGGCGGTACGCTCGTTTATTCCACATGTACATTGAATCCCGCAGAAAACAGGGATATCATATCGGCATTTCTTTGTGAAAACGCCGGTTTTGCTCTCTGCCCCTTTACCGCGGACGGCGACGGCACGCTGGAGCTTTTCCCCTGCGCGGAAACGGACGGTTTCTTCATAGCTAAAATGAAAAAGGTGAAATAAATGGCAGCGACCGAAAGAAAAACAGATCTGGCGAGCATGTCGCTTTCCGAAATGGCGGAATATATAGCCGCCCTCGGCGAACCGAAATATCGCGCAAAGCAGATTTTTGACTGGATTCAGAAAGGCGAAAGCTTCGACGGGATGAAAAACGTCCCCACGGCACTGAAAGAAAAACTCCTGCGCGAGGGCGCTTTCATCGCGACGATGACGCCGGAACGCAAGCAGGTTTCCGCCGACGGCACGATAAAATATCTTTTTGCCGCGGACGACGGCGAAAAGGTGGAATCCGTGCTGATGACATACAAACACGGGCATACTATATGCATTTCCACCGAGGCGGGATGCGCCATGGGCTGTAAATTCTGCGCCTCCACACTGAACGGGCTTTCACGCCGCCTGCTCCCCTCGGAAATGCTGATGCAGGTGATAATGGCGCAGAGGGACGCGGGCGAGCGCATTTCCAATATAGTGCTGATGGGCATAGGCGAGCCGCTCGACAATTACGACAATGTGATGAAATTTCTGCGGCTGGTGGGCAGCCCCGATTCGCTGAATATAGGCTATCGCCACATATCGCTTTCCACCTGCGGACTCGTGGATAAAATAGAAAAACTGGCGGACGAGGGTCTGCCGATCACGCTTTCCGTTTCGCTCCACGCGAGCGACGACGAAACGCGCAGTGCTCTCATGCCGATAAATAAAAAATGGGGCATAGCTCAGCTGCTTTCCGCCTGCGCCTCGTATTTTGCGAAAACAGGACGGCGCATTTCTTTCGAATATACGCTGATAGCGGGCAGAAACGACAGCGAAGCGGGCGCCGCAAAGCTGGCGCGCGTGCTGAAAAAATACTGCGGCGATATGCCGCTCCATGTAAATCTCATCCCCGTAAACAATGTGACGGAGCGCGGGCTTCTCCCCAGCGACAGAAAAAGCGCGGAAAAATTTGCCGCCGTGCTGGAGGAGGCTCATATCACCGCCACAATCCGTCGGAAACTCGGTTCCGATATAGACGCCTCCTGCGGGCAGCTGCGCGCAAAGGCATCGAAAAAATGATTTTCCCCGCGACCGGAAAGGAAAGGAACATTATGGTATTCTTTGGTAAAAGCGACGTAGGTATGCGCCGCACGGTAAATCAGGATATATTTGCCTGCATGCGTATATGGGGCGGCGAAGCCGTGCTTCTCGCCGTATGCGACGGAATGGGCGGGCACAAGGCGGGCGAAATAGCCAGCCAGAAAGCCATTTCCGTTTTCAGCGACAATATAGTGGGAAATCCCTGCATAGACGACGATCCCGAAAAGGTTTGCGCATACATGAGAAAAAGAATGTATCTCGCCGCCTACGCCGCAAACAAAGCCGTATACGAAATGTCAAACAGATTTGAGGAGCTTTCCGGCATGGGAACAACTCTGGTGGCTGCGATAATATACGGCGGCGTGGTATATGTGATAAACGTCGGCGACAGCCGCGCGTATATAGTTTCCTCACGCGAGGCTCTGCAGATTACGCGCGACCATTCTTTTGTACAGTATCTGATAAACGAAAAAAAGCTGACCGAAGAGGAAGCAAAATATTATCCCCACAAAAATGTGATTACACGTGCCATAGGCATAAACGATACAATAGAGGTGGATTTTATCCACGCAAATCTGCGCACATGGGGCACAGGTTATATACTGCTGTGCAGCGACGGACTGACAAATTACGCCGACAAAAGCGATCTCGTGAGCATTATCGCGCCGCAGACAAAGGCGGACAGAGCTTCGCCCGAGGGCGAGCTGGCACGCAAAACAGACCGCCTCATCGCATTTGCAAATAAAAAAGGCGGCGGCGACAATATCACCGCCGTACTCGCCAAATTCTGACTTGGGTATTGAAAGGTTACGGAAAAATGAAAGCAGACGCATACAATAAATACATAGGTCAGATATTTGACCGGAAATATAAAATAGTAAAAACCATAGGTATAGGCGGCATGGCAGTGGTTTTTGAAGCTTATGATGTCACCACGGGAAAGCGCGTGGCGATAAAAATGCTGAAAGACACAATAGAAAACGATACTCAGGCTATCCGCCGCTTTATAAACGAATCCCGCGCCATTTCCATGATGGACAGCGACAACATAGTGAAAATATACTATGTTTCCGTTTCGGGCCCGCATAAATTCATCGCCATGGAATATATCGACGGCATCACCCTGCGCGAATATATGAATCACAAAGGCATGGTTTCATGGAGCGAAACGGTGGATTTTGCCATTCAGATACTCACGGCGCTCAGCCATGCGCACGGCAAAGGCATCATCCATCGCGATATAAAACCGCAGAATATCATGCTCACCGAGGGCGGATATGTAAAAGTGACGGATTTCGGCATAGCGAAAATCCCGAAAGCCGAAACGCTCACCATGATAGACAAAGCCATAGGCACGGTATATTACATAAGCCCCGAGCAGGCGCGCGGACTGAAAATAGACGCCCGCAGCGATCTTTATTCGCTGGGCATAATGATGTATGAAATGGTCACGGGAAGATTGCCTTTCGTGGCGGAGGCGGCTATTTCCGTTCTCGTTTCGCACATGAATGAGCAGCCGAAACCGCCCACGCTCTATAATCCCAATATACCGAAAGGGCTGGAGCAGATAATTCTCTGTATGCTGGAAAAAGACCCCGAAAACAGATATCAGAGCGCTTCTCAGGCGATACGCCATTTAAATCAGTTAAAGAAAAATCCCACCGTGATATTTCCTCAGCGCCGCCCGATAGTGAAAACGCCGACGGCAGAGCACGATATAGACAAAACGCGAAAAAGAGAAAACGCCCTCTACGGAAACAGAGATACCACGGGAGAATTGCGCCGTCCGAGCCCTGCGGAAACGCCGGGCGTAGGTCGCATTCCGCCGCGTCCGCGTCCCACGGGAAATACGCAGGATCTTTCCGCGCCGAATATGCCCTTTGCCAAACCGAAGCAGAAAAAGTCAAATACGCCTTTTGCTCTGGTGATAGCGGTATGTATAATATTCGCGGCGCTCGCCCTCGTCGGGCTGGGTGTGGTTTTCGGTATGCTGATATCCGGCGGAGAAGGTTTTTCTTCCACAGCGATACCCGCGGCGCGCGATACGGCAGGACTTTTGTATCTGCGTAATTTTATACTATGAGTGAAATAAACGGAATAATAATACGCGGGCTCGGCGGACTTTATGATGTGCTGTGCGGCGATGAAATAATCTCATGCCGCGCACGCGGAGTTTTCCGCCATGAAAAAATGTCGTCTCAGGCGGGCGACCGCGTAGTGATAGCATATAATGAAGAGCAGAAAAACGCGGGTTTTGCGATAGATAAAATATTGCCGCGCAAAAATCTGCTCATACGTCCCGCTCTGGCAAATACGGATGTGCTTTTCATAGCGTTTGCGCCGTCGCATCCCGCGCCGGATATAGTGGGGATAGATAAAATGACGGCTATCGCCGTGCATAACGGCATCACGCCCGTGATAGTCATAACAAAAGCGGATATCGACAGAAACGCGGCGGAAAATTACCGTGAAATCTATGAAAAAAGCGGTTTTAAAGTGATATGCACCTCCTCGCATGACGGCGACGGTATGCAGGCGATAAAAGATTATATTGCCACGCGCGGAGAAAATGAAATTTTTGCTTTTGCCGGCGCTTCCGGTGTGGGCAAATCCACGCTGATAAACAGTGTTTTTTCGCATTTGTCGCTCGAAACGGGCGCGATAAGCGAAAAAACCGCACGAGGCAGGCATACCACGCGCGCGGTGACGCTTTTTCCGCTCGATATCGGCGGCAAAAAAATGTTTATTGCCGATACGCCGGGATTTTCCATGCTGGATTTTATCAGATTCAATTTCTTTTCGAAAGATGAGCTGATATATACATTTCCCGAATTTGAAAAATATCTCGGCGGATGCAGATACCGCGGATGCACGCATACGAAAGAAGAAGGTTGCGCCGTGCTCGCGGCTGTAGCGACAGGTGAAATACCGAAAAGCCGACACGACAGTTTTCTCGCCATATATGACGAGCTGCGCACCGTCCCCGAATGGAAAAGAAATAAAATGATGTAAAAAAAGAAGCTCCGTCGCGTTTTTGCGCCGGAGTTTTTTCTTTTTCAAAAGTTACTTTGTCCCCCGCGAGGGGACGAAGGTGTACTTTTGCGTGACCAAAAGTACCAAAAGTCATCAAAGGAAGGCTCCTCGCCCTCATTTGCAAACTACCTCGCACCCCGTCGAGTCAGCCGCAAAAAGTAATGCGCGGCAAGTATGTGCTATATATAGCAAATCAAAAAAGTTTTTGTCTATCTCTCATCATATCATCAGCCATACCGCGCGTGCGAACACAGTATCCCGCGAAAGCCGAGCAGATTCGACGGGGTGGGTGGTGCCACGCCAAAAGTTTAGCTACAATTCCCACTGTAGGCTAAACTCCGACTATGCGAGCATGGCTTGATGGACATCGAGTTGGTGCAGCTTTAGCCAAAGTTTGCACAAACTAAAGTCCGTGTTAAGCGGGGGCCTGAACCGCGCTTTCGGTTTAGTCTATGGTTGGACTGTCGGGGCAGTATGTTCGCACTGGTCGCCGCGAGGCGACAGAAGGTGTTCAAAAGAGGAATACTTTCCTCTTTTTGACTTTTGGTATACTCCGTCTCGGCGACGCCGTTCAGAGGTGGCTCCGCCACCCTGAACCCTCCTCTTGGTCACGCAAAAGTACGCCCCCGTTCTCCTGCGAGGAGAAAAGAAACTTTTTTGTATTTTTCGGCAAAAGAACACGGGCGGCATGCGCCGCCCGCTTTTTTCCCTTCAAAATACTATGCGCCGCACGGAAACGGGTTTCAGATTTTTATCCAGCTCAAGAATAAGCCCGTTTGCCGTGATTTCCTCCGTAGCGAAATCAAACCGCGTCGGCGTGCCGTATTTCATATTTTCTATTATCCTCTCGGGGATAACGCCGAGCACGCTGTTTTTCGCGCCGCACATGCCCACATCCGTAATATACGCCGTGCCGTGCGGCAATATCTGTTCATCCGCGGTCGCCACGTGAGTATGTGTGCCGAAAACAAGCGTGGCGCGCCCGTCCATATAAAAGCCGAAGGCGCGTTTTTCTCCCGTGCTTTCCGCATGAAAATCTATTATACTTATATCATATTCCCCTGCCGAAGACAATATTTTATCCGCCGTAAAAAACGGATTTGCCAGCGTGGGCGACATAAAAGCTGTACCGAGTATATTTATTACAAGTATTTTTATACCGCATAAATTATATATAATATAACCATTTCCCGCTACTTCCCCGCTGAAATTCGCAGGGCGTAAAACATATTCGTTTTCTTCAAAAAGATTTTTTGCCTCAAACCGACGGAAAGCATGATTTCCCGTAGTGATTACATCCGCACCGGACATGAGCAATTTATTTGCTCCTTCTTCATCGATGCCGTTTTTATCCGCACAATTTTCCGCATTTATCACGGTGAAATCTATTTTCTCGTTTTTACGCACGGCGGGTAAATGCGAAGAAACGTATCTGACGGCAGCAGAACCTACCGTATCTCCGAGTATCAGTATCCGCATAAAAGCCTTTCCTGCTCCTTTCTTTGCCTTCACAGGCGATATCATAAGAATTTTATCATTTATTTTGCCGAATTTCAAGTGATTTGCCCAATTATTATTGAAAATACCGTTGCAATATTACTTAAATTATGGTATAATATATATACTTATTATAAGGGGCATTTTTTTATGCCCGCGAAAGGATTTTTTATGACCTCTTACGGACAGATATGGAATATAGTTTTATCCGAGCTGGGCAAAAAATATTCCACCACCATTATGGATCTGTGGTTCAACAAGCTGGAGCTTGTTCATCTCGATTCCGAAATAGCGGTTATCACCACGCCGAGCGACGGTTTTGTGGATTTGCTCAATAATCGTTATGCGGGGCAGATTGCAGCCGTTTTTGAGGAAATGCTGGATTTCTATGTGGAGGTAAGGATTTTCTCCGCGAAAAATTTCAATCTGGAAGAAGCGGTGAAATCCGTTTCGCAGAATGCGGATGAAAAGAAAAAAGAAACCGACCGCGCAAAAAGCGATTTTTATCAGGCGGGCGCGGATTCCCCCGAAATCCAACTGAAAAACGACGGCGAATATACTTTTGAAAATTTCATTGTGGGCAGTTCCAATAAATTTGCCCATGCGGCTTCGCTTGCCGTGGCAAATGCGCCGGCTTCCGCATACAATCCGCTTTTTCTTTACGGTTCGAGCGGCACGGGAAAAACCCATCTGATGAAAGCCATAGCAAACCGCGTGAAAGAAAAAAATCCCGATTTCAATGTGATTTTTGTAAAGGGTGAAATTTTCACAAACGAGCTTATCGAAAGCATAACGAAAAAAACCACGGCAAAATTCAAAGAAAAATACCGCAATGCGGACATGCTGCTCATAGATGACGTTCAGTTTATCGCGGGCAAAGTTTCCACGCAGGAGGAATTTTTTCATACATTCAATGCGCTTTATGACGCACACAAGCAGATAATACTTACTTCCGACCGTCCCCCGCGCGACATTCAGCATCTGGAGGACAGAATACTTACCCGCTTTGAAGGCGGGCTTATAGTGGATATCCAGCCGCCGGATACGGAGCTGCGCATAGCCATAGCAAAGAGCAAAGCCGATATAATGAATGTAAAGCTTTCCAATGATGTGCTCACATTCATCGGTGAAAATATAAAGAGCAACGTGCGCCAGATAGAAGGCGCGATAAAAAAGCTGGGCGCATACGGTTTTGTAAATCAGACGCCGATAACGGTGGATATGGTGCGCACGCTTCTCAGCGCCGTGATAGACAATACGGAATCGCCCGAATCCGCGGCGGAAAGAATAATAGAAAGCATATCGAAAAGATATGATATTTCCGTAGAAGATATAAAAGGCAAAAAGCGGACGAAAGAAATAGTTTCCGCGCGGCATATAGCGGTTTATGCCGTCCGTGAAGTGACGGGAATGTCTTTTCCGAATATAGCAAAGCTTTTTAACCGCGACCATACGACGATGCTTTCCTCCATAGATGTGGTGGAGGAGGAAATGAGCAAAAATTCCGCATACGAGCACGAGATAGATTCGATAATAAAGGAGTTCAAGTCGTAAGGTTTCTTTGCGCAAAGAAACAAAAGATACATTGTCCCCCCGCGAGGGGACGAGGGCGTACTTTTCTGTGAAGAAAAGTACAAAAAAGATACTTTGTTCCCTATGGGGACGGGGTCGCGCTTTTTACTGACAAAAAGCGCGGCAAAAGTCATCAAAGGAAGGCTCCTCGCCCTCCTTTGCAAACTACCTCGCACCCCGTCGAGTTAGCCGCGGGAAGTAATGCGCGGCAAGTATGTGCTACAGATAGCAAAGCAAAAATGTTTTTGTCTATCTCCCCCGCGCATCATCAGCCATACCGCGCGTGCGAACACAGTATGCCGCAAAAAGCGAGCAGATTCGACGGGGTGGATGGCTCCTGCCGTGGCTTTTGATACGCTTCCCACTGTAAGCTAAACTCCGACGGAGCGAGCATGACTTGATGCGTATCGAGTTGGGGAAATTTTAGTCGAAATCCGCACAAACTAAAGTCCGTGTTAAGCGGGGGTCTGAACCGCGCTTTTGGCTTCGTCTATGGTCGGACTGTCGGGGCAGTATGTTCGCACTGGTCGCCGCGAGGCGACAGAAGGAGATGAAAAGAGGAATACCTTCCTCTTTTTGACTTTTGGTACTTTTGGTCACGCAAAAGTACACCCCGTTTCCTTCGTAAAGGAAAGAAACATTTTCCCGCGCTTTTTGTCAGTAAAAAGCGCGACCCCGTTACGGGCGGCAAGCGCCGCCCGCCCCTCTCTTGGCAAAGAGTAACTTTTTGGTACTTTTTACGCAAAAGTACACCCCGTTTCCTTCGTAGAGAAAAGAAACACTTTTTGCGCTTTTATCAAAAGCGCGGGGACAAAAAAATGGAAATTTTCTCTTTGTTGAAAACGCGGCGCAGATTTTCCACAAGCTGTGGAAAATCATGTTGAAAACCCGATGCCGCAAGCGTTTTCGGGCATTATCATACATTGGAAAACTTTGGCGCGGATTTCAGAAAAAATCAGCAAACCCTCTGCAAATACAGACTTTTCCCGAAAAAGCATAAAAAGGCAAGCTTTTTACAAAATTGTAAAAATAAGGAAAACAACAAAAAAGTTTTCCACATAATTTTCCTTTTCCACAGCCGATTTTTTTCACAGGGCGAAAGCCGCTTTCTTTTCCACATTTTACTAAAGAGTTTTCCAAAGGCAAAAATCGGTTTTTCATCTCAAAAAAGCCTTGATACAGGCGGCTTTCCGGATTTTCCACATTTTACACAGACACTACTTATTACTACTTCTATATCTCTTATTATTTTATATTTTTTTAAAGAACGAAAATTTTTAAAATTCATCCAAAAGGAGAAAAACAAAATGAAAGTTACATTCAAAAAAGACGAGCTTCTCGCGGCTATCACACGTTCGCTCGGTTGTGTTGTAAGTGAAAGAACACATTCCGCGGCAGACGGTATCCTCCTGAATACTCTGAGCCGGGATACATGCCAGATAACGGCTTACGATTTTGAAAAGGGTATACGTACAAATATCGACGCCGTAGCCGAAGAGGAAGGTTCTATGGTGGTGGACGGCGCGAGATTTGCTTCCATAGTAAAATTCATGCCCGGCGATGTAACGGTGGAAACCTCGGGAAACAATGTCGCTACCATCACCAGCGGCAGATCGAGATTTCAGATAAATGTTTTCCCAGGCGATGAATTTCAGCAGATGCCGATAATCTCTCCGGACAGAAGTTTCGAAATTCCGCAGAAGGTTCTGAAAACTCTGATAAATCAGACATCTTTTGCCGTTTCCACAGACGACAGCCGTCCCGCGCTGACAGGTCTTTATTTCGAAGTGACGGCAGATAAAATCAAAGCCGTGGCATGCGATACATTCTGCCTTGCCGTCCGCGAGCTTGATATAAATACGAAAATCTTTTCCAAATCCGGTGAAAAGCAGATAGGCTTTATCATGCCGCTGCGCACGATAAACGAATTGCTCCGCCTGCTGGAGGATACGGACGAGCCGGTGCTTTTCAATCTCACAAGAAAAAATATCATAATAACATTCGATTTCAAAGTAGGCAGGGAAAAGAGAACAAATATCATTCAGTCCCGCCTGATAGATACGCTTTACATAGAATATGACAGAGTTATTCCGAAAGAAAGAAAAACTCTGGTAACTCTTTCAAAAACAAATCTGGAGGAAGCGCTTTCGCGTGCTTCTCTCGTGACGGAAGACAAAATAGCCGGTCAGGCAAAAAGCATAGTAAAATTCAATTTCAACGACAATGTGCTCAGTCTCAGCACAATATCCATAAACGGCAAAGTTTATGACGAGATCCCGATAGAAAAAGAGGGACCCGATATGATGATAGGTTTTTCGTGCAAATATCTTTTGAAAATCCTGCGCGGCACGGATGACGAATATCTGAAGCTTTCTCTCACATCGTCGCTGATGAGTATGGTAATAGAAGGCGCGAGCGAAAATGAAAAGAGCAGATTTCTCTACCTCGCAATGCCGATAAAAATGAGAGAATGAAATCTTATTTAGAGGCGGTAATACTCGAAAATTTCCGTAATATAGGCTTTGCCACACTGTCTTTTGACAGAGGGCTTTCCATAATATACGGAAACAATGCGCAGGGAAAAACAAACGTAATAGAAGGAATATATCTTTTTGCCGTGGGAAAAAGTTTCCGCGGCGCAAAAGACAGAGATATGGTGATGTTCGGCGCGGAAAAAGCGCAGGCAAATATCGTTTTTCACGACAAAACGAGAATGAACGAGCTGTGCTACAGATTTTACGCCGAAAACGTGGGGAAAAAGCGCGAGCTTTTTCTGAACAGGGTAAAGAAAAAAAGCGTGAACGAAATAATGGGTACATTTCACGCGGCGCTTTTCTGTCCGGAGCATCTTTCCATAGTAAAAGACGAGCCGGCATTGCGGCGAAATTTCCTCGACAATGCGATATGCCAGCTGAAACCCATGTATGTGCTGGCGCTTTCCGAATACGGAAAAGTACTGGAGCAGAGAAATTCGCTTCTGCGCAATTATGAAGAATATTCGCAGGAAAATTTCCGCTCCATGCTGGAAATACTCAATGAAAAATTTGCGGACAGCGCCGCCTATATCACGGTGACGCGCGCGAAATATTTAAAAAAGCTTTTTTCGCATGCCGACAGCTATATGAAAGATATGACGCAGAGCGCGGAATCGCTTTCGCATGAATATCTGTGCAGTGTGCTCGGCTACGGAAACGATGAATTTACCGATGTTTCCGAGGTAAAAAAAAGCTATCTCGTCCGTCTTGCCGAAAAAGCGGAGCGCGAAAAACTGGCGGGCATATCGCTTTCCGGCGCGCACAGGGACGATTTTCTGATAAATCTGAACGGCAAAAACGCAAAGCTTTTCTGTTCGCAGGGGCAGCAGCGCAGTATAGCGCTGGCACTGAAACTCGCCGAAGGCGAGCTTTCGAGAGAATGCACTGGCGAATATCCCGTTTTTCTGCTGGACGATGTTTTTTCCGAGCTGGATAAAAGGCGCAAGGAATATATTATGTCCGGTTTCGGCGACAGGCAGATTATTCTCACGACATGTGAAAAAAACGATTTTGCCGATGTACACAATGCATTAAAAATAGAAACAGAGGCGGGAAAATTCCGTTTTACGGAAGGGCTGGAACGTCTTTTTGAATACGATACCACGGAAGAAGAAAAGGAATTTCGAAAATCTTATGTTTATTCATGTAGGAAAGAGTAAAAATCTCCGCGCCGAATCGGTGATAGGTATATTTGATGCGGACAGCGCCACTGTGGGAAAGGATACGCGGAAATTTCTTTCCGAAAAGCAGAAAAAAGGCGGGCTGGTAACGATAGCGGAGGAATTGCCGAAGGCTTTCGTCCTTTGCGACGACGGAAAAGTCTATCTCACTCAGCTCTCCGCAAAAACTCTCGCCGACAGGAGCGAAAGGGGTGCGCTTTTTTCCGAAAAAGCGTGAAAAAATAAAAGTTTCTTTTGCCAAAGAAAAGGGCGAAAAGGCTCCCTTGTGAAAAGGGAGCTCCCGACGTGAGTCGGGTGAGGGATTGGCTTTTCTCCGCAGGAGAAACGAAGGTCGCGCTTTTGAGTGACCAAAAGCGCGGCAAAAGTCATCAAAGGAAGGCTCCTCGCCCTCCTTTGCAAACTACCTCGCACCCCGTCGAGTTAGCCGCGGAAAGTAATGCGCGGCAAGTAAGTGCTATAGATGGCAAATCAAAAATCTTTTGTCTATCTCTCCGCATATCATCAGCCATACCGCGCGTGCGAACATAGTACGCCGCAAAAAGCGAGCAGATTCGACGGGGTGGGTGGTGCCACGCCGAAAGTTTAGATATGCTTCCCACTGTAGACTAAACTCCACCAAATCGAGCATGGCTTAATGGACATCGAGTCGGGACGGCTATAGCCAAAGTCTGCACAAACTAAATCCCGTGTTAAGCGTGGATTTGAACCATACTTCCGGTTTAGTCTACGGTCGGACTGTCGGGGCAGTATGTTCGCACGAGTCGCCGCGAGGCGACAAAGAAAGAGTTCAAAAGAGGAATTGACACATACGCGCAGCGTGTGTGTCGGCGTCGCCGAGACAGGAGTTAATACCTTCCTCTTTTTGACTTTTGGTACTTTTCTTCACAGAAAAGTACACCCCGTTCTCCTGCGAGGAGAAAAGTAACTTTCCCGCGCTTTTATAAAAAAGCGCGACCCCGTCCACGGGCGACCGCAGTCGCCCGCTTCCCCCCCTCTTTGGGCAAAGAAAATACGAAATTAAACCGAAAGGATTTTATAAAATGACAGAAGACAAAATTTTAAAAGAAGCTTCCGCCTACAATGACAGTCAGATTCAGGTTCTGGAAGGACTTGAGGCTGTGCGCGTGCGCCCGGGTATGTATATAGGTACTACCAGTGCGCGCGGACTTCATCATCTGATAAACGAAATAGTGGATAATTCCATAGATGAAGCCATGGCGGGTTTCTGCGACAAAATAGAGGTGACGCTCCATCGCGACGGTTCATGCTCGGTGCGCGATGACGGACGCGGTATTCCCTCCGGCATAAATGCCAAAGCAGGCAAACCTACGCTGGAAGTGGTATTTACCGTGCTTCATGCGGGCGGTAAATTCGGCGGCGGCGGATATAAAATATCCGGCGGTCTGCACGGCGTCGGCGCAAGCGTGGTAAACGCGCTTTCCGAATGGCTGGAAGTGGAAAACTGTCACGACGGCAGAAAATACACCGAGCGTTTTGAAAAAGGGCATGTGGTGCGCGAATTCCGCGAGGAAGGCTCGAGCGAAGGCAGACACGGACTTTATGTCCGCTTCAAACCGGACGCCACCATATTCGAAGAAACGGAATTCAGCTATGAAACCGTTTTTGCACGCATGAGAGAACAGGCTTTTCTCAATGCCGGCGTTAAAATAATACTTACCGACGAGCGCGGTGAAGAACCGAGAAGCGCGACGCTTCATTACGAGGGCGGTATAAAAAGCTTTGTGGAATATCTCAATTCCGTAAAGCACTGCAATCTGGTCCATCCCGATGTGATATATATACGTGGCGAAAAAGGCGATCTGACGGCGGAAATAGCGCTCCAGTACAACGATACCTATGCGGATACGCTCGTTACATTTGCAAACAATATGGCGACCATAGAGGGCGGCACGCATGAAGTGGGCTTCAAAACGGCACTGACAAAGGTGCTCAACGGTTATGCCCGCAAAATAAAAATGATGAAGCCCGATGACAAAGATCTCACGGGCGACGACGTGCGCGAAGGTCTTTGCGCCGTTATTTCCGTGAAACTGCCGGACGCGCAGTTTGAAAGCCAGACAAAAGCAAAACTCGGAAACAGCGAGATACGCAGTTTTGTTTATTCTCTCGTTTCGGAAAAGCTGGATGAATATCTGGAAGAAAATCCCGCCGTGGGCAAAGCGATAATAGAAAAGGCGATAGCCGCTTCCAATGCGAGAGAAGCGGCGAGAAAAGCAAGAGAAGCCACCAGAAGAAAAGGCGCTCTCGAGGGCTTTTCTCTGCCGGGCAAGCTCGCCGACTGCCATGAAAAGAGCACGGAGCTGACGGAAATATTCCTCGTGGAGGGAGATTCCGCAGGAGGCAGCGCAAAGGACGGACGCGACAGCCGCTATCAGGCTATACTGCCGCTGCGAGGCAAGGTTCTCAATGTGGAAAAGAGCCGCGCGGACAAAGTTTATTCCAATCAGTCGCTGATACCGATAATTCAGGCGCTGGGCTGCGGCATAGGCGATGAATTTGATATGGCAAAGCTGCGCTACGGCAAAATAATAATCATGGCGGATGCCGATGTGGACGGTTCGCATATACGCATACTGCTGCTCACATTCTTTTTCCGTCACATGAGAAAGCTCATAGAAGAGGGACATGTATACGCGGCACAGCCGCCGCTTTACAAAGTGATAAAAGGCAAGCAGGAAAAATACGCCTTTTCCGACGATGAGCGCGACAGGATAATAGCCGAAATGGGCGGAAATGTCCGTGCCGAGAGATACAAAGGTCTTGGTGAAATGGATAAAGAACAGCTCTGGGAAACGACAATGGATCCCGAAAGAAGAACGCTTCTCCGCGTGACGATAGAGGATGCCATAGCCTGCGACGAGGTATTTTCCGTGCTGATGGGCGACGATGTCGTCCCGCGCCGCCGCTTCATAGAAGAAAATGCCAGACTCGTCGAAAATCTTGATATTTAAGCGGAAGGAGCAGAAAAGTGGATAAAAAACAGGAAACCAATATAGAATTTCGCGATCAGAAAATAGTCGATATCAAAATGGAAAAGGAAGTAAAGAAATCCTTTATGGAATATGCGATGTCGGTTATCATATCGCGTGCGCTTCCCGATGCGCGCGACGGACTCAAACCCGTGCATCGCCGTATACTTTACGCCATGTACGAGGACAAGCTGACTTATGAAAATCCTTTCCGCAAATCGGCTACCACCGTAGGTAATGTGCTGGGCAGATATCATCCGCACGGCGATACGGCTGTATATGACTCGATGGTGCGTCTGGCGCAGCCTTTTTCACTGCGCTATCCGCTCGTGGAAGGTCACGGAAACTTCGGCAATATCGACGGCGACGGCGCAGCCGCCTACCGTTATACCGAGGCGAGAATGGCAAAACTGGCAAATCTCATGCTTGCCGATATCGAAAAGGATGTAGTAAATTTCGTTCCCAATTTCGACAATACGAGAAAAGAGCCGGAGGTACTTCCCTCCCGCTTCCCCAATCTGCTGGTAAACGGTTCCGTGGGTATCGCCGTGGGTATGGCGACGAATGTGCCCCCGCACAATCTCGGCGAGGTTATCGACGGCACGATATATCTGATGGAGCATCCCGACGCGGATGTGCGCGAGCTGATGACATTCATCAAAGGACCGGATTTCCCGACTTATGCTACCATTCACGGCACGGCGGGCATATATGAAGCCTATGCCACTGGCAGAGGAAAAATCACAGTGCGTGCGCGCGCCGAGGTTTTTGAGGACAAACGCAGGATAGAGATATACGAAATTCCCTATCAGGTAAACAAATCCATGCTGGTGGAAAGCATAGCCAACCTTGTCAAGGACAAGCGTGTGGAGGGTATAACGGCTTTGCGCGACGAATCCGGCAGACACGGCATGAAAATAGTCATAGAATACCGCCGCGATGCAAACGGACAGGTGATACTCAATCAGCTTTACAAATACACTCAGCTCCAGGACACATGCGCGGTGAATATGCTGGCGCTCGTGGACGGCGAGCCGAAGGTGCTGGGGCTGAAGGAGCTTCTCTCGGTTTATATAAAGCACCAGGAAGAAGTAGTGCGCCGCAGGACGCAGTTTGAACTGGAAAAGGCGACAAAGCGCGCTCATATTCTCGAAGGACTGAAAATAGCCATAGAAAATATCGACGAAGTGATCGCCATCATCCGCGGCTCGAAATCCATCCCCGACGCCAAGGAACAGCTCACGCTTCGTTTCGGTTTGGACGACGCGCAGACGCAGGCTATCGTGGAAATGCAGCTCGGCAAGCTTTCCAATCTGGAAACGGTGAAAATAGAGGACGAGCTGGACAGGCTCTGCGCGCTAATAGACGAGCTGCGCTCCATTCTGGCGGATGAAAGCAAGCTCATCGGCATCATCAAAGAAGAAATGCTCGATATAAAGGCAAAATTCGGCGACGAACGCCGCACGAGAATAGAAGAAGCCGAAAACGAGATAGTGCTGGAAGATCTCATCGAGCGCCACAGCTGCGTTATCACGGCTACGCGCGGCGGTTATTTCAAACGCATGCCCGCACGCGAATACACGGCACAGCGCCGCGGCGGCAAAGGCATCATCGGCATGAAAACCAAAGATGAGGATGACGTGGTGGATGTAATGGTGGTAAACAGCCATTCGTTCCTGCTGATGTTTACAAACAAAGGCAAAGTTTTCGCCAAAAAAGCATATATGATTCCCGAGGCGGGCAGAACAGCCAAAGGCACGAATATCGTAAATCTGCTGGAGCTTTCCGCGGGTGAAACGGTGACATCCGTCATTTCCATAGAGGGCTTTGGCGAAAACGAATATTTCGTGATGGTCACGAAATACGGCGTAATCAAGCGTGCCAATGTGAAAGATTTCGAATACATGCGCCGCGGCGGCAAAATAGCCATGAATCTCGATGACGGCGATGAATTGCTCTATGTGCGCAAAACAGCGGGCGAAAGCGATATCATCATCGCGACAAGAGAAGGCAAAGCCGTCCGTTTCAATGAAAACGAAGCGCGCGTGATGGGCAGAACAGCACGCGGCGTGCGCGGCATACGTCTGCGCGGCGATGATTATGTGGTGGGCGCCGAAGTAATCGACGATGAAAAGAAACTCATCACCATCACCGAAAAAGGATTCGGCAAAAAATCCGATTTCGAAGGTTTCACGGCGCACAGCCGCGGCACTATGGGCGTGATATGCCATAAAATTTCCGATAAAACAGGATATCTCGCGGGCATAGCCGCCGTTTCCGAAACGGATGATATAATGATAATCACCGATGAAGGCGTGATAATCCGCACGCCTGCCGCCGATATACCCACCTACGGCAATAATACCGCCGGCGTCATCGTAATGCGCCTTTCCGAAGGGGCAAGCGTGGTAAACTTTACCTGCGTTCATGCCGATGAGGAGAAAAAGGCGGAAGAAGCGGCAAAGGAAGAGGAAGCAGCCGAGGCGGCTGAAATAAAATCGGCAGAGGAAGCAGCCGGAGCCGAAGAGGAAACCGAGGCAGAAACGCAAGCTTCCGATACGGATGAAATTTGATTTTTGCAAAGGAGAAGAGTGAAATATGGCAGTAGCAAAAAAGAAAACCGCGGCGGCAAGACCCGTCGCCGACGCAGATAAGAAAAAAGCACTGGAAACGGCTCTCGCCCAGATAGAAAAGGATTTCGGCAAGGGCACTATAATGAAGCTCGGCGAAAATACGCACATGCAGGTGGATTCCATACCGACAGGCTCGCTCACGCTGGATCTTGCTCTCGGTATAGGCGGCGTGCCGCGCGGCAGAATAATAGAGATTTTCGGTCCGGAATCTTCCGGTAAAACCACCGTCGCACTCCATGTGGTAGCCGAAGTGCAGAGAATGGGCGGCGAAGCGGCATTTATAGATGCCGAGCATGCGCTCGATCCCGTCTATGCAAAAGCACTGGGCGTGGATATCGACAGTCTGCTCGTTTCCCAGCCGGACAGCGGTGAGCAGGCGCTGGAAATCACGGAAGCGCTCGTGCGCTCCGGTGCCATCGACGTTATCGTGGTGGACAGCGTTGCCGCGCTCGTTCCTCAGCAGGAAATCGACGGCGTGATGGGCGCATCCCATGTGGGACTTCAGGCACGCCTGATGTCACAGGCGCTTCGCAAACTTTCCGGTGCCATAGCCAAAACAGGCTGCGCCGTGATATTTATAAATCAGCTCCGTGAAAAAGTAAACGTAATGTACGGCAATCCCGAAACCACTACGGGCGGCAGAGCGCTGAAATTTTATGCTTCCGTGCGCATAGATGTCCGCAAAACAGAAAATCTCAAGCAGGGCAGCGAGGTTTACGGCAGCAGAGTAAAATGCAAAGTGGTAAAAAACAAAGTGGCTCCGCCCTTCAAAATAGCGGAATTCGATATTCTCTACGGAAAAGGCATATCGAAATCGAGTGAAATTCTCGATATCGGTACGGAACTGGGCATAATCGCAAAAAGCGGTTCATGGTTCAGCTACAACGGAGAACGCATCGGGCAGGGCAAAGAAAATGCACGCAAAACCATAGAAGAAAACCGCGCGCTGATGGAAGAAATAGAAAAGAAAATCAAAGCGCAGAGCGATGAAATAGAAATAGCCGAGGAAGCTTATTCTCTCGATGAGGATGAAGATGAAGACGGCGATAATTTCGATATCAAATTGCTCGATGTAAATGCCGACGACTGATGAAAGCGACAATAACGAAAATCCGACCTTCACATGAGGGAGAGGAAATTTCGCTTTCGCTTGAAATAATCGATGAAAAAGGACTGCGCCGTGAAAATTTCAATATAGCGGCGCAGTATTTTGCGGAAATTTCACTTCCCTCTTTTTCGGATGAAAAAACAGAAATAGATGAAGAAAAACTCGCCGATATCAGATTTCTCGCCTTGCAGACGGAAGCAATACGCGCGGGACTGCGCCTGCTGGAATTTTCTTTCAATACAAAGAAAAATCTGCGCGGCAAACTGATCCGTCGCGGTTTCCCCGGGGAAATCGCAGATGCGGCAATCGCTTTTTTCGATGAAAACGGATATATAGATGAGGCGGGACAGGCGCAAATGCTTGCAGAAGAGCTTGCCGGGAAGAAAAAATACGGCAAAACCCGCATAAAAACAGAACTTTTTGCAAAGGGATTTGACGGCGGCGCGATACGCGACGCTCTGGAAAACTGTGAGGCGGATTATGCGCATTTCTGCGCGGAAAGAATAAAGGCGATGGGCGGTAAAGAGATTTTTGCCGAGCCGAAAAGCAAGCAAAAGGCTGTCGCCGCGCTTATCCGCTACGGCTACAGCTACGATGATATCCGCGAGGCTCTGCGCTCCGATATTTTTTAAAAAGAAGCGGGTGTACGTTTCTCCTCGCGGCGACCGGTGCGAACATACTGCCCCGACAGTCCGACCATAGACTAAACCGGAAGCGCGGTTCAGACCCCCGCTTAACACGGACTTTAGTCCGTGTAGCCTTTAGTTTTAGCCGCCCCGTTTCGATGTCCATCAAGTCATGCTCGCTTTGTCGGAGTTTAGCCTATAGTGGGAAGCGTATCAAAAGCCACGGCGGGAGCCAACCCACCCCGTCGAATCTGCTCGCTTTTTGCGGCATACTGTGTTCGCACGCGCGGTATGGCTGATGATGCGCGGAGAGATAGACAAAAACATTTTTGATTTGCTATATATAGAACATACTTGCCGCGCATTACTTCCCGCGGCTGACTCGACGGGGTGCGAGGTAGTTTGCAAAGGAGGGCGAGGAGCCTTCCTTTGATGACTTTTCCCGCGCTTTTCGTCAGTGAAAAGCGCGACCCCCGTTTCTCGGTGGAGAAAGAAACGTTTTTGTACTTTTCTTCACAGAAAAGTACACCCCGTTTCTTGGTGGAGAAAGAAACATTTTGGTACTTTTCTTCACAGAAAAGTACACCCCGTTTCTCGGTGGAGAAAGAAACATTTTGATACTTTTCTTCACAGAAAAGTACACCCCGTTCTCCTGCGAGGAGAAAAACTAACTTTCTGCGCTTTTGTGAAAAGCGCGACCACGTTTCCTTCGTAAAGGAAAAGAAACATTCTTTTACTGCTTTTCTTTGAAGAAAAGCACTACACACTACCGCTTGAAGGACATATAAAATGATACAGGAATTTTTTGTTTCCGATGCAGATATAGGCATAATAGGCGCAGGTCACGCCGGCATAGAAGCGGCACTCGCGGCGGCAAGACTCGGCGCACGCACGCTTCTTTTCACTATTTCACTCGATGCCGTGGGCAATATGCCGTGCAATCCGTCCGTCGGCGGCACGGGCAAAGGTCAGCTCGTTTTTGAAATAGACGCGCTCGGCGGCGAAATGGGCAGGGCGGCAGACAAAGTGATGCTGCAGGATCGCATTCTCAATTCCAGCAAAGGCGCCGCCGTCCAATCGAAACGTATCCAGGCAGATCGTCGCCTTTATCAGGACATAATGAAAAAAACGATAGAGCATACGGAAAATCTTCGCCTGATACAGGCGGAAATATGTGAAATCCGCCGCGAAAATGACGGATTTTCGCTCGTTACCGCGGTGGGCGGCGTATATTTTGTCCGCGCGGCGGTAGTGTGCTCGGGTACATATCTCGATTCGCGCGTGATAATAGGCGATTTCCGCCAGAGCTCCGGTCCCGACGGAATGCACGCGGCAACGAAACTGACGGAAAGCCTGCGCACGCTCGGCATACGCATAATGCGTTTCAAAACAGGCACTCCGCCGAGAATAGATGCACGCACGGTAGACCTGACAAAGCTGGAAAGACAGGACGGAGAGGAAATTCCCACGCCGTACAGCGCGGATACAAATGTAACGGAACTGTATGCCCGCCCGAAACTTCCCTGCTATATTGCATATACAAATGAAAAAACGCATGATATAATACGAGGCAATATTCACCGCTCGCCGCTTTATTCGGGCGAAATAAAGGGTATAGGTCCGCGTTATTGCCCGAGCATAGAGGACAAAGTGGTGCGCTTCCCCGATAAGATAAGACATCAGCTCTTTCTGGAGCCTACAGGATACGGCTCAAATGAGCTGTATCTGCAGGGATTTTCGTCATCCATGCCCGCCGATGTTCAGCTCGAAATGCTTCACAGCATGGTCGGTTTTGAAAATGCCGTGACCATGCGCAATGCCTACGCGATAGAATATGACTGCTCCGATCCGACGCAGCTTTTTGCCACGCTGGAATTTAAGGAAATACCCGGGCTTTACGGCGCGGGACAGTTCAACGGCACTTCCGGCTATGAGGAAGCCGCCGCTCAGGGGCTTATCGCCGGCATGAATGCCGCACTGAAATTGCAAGGCAAAAATCAGATTATTCTGACGCGAAACAGCTCATATATCGGTACTCTTATTGATGATTTAGTTACAAAAGGCACAAACGAACCATACAGAATGATGACATCGCGCTCGGAATTCCGTCTGCTTCTGAGGCAGGACAATGCCGACGTGCGTCTGACAAAAATCGGCTATGACGCGGGACTTGTAAGCGAGGAACGATACGCACGTTTTCTCAAAAAGCAAAATCGCATCGACGCGGCAAAAGCATGGCTGCATGCCACGGTTTTCCCGCCGAATGATAAGGTAAATTCCCTTTTGGAATCGCTCGGTGAACCGAAAATAGAAACAGGCGTTCGTGCAGACGAGCTGCTCCGCCGCCCGTGCGTTTCGTATGCGACGGTGCTTTCTCTGACGGATGAAAAAGACGATCCGCAACTTTCCCGCGCGGAGATACTCACGCTGGAAACAGATATAAAATACGAGGGCTATATAAAGAAGCAGCTGGCGGAGGCGGCACGTTTTGAAAAGCTGGAAAAGCGCCTGCTGCCTAAGGAAATCGACTATTCCGCCATACGCGGAATATCGCTGGAGGCGGCACAGAAATTGCAGAAATACCGCCCCGCGAGCATAGGCGCGGCGAGCAGAATAAGCGGCATTTCCCCTGCGGATATTTCTGTTTTGCTGATATATCTCGACATGGTGAACCGCAGAAAACCCGAAGAAAATCCGGAGGAAAAGCAATGACACGCGCCGATTTTTATGCCTTGACAAAACATACGTTCGCGGAAAACGGGCTTTCCGATTACGCCGCGGATGACGCCGTGGAAAAGTTTTTTCTGCTGACGGATATCATGCGCAAAACCAATGAAAAAATGAATATCACCGCCATCACCGACGAGGAAGAAATAATCGCACGGCATTATGCCGATTGCCTTTTTGCAGTGAAATATCTGCCGCAGGGAGCCACCGTGCTCGACGTCGGAAGCGGCGGCGGCATGCCGACACTTCCCTTTGCCATCGTTCGCCCGGATATAAAGATAACCGCGCTGGACGCCACAGCCAAAAAAACGGCGTATATTGCCGATGCGGCGCGGGCGCTGGAGCTGACAAACGTAAAAACCATTTGCGGACGCGCCGAGGAACTGGGCAAAGACCCCGCATACCGCGAAAAATTTGATCTGGTATGTGCGCGGGCCGTGGCGCGGCTGAATATATTGCTCGAATGGTGCATACCTTTTTGTAAGGTAAACGGGATTTTCATCGCGATGAAAGGCAAAAATGCCGAAGAGGAGCTTAATGAAGCGATATCTGCCATGGAAAAGCTGAATATTTCGCTTTCCGAAAAGCAGGAAATAATCCTGCGTGAGAAAAGCGGCAATTCTTCGCGGGAAAATCTGATATTTCATAAAGATGCCGAAACTCCCGCCATTTATCCGCGCACAAATGCGCAGATAAAGAAAAAACCGCTCTGATGCGGAAAATAAAATAAAAATATCGCAAAAACCGAGCTTTACGGCGCTGTTTTTGCGATTTTCTTTCTTTTTTTATTATATAGTCGGCAAAAAAATTATTTTCGACTGACTTATTACGCGCGATTTTGCGGGAAAAATGCTGTATCATTATAGCCGAGGTGGTTATTTTGGAAAAAGCTTCTGCTACTACCGCGCTGACCGAACGCATTGCCGCATTGAGCGAAAATACGCATCTCACCGAGGTGCGCCTGATAGAAACCGCGGCGATTTGCCCGAATCCTTATGAATCCCCGAAAAAATTTGCGCCCGCGGATATCCGTGCGCTTTCGGAGGAGCTGAAAGCCAAAGGAATGCCGAATCCTTTGCTTATTCAGAATACGGGCACGCGTGAAAAACCTTTTTATCAGCTGGTATGCGGCGAAAAAAGATTTCGTGCCGCGCTTCTGGCGGATATGCGGCAGGTGCCTTGCGTAGTGATAGAAAGAAATTCGCCGCCGTCGCCCGATACGCACGATATTCCCATCCCGCGCAATTGTTTTGAGGAGGCGGACGTGCTCTCCGATATTCTTTCCGGCGGGCGTGCCACGAAAAATCAACTGGCGGCAAAGCTGGGGATTTCTCTCGTTTCGCTCGAAAATAAGCTGATGCTTTGCACCGTGACGCCCGAAGAACGCAAAATTCTGGTGGCTGCCGATATTTCCGCGCGGCATACACTGCTTTTTGCGCGGGTTTCCTCCGATTTGCGCAAAAAAATCATCACTGCCATATTGCAGGCAGATGCGCACGGCGAGGCGGCTCAGGATATAATCGGCAGATATTGCAACGGCGCGGGCGACAAAAACAGAAAAATCGCCATCCATGATACAAAGCCGTTTTTCAATTCCGTCGATAAAGCCATATCATTGATGCGCGCGGCGGGGATAAATATCCGGCTCGACCGCACGGAGCGACAGACAGATACGGTGCTCACGATAACCGTGCCGAAATAATCTCTCTGTGTTCCACGTGGAACATATCACATTGCTTTCTCCCTATATATATATTCCTCCGGCAATTCCCAAGGAAAAATTCCCGCGGTTTTTTTTGTTTCACGTGGAACAAAAGCCGACGGGAGTTTTTTCTTTTCTGTTGACTTTACCGCGAAAAAATGATATACTGAATAAAACGGCAATGCAACGGGCATAAAAATGAAATTTTGCGGATTATTGCGGCTTTTTGCGGCGATAATCCCGATGAAAGGAATATATATGGCGAAAATAATAGCTTTTGCCAATCAAAAAGGCGGCGTAGGCAAAACAACCTCGGCTATAAACGTGGCGGCGGGGCTCGGTCTGAAGCGAAAAAACACCTTGCTGGTGGATTTTGACCCGCAGGGCAATGCCACAAGCGGCGTGGGCATACGCAAATCGCAGGTGAAAAGCACTGTTTACGATGTTCTCGTCGGAAAAGCCGCGGCGCGCGACTGCATAATAAAGACGGAATATAAAAATCTCTCCGTGATGCCCTCCGAGCTTTCGCTGGCGGCGGCTGAACTGGAACTGGCAGACAGCGAAAAGCGCGAAGCCAAGCTGAAAACAGCACTGGACAGCGTGCGCGACGATTATGATTATATCATCATAGATTGCCCGCCATCACTCGGGCTTCTCACCGTGAATGCACTGACGGCGAGCGACGGCGTAGTAATCCCGATGCAATGCGAATATTTCTCGCTGGAGGGGCTTTCGCAGATAATGATGAGCATAAAACAGGTGAAAAAGCTCTACAATCCGACCATTACGGTGACGGGGATACTCATCACCATGTATAACGGCAGATTAAATCTTTCCGTGCAGGTGGTGGACGAGCTGAAAAAGTACTATGCGGACAAGCTTTTCAAAGCTACGGTTTCCCGCAGCGTGCGCCTGAGCGAAGCGCCGAGCTATGGCGCGCCGATACAGTATTACGATAAATATTCGCAGGGCAGTCTTGCTTATGACGAAGTGGCAAGAGAATTGATGACCCGCATATAAGAAAGGACGAAAAAACATGGCTGCAATGAAAAAAGGCGGACTCGGCAGAGGCATAGATACGATTTTCTCGGATAATGATAAGAAAACGGAAGAAACGGGCGTTACCATGGTGCGGATTTCTCTTGTGGAACCGAAAGTGGGACAGCCGAGAAAAAATTTCGATCCGGAGGAACTGCAAAATCTCGCGCTTTCCATAGCGCAGTACGGCATAATCCAGCCGATAACGGTGCGCCGCGCGGGCGATATGTACAGGATAATCGCGGGCGAACGCCGCTGGAGAGCGGCAAGAATGGCGGGGCTTTCCGAGGTTCCCGTGATAATAATGGATGCGGACGAGCAGAAATCCGCCGAAATGGCGCTGGTAGAGAATATTCAGCGCGAAAATCTCAATCCCATAGAGGAAGCCGAAGCGCTCGAAGCGCTGATGAACGATTTCGGACTGACGCAGGATGAAACGGCAAAGAAAGTCGGCAGGAGCCGCAGCGCGGTGGCAAATCTGCTGAGATTGCTCGACCTGCCGGAAAAACTGCGCGAGTATGTGATATCGGGGACGCTTTCCGCCGGTCACGCCAAGGCGATTCTCTCGCTGGAGGACAGAACAAAGGCAGAGGAAGCCGCAAACGCGGTAATTTCCGCGGGGATGTCTGTGCGCGAAACGGAAAAACTCATAAAGAAAATGAATGCAAAAGCGCATGCGGAGGAAACCCCTGCGGCACCGGCGAGCGGAATAAATTATACGCGCGAGCTGGAGCGCAAGGTGGAAAAAGCCACCGGCAGGCGCATAAAAATAAAAGAAAACGGCAAACTGAGCAGTATTTCCATAGGCTATACGGATTATGAAGATCTGGAAAAGCTGCTTTCGGTATTGTGCGGCAAGGATTTTATTGATTCCATTTAAAAAAGGAGATAAAATTATGGATTGGCTGAAAAAAATCGACTTTGCCATGACGACGGACAAGGGTGGACTGACTTTTACATTCGTGCTTTTTGCGATGATCCTCGGATTTATCATTTCATGGATAATCATTTTCTGCAACAAAAAGATAGTCGGCGCTTTTATCGGGGCGATAACCGAATCCGGCGCAAAAGATGAAGCGAGCGCAAAAACGCTTGCCGAGCTGGGGCAGGAGGGAAATGTTTCCGCGGTCAATCTGATGAAGCGAGGCGGCGGCATATCGAAAATGGTGACTGCCGTCGGCGCGGAACGCGATGAAAAGGGAAGACTGAAAATCGACGAAAACACGCGTTTTTATGTAGGAGAAGACGCGATGCCGCGTGTTACGCGACAGTACAACACAAAAGGAACAAATGTTCTTACACTCGTTCTCGGCATAATCGCCATACTTGCGGTGGGAATATTGCTTTTCCTCTTTGTATCGCCGATAATCGACGCTATAACCAAGGTAAAATAAGAAAAATGCCTCCCCGGATGTGCTCCGAGGGGGTGTTTTTCTTTGCGCAAAGAAACAAATGGGGGACTTTTTGCGAAAAAGTAGCAAAAAGAAGTTTCTCTTTGCCAAGAGGGGACGAAGGTGTACTTTTGCGTGACCAAAAGTACCAAAAGTCAAAAAGAGGAAGGTATTCCTCTTTTCATCTCCTTCTGTCGCCTCGCGGCGACCAGTGCGAACATACTGCCCCGACAGTCCGACCATAGACGAAGCCAAAAGCGCGGTTCAGACCCCCGCTTAACACGGACTTTAGTTTGTGCGGATTTCGACTAAAATTTCCCCAACTCGATACGCATCAAGTCATGCTCGCTCCGTCGGAGTTTAGCTTACAGTGGGAAGCGTATCAAAAGCCACGGCAGGAGCCATCCACCCCGTCGAATCTGCTCGCTTTTTGCGGCATACTGTGTTCGCACGCGCGGTATGGCTGATGATGCGCGGGGGAGATAGACAAAAACATTTTTGCTTTGCTATCTGTAGCACATACTTGCCGCGCATTACTTCCCGCGGCTAACTCGACGGGGTGCGAGGTAGTTTGCAAAGGAGGGCGAGGAGCCTTCCTTTGATGACTTTTGCCGCGCTTTTCGTCAGTGAAAAGCGCGACCACGTCCTCGGGCGGCGGACGTCGCCCGCTTTCTTCTTTTTACAAAGAAAAGCAGGTGCGCGACTGCGCCGCACGCTTTTTCCGGCTTTTTTGCGAAAAAAGCAACCTTTTCCCGCGCTTTTGATAAAAGCGCACGCCCGTCCCGTGCGGGACAGCAAAACTTTCTTCCTCTTATAATATATAGGGCATGTTACAACTGTGTTACAGGCGGATTACAGCTTTATTACAAATACGTCGAAAGCCTTGACGCGACGGCATTTCCGGTATAAAATGGCATTACAGATAAAAGGGCGGGAGTAATGTTACAGCTTTGTTACAAAAGAAGAAAAAGTATTGCATTTTTTCTCCGCCTGATGTAATATTACAATAGGTCGACAAATCGGCTCTTTTCGGCGCCGTTTTGTACCAAAATATTTAGGAGGAATACTATGAAAAACTTCAAGAGAATTCTTGCGCTTGTACTTACGCTGATGTTTGTCGTTGGTTCTTGCGCAAGTCTGTCTGCTTACACAGCTTCCAGCAAGTGGTATAAAAATGCTACCGACTGGATCGAGTCCAATGGTATCGATACCATCGGCGCGACAGCTGATAAGGAAATAGACAGAAACACATTCGCAATGTGGATTGCGAAGATAGAGTCTACTTACGTTTCAGACGAGCTCTGGGACGACAGAGTTGATTCTACAACGTTTGCCGATGTTAAACCCGGCGAACACTACTATGCGGCTATCGCATATGCAGAAGAAAGCGGCTTCATCGAGGGTGATGGCGACGGTAACTTCTATCCTACAAGAGTTATCACATTCGCAGAAGCTTGCGCTATCATCACGCGTGTAATGGGTTACGAAGATTACTTCGAAGCTTACTACGGCGCTGACCACACAAAGTACACAACTTACGATGAGTGGTACAAAGCAAACTGGCAGATCAACTACATGAGAGTTGTAAACCTGCGTTGCAAAGCTATCGACCAGACATGGGTTAAAGAAGTTGGCGAATTCGTTCCCCAGCACAAACTCACAAAGGGCGAAGCAGCTTACCTGCTCTACACACTTGCTCACACAGGTGCCAACGTAAGACACAACGGTCAGGATATGGGCTACAGACTTGGCTCTAATTTCGATGATCACTACACCACAGTCAACAAGCTCGCTCTCGTTAAGACTCTCGCAAGAAAGCCTCTTAACGGTAAAGCTGTTCTTGGTTATGAAAGCGGCGCAAACGTTCCGCTCAACAACCATGTAATGATGTCTCTTGACAATGAGTACATGAGCGCTTACTGGACAAAGCGTAACTATCAGATCGCTGACGAGTGCATCACACCTTACTCCAAGATCCTTGATACTTCCAAGGAAGTTGTACTTCAGCTCTTCGATGGTGAAAACTTTGTAACAGAGTACACCATGAACGCTACAAAGTTCCAGAGCCTGATAAGAAAGTCTCTCGGACTTAAGCCCGAAGTTGATACGGCTAACGAAGAAGTATTCTACCTCTTCGACTACGTTCGCGCAGGATCTGTAGTTAACCTCACAGTTTCCAGCGGCGAAGTTACAGGCGTAACAACAGTTGACTCTCACACAGTTGACACATACCGTATACTCGATTCCACAAGCAACTACGACTACTACCTCAACGGTCTTGCAAATGCTTTCGGCAGTGCAGGCGTTGATGCAGTACTTCCCAAGGCTTATGATGCTGAGAAGGACGTAGCAGTTTGGAGCGGCAATAACCTCGTATTCCAGGGCACAACTTATGCAGTTCGCAGCGGCAGTGCAAAATACCAGGGCGTAGCTAACGAAATCAAAGTTTACGGCTATGAAAAGGTTCAGGCTACAGAAACAATCGACGGCAAAGTAATGTACAAGTACTATGAGCCGAGAGTTACTATGGTTCCCTCTACCGACACAGAAGTTGTTGCTTGGAAGACTTACTACAAAGTAAATACGACAGGCACAGGTCATTCCTTCGAAATCGACGGCGTTAAGTACGACAAAGTCGGTTGGGACAGAAATGCCCGCAAGATGAGCGCTACACAGGCAGAACTCGACGCAGGTCTGTACTATGATGCAGTCGGCGGCGAAGCTCACTACAGCGAGTACGAAAACCGTACATACTACTGCAAGGCAAACAATACATGCTACACAACAGTTCAGCGTGACGAACTCATTGCAGCAGGCACAAACACAGCAGCTGATTTCGCAGCCATCAAACCTTACATGGTTGAAGGCAACCTCGTTCAGCTCACAGTTGCAGAGGCTAAAGAGCAGCTCATCAACGCAGCTCAGGGCGAAGCAACAGTAGTATACTCTGACATGGACGGCGATGGCAAATATGATATCGCAGTCGTTACAGAATACGATCGTTTCTTCATCGCAGGTGAAAACCTTTCTACTCCCAGTGATGATCCCGTTAAGGGCGTACCGGGCGCAGGCTCCATCCTTCTTAATATAAGCATCGATGATGACCGTACAATGAACACCGACGCTTGGAGAATACCTGATGGTGCAAAAGCTACAGGCAAGGTAAGACTCGTATTCAACGTACAGGATCGTCGCGGCGCTACAGGTCTGAATGCCAATACATATTATGCAGGCTACAGATGCGCTCTCAAGACAACAAACACAGCAGCAGATGTTCTCTCGTTCTCGAGTGCTTACATTCAGACAGTAACATCCGAAGCTAAGAACGGCTACTACACAGTAGAGTTCAATATTCCTAAGACTGATGCAGAAACAGGCGCTACAACTTCCGAGATAGTTAAGGCTTACCTCCCTGCATTCGGTTACGTACCCGTAAAGCAGACCATCACATACAAGTATGCAGGCGCTTCCGCTGATTACACTGTAGATTCCTCCAACTGGATGACATTCGTAACAGATTTCTACAAGCAGAACTTCTCTTACGTATACAGAAACGCAGCTAACAACGCATTCGTTTACACGTATGGCACAGAAGAGCTCTCCGACGCCGCTATGGATAAGGCAGCCTTCTATGAGAAAGATGGCGCGAAAGTTCTCGTTACAGCTGCTGAAAAGGCTGCTCTCGTTGAGGCAGGCACAGTAGCAGAAGATGCTTTCACAGCTCTCACACTCAAAGTTTACAATGGCAAGGGTCTTGCTACAGAAACAGCTATCATCAAGGGCGAAGGCTACAACTATCAGATGGTAATCAATCCTACAACTGATGAAGGTATCTACAAGCTCGCAGATGCTGAATCCGTAAACGCAATGGTATCCGCATGGGTAAACAACAAGTTCATCAACTATGTACTTGATGCTGACAGCAAGATAATCTACGCTGCTAAGACAGAAAGCACAGCCCTCAGCAATGGTTTCGTAGTAAGCGCAACCAAGAAAGACGGCGACGCTAACGTTTACGACGTAGTTGCTACAACAACAGGCGCAGCATTTGAAAAATACACAACATACTATGCAACAGGTATCACAACTCTGTCTCAGGTTACAGACAGAATAGTTCTTGCTTGCTCCAATGCAGGTCTTGTAGGCGGCAACTATAACTGGCCGACATATCCTGCAGGCAACTGGACAGCAGAGAAGAAGGATATCACAAAGTATCAGGAAGTTATAGACAAGGTAGCAGCAGCGTTCGCAGTTGACAGAACAACAGCTATCTCGCTCTATGTTCCTAGAAACAAATCCGCAGCTTATGCTAATGTAGCTAATTACCACGAGTCCATGTTCATAGCTCAGATGGCACTTTCGGATCCTTCCGTTACTACATTCCAGCAGGCTATGGCTAAGGTTATCACAGGTCAGATCGGCGAAAAATTCTATGGCGCAGCAGGTCTCGGCACATACACAGTAAGAGCTTCCGCTTCTACAATCTGGGATGTTGCCAATGCCGCTACATACCGCAGAATCTTCTCCGGCTACGTAACAGATACACTCGCTACAGGCGCTACAGTTACAGCTAACGATTTCTACTATGTTTCCATGACAAAGGATGCAGGTTCCAACTACATCATGCGCATGACAACAGCTCCCGGCACAGTTGACGACGGCGAAGTTGTATATGCTGCCGGCTTCCAGAAGATATTCCGTCAGGGTACAACAGGCAACCCGTTTGGTTGGACTCTTAACGGCAATCTGAATGGTCACGTTTACACAATCCAGAGCAAGGTTTATGAAGCTAACTCTGTTAAGGCATGGCAGGCTGCAGGCGTACTTTCTTACGACCTGACAACCAAAAAGACATCCGGCACAGCTCCCGCTGTAACAGATGCTGCCAAGAGCATGACAAAGACAGCTGCAGAAGCTCTCAACTACACAGAAACATACGATGTTCTCACAGGTACAGATCCTTACTACAGAGTAAAGAGCGCTTCCGCTAATGCAAATACATTCGAAGTAGTATTCAAGACTGTAAGCAAGGTTACAAAGACTGTTAATTACACAGCTTACCCTGTAAATGCTATCGACGGTATCTATGTAAAGGCTATCGGTCCTGACGGCAACGTAATCAAGGGCGACGCTCAGAAGGCTATCGAACTTACAGCCGCTGCTGAGAACACAACTCTGAAGCAGTACTACTCCTTCGGTGGCGAAATCCACATCGAAGTAGAGCCTGCCTCCAAGTTCAACTACGTAAAGGCTGACGGCAAGATCAACTATGTAACGAATACAACTCTCTCTGAGACTGAAATCGTTGCTGAAGATGCTAAACTCGACAGCTACGACGTAGCTAAGGCTAACCTCAATGTATTCACTACACTTAAGTCTATGGAAAGAACCGATGATGGCTTCATCCCCGGTTACTACCACATCGACTTCAACAACGAAGGCAGATCCTACACAGCTGCAGGTTCTACCAAGGTTGTTGTTATGACTCCCAGCAACGACGCTAAGAAGGTTGTTGGTACAGTTACAACTCTGAAGGATATTGCAGACGGCAAACTCGTGCTCTTCGCTACAGGCATTCAGCTCAAGGGCTCCGGCGACAAGATCCAGCAGATCACAGTTATCGGTGAATTCGTAGGCGATAAGGCTGATCCTACACCCGATCCTACACCTACAGACACATCGAAGATCGTATTCGTAGGCTCCGACGTAACAGCAGAGCTGATCGCAGACGAGACAGGTAA
>CAKRQU010000014.1 GCA_934394585.1 uncultured Eubacteriales bacterium | reverse complement strand
CCCGCGGCTAACTCGACGGGGTGCGAGGTAGTTTGCAAAGGAGGGCGAGGAGCCTTCCTTTGATGACTTTTCCCGCGATTTTCGTCAGTGAAAAGCGCGACCCCCGTCCTCGGGCGGCAGGCGCCGCCCGCCTTCTTCTTTCTACGCAAAGAACCAAGTGCGCGACTGCCGCCCGCTTCTTTTCCCCGCTTTTCCTGAAAAGAAAATCCCCGCCTCCGCTCACAAAAACCCCCGATTTTCATATTATATAGCGAGATATTTACGCGGAGGGGATAAAAATGGATATTTCTTTTACTAAAATGCACGGCGCGGGAAACGATTACATATACATCGACTGTCTTGGCGAAAACAAAATCAGAAACCCCGCGGCACTTGCCGTTTCCATGTCGCGGCAACATTTCGGAGTTGGTGCGGACGGTATGGTTCTCATTCTCCCGTCCGCGGAATACGACGCGAAAATGCGCATGTACAATGCGGACGGCAGCGAGGGAAAAATGTGCGGCAATGCCCTGCGTTGCATAGGCACATATCTGTATGAAAGAGGCTATACGAAAAAAACATCGCTGAAAATAGAAACGGCGGCAGGACTGCGGCGGCTTTGGCTGAAGGCAAAGGACGGGCGCGTTTTGTCCGCGCTCGCAGATATGGGCAGAGCCTCGTTTTTTGCGCCCGATATTCCCGTGCTTGCCACGCCGGATAAGGACGGCTTTGTGAATGTGACGGGCATACTCGGCGCTTCCTGCCGCGCCACCTGCGTTTCCATGGGAAATCCGCATGCGGTTTTCTTTTCCGATGATCCCGACAAAGCGGAACTTGCCCGCGCGGGAGAACAGATAGAAAAAAATCCCATTTTCCCCGAGGGAGTAAATTCCGAATTTGCGCGTGTGACGCACGGCGAAATATATGTGCGCACATACGAGCGCGGAACGGGAGAAACGCTCGCCTGCGGCACGGGTGCATGCGCGTGTGCGGCGGCTGCCGCGCTTCACGGATTTATCCCTTTCGATACGCCCGTGAAAATAAAAATGCGCGGCGGCGAATTTGAAGCCACCGTAAAGAAAAATTTCCGTGTTTTCCTGCTCGGCAAAACAGAAACGGTTTTTGACGGCACTTATTTTGCCACGGAGGATATGTATGGTAAAAATAAATAAAAATTTCAGAAATATAACGGAAAATTACATATTTGCCGAGGTTGCAAAAAGGATAAATGCGCACAGCAATGCATATCCCGAGAGCGAAGTAATAAATCTCGGCATAGGCGATGTCACTCTGCCGCTTCCCGTGCCCGTTTCGCGCGCCATGGCGGCGGCTTCTCTGGAAATGTGTACCGATGCGGGTTTTCACGGATATCCGCCGTGCGAGGGCTATGATTTTCTCCGCGCCGCCATAGCGGAATATTACCGCTCGCGCGGGGTAAGCGTCGGCGCGGATGAAATTTTCATTTCCGACGGGGCAAAAAGCGATCTTTCCGCCATGCCCGAAATTTTCGGCTCGTATACCGCGACGGAAATATCTCCGTCCTACCCCGTTTTTGCCGAAAGTGCGGCTTTGCTCGGCAAAAAGATACGGCGCATAGAAGCAAATCGCGAAAACGATTTTCTCCCGCTCCCTCCCGATACCGCCGAAAAGGGCTTTCTGATATATCTCTGCTCCCCCGCAAATCCCACAGGCGCCGTTTTCGATAAAGAAAAGCTCGCCGCATGGGTCGATTTTGCCATGGACAGCAGCTCGGTGATAATATTCGATTCCGCCTACGAAGCTTTTATCGGCGCAGATCTGCCGCACAGTATTTTCGAAATTTCCGGTGCCGACGGATGTGCGGTGGAAATCGGCAGCTTCTCGAAATTTGCGGGCATGACGGGTGTGCGCGTTTCATGGTGCGTCATACCGCGCACGCTCACCGCGGGCGGGGATTTTGTTCTGCATACATGGAAAAGGCGGCAGAGCATGAAATTCAACGGCGTTTCATACATAAATCAGCGCGGTGCGCAAGCCGTATTTTCCGATGAATGCCGAAAGCAGACCGCGGCAAATATCGCATACTACAAAGAAAATGCGCGCATACTTTCGAACGTGCTGCGCAAACACGGCGTATATTTTTCGGGCGGCGAAAATTCGCCGTATCTGTGGCTTTTCTGCGGAAACTCGTGGAAATTTTTCGATTTGCTTCTGCACGCGGGCATAGCGGGCACTCCCGGCACTGGATTCGGCGCGGGCGGCGAAGGCTATTTTCGCCTCACTTCCTTTGCTCTGCGCGAAAATATACTGCGCGCGGCGGCGATACTCGACGAATTTTTACAAAGTGATAACAATTTTGCCGCATACAGCTCTTGAAAAAGCGGAAAAAATAATATATACTGTAAATGAAAATACAAATTCAAAAGAAAGGACGAAAAAAATATGGAAATAACAAAAAGCAATTTCAAAGAAGAAATACTGAAAGCAAAAGGACTTGCCGTGGTGGATTTCTGGGCTTCATGGTGCATGCCGTGCAAAATGCTTTCTCCCATAGTGGATGAACTGGCAGAGGAATTTCCCGATGTGAAATTCGGCAAGATAAATGTAGATGAAGAAAGCGCTCTTGCCGCAGAATACGGCATAGTGAGCATACCCACGCTTCTCTTTTTCCGCGACGGCGAAGTGGTGAATAAATCAATAGGCTATCGCGCAAAGGAGGATCTCGCAGAAATCATTTCCGGATCGTAAAGAGGCGGCGCCATGGGAAAAGTACGTCTGAACGAAAACAAGGAAATAGTGAAAAATATCCGCGAGGGACTGAAACGCACGGGCGGCTACTGCCCGTGCAAAATCGCGCATACGGAGGAAAACAAATGTATGTGCAAAGAATTCCGCGATCAGATAGCAGACCCGAATTTTGAGGGATATTGCCACTGCATGCTATACTATAAAGAAAAATAAGGAGCCGACAAAAATGAAAGAATTCAAAAAGACAGACCTTGTGGAAAAGCAGATATCCTCCGCTTCGGTTTTCCGCGGAAGACTTCTCGATGTTTACAGCGACGATATAGAATTGCCGAACGGCGACAAATCAAAACGCGAATATATCCGCCACGTCGGCGCCGCGTGCGTCGTACCGATAACAGCCGAGGGAAATGTGATAATAGAGCGTCAGTACCGCTACCCCGTAGGCAGAATACTGACGGAAATTCCCGCGGGCAAGCTCAATTCCAAAAACGAATCTCCCGAAGCGGCGGCACGACGCGAGCTTCTGGAGGAAACGGGCATCACGGCGGGAAAGCTGATATATCTCGGCGAGCTGATACCCACCTGTGCTTATTCCGATGAAATAATACACATGTATGTGGCAAAAGATCTGCAATACGGCGAGCGCAAAACCGACGAAGACGAATTTCTCAATCTGGAGGAAATCCCGCTCGAAACTCTCGTCCGCGATATAATGGCAGGCAAAGTTCCCGATTCGAAAACTCAGGCGGCTGTACTGCGTGCATATCTGCTTGAAAAAGGGCTTTAATAAATCAAAGGGAGAATATTTATGGATTATTCCGTAGAATACAGAAAAATACCGAGCTGTGACAAAATACATTCGCTGAATGTAAAGGTTTACATACCGTCGGGCGAGAAAAAAGGAATATTGCAGATAAGTCACGGCATGACGGAGCATATAGAAAGATATGACGATTTCATGGGATATATCGCGTCAAACGGTTTTGTCTGCGTGGCGCATGACCATCTCGGTCACGGCAAAAGCGTGCGCGGCGATGACGAGCTCGGCTTTTTCGCTTCAAAAGACGGCTGGCGCATACTCGCCGAGGATGTTTATGAAGTCGGCACGGCTATGAAAGCCGAATTTCATTCCATGCGTATAATCCTGCTCGGTCACAGCATGGGCTCATTTATCGCGCGCCTTGCCGCATTTTATCATCCCTATACATACAATGGGCTCGTGATAATGGGTTCCGGCGCGAAAAATCCCGCCGCGGAGGCGGGTATTGCGCTCACCACGGCAATAGCTGCGGCAAAGGGCGAGAAATATATTTCAGCCAAAGTGGATGAAATGTCTTTCGGCTCTTTCGGCAACAGATTTGAGCATGAAACACCTTATGACTGGCTCACGCGCGACAAAGAAAAAATCGCCATGTATGCCGATGATAAATATTGCACATTCAAATTCACCGTTTCCGCCATGCGCGATCTGATGAAGCTGAATAAAAATGCAAATTCGCACGAATGGTTTGCGAAAATCGCCGTTTCGGGAATACCGGTATTTATCGTTTCGGGTTCAATGGATCCCGTCGGCGACTACGGCAAAGGCGTGACGAAAATTTACGAAAAGCTGAAGAAAGCCGGCACGCGTGATATCACGATGAAGCTCTACGAGGGCGCGCGCCATGAGATTTTAAACGAAACCTGCCGCGAGGAAGTTTACCGCGATATCCTTTCCTGGATAAAAAGGCATGTATAAAAAATAAGGGGAAGTCCGTCGGACTTCCCTTTTATTTTTATGCTTTCGGCAAAAGCGCAGAAAAAGATACATTGTCCCCCGCGAGGGGACGGGGTGTACTTTTCTGTGAAGAAAAGTACCAAAAGTCAAAAAGAGGAAAGTATTCCTCTTTTCATCTCCTTCTGTCGCCTCGCGGCGACTTGTGCGAACATGCTGCCCCGACAGTCCAACCGCAGACGAAACCGGAAGTATGGTTCAGACCCCCGCTTAACACGGACTTTAGTCCGTGCAGATTTAAACCTTAATTGCCCCAACTCGATGTCCATCAAACCATGCTCGCATAGTCGGAGTTTAACCTATAGTGGGAAGTGTAGCTGAACTTTCGGCGTGGCACCACCCACCCCGTCGAATCTGCTCGCTTTTTGCGGCATACTGTGTTCGCACGCGCGGTATGGCTGATGATGCGCGAAAGAGATAGACAAAAGCTTTTTTGATTTGCTATATATAGCACTCACTTGCCGCGCATTACTTTCTGCGGCTAACTCGACGGGGTGCGAGGTAGTTTGCAAAGGAGGGCGAGGAGCCTTCCTTTGATGACTTTTCCCGCGCTTTTGGTCACTCAAAAGCGCGACCTCGTCCACGGGCGACCGCAGTCGCCCGCCTTCTTCTTTTTCCGAAAAGAAACAAGTGCGCGACTACCGCCCGCTTCTTTTCCCGCTTTTCTTTTAAAGAAAAACTTCCCCACTATTTCTGCAAAAATACAGGCTGCAACTGCCTGCATGCGAAAGCCGAAACCATGGTTTCCTTCAGCCGCGAGAAATCGCATACGAGCGAGCTCGGCTTCTTTTCCGTATCATCCTGAAGCAGCGGAACAAAATAAATATTTTTCCGCGCGAGCAGTGTTCCGATATTCCCGAGATTTGCCGAAAGCGCATCATTTGTGGCAAGAGCTATCACCACGGGGCGGTTTGACCGCAGCTGCGCTTTTGCCGCCATGGTAACAGCAGTATCAGTTATGCCGTTTGCCATTTTGGCGAGAGTATTTCCCGTGCACGGAGATATCACCAGCATATCCAGCTTTACCGAGGGACCTATCGGCTCGGCATCCGCCACGGTATGGATGATATCCCTGCCGCATATTTCGCGCACAGTCCTTTTTATATCCTCCGCCTTTCCAAAACGCGTATCCGTTTCATAAACGTTTTCGCTCATCACGGGCAGTATATCATTTCCCTCCGCCGCGAGCGAACGGAGTATATTCATCGATTTTCCCACGGTGCAAAACGAACCGCAAAAGCAATATCCTATCATGCTTTTCCTCCTGTAAGATTATTTTCGCGCATTATATTCATCACGGTATCGGCAATATATCCGCCCGCTGTTTCCGGCGCCACTCTGCCCGGAAGCGAAAGCGCGAGCATCGCTTTTATTCCGAGAGCGGAAGCTTTTTCAAAATCGGTGCCGCCCGGTCTGGAGGCGAGGTCGATTATCAGCGCATCGCGGCGCATGGCTTCCAGCACATCCGCACCTATCACAGGCGCGGGAACCGTATTGAAAATGCAATCAAAATTTCCCGCGCATCCGGCGAGCTTTGCAATCTCATCCGCGCGGCAGCCTGCGGAAACGGCATGAGCGCGCGCACTGCTTTTTCTGGCAAAAACCGTGACATCGGCGCCGAGCGCCGTCAGCTTTGCCGCGAGTATACTGCCGACATTTCCGTAGCCGAGCACGGCGGCTTTCATTTTATGCACGGTGATGGGCAGTTCGTCCATTGCTATTGCGATGGCGCCCTCCGCCGTGGGTATTGCATTCATCACGGTCAGCTCTTCCCTGTCGTAATAATCCGTTGTCGCCATACCGTTTGCATGTGCGCGCAAAACAAATTCATCGGGCATTTTCCCGCCGAGGAGAAGCGCGCCTTCACGCATGGCGCTTATTATTTCGGAAACGGTTATTTCCTTTTCCGAAAAAGGGGCGTTTATGTATATTCCGCCCGAGCACGCCGGCAAAGGAAGAATTACCGCATCCGCATTTTCCGCGGCTTCTTTTGCGGACCCGCATTTTATTATATTTGCGGGGCAGTTTTCGTTTATATCTATACCGTAAAGAAAAATATCAAAACCGTTTTTCGCCAGCGCTTTTGCCAGCACTCTCTGACGCATATCGCCGCCTATCACCGATACGCATGCTTTTTTCATAATTTTTCATTCTCCTTTTTATTATATTTTCACGGACAGACCGGAGTAAGATTATATGCCCGTGATATTCCATAATATGCCGGAAGCGCGCACTTGCGAAAAGGAAAAATTTTCCGCTTTTTGCAAAAATGCGAATAATGCTCCGAAAGTGTGCGCATAATATCCGCGTAAGGAAATTTTACATAAAACAAAGGAGAAAATAAAAAATGCGTTATCTCGTAATATTCACCGCTCTTGTTCTGATATTCTGTATGGTTTGCTCATTTATCCCGGCAAAGGAGGATATGAATATCTATGACGAAATAGTCCGCCTGCATGTAATAGCCGCCTCCGATTCCGACGAGGATCAGCGCCTGAAGGAAGGCGTGCGCGATGCCGTGCTGCCTCTGCTTTCTCAGGCTGTGGAACAGGCGAAAAACTCCGCGCAGGCAGAGGAATTTCTTTCCGTCACGCTTGATGCCGTCCGCGATACAGCCGAAAATTATCTGCGCGAAAATGATTGCGATTATCCCGTCGCCGTCACTGTTTCGCGCGAGCGCTATCCCGAAAAAACATTCGGTGAGGTGACGCTCCCCGCGGGCGAATACACTTCGCTTCGCATACTCATCGGCAGAGCCGAGGGACATAACTGGTGGGGTGTGCTTTTCCCGCAGCTGTGCACGGGCGCGGCGAGCGCAAAAAGCGAGATGAAAAAAACGGGCTTCACCTCCGATCAGATAAAAATACTGACCGAAAACGAAAGCCCGAAATATAAAATAAAATTCAGATTTCTTGAGATTTTTTCCTGAAATTTTCATCGATGAATTCCAGCAAAAAGCCGTCGCGTGCGCCGCTTCCGCATGAAACGGCTTTTTCTGTCCCGAGAAATGTGAAAATCTCGGAATAAGCGAGAATCCCCGGCACTATGGAATTGAGCCTGTCCCCCGCGACGGAGGAAAGCAGTCTGCCGCCGTCCTTCATATCGGCAATAACGCTTTTGCGCAGGATCTGCATATCGGCGGCGGGAAATGTATAGCCGTCGGAAGGAGCCGTTATGCCGAAAACAGCGCGATGCAATTTCGCTATGGTGCGCGCCGTGCCGCCCGTGAGATATGCCGTACCGCCGAAAGAACGGAATTCCTTTTTTGAGCCTATCACCATCCGCGTATATCTTATTATGTTCCACGATTCCGCGCGCGTCGGAAACGGGGGACATTTTTTCTGCCGCACATAATTGCGGTAAAGCGCGAGGCAGCCTATTTTCATGCTGGAAAGCGCCTTTATTTCCCCGTTTTCGAAAGCCACCATTTCCGTGCTTCCGCCGCCCATATCGAGCACTACCCCGCGGGGAGCCATATCTTCGCCGAATCTGCCCACCATGGCGGCAAAATCGTATTTTGCTTCCTTTTCACCCGTTATCACGGTGATTTCCATGCCGAGCTCGCGCCTTATTTTCTCCGCTATGGCAAGCCCGTTTGAAACGGCGCGCAGCCCCGCCGTGGCAAAAGCCATGACCCGCCTGCAACCGTATTCGCGTGCCTTTTCGGAAAAACCCCTCAGCGTCTGCAAAAGCATTTCCGTGCCTTTTTCCGTGACTTTGCCGGAATTTACAAGCGCCGCCAGCCCCAGCATATTTCTCGCGGAAGCCGTAATGGAATACGCAAAAGTATCCGTATTTATATCATAAATATTCATGCGCACGCTGTTTGCCCCTATGTCGATAACGGCGCATCTGTAAAAGCCTTCCTGCATACAAACTCTCTCATAAAAAAATTTACTTTTTTATATTATCACATTTCCGCAAAAATATCAATAAAAATATGCAATATTTTAATTTGCGGAGAATAAATATGAAAAAACAAAGGTTTTTTTCGGAGGAATACATATATGCTCGCATGGATAACGGCTCTTTTTTCCGGCATCGCAAATCTTTTTCTGCGCGTTTCGTACACGCAGAATTTCCCGCCTCCCCTCTCCCCTGCGGAAGAAGCGGAATGCTTTGCCAAAATGAAGCGCGGCGACAGAAGCGCACGCGACAGACTGATAGAACACAATATGCGTCTTGTGGCACATATCGTAAAAAAATATTACGCTTCCGGCGCAAATCAGGAGGATCTCATTTCCATAGGCACGATAGGACTGATAAAAGCGATAGATTCTTTCGACCCGTCAAACGGAGCGCGATTTGCCACTTATGCCGGGAAATGCCTGCAAAACGAAATACTCATGCATTTCCGCGCGCAGAAAAAGACATCGGGCGAGGTTTTTATAAACGATCCCATAGATACGGATAAGGACGGAAATCCTCTCACCTACAGCGATATCATCAGCGAAGACGACAATATAGCCGAGGACCTGGACAAAAAAATAACGGGAAGCAAAGCTCTGCGCATTATCTGCACGGAGCTGGACGAGCGGGAAAAGCAGATAATAGTTCTGCGCTACGGTCTTTCCGGCAAACCGGGCATAACCCAGCGCGAAGTGGCAAAAAAGCTGAAAATATCGCGTTCCTACGTTTCGCGCATAGAAAAAGCCGCGCTTTCCAAAATAGAGGAGCGCCTGCGCCGCTCCTGCTTCTGAAAGCCTGTAATAAAAAAGCGCACCGCGGCATATAATGAAGCGATAAAAGTAAAACCGTCGCGGCAAGGGCGGTTTTTCACCGTAAATACTTGCCGAGAAAGCAGGTAACCACCATGAATACCACAGAAAAAGATAGCAGCAGAAAATTCTGCATCGCGGCAAAGGTTTTTGACGGATGCAAGGAACAGGAAAACAATGAAAAATACGATTTGCCGGATTATCTGCCCGACGTAAACAAGCTTCTCCGCGTAGGCGCACAGCTTTGCAGGATAAACCGATTTGTAAACGGCGATATGCTGGAATATGACGGAATCGTATGCTACAGCGTGCTCTATGCCACATCGCAGGGCGAAATAAAAAATGCGGCATTTGATTCTCCTTTTGAAGGCAGCATGGCTGTTTCCGGTTATGAAGACGGCTGCGCGCTCGATTTCCGCGCCTCGGCGGAAAACGTAAGCTGCCGCCTTCAGGGTCCGCGAAAACTCACGGCAAAATCGAAAATACATGTATGCGCCGTTATCTATTCCGAAAAATGCACGGAACCCGCATTTGCCGGAAAGCTCACGACTGCCGAGCGCGAAAATATGCAATATCTCTGCGAAGGCATAGAAAGCGAAACGCACGAAAGTTTCGAATCGCGCGGAAATTCCGTTTCCGAAGATGTGGAAATTCCCGCAGGTATGCCGCAGGCAGCCGAAATAATATCCGTGGAAACGGATACATATATTTATGAAATGCGTCCCTCGGAAAACGGACTTTCCTACAAAGGCGACGTGATAGCAAATATTCTGTATCTGGCAAAAGCAGAGGCGGAAAACGAAGAGGAAGCCGAAAATGCAAAAGCGAACGAATACGTTTCGCTCGTGCGCAAAATACCGATTTACGGCGATATTCCCGCCGATTTCGAAACGGAAAATCCCGTTTGCCTCGGCAGAGCCGACATAACAAAGCTCGAATACCGCACGCGCGAAAACGTGCTCGGCGAAAACCGCGTGATAGAAATAGATTTTGATTACGATGTTTTTGCCGATTGCTACGGCAATACGGAAAGCAAAGTGGTAAAAGATATATATTCGCTCGATTACGAAAGCGAAAACGATTATTCCTCGCTTTCCTTCCGCAATGTGGCAAAAGCGCAGACATTCAATTTCTCCGTAAACAGCACGGAACAAAGCGGCGAAACGGATTTTGACAGAGTGATATCCGCCACGGCTGCGGCGATAATAGAAAACGTGACAAAAGAAAACGGTAAACTGATTTTCAAAGGAAAAGCCGAAGCTTCCCTGATACTCGGAAACGGCGACGGCGTTTTTGCCGGCAGAAATTATACCGTGCCTTTCCGCGCGGAAGCGGACGCGGGCAAAACAGGCGATAATTTCACATATTCCGCCGCCTGCACGGTGATATCCGCGCAGAGCCGCATAGCCGACGAAAAAACGGCGATAGATCTGGAAATAGCCGTTTCTTTCATCACTTTCAACGAATACGAAACACTCGCCGCCACCGGAAGCACCGTTTACAAAGACAAACCCGTATATACGCCCGCGCATTCCGCCGTGCTGATATATTATCCCTCAAAGGATGAAAAGCTCTGGGGCATCGCGAAAAAATACAATACCACGGAAGACGCCCTCCGCCGAGCAAACGGCATAACAGGCGATTTTGCCACGGGTTCCATGCTCATAGTCCCGCGCAGTACACACTGAAAAATTTTTCCATATTGCTTTATCTTTGCAGGGAGAAGCCGCAGGCGGTTTCTCTCTGCTTTTTTTGAGTCTTTTATACTTGAAAAAAAGTTATTTTTATGTTATACTGTCAAAAAAGAAGATCGGCTTTATATTTTTTTGTTTTTTTAAAAAAATATGTGAGAAAAAAAGCGACCTTCGGCGACTAAATAACGAAAGGAAGCAGCAAATGGACAACGGTGCAGAAAATTACCGCCGCTTTCTCGATGGCGACCGCACGGCATTTGACGATATCGTAAGCGAATATCATGACAATCTGATATTTTTCATATACGGCACCGTGAAAAACATTGCGACTGCCGAAGATATAGCCGCGGATGTATTTATGGAGCTGATAGTACACAGGCACAGATACAATTTCAAAAGCTCTTTCAAAACATACATTTATTCCATAGCCCGCCACAAAAGCATTGATCATATACGCCGCGAAAGCAGATATGCCGCGAGCGATACCGATCTTTCCGAAACAGAAATAGCGGATATAAAAACTCTCGAAGATTCCGTGATAGAAAACGAAAGGCAGACAGCCGTGCATAAAGCCATGCGCGGACTTTGCGACGATTACCGCACGGTTTTGCATCTTATGTATTTTGAAAATGCCACCGTCGATGCCATATGCAAAATAATGAAAAAAAATAAAAAGCAGGTAGCAAATCTTTTATACAGAGCCAAAGGCGCTCTCTCTGAAATTCTCGTAAAAGGAGGGATGTTTGATGAAAACAAATAAGGAATTTTCCGAATATGTATTCGAAAAAGCCGAGAAATACAAAGTGAAACGGGCGGCGATGATACGCAGAGCGATTTCCACGGCGGCATGCTGTCTTTTTCTGGCATTTACCGTCGCGATAATGGGAATAAACGGTATTTTCGATATCGGAGAAAATCCGCAGAACGAAATGCCCAAGGGAAGAATAATGCGTATGTGCATCGATGATGACAATTCCGTCGTTCCTTACCGCGGAATAGATATGACAGTACCCACTACTGTGACCACAGCCGAGGTAATGGACGAAGAAATTTTCAGCGGCAATGTTTATTTCTGCATCAGAACATACAATTGTCTTGAAAACGAATACACAGTGCTGAAAAGCGCGGAGGATTTCCGTAAATATTCATCTTTTATTTCGAATATCGAAAAAAGCGGGCTGGATTATCTCGATAAAGCAGATGCGGCGGCAAGCAAAGCGGATTTTTCGAAAACAGCCCTCATAGTACTGCGCGTAGGTGGAGAAGATTGCAAAACCTGCAGCGGACTGATATATAACGGCGTGGAAAACGGCGCCTACAGTTTCACATTAAAGCCTGCGGTGACCTCTGCCGAATGCGATGAAGCCACGGATTATTACATCATTTTCGTGCCGAGGGAAGACGCTGACAGAGCAGTGGTAAATTTCATAGACTGAAAAATTTCGGGAAGCCCGCAATCGCGGGTTTCTTTTTTTTCTTTGCGTCAAGAGGGGCGACTTTTCTTCGCACGAAAAGCACTGGAAAAGAAGCGGGCGGCAGTCGCGCACTTGTTTCTTTTCGGAAAAAGAAGAAGGCGGGCGACTGCGGTCGCCCGTGGACGTCGCCCGCTTCTTTTTCCTGCTTTTCATGGGAAAAGAAAATCTCCCTATCTCCGTCAAAAAGGGCTGTGCAGAACGCACAGCCCTTTTGCTTCTTAATATGTAATAAAATATGTCTTCGGAAAATATAATTATTTTGAAAGCTCTTCTACGCAGTTTTTACAAACTATTCTGCCCCTGAAAATGCGCACATCATCAGCACTGCCGCAGAAAATACAAGCAGGCTCGTATTTGCGCAGAATGATCTGATTGGAATCCACAAAAATTTCCACCGGATCCTTTATGTCGATATTCAGGGTTTTTCGTATTTCCATAGGAAGAACTATTCTGCCTACCTCGTCCACACGTCTTACAATTCCTGTTGGTTTCACTTTGACTTCCTCCGCAGTTTTTATTGTACTGTCATAATATCACAATTTTATTCTCTCGTCAATGTTTTTTCCCGAATATTTACATTTTTTTCAAATTTTTCTATATAAGGCAGGTGTTTTATCATTCTTAAAGCAACATTTTGTGTAATTTGCGCGATTTCCTTCGCTTTTTCTGTCATTACGGGCAGTACGGGAGCACTTTCCGCGGCAATAGTGGAAGGTGCGGGCGCCGCGGTAACGCTCACATTATCGCTCGCGGGGATGATGGCACTGTGGTGTGCCGTGATGCGCGTAATGCAGAAATGCGGCGTAAATGAAATTCTCGCGCGGATAATATCGCCATTTTTGCGCATAGCTTTTCCGCAAAGCTATGGTAATCCCGCCGCACGCTCGGCACTGGCGGCAAATATCAGCGCGAATATGCTCGGCATGGGTAATGCCGCCACGCCTTTCGGTATAAAAGCCATGGAAGCTCTCTCGGACGGCGGGAACGAAGCAAGCGACGATATGGTGACATTTGTCGTGATGAATACATCGGCTTTTTCCTTTATGCCGTCCACGGTGATTGCCCTGCGACAGGCGGCTGGCTCGCAGAATCCTTTTGATATAATAGGCGCGGTATGGATCTGCTCCGGAGTATGTATGATAGTTTCGGTTTTCTTTTCGCGGGGGTTGCGTTTCTTTTTTCCGAAGAAAGCGGGCGCAAAATGAAATTTATTTCATCGCTCGCCATGCCGTGCGTAATGCTTTTTGTCTGCGCACTGCTGACATTTTCAAGAAAAGCCGATTTTGACGATTTTCTCTCCGGCGCGCGGGAGGGGCTTTCCACCTGCGTAAAACTTTTGCCCACGCTGACGGCGCTTCTCGTCGCGGTATCCATGTTTTCGGCATCGGGCGCCGCGGATTTCATTTCGCGTCTGCTCTCGCCGTTCGCGACAAAAATCGGCATCCCCGCGGATATACTGCCGCTCATACTCACGCGCCCCGTTTCTGGAAGCGCCTCGAGCGCGGTCCTCGCGGATATATACAAAAGATGCGGCGCAGACAGCTTTGCTTCCCGCGTGGCTTCCGTCATAGCCGGCTCGGGCGATACCGTGCTGTATATTGCCGCGGTATATTTCGGCGCGGTCGGCGTAAAGAAAACCCGACATACTCTGCCCGCCGCATTTCTCACGATGATATTCTGCATTTTCTTTTCATCGCTCGTATGCCGTCTGCTTTTTTGCCGATGAAAAAATTGATACTTGACATAAACCGTATATACTGATATAATTAAATATTATTATGGGATTTTATACAGTATAAAAATAATAAAAACAGGCAGGATTTTGAATAATGAAACATTATTTTATAGTAAATCCGGAGGCAGGCAAGGGAAAATATCTCCCCTCTCTGCTGACGAAAATAAGATTTGCTTCCGAAGAACTGGGTATAGACTATAAAATCTACAATACGACAACTACCGGTGACGCCACCGATTATGTAAAATCGGTATGTGAAAAGCATCCGAATGAAGATCTGCGTTTTTACGCCTGCGGCGGCGACGGCACGCTCTATGAAGCCGTAAACGGTGCCGTCGGTTTTTCCGGAGCGCAGGTCGGAGTCGTGCCTACGGGCACAGGAAACGATTTTATACGCAATTTCACCGGAAACGAAAATTTTCTCAATATAAAGAATCAGATACTCGGTACGCCCAAAAAAATCGACCTGCTGAAAATAAACGGCAGGTATTGCATAAACGTAGCCAATATCGGTCTTGACTGTGAAGTCGTGCAGAAAACAGACGAGCTGAAAAAGAATGCGCTCATCCCCGGAAAATTTGCTTATTACGTGGCGCTTTTTTCGAAATTTTTCGGAAAATTCGGAAAAACTCTGAAAATAGCCATCGACGACGGACCTTTCACAGAGCATAATTTCACGCTGATAGCCATGGGAAACGGCGGCTATTACGGCGGCGGCTTCAATTCCATGCCGAAAGCGTACATAGATGACGGGCTGATAGATCTCTGCATGATAACCGAAGCTACGAAAACCGATTTCATAAAAGCCGTGGCTGACTACAAAAAGGGTACGCACGTCGAAAAACTCGACAAATTTCCTTTTATAAAGTACAGAAAATGCAGAAAAATAGAGATAAGCACCGATGTCGCCACCGCCGCATGTGTGGACGGCGAGATATTCCCTTTCCGCCATATAACGGCGGAGATTGTCCCCGATGCACTGAATTTCGTGATACCGCGCGGCGCGGGCTACGTTTCGGGCAGCACAAAGGAAGGTCTGGTCTGCGACGAGGAAATTCCGGTATAAGCAACGGCAAAACGACAATATAAAAAAATCCGAAAGGTAAGGAACATAAAATGGCAAAGGAACTGGACAAAACATATAATCCCGCGTCACTGGAAGCGCCGCTTTACAAAAGCTGGTGCGAACGCGGATATTTCACTCCAACGGCTGACAAAACCAAGCAGCCGTTCACTATAGTTATTCCGCCTCCCAATGTAACAGGGCAATTGCACATGGGTCATGCCCTGGATGAAACATTGCAGGATACGCTCATTCGTTTCAAGCGTATGCAGGGCTACTGCACGCTGTGGGTTCCCGGCACGGACCACGCGGGAATAGCCACGCAGATAAAAGTGGAGGAAAATCTCCGCAAGGAAAAGGGGCTTTCCCGCTACGATCTCGGCAGAGAAAAATTCACCTCCCTCGTATGGGAATGGAAAGAAAAATACGGAAACCGCATCATCGACCAGCTGAAAGCGCTCGGTTCCTCCTGCGACTGGAGCCGCCTGCGCTTTACCATGGACGATACGCTCAGCGCCGCAGTAAAGAAAAATTTCGTTTCGCTCTATAATAAAGGACTGATTTACCGCGGACTCCGCATAATAAATTACTGCCCGCACTGCGCCACGGCTCTCTCCGATGCCGAAGTGGAACACAAGGATAAAGAGGGCGCTTTCTGGCACATCCGCTATCCCGTAAAAGGAAGCGATGGCGAATATATCACCGTAGCCACCACACGTCCCGAAACAATGCTCGGCGACAGCGCGATAGCCGTTCATCCCGAGGATGAACGCTATGCTTCGCTCGTGGGCAAATATGCCATACTCCCGCTCGTGGGAAGAGAGATACCTATAGTCGCCGACGAATACGTGGATCGCGAATTCGGCACGGGCTGCGTGAAAATAACACCCTGCCACGACCCGAACGATTTCGAAGTGGGCAGACGTCATAATCTCGAAATGATAACCGTTTTCGATAAGGAAGCGAAGATAAACGAAAACGGCGGAAAATATTGCGGACTCGACCGTTTTGAAGCAAGAAAGCAGATCGTTTCCGATCTCGAAGCTGGCGGATATCTCGTGAAAATAGAGCCCTGCACGCACAATGTAGGTCACTGCTACCGCTGCGGCACCGTAGTGGAGCCGCTCGCCTCCAAGCAGTGGTTTGTAAAAATGGAGCCCCTCGCAAAAGGCGCCATCGACGCCGTGGAAAACGGCGATATCAGATATATTCCCGACCGTTTCTCGAAAATATATCTCAACTGGATGTACGGCATACGCGACTGGTGCATTTCACGTCAGCTCTGGTGGGGCCACAGAATTCCCGCTTACTACTGCGACGACTGCGGCGAAATGACCGTTTCCGAAAAAGATGTCACCACATGCCCGAAATGCGGCGGTCATCACATCACGCAGGAAGAGGACGTGCTCGATACATGGTTCTCCTCGGCGCTCTGGCCTTTTTCCACGCTCGGCTGGCCCGATGAAGAAAGCGAGGACTACAAATATTTCTATCCCACCTCCACGCTCGTCACGGGATATGATATAATACCCTTCTGGGTTGCCAGAATGATAACAATGGGTCTGGAATGCACGGGCAAAAAGCCGTTTACAAATGTATTTATCCACGGTCTGGTACGCGACGCGCAGGGCAGAAAAATGTCCAAATCGCTGGGCAACGGTATCGACCCGATGGAGATAATCGACAAATACGGCGCGGACGCGCTCCGCTTTGCGCTGATAACGGGAAATTCCCCCGGCAATGATATGCGTTTCTCCGACGAGAAAATAGAATCGGCGAGAAACTTCACAAATAAAATATGGAATGCTTCCCGTTTTGCCCTGATGAATATTCCCGACAGCATCACGGATACGGCGCTCCCTCCCGTAGATGAACTCCGCCTCGAGGACAAATGGATACTTTCCACTCTGGAAAAGCTCATTTCCGAAGTTACTGAAAATCTCGAAAAATACGAGCTCGGCGTAGCGCTGGCAAAGCTTTATGAATTTATCTGGAGCGTGCTCTGCGACTGGTATATCGAGCTTATCAAGCCGCGTCTTTTTGACAAAGGCTCGCACGACTGCGAAAACGCCTGCCGCGTGCTCGCATATACGCTTTCGAGATCGATGAAACTGCTGCATCCTTTCATGCCTTTCATCACGGAAACAATATGGCAGGCTCTGCCGCACGAGGGCGAAAGCATAGTCATAGCAAGCTATCCGAAATATAACGAGGCTCTCTCCTTTGAAGCTGATGAAGAAGCCATGGATCTCGTGATCGCGGCTATACGTCAGGTAAGAAACCGCCGCGCGGAAATGAATGTTCCGCCGTCCAAAAAAGCGAAAATGTATATAGTTTCCACGGCAAAGGAAGCTTTCGGAAAGCAGACCTCCTATTTCTTTGAAAAGCTCGCGGGCGCTTCCGAAGCGGAATATCCCGATGAATTTGCGGGCGAGGGCTGTGTTCAGATTATTTCCGACAAGGCGATAATCTATATTCCTCTCGCGGAAATGGTGGATTTCGAAAAAGAAACGGCAAGACTGAAAGCGGAAAAGGAAAAGCTCCTCTCCGAAATAGAGCGCATAGACAAAAAGCTCGCAAACGAAGGTTTTGTTTCCAAGGCTCCCGCCGCCGTAATCGATGGCGAAAGGAAAAAGCGCGACGCTTATGCCGACAAGCTCACCTCTGTGGAAGCTTCGCTTGTAAAATTCCAAAAATAAATAAAATTTCATATCGACACTAAAATGCGACTGCATTTGCGCAAAAAAAACGGTATACTCTTTTTTGAGGATACCGTTTTTTATTTTGACGTGAAAAGGAGGAAAAAATGAAAAATACGGAATTTTCTTATGAAAACAATATACTCACCGTCACATTGTCGGGCGAGCTGGATCATCATCTCGCGGCGGAAATCCGCGGGGAAATAGACGCAGAGATGACGGAAAAAATGCCGCGCAAGCTTATTCTCGATCTGAAAAATATAGAATTTATGGACAGTTCGGGTCTGGGACTGATACTCGGCAGATATACAAAAGCGACAGAACTGGGCTGTGCTCTTTCGCTGAAAAATCCGGGCAGGCGCATAGAGCGCCTGATGGAAATATCCGGCATGGCAGACAAAATAAAAACGGAAAAACCGGAAAAGGAGGAAAAATAAAATGGCAAAAACACCGGAAAACAAACTGAAATGCACATTTCTTTCCGTTTCACAGAATGAAGCTCTCGCACGCAATATAATATCGGGTTTTATACTCCCGCTCGATCCCGATGTGGAGGAACTCGCCGATATACGCTGCGCCGTAAGTGAAGCCGTGACAAACTGCGTGGTTCATGCTTATAAATACAAAAGCGGATATATCACTCTTTCGGCGGAATATTACAGCGACAGAACGCTGAAACTGGTCATTTCCGACCGCGGATGCGGAATAGAGGATGTAAAAAAAGCGCGCATGCCGCTTTTCACCACAGCGCCCGATGAAGACAGATGCGGCATGGGCTTTTCCATAATGGAAAGCTTTGCGGACAGGCTTTTCGTTTCGTCAAAACCGGGCGTGGGCACCAAAGTCACTTTCATAAAAAAGCTTTCCGAGGCGAATTACATAAAATAAACCCGAAAAGGAGAGATTTTTATGCCCGGAAAGCAGGAAATATCCCATTGTGACAACGCCTCGCTCATCGCGCTCGCGCAAAAAGGCGACAGCGACGCCATGGAACGTCTGATATCTCAGAATATGGGACTGGTAAAAAATATAGCAAAGCGATTTATCGGCAGAGGAGCGGAATTTGAAGATCTTGTTCAGATAGGCTCGATAGGCATGCTGAAAGCGGCAAAAAGCTTTGATGCGTCTTACGGCACGGTTTTTTCCACTTATGCCGTGCCGCTGATAATCGGCGAAATACGCCGCTTTCTGCGCGACGACGGAATAATAAAAGTAAGCCGCGATATAAGAAAACGCGGCAGTGAAATAATGCGTGCAAAGGAAAAATTCATTTCCGAAAACGACCGCGAGCCGAAAATAAGCGAGCTTTCCGATATATGCGGGATAGCGCCTGAAGATATAGTTTATGCGCTGGATGCGGTATGTCCCGTATGTTCTCTTCAGGATACGCTCGGAAATGATGACGACGGTGCCACGCTCGAATCGGTAACACCCTGCTCCGAAAACGAAATAGAGCGCGCCACGGACAAGCTGGCGCTGAAAGAAGCCATATCAAAGCTGGATGAGCAAAGCAAAAGCATAATAATTCTGCGTTATTACCGCGAGCTTTCGCAGCAGCAGACGGCGCAGATACTCGGGCTCACTCAGGTAAAGGTTTCGCGCGAGGAAAAAAGGATTTTCGCTATGCTGAGAAAACAGCTGTAGATAAAAGCTCTTTGTCGCAAGACAAGGGGCTTTTTTGTCCCGGTCGCGCTTTTACAAAAGCGCGGGAAATTACTTTTCCTCACGCAGGAAAACGGGGGCGTACTTTTCACTGACGAAAAGTACCAAAAGAAAGTTACTCTTCACAAAGAAGACGGAGGTCGCGCTTTTGAATGACCAAAAGCGCGGCAAAAATGTTTCTTTTCCTTACGAAGGAAACGAGGGCGTACTTTTGCGTGACCAAAAGTACCAAAAGTCAAAAAGAGGAAGGCATTCCTCTTTTGAACTCTTTCTTTGTCGCCTCGCGGCGACTCGTGCGAACATACTGCCCCGACAGTCCGACTACAGACGAAACCGGAAGCGCGGTTCAGACCCCCGCTTAACACGGACTTTAGTCTGTTTAGATTTTGGCTTTAGCTGCCACGTTTCGATGTCCATCAAGCCATGCTCGCGTAGTCGGAGTTTAGCTTATAGTGGGAAGCATATCAAAAGCCATGGCGGGAGCCAACCCACCCCGTCGAATCTGCTCGCTTTTTGCGGCATACTTTGTTCGCACGCGCGGTATGGCTGATGATGTGATGAGAGATAGACAAAAGTTTTTCGATTTGCTATATACATCACATACTTGCCGCGCATTACTTTCCGCGGCTGACTCGACGGGGTGCGAGGTAGTTTGCAAAGGAGGGCGAGGAGCCTTCCTTTGATGACTTTTCCCGCGCTTTTGGTCACTCAAAAGCGCGATCGTTTCCTTTGCAAAGGAAAATCCCCCGCCGATATCGGCGCCAAATATGCGACAATGCACAAAAATCCGCGACGTGGTTTGGTTGTATTCACAAAAATTGCGGCAAATTATACAAATATTTACGGCTATTTTTTTCCATATTATTTTGCAAATAAAACATGAAAATGTTGACTTTTAACAGGCAGAATGTTATAATTAACATGTTGATTTTTATTATATTAAGGAAGGTGAAAAAATGCCCAAGGACAGAAAAGAGCAAATAAAGGAAATCCTTGCGGAAAAGCCCTTTGTTTCCCTGCATGAGCTGGAACAAAAATTCCCTCATGTCACGAGCATGACCCTGCGGCGCGATATCGCTTATCTCGAAAAAAAGGGAGAGCTGATAAAGGTGCGCGGCGGCGCGCGTTCCATGAAATTCCTCACCACCTCCATGGAGGACGAATTCGGAAAGCGCCTGCATGAAGCCACCGAGGAAAAAACGCGAATAGCCATGGCGGCGCTCGAATTTGTAGAGCCGAATCATTCCATTTTCATAGATTCCGGTACTACGGCGCTTTCACTCGCGGCAGTGGTCCCCGATCAGCATATCACATTTACCACCACGGGTCCGCATGTTGCAATAGAGCTGGCAAAAAACAATAAAAATATAGTAAATCTCATCGGCGGCATGATAAATCACGACAATCTTTCCGTTTCGGGCATGCAGGCGCTGAAATTCGCCTCCGAAATAAATATAGATATCGCTTTTATAGTACCGTCGGGCGTTTCGTTTGAAAACGGATTTACCTGCGGAAATTATTCCGAATGCGAAATGAAAAAATTCATCCTCGCAAAGGCAAGCAAAAAAATAATACTCACCGACGCCACGAAATTCGGCAAAAGTCTGCCGTATACCTTCGGTACACCGGCAGATATCGATGTGCTTATCACAGACAGCGCGCTCGAACCCGAATTTGAAGCAAAGCTGAAAGAAAACGGCGTCCGCATAATAATAACAAAATAAAATATCAAACGGCGGTAAAACCGTCGGGAATGGAGTTTCAATATGGCAAATGCCGTAATCATGCCCCGACAGGGGCAAAGCGTTGAAAGCTGTATCATCACGTCCTGGAATAAAAAAGTGGGAGATAAAGTGGCTGCAGGCGATATACTTTTCTCTTATGAAACGGACAAATCGGCTTTCGATGAAAAATCCGAGGTTGAGGGCACACTGCTGAAAGTGCTTTTCGGCGAAGGCGATGATGTTCCCTGCCTCGAAACAGTCTGCTACATAGGAAACGAAGGCGAAAGCATAGACGACGCCGGAGCCGCCCCCGAAACAAAAGCGGAGGAAAAAGCCGAAGTAAAAGCAGAGGCTCCCGAAGCAAAACCCGCGACAGAAATCGTTATCCCCGAAAGAACCGCGGGTGAAAGAGTAAAAATTTCCCCGAGAGCGAAAAATCTCGCTCTGAAAACAGGCGCCGATCTTTCCCGCACAGGCGCGACGGGACCGAACGGCAGAATAATCGAACGCGATGTGGTAGCCGCTCTCGATGCGGGCTATACCGTACCCACCGCAAAAGTAGAGGATTTCCTCGCGGGCAGATTTACGCCCGAAATCAAGGCGGAAGAAGCGGCACCCGCTCCCGTTTCCGCGGCTGCTCCCACAGCGGCGCCCGAAGCGGAATACGAGGATGTGAAGCTCCCGCAGATACGCAAAGTCATCGCTCGCTCCATGCAGGCTTCGCTTCAGGAATGTGCTCAGCTCACGCTGAATGCTTCGTTTGACGCCACACAGATCATGGCTTTCCGCGCCGCTATGAAGGCAAACGGCGAAGCTATGGGCATGGGCAATATCACGATAAACGATATGATTCTCTTTGCCGTGGCAAAGACGCTTCCCGCTCACAAGAGCCTGAATGCGCATTTTCTCGGCGACAGCATGCGCTTTTTCCGTAATGTAAATCTCGGCATAGCCGTGGATACGGAACGCGGACTGATGGTTCCCACGGTGGCATGTGCCGAAAAGCTCTCGCTTTCCGAGCTGGCAAAGGCTTCAAAATCCGTCATCACCGAGGCGCAGAGCGGCACGATAAGCCCCGATAAGCTGAAAGGCGCATCATTTACCGTAAGCAATCTCGGCGCGATGGGCGTGGAAAGCTTTACTCCCGTAATCAACCCGCCGCAGACAGGCATACTCGGCGTTTGCTCGCTGACAAAGCGCGTGAAAGAAGTAGGCGGCGCGCCCGTTTTCTATCCCTGCATACCGCTCTCGCTCACATTTGACCACAGGGCGCTCGACGGCGCACCCGCGGCGAGATTTTTACGCGATCTCTGCATAAATCTCGAAAATTTCAGTCTTCTCCTCGCAAAATAAAACGGCGCGGCAAGCCTCTCACAACGGCGGGAGCGCAATGCCGCACAATATAAAAGCCGTTGAGAAAAGGAAGTAACAAATGTACGATCTGATTGTACTCGGAGGAGGTCCCGCAGGCTATAACGCGGCGGAAAGAGCCGCACACAGCGGAATGAAAACGCTTGTCCTGGAAGGCCGTGCGCTCGGCGGTGTCTGCCTGAATGAGGGCTGCGTCCCCACAAAGACACTGCTCTACAGCGCAAAGATTTTCGACTATGCAAAGCACGGCGCAGATTACGGCGTAAAAACGGAAAATGCCTCCATAGACCATGGTTTTGTGGTGGCAAGAAAAGATAAAGTGGTGAAAACGCTCGTTTCGGGCATACAGATGAAGCTGAAAAAGGCGGGCGTGGACGTGGTTTCCGAATACGGAAAAATCGCAGGCAAAATCGACGGCGGTTTTGCCGTAGAGGCGGCGGGAGAGCGCTATGAGGGCGCGAAGCTGCTTATCTGCACGGGTTCCTACGCCTTTGTTCCGCCGATACCGGGACTGAAGGAAGCATTGTCATCCGGCTTTGCCATGACAAACCGCGAGATACTCGATATGAAGGAAGCTCCCGCTTCGCTCGCAGTTATCGGCGGCGGCGTAATAGGTCTGGAAATGGCTTCGTATTTCAATTCCATCGGCACGAAAGTCACCGTGATAGAAATGCTCGACCATATAGCAGGACCTACCGACAGCGAAATCTCGAAAATTCTGCTCCGCAATTATAAGGCAAAAGGCGTGGAATTTCTGCTCGGCGCAAAGGTGACGGGCGTTACCGACGGAAAAGTGGCTTACGAGCTGGACGGCAAGCAATGCGAAGTGACGGCGGATAAAGTGCTCGTTTCCATAGGCAGACGCGCAAATACAGCCGATATCGGACTGGAAAGCATCGGCATTCATACCGAGCGCGGTGCCGTGGTTACCGATGAATATTGCAAAACAAATATTCCGGGAGTATGGGCGGCAGGCGATGTAAACGGCAAATCCATGCTCGCGCATACCGCTTACCGCGAGGGTGAAGTCGCCGTAGCAAATATGCTCGGCGCGAGAGAAAGAGTAAATTATCTTTCCGTTCCCTCCGTGATATATACAAATCCCGAAGTGGCATGCGTCGGCGAAACGAGCGAAAGCATAGCCGCAAAAGGGCTGAATGCAAAAGCCACATCGGTAACGCTCAAATACAGCGGCAGATATATCGCCGAAAACGAGCACGGCGACGGTATAGTGAAAATCATCACGGATAAAGAGCACGGCACCGTGCTCGGCGTTCATATAATAGGAAGCTATGCCTCCGAAATAATATACGGCGCAGCTATGATGGTGGAAAAAGAAATGCGCGCAGACGACGTGAAAAAGCTCGTATTCCCGCATCCCACCGTATGCGAAGTAATCCGCGAAGCGATGTTCATGATTTAAGTAAAAAAATAAAATTCATATAAAAATTTACGGATTCGGCGGTCACCGTTTCAAGAAAAACCCGTCGGGAAAGTGAGATTTACCATGCCTAAGAGTCAATATGTAGACCCCAAAAAAGTTTTTGAAGCCGGATATATCCATTTTGAAGATATTCCCGTGTGCCAATATAACCTCTCTCTCGAAGACGAGAGAAAAATATATTCCAAAGAAGATCTCGTCCGTATCTATCGCGATATGGCAATCATACGCGAATTTGAAACCATGCTCAATGAGATCAAAACAAAGAGCGTTTACAACGGCGTAGAATATACAAATCCCGGTCCTGCGCATCTTTCCATCGGTCAGGAAGCTTCCGCTGTCGGCGAAGCATACTGCCTCGATATAGACGATTTCACATTCGGTTCGCACAGAAGCCACGGCGAAATCCTCGCAAAAGGTCTTTCCGCGATAAACAAGCTCTCCGATACGGAGCTTTACGACGTGATGAAAAACTTTCTCGGCGGCGAAACGCTGAAAGTAGTCGAAGGCAAGGAAGAAGTAAAGGGCAATACAAAAGAACTCGCCATAGACTTTCTGCTTTACGGCGCGCTCGCAGAGGTCTTCGCGAGAACCACGGGCTTTAATAAAGGTCTGGGCGGCTCGATGCACGCATTCTTCATTCCTTTCGGTATATTCCCGAATAATGCCATAGTCGGCGGCAGTGCGCCAATCGCTCTCGGCGCGGCTCTCTACAAGAGAAGCAACAGAAAGAAAGGCATAATCGTTGCAAACTGCGGCGACGGCGCCATGGGCAGAGGTCCTGTTCTGGAAGCGCTCAATATGTCCGCCATGGACCAGATAAAGAAGCTCTGGGACAACGGAAGCGGCGAAGGTCTGCCGATACTTTTCAATGTATTCAATAACCATTACGGTATGGGCGGTCAGACCGCAGGCGAAACAATGGCATGGCAGATGGCAGCCAGAATAGGCGCGGGTGTAAACCCCGAGCAGATGCACGCCGAGAGAGTAAACGGATATGATCCGCTCGCAGTGATCGACGCTTTTGCAAGGAAGAAAGAACTGCTCGTGCGCGGCAAAGGTCCGGCTCTCCTCGAAGTAGTAACATACCGCGTATCGGGACATTCCCCCTCCGACTCCTCCACATACAGAACGCCCGAAGAAATCGAAGCATGGAAGAATGCCGATCCGATAAAGGCTTACAGAGAGAAGCTGATACTCGGCGGAGTAGCTACGGAAGCCGAGCTTGACGCCGTTCACGACACTATCGTTCGCCGCATGACAAAAATCTGCCGCCTCGCGATAGACGACAGCGTTTCCCCGAGAATGGATCTCGACAAACATCCCGACGCCATCGAATCCATCATGTTTTCCAATGAAGAAAAGCCGAAACTCGACGACAGAACACCCGAAGTTCTCATTCCCAATAAAGAAGATGTGCCGCGTGTAAAGGATATCGCGGGCAAGGTTCGTTTCGCATTCGATGCGGACGGAAAGCCCGTTTCCAAGATGAAGAGATACAATATCTGCGACGGTCTTTTCGAACCGATCATAGATAAATTCTACGAAGATCCCACGCTCATCGCTTACGGCGAAGACAACCGCGACTGGGGCGGCGCTTTCGGCGTTTACAAGAAAATGACCGAGGCTATTCCCTATCACAGATTTTTCAATGCGCCTATTTCCGAGGCAGCTATAGTAGGCTCGGCTGTAGGTTATGCAATGTGCGGCGGCAGAGCCATAGTAGAGCTGATGTATGCCGACTTTATCGGTTGCGCAGGCGACGAAATATTCAATCAGATCGCAAAATGGCAGGCAATGAGCGCCGGCATACTCAAAATGCCGATAATCCTGCGTGTTTCCGTCGGTTCCAAATACGGCGCACAGCACAGCCAGGATTGGACAGCGCTTACCGCTCATATTCCGGGACTGAAAGTAGTATTCCCCTCCACGCCTTATGATGCAAAGGGTCTGATGACCTCCGCACTCAACGGCACCGACCCCGTAATATTCTTTGAAAGCCAGAGAATTTACGACAGAGGCGAAGAATTCCACAAGGGCGGCGTTCCCGAGGGCTCTTATGAAATAAAGATAGGCGAACCCGATATCAAACGCGAAGGCAAAGATATCACGATACTCACGATAGGTGCTGTTCTCTATCGTGCGCTCGACGCGGCAAAGCAGCTCGAAGAAAAATACGGCATTTCCGCCGAGGTTATCGACAGCCGCTCCATAGTTCCTTTTGACTATGCGCCCGTCATAGAATCCGTCAAAAAGACCGGCAAGATAGTTATCGTGGGCGATGCCTGCGAACGCAATTCCGTAATGCGCGATATGGCTTCCAATATAGCCGAGCTTGCTTTTGATTATCTCGATGCTCCGCCCGTGGTAGTAGGCTCCAGAAACTGGATAACTCCCGCTTATGAGCTGGAGAAATATTTCTTCCCGCAGCCCGATACCATCATCGACGCCATCACGCAGAAAATTCTCCCGATAAACGGCAGAACACCTTACTATAATTTCACCGAGGCTGAAAAAATAGAGCGCGCAAAGAAAGGCGTATAAGAAAAAAATAAGAAGCTCCGACTGAGAAATCAGTCGGAGTTTTTTTATTTTGGGCAAGAGGGGGCGTGCTTTTTGTAAAAGCGCGGTAAAAGAAAAGTTTCTTTTACCAAAGAAAAGGGTGTACTTTTGCGTGACCAAAAGTACCAAAAGTCAAAAAGAGGAACGCTTTCCTCTTTTAAACTCTTTCTTTGTCGCCTCGCGGCGACCAGTGCGAACACATCGACCCGACAGTCCGACCGTAGACAAAACCGGAAGCACAGTTCAGACCCCCGCTTAACACGGAGTTTAGTCTGTGCAAATTTAAGCTTTAGCCGCCATGTTTCGATGTCCATCAAGCCATGCTCGCATTGGTGGAGTTTTGGCTAAATCGGGAGTGTAGCTTTGGCTTTGGCGTGGCACCACCCACCCCGTCGAATCTGCTCGCTTTTTGCGGCGTACTTTGTTCGCACGCGCGGTATGGCTGATGATGCGCGGAGAGATAGACTTTAGATTTTTGCTTTGCTATATATAGCACATACTTGCCGCGCATTACTTCCTGCGGCTAACTCGACGGGGTGCGAGGTAGTTTGCAAAGGAGGGCGAGGAGCCTTCCTTTGATGACTTTTGCCGCGCTTTTCGTCAGTGAAAAGCGCGACCCTCGTCCTCCCTCGCAGGGGATGAGAAATTTCCTGCGTTTTTATAAAAAGCGCAACCACGTTACGGGCGACCGCAGTCGCCCGCCTTCTTCTTTTTACTAAAAGAAGCAAATACGCGACCGCAGTCGCCCGCTTCTTTCCTTGCTTTTCTTTCAAAGAAAAGCCTTTACCTCTTCACCGTGAATTTCACATCATGCGCGCCGCCGTCGAAATAAAAGCGAAAATCAAAAATATCATCCGTAAAAATCCGCTCCCCGTCGAGGATTATCATATCTTTATCCCCTGCGCGGACATCCGCGGAATATTTCGTGCCGTTTACATTCACCGAAAGCGAAAAAGCATCAAAATAATCCGAAAGACACGGACGCAGCGTGAAATATTCCCCGCTCTGCCGATATCCGCAAAGAAAACAGATCACCGCCGTGCGATACCAGCCAGAAGCGCCCGTATACCAGCTCCAGCCGCCTCTGCCCATGCAGGTAGGATTGGCATAGACATCGCCCGCCATCACATAAGGTTCTATTTTATATTTGCCGCGCAGAAAACCGTCGCGCAGACGCAGAGCGGGATTTATTTCGAAAAGCATGCGTGCACCCTCGTCATAATCGCCCGCGGCGAGAAGTCCCATCGCCGCCCATACGGCGGCATGGGTATATTGCCCTCCGTTTTCACGTATTCCCGCTACATAGCCTTTTATATATCCCGGCGAATTTTTCCCCGAAACAAACGGCGGCATCAGCAGGCGATACAGCTTGTACCGCTCGGAAAAAAGCTTTTCCCGCGCCGTTTTCACGGCGAGCGCCGCCTTTTTCTTTTCATCCTCCGAGGCATCGGGCAAAAGCGCATCAAAAGCGGCAAACGCCTGCGATATCGCATCTATTTTGCATTCGTCGCATTCGTATGAACCGAGCTTGTCGCCGTTATCATAATATCCGCGCAAAAATCTGTCGTTTTCAAAGCATGAAAACGCCGCCGAGCGGAGTGCGGCGCTTTTTTCGCAAAGCAACCGCGCCGTATCCGTATCGCCGCGCATACGGCAGACCTCGGAGAAATGATAAAGCACTATCGCCGCAAATTGCGAAAGCCATACGCTTTCGCCCTTTCCCGCGCCGCCCACGCCGTTCATACCGTCATTCCAATCCCCGCCGCCTATTTTTGCCAGCCCGTGTGAGCCGATATTCCCGAGAAAATGCCGTATCGCGCGCAGGCAATGCATATATATATTTTCTCTGACGTTTCCCCACGATACGCGCTCGTATCTTTCATGCTCATCGCGCGAAAGCGGCGGCGAAGAAAGATATTTCACCTCGGTACCGAGGATTTTTTCATCTCCCGTCACGCGCAGATATGCTGCCACGGCAAAAGGAAGCCACAGCATATCATCGGAGCAACGCGTGCGCACGCCGCAGTCATCATGAGAAAAATCGCGCACGCTGTGCCACCAGTGCAGCACATCGCCCTCCTCAAACTGATGCGCGGCGGCGCGTATTATCTGATATTTCGCATATTGCGGCTCTTCCGACAAAAGCGAAAGCGTATCCTGAAGCTGATCGCGGAAACCCCATGCGCCGCCCGTCTGATAAAAGCCCGATCTGGCAAAGAGCCTGCACACTTTCGTCTGATAGAGAAACCATTTGTTTACAGTGATATCGAAAAGCACATCGCCCGAAAAAAGCGATATGAAATTTTTCGTTTCATCGTGCCCGCTTGATTTTGAAAGATATCTGTGCGCGCCGTTCACCCCGAGATAAAATGTGATATTTTCTTCTCCGGCAAGCGCCGTTTTCACGGCGAGCGCCGCGATATCAGCTCTCGAAAGCGAAAGCTTTTCTCCGCTTTTCATTTCCGTTTTGTCCGTATATATGCGACATCCCGGGCGGTTTTCCGCGCTTATGCACATATTCCATTTTCCGCCGCCGTAATCCGCGAGATTATATATATAAATCTCGTTTTTACCGCCTTTGAAGCGTAGCATGCTTCGCGGCACACCCATATCCGGCACCGCGAAATAATATACCGTGCAGTAAAGAAGCTCCGTGCATTTCGGGAAAAGCGATACTTCGATTTTTTTCACGGGAAATCTGCCGCATACCGATATTTTCACGCTGTAATCCGTTTCGCGCACGGTGCCGTAATAATATGCCGCATCAAATGTATAATCGACATTTGCCGCGCAGGCAATCAGATCATAATCGGCAAAATCATCGCTTTTGTGTGCGGAACCGAAAATGCGCAAAATCAGTTTTTCTCCGCTGTCTTCGAGCATATTGTCGGCATTGTGCGGCGTAAGCCTGCGCAGCACCGAATTTGTAAAAAAAGTAAATCCCGCGGAATTTTCGCTCACCACCGTGCCGAAAGTTTCGTTTGCGAGCACATGGGCATAAGGCATTCCCGTATGCGGTTTATGAAAAGCAAAACCGTTTTCATGAAAAGAGCCTGTGCCCACATCCTCCGCGCTTTCGCTTTTTTTGCCGTATACGGAAGGCAATGGCTTTGTTTGCGCTGTTTTTTGCAATTCTTTTGCGAAATCATCCGATATTTCCATATCTTCCGTATACGAAGCCGCATAAATTTCGGGCGATACGGTGCAGTCAAAGCATAGTACGGAAAGGCTTTTCAGAAAATACAGCATTTTCTCCGAGAGAGAATTTTCATTCACTGTAAAAATGCCGTTTTCCGCGCCGATAAAAGCCGTCACTCCGCAATCTTTTGCCATGGCATAAAGCTGCTTTTCCACATCTCTGCGATATAAATCTTTTTCGGCATGAAGTATGACAAATTCATATCTTATTCCTCTTATACACATATAGCGGAAAAGATAAAAAAGCATCTCCAGATTTTTCTTTTTGTTTTCGTCCAGTCCGCCCACGCAGGCGAGTATTATCGGATTTTCTCCCGAAATACCGTATTTCCACAGCTCGCTCTGGCGCGGCGGATGTTTTTCCAGTATATCGGGCAATGCCGCGCCCGCATTGTGCTTTCCCGTTTTCGGCATAAATACGGAAGAAAGAATATATTTTTCCGATGAGATGACTTCTTTGCGATAGCCCGCCGCAAAATATTGCAATCGCGCCACTTCGCGCATGGCATTTTCTTTTTTCGGGTGCCTGTACGCCGAAAGCTCGAAAAGCAGATCTTCTTCATTTGAAAAACAACCGACAAGAAATTCCGCGCGGTTTTCTCCGCGTTTCATTTCCGCTTTCACCGCACATACGGGGATTATTACCGCGCCGTCCGTATTTTGAAATTCCTTTTCCGAGAGCAGAGCTATATCTCTGTCCGAATAAAAAAGCGGCAATATTTCATCGCGTTTTGTCGCAAATGAAAAAGCGGTATTTCCCGCGGCTTTTATGCCGAGATAGCGGAAAGGCTTTTTATCGTTTCTCGGACGGCGGGAAAAAAGCAATATTTTTTCATCCGCACAAAATCTGCTTTCTATAAAAAGATTTTCAAAGCTTTTGTGCGCGCGATATGACTTTTCCTCCGTCATTATCGGCTCGAAATAAAGCATTACCGCGGCTTTTTTGTATTCGCCTTCGATTTTTGCCGTGAAACGGAATATTTCCCTATTCGGCAAAACCTCGGCTGCGAAAATTATTTTCCGTATTCCCGCATCCGTTTCATAATGCGAAATATATACCGCCTTTCCGCTGTTGTGTACAAATTCATATTTATCTGCCGCGATATCGCCGTCACCGAGCGGATAAGGAAAATATATTTTACCATCTATATAAAATACCGCCCTGAAACCGCCGCCGAGCGAAAACATATCAAAATCCGATATAGCTATGGCTTCTCTGCCGTCATAAAGCGCGATATGCCCCGATGATGAAGCTATGATGCGGCTTTTATTATTTGAAGCGAGTGCAAATTCCGGCGATATTATCGAATGTTTTTCCTGCGATATATTTTCTTCCTCATAAAATTCGGGACGTGCCGGCTTTTCATGCGGAGTATATATGCGCGCGGGGGCGCATTTTATTATTTCCGGTATTCTTTCGCAGAGGAGCTCGCGCGAGGCGCGCATTGCCGCATTCCGCATAAAGCGGCGGACAAATATTTTGTCGAAACAGAAATTTGCGCACGCGACGATGCTCATGCCGAGATGATGAGCCATATAGCTGCGTATCACGGCGTACCCGCCGCCAACACGTGTTCTGTCCGCGTCGAGCGCTTCATAAAAGCCGAATTTGCCGTACATACCGAGTGCCGTAAGCTCGCGCAGATTTGAAAGGACAGAACCCGTGCCGTATTCGAGCATGAGAAAGCTCGAATACGGTGATACGCAGCTTTCGCCTTCCGCCGCGGGATCGAGAGCCAGCTTCGGTATGCCGAAAGCTTTGTATTGATAATTCATCATGGCATCGAAATTATAATATCCGCTTTCGGATATGCCGTAAATATGATGCGTATGCCCCGTTAGTTCCCGTTCTGTTTTTGTATGCTCCTGTATATAAAAAGCAAAATCAAGCGCGGCGCGTGACAGACTTCCCTTTTTATGCGGCAAAAGAAGCGCCGGCATAAAATATTCAAAAGCTGTGCCGCTCCATGAGGCAAAGCCTACTCTGCCGCCGCTTTTTATCGCCAGACGGGATAGCGAAAAATAGCTTTCCGGCGGCACATAGCCCGCCGCCGTCGCATAATAATGAGTTATGCGGAATTCGCTCATGAATGTATCGTAATATGAATTTGTATAATATCCACCCGTCGCATTATAGCCTATATAAAAGCATTTTCTCTGCGGCGAATACAATGCCGAAAAATCCGCCCGTGATATCAATTTTTCATACATTGCTATATCGTCCGCCAGTTTCGGGCATTCCGAAATATATTCGCGCAGTCCCTCACAGAAAGCGACGAGAGAAGCCGTGAAATTTCCGCTGTCCACGCTGGAAACAAAAGCTTCGCCCAATACGGAAAGTGATGAAATATCATACCAATTATACAGATGTCCGTGCCACGAAAGCAATTTTTCTATGCTTTCTCTGCTTTTTTTCGCATAAAAATGAAGTTTTTCGGAATCTATAAAACCGAAATCCCGCGCCGCCATGAGCGACAGCAGATATAATCCGATATTTGTCGGCGAAGTGCGCATGGCTGTTTTTTCCTCGGGCGATATCTGATAATTATCCGGCGGGAGATAATTTGTTTTTTCGCATATATTCAGGGAAAAATATCTCCACATATCGCGCGCGTAGGATTTTATTATGCCTTTGATTTTTTCGTTTCCGGCGGGAGCCTCTGCCGGTGCTTTTGAAAGCACAAATACGGCTATGGGATAGCAAAGGAAAAGGAAACCGTAGATTTTTGCCGCCGCGGACGGCAGAAAAAGCGCGGCGACGCCTATAACTGCGGATGGCAGCAGTGAGAGAAAAATCCCGCGCATGCCTTTTTTTGCGGCGGCGCTTTCCGCGGCTGTCTGCCATTCCAGCAGATGTTTTTTGCTGAAATTCATTCTGTAAAACGAAATGAAAAATGCGCGCAGAAAAACGCAGGCTTCATGAGCCGCACCGGAAACGAAAATAAATGTTTTAAATAAAAGCGACGGGATGAATTTTTTCGAAAAATAAGATGTTCCGCCGTGCAGAACAGCATCGAAAAACGGAAATATCAGATAAAGCGAAGCAAATACGGCGGCGAGAGCCGCCGCCTTCACCCCCGCAAAAGCCGAAACAAAAAGCGACGCCACGAGGAAAAACGGAGCCGATGCGCGCAGCAGATTGTCCGCTATTTTGTATCGCGAAAGTGCGCTCATGGGATTTTTTATTTTCTCTCCGTTTTCCTTTGTCACATGGGAGCGCGCATAAGGCAGCGCCTGAACATCGCCGCGTATCCACCTGCTTTTGCGCGAATAAAACGAAGAAAAATCGGTGGGCGCATCGTCGCCGAGCGCCATCCCGTGAAAAAGCGCACAGGAAAGCAGGCAGCCCTCCAGCAAATCATGGCTGAGTATGCGTCCCCTCGGGAAAAATCCGGGTATGACCGTGCAGAAAGCCGCTATATCTATCATTCCTTTGCCGCAGAAAGAACCTGCTCCGAAAAGGTCCTGATATATATCAAAAGACGTGCCCGAATATATATCGAGTCCGCCCTCGCCCGAATAAACGGCGGCAAATCTCGTGGCTGTCGCGGATTCCAGACTGATATTTGTTTTCGGCGCCACTATGGCATAGCCGCGCTTTACTATGCCTTTTTTCTCATCTGTCACGGGTTTGTTCATCGGATGTATCATCGCGCCGAGAAGACCGTCCGCTGCGCCCGCGTTCAGTTTGGTATCCTCATCGAGAGTGAGCAGATATTCAGTGCCGGATATATCCGCATCTCCGTAAAAAACAATATCGCTTTTCCCGCCGTGAAGAAAAAGGCAAAGCTCTGTAACGGCGCCGCGTTTGCGTTCTCTGCCCATGTATGCGTTTTCGCTTTCGCAAAAGCGCCTCTCGCGGAAAAAGAGAGCAAATCTGTTTTTGTATTTTTTATTCAGCGCGTCCGTGCGGCGCTTGGCATAGCGTACTCTCGCCTCGTCGTCGGGCAGAGTTTTTTTATCCGCCGGACGGAAATCGAAAAGAACGGCAAATATATAATTTTCACCGCCGTTTGTGAGAAAATGATCCTCCATACGCTCGAAAATCTCCCCGTCATGCACATCGTCGCGAAAAAGCGCGGGAATGACTATCACGGTTTTATGCGAGCGCAGTTTTTCGACCGAGGCTATCACGGGGATTTTATCTTTTCCGGAATCGACGAAAAATCCGCGTATAAACTGCTTTACAAATTCGTATACCGGAACAACGAGAAGCAATGCCACAGGCAATGTATATTTTCCCGCGTTCGCCGTAAGCGCGAAAAGCGCCGTGAAAATAAATGTGAAAGCAAAAAGCAAAATGAAATATACTCTGCCCGCAAAGCCGTCCTTTTTCAGCAGTATTTCGCCGACGTGGATTTTTCTCCTGTCGGCTTCCGCCACGGTTTCGCGCGCGTAAGCCGCCTCGCCAACGCCGCTGCGATATGCGCATTCCGCCACGGCTCTGATATATACGCCTTTCGTTTCGTCGGAACAAAAGCGGAAAACATCCGCCTTTTCCGAGGAAAGAATGCGCGATGTACAGCATAGCTTTTCGGGCAGCATAGCGAAAACTCCCGATGAAAAAACGCCGAAAATCCCAGCCGCGTCATATATTTTCGCCACGTCGTCAAAAGAATCGACGTATTTTTTCACGGCGCAGAGGACTACCGCCGATGGCAGCAGCGAAAGAAAAATGCTCGGATATCCGTCGCCCGTCATGCGCTCCGAAAGAAATCCCGCTATATCCGCCGCGCATCCCGCATCGAAAATATCACGGGCTGTTTTCCACAGCTCTGCATAATCGGAAAAATATTTCTCGTTTTCTATCGTTTTTATCGCGGCGATGCCGAGGCTTTTCACCCGCGGAAAAGTTTCCGATGCCGCAGCAAAACGCGCATCGCCCGTATTTTTCATGTGTTTTATTTCCGCCTCGGCTTTTTTTATCAGTTTTCTGTAAAAACCGAGTTTCGATTTTTTTGAAAACGAAAGCGAAAAAGCAAAATCCGTATTTTCCGCTGTTCTTTTTACTTCCGCCATGATTTTCTCCGTATAAAAGTTGATTTTTAAAATATTATTGTCATGCGGAGGAAATTATATGCAAAAAAGCAGATAAGCCCGAAAAAGCCTATCTGCCGTATATTATTATTTTCATTTTCCCGTTGTTTACCGTGTATGTGAAATTCCCCTGCGCATAATCACAGGCATATCCGAGCGCAAAAGAAACGCCGCGCGGCAAAACATTTTCTTTGTAAACGGCGCCGTGCGAGCCGTAAGCCACGGCATGGCAGCCGAGCGTCAGCTCTTCTACGAGCGGCAATTCCGAAATGCCCGCGCCCGCATAGCAGAAAAGCCTGTCATCTCCCGCGTCTATCGTAAAATAAGGTATCCTGTGAAGAGATCTTTCCATGCGCAGATATTCCGGCAGATTTATGCGTATGTCGCCTGTTTCTATATAGGCGCCGCTTTTGTATTCGTAAAAATCTATGCCGAGCCGCTCCGCCTGCGCCGATATCATATCGGCATATTCCTTTTCCTCCTCGGTTTGCGCGGCGGGAAAAGCTATGGCTTTTATTTTTATTACGGAAGCGAGCTTTTCGAGAGTGCCCGCATGATATCTGTGCAGATGCGTATATACGAGAATGTCCGCTTTTTCGGATTGCATATCGTATATTTCTTCCGCCACACTGCGCGCAAAGCTGTATGAACCGCCCGAAATATCTATGGCGACTGTCCTGCCGCCGTATTTCATAATAAATGCGTCGTTTTTCGCAGAGTTAATCAAAGCGGCGCGCGCCGTATCGTAAAAACCGTATTCATAAACAAATACACAGGCGAAAAACGAAACGGCAAGCGCGGCAAAGGCAGCCGCGGCGCGGCGGAATTTTATATGTTTGCCGAAAAGGAAAGCGAAAATGAGCACAAGCAGGGCGAGGATAAAATATCTGCCGAAAGGATAACGCAGAGAAACGTATATTCCGTCCGCCGAAGAAAGCGTATCAGAAAAGTTTATTATAAAATCCGATAGCGCCGAGCACATAAAAGAAAGCGCCGGAGCGATAATCGGCACCGCGCCGAAAATGAGAACAAAAAGGAAAAGCGGCAAAAGAATCTGCACGGCAGGTATAAGCACCAGCGAAGCGACGGGCGTGAGCAGAGAAAAATTTCCGTAGCACACGAAAACCACGGGCAGAGTAAAAGCCGTGGCGACGACGGAGGTAAGTACGAGAGAAATTATATAATTTCCAACGCGCACGGCGACATTTTTCGCGACGGAATAATTTTTTCTCGTGTTTTTCGTGCGGAAAGGCGACAAAGCGGGAGAAAAAACGACTATTCCGAGCGTGGCGGAAAACGAAAGCCACAAACCTATATCGTAAACCGAGGAAGGAGAAACGATAAGTATACCCGCGAGCGCCGCCATCAGAGCGGTGAGCGCATCGTTATCGGCAAAAAACGCATTGCAGAGGGCGAAAATGCAAAACATTATTCCCGCGCGGACCGATGAAGCGGAAGCGCCAGTCACGGCGATGAAAATACATACCGCGGGAATGATGAGCAGATTTTTTATCCTTTTGCTGAGCGGCAGCGGCAAAAGAAGCAACAAGAAAGCAAAAACGAGCACGGTGATATGCAATCCGCTCACGGCAAGCACATGGGAAAATCCGATGCGGCGGAAATTCAGCTTTATATTTCCGTCCACGGCGTTTTTCTCGCCGAGAAGCATGGCGCGCGAAAGCGAAAGTGCATTTCCCGAAAGTCTTTTGCCGAGCAGAGAAGAAAAATATTTTTCGAGTGTTACGGGGAAAGACTCCTTTTCCTCGCCGAAAGCCGTTATTTTCATTTCGGAAAACGAAATGAGTGCGCGTGCTCCTTTGCTTTTGTAATAAATTTCGGTAAGAGGCACGGCATTGCCTTTTATGACAAAGCTGTCGCCCACCTCAAAATCCGCGCCGAAATCCGATTCGCAAAGCGCTTTTATCCTTTTGCCATCGTATTCGATATCCGCCATATAAAGCCCGTAATATCCCGTATTTGATTCCGCTTCGGTTATTTTGCCCGAAAATTCCATTTCACCCGAGAAAAACGAAGCGGGCACCGCGTTTTTGAAATGCACCGCATGGAAAAAGCCCGCCGCGAGCATCAGAACGGCAAGGGCAGCATAGACTATCCTGTATTTGCTGAAAATGCCCCTTTTCTTCATCACCACGCAGTATACGGCAAATGAAATCGCCGTGACTGCGGCAAATATCGCATAAAAATAAAACGGAAGCACCGCGCAAAGGCAGAAAGATACCGTAAATACGAAAAGTATTCCGAATAATCTCCTGCCGCGCAGTACTTCCATAATTTTATTTCCTCAAAAGCTCAGTTATCGTATCTGTTTACAAAATCTATGAATTTATCAAAAGCCGCCTTGCCCGCTTCGTCGCGTTTGAATACGCCGCAGTCGCAAAGCACGCGAACAAACGTATTTCCCGTTTCACGGAGCAGTATTTCGTTTATATTTTCGGGGGTTATATCATAATTTCCGCGAAAACTTTCAAACCACGCGGCATGTTTTGCTATTTCGGGTATATCGGCTATATTTTTGCCTGCAAGCACGGCGTCCGCCACGGCGGCGAGTTCCTTTTTCAGGCGCGACGGCAATACGGCGAGTCCCATTACTTCGATGAGCCCGATATTTTCCTTTTTGATATTGTGATATTCGGGGCGCGGATGGTAAAGCCCCATGGGGCGATCCGCAGTGGTCAGGTTGTTGCGCAGTACCATATCCAGCTCATAACCGCCGTTTTTGCGGCGTGCTATCGGCGTGATGGCATTGTGCTTTCCCGTTTCGGTTTCCGCATAAATCATTACCGATTCATCGGTATACGCGCCCCATGCGTCGAATATTTTCGCGGCAAGGCGCATTATATCGGCGCGATCGGCGCTTTGCAGACGTATTACGGAAAGCGGCCATTTCACTATTTTCGCATTCACGTTTTCAAATCCCGCAAAGCGGAATTCCCTTTCCGTTTCCGCGCGCTCCATGGCAAATTCATATCTGCCGCCCTGCATGTGATCGTGCGACAGAATAGAACCGCCGACTATCGGCAGACCCGCATTGCTTCCGATAAAATAATGCGGGAAAATATCTATGAAATCAAGCATGCGCTCCACTGTTTTTATGCATACGTTCATGGGCGTATGCTCGGCGGAAAGCGCTATGCAATGTTCATTGTAATAAACATAAGGCGAATACTGGAAAAACCATTTTTCTCCTCCGAGCGTGATTGGTATAATGCGGTGATTTTCACGCGGCGCGGCGCTCATATTTCCCGCATAGCCCTCCGACTGCGGGCAAAGCGCGCATTTCGGATAGCCCGCCTGCTTCTGCTGCTTGGCGAGGGCGATATCTTTCGGGTCCTTTTCGGGTTTGGAAAGATTTATCGTGATGTCTATCTCGCCGAATTCGCTCGGCACTGTCCAGCGTATATCTTTTTTCACGCGGTATGTACGGATATAGTCCGTATTTTTGCTGAAATCGTAATAAAAATCCGTAGCCGCCTCCGGGGATTTTTCGTATTCGCTGCGGAATTTCGCGATTACTTCGGAGGGGCGCGGCGTGAGTATTCCCATCAGGCGCGTATCGAAAAGATCGCGGCGCACCACGCTTCCCTTTTCCGCGATAATTCCCTTTTCCTCGGCTGCGTCGCAGAGCGCGCCGAGTATTTCCTCGAGAGGTGCCTCCGGCACGTCACCCGGCTCCTCATAGCTCTGCTCGCCCATGGCGTCGAGCAGGAGATTTGTTATATAAATCCTGTCCGCCTCGGAAATGAGCGATTTTTTTATCCCGTAATTTACAAGCTGCTTTATTCTTTCGCTTATCATTTTGTAAAATCCTTCTTTTCTCTCGTATAATCCTTCTTTTCGTTTTTGAAAAACTGATAGAAGCCGCACGGTATCATGCCGTTGTAAAGCTTTCGCTTTTTATCCGCGCGCCTGCCGTACAGCCGCTCAAAGCTCTCATTTGACGTGATCACATATATCTGCCATGAGCAGAGCCGCGCGAAGCTTTTTCCCATATCGCGATAAAGCTTTTCGGATTCCGCAATAGTGGAAAGCCGCTCGCCGTAAGGCGGGTTGCATACTATCGTGCCGCGTCTGCCGTCCGCCTTTATATCCAGCGCATTCTTTTCGAAAACCTTTATATATTTTTCCATGCCTGCCTGCTTTACGCAGGTCGCGGCGAGCTTTACCGCGCTGTAGTCGCAATCGGAAGCGTAGGCTTCAAATTTCGTTTCGGTATTTATCGCGTCGCGCGCTTCTTTTCTCGCGCTTTCCCATACATCTTTGCCTATAAAGGGGAAATCCTCCGCGGCAAAGCTCCGCTTCAGTCCGGGCGCCGTATTTGTCATCAGCATAGCCGCCTCAATCGGTATCGTTCCCGAGCCGCAGAAAGGATCCCAGAAAAGTACGTCTTCACGCGGGCGCGCCATTTTTACCATGGCGGCTGCCAGCGTTTCGCGCAGAGGCGCCGGCGCATTCTGCGGGCGATAGCCGCGCTTGTGGAGCGCGGTACCCGATGTATCTATCATCAGGCTCGCCCTGTCCTTCAATATGAAAAACTCTATCTGATATTTTATTCCCGTTTCGGGCATGTAGGAAAGCCCGTAAGCTTCGCCCAGTCTTGTCGCCATCGCTTTTTTTATTATGCTCTGGCAATCGGGTATGCTCGTCAGCAGGCTTTTTATCGAATGCCCCTTCACCGGAAAAGCGTCGTTTTTGCCTATCAGCTTTTCCCATGCGACGGATTTTGTCCCGTCGAAAAGATCGGTGAAATTCATCGCGTCAAATTCCCCCATCTTTATATAAAGGCGCTCCGCCGTGCGAAGCCGGATATTGCACCGCGCCACAGCCGCCTCGTCGCCCTCAAATGTAACTCTGCCGTCTATTGTTTCGATGCGCTTATAACCCAGCGCGTCTATCTCCTCGCCGAGAAATTTTTCCAGCCCGAAAAGGCAGGTCGCCACAAGTGTCAGTTTCATAAATCATTTATTTCCTTTTCTTATATCAAGTCTGCCCGATTTTTCGAATTTTTCCGCATTTTCGAGCATCCGTTTTGCATCAAAAACAGTGACGGAGGAATTTTTTATATTCCGCATTATTTTATCTATGCTCTCAAATTCTATGCCCTCGTATATTACGTGCATAGCCATTATCACTGCCCCGTGCGCCACTATCGCAAAATCTCCGTCGGATTTTTCGCAGGCGCGGCGAAGCTCGGGGATGATGCGGCGCGTGAGATTTATATACGATTCGCCGCCGGGAATAGTGACTGTGCGATCATCATTCCACGCTTTGAATTCCGCGGGGTATTTTTCCGTTATTTCCGCCCATGAAAGCCCTTCCCACTGCCCGAAGGACATTTCGCGAAAATCCGTCACCGTCTCGGGCACGAGCGAAAATTCGGCGGCGACTATCTTTGCCGTTTCGTATGCACGCGAAAGCGGACTTGTGAAAATCCCCGTCGGGATATACCCGTGCGAACGCATTTGGGAAGCGAGATCATGCGCGCTTTTCACTCCCGCTTCACTTAGCGGGATATCTGTCCTGCCTTGGATTTTTCCCATGTCGTTCCACTTTGTTCTTCCGTGGCGTATAGCAAAAATCCTCATATTCCCGCTCCTTTTCGACAAATTGCATCAATCGGTAATATAATATCACAAAAACAGGCAAATATCAAGTGCCGCGGCGGGAAAAATTATATGTTTCGAAATAAAGTAAAGGGAATCCGCTGAGATTCCTTTTTTGTATTATCTTTCGAGATGCGCATCGAGCTGCGGCAGAGAAAGCAATACCCCCGATATCACCGCAGTAAATCATTTTTGCCAAAAGAAAAATCCCGAAGACTCGTCTTCGGGATTTTATTTTCTGAAATTTTGCGGATTATTTTATGAGTCCGCTTTCCTTGAGCAGTATTTCTATATCCGTGCCCTGAACCTTTTTCATCACTACCTTGAGAAGCTCCTTTTCCTTGAAGGAAAGCTTGATATCCGTGATGGGTTTCTTATCTATGGCATAGTAGCAGGCGCGCAGAAGCTCACGCACATCATATTTGCTTCCCCATACTTCTGGCACGCCGCGGTCGATATTCATCAGCGTGTAAACGGATTCCATACCTGTTCTCATGGAATATTCCGTCGTGAAGATAGTATCGCGGGGTGTTTCGGCAAACTGACCGATGAAGGCAAAGTTTACGGCGCCGTCCGGCACAACCTTCGGGCGGTCGGATTCCTTTCTCGGCTGGAAGAACGCATTGATATAGGGCATGTAGCATGTCGTAGTGTTGCAGGCGTCTTTTGCCAGCGCGTCGATTTTCTCCGTGGGTACGCCTATGTGATAAAGCCACTCGCGGCATATCTCTTCACCCGTGCAGTCGCGCATAGCTTTCTTTACATAGTTGCCCTCTTTATTTGTATTGAGAGAATAAAGCCATACGAGCACCATGTTTTTGTCCTGAGATTTGAATTGCGGCTGGCGGTTGATTGTCCATGAGAGATACCAGTTGTCGGTGCTGTCCTTTACCGTGACGATGCCGCCTGTCGTGACCTTGCCGGCACGCGGGTCGCGCTTGCATATATTCATAATGTGGCTTATAACCTCTTCATCCGATGTTGCTACCGTCGCACTCATCCAGTTTGTGGCGTCGACATCTCCGCAGAAATTATCCGGATTGCCGTATTCGCCGTGCTTTGCCTGCGCCGCGATGGCTTTCCACATATCCCATGATTCGCCGCATCCGTTTCTGATGGCGGAAAGATCGGGGGCATGCGTCTGGTCGCCGTAGCAGGATGTATCCGTGCAGCAGCCGTTAGTGATGAATACGAGATCGTCCTCGATGAGGTCGATGGTCTGCTCTTTGCCGTCCTTTACGTATACTATCTGCTTTGCAATCTTTCTGTCGCCCTCGGTTTCAATGATCACATTTTTTACATCCATACCGTATTCGATACGCACGCCGTGCGATTCGAGATATTTTACGAGCGGCAATATCATGCTTTCATACTGATTGTATTTTGTGAAGCGCAGTGCGCTGAAATCGGGCAGTCCGTCGATATGATGAACATAGCGGCAGAGATAACGCTTCATTTCAAGCGCGCTCGACCAGCGCTGGAAAGCAAACATGGTCTGCCAATAGAGCCAGAAATTCGTCTGCCAGAAGCTTTCGGGCAGCACATCGGAAATTTTCTTGTCCTCCAGATCCTTTTCGGGCGTGAGGAAAAGTTTGGAAAGCGCCATAGCCGAATCTTTGTCGAGCTCAAATTTTTTATCGGTGTGGGCATCCTCGCCGCGATTAACCGTGGCGCGGCAGAGAGAATAATTGGGGTCGTGCTTGTTAAGCCAATAATATTCGTCAAGCACGGATACTCCGGGTGTTTCTATCGAGGGAACATCACGGAATGTATCCCACATTACCTCGAAATGATTGTCCATTTCGCGACCGCCGCGCATATAAAATCCTTTTGTTATATCCTTGCGTCCGTCGCAGCTGCCTCCGGCAAGCTCCAGCTTTTCGAGAAGATGGATATGCCCGCCCTTTACCTGTCCGTCGCGTACAAGATAGAAGGCTGCCGTAAGTCCGGCAAGACCGGTACCGATTATATAAGCGGATTTTTTGTCTGCATCCTTCGGCTTCTCGGGATGCGCGAATGATTCATAAGTTCCTGCTGAGTAATACATGGAAAACCTCCTGAAAATTTATTTTACGACTATAGTATAGCCATTTTTACGGGGTTTTCAATAAGCAGAAAAAGCACCTTGATAAATGTTTTATCAAAGCGCTTTTATCTGTAAAAAATTTTATCATTTTGCCTTTTCCGATAAAAAAATCATATTTTGAAGCGCAAGAGCGCATCGCAAAGAGAATCTTTTATCAGCGCGGCGAGCTTATCCACTATCAGTTTCGGATCCGCTTTCATATCGTCTTTTATCCAGTCGAGCATAATGCCTATGAATATATATGAATAAACCCGCGCGATAAATTCCTTATCTTCTTCGCGCACGGTTATCCCTGCCGACTGCTCTTCTATGACGCCCATGATGAGATTGTCGGTAAGCGGCTTTAAATATTTTTCCACCTGCTCGCGGTCTACGCAACGGTAGACATTCATTATAAAAGGTTTGTTTGCGAGCACCGCTTCGAATATATTGAGAAAGCCCTCCTGCCACGTGTCGTGGGTTTTCTTTTCTTCCAGCGCTTTTCTCGCGTCCTCCAGACATGACCATTCCACGAGATCGTAAATATCTTTGAAATGATAATAAAATGTCATCCTGTTTATGCCGCAATCCTCGGCAATATCATTGATGGTGATTTTTGTCAGCGGTTTCTTCAGCAAAAGATTTTTCAGCGATTGCTCGAGCGCTCTTTTTGTAATCTGTGACATATTTACCTCCTGTCGCCTGATTTTTGCGGGATTTTATTTTTTACCGTAACCATTCCTCATAAAGCAATACTTGCCCTGCTTCCGCCGCTCTTTTCTTTTGTAACTGATCAATCTTTTTCTTTCATTTTTGTTTCTCCCGTTATTCTTTATTCATTTCAGCTTCGCCGTGCCGTCCGTGCAGATAACTTCCGACGCACTGAAGTTTTCATGTCCTTTGATTGATAAAAATTGCTCGACTGTGCCATTAAATTTTACGTTGCTGAGATTCTTGCAGTATGACAATGCGCTGTTACCGATGCTCGTCACGCCGCTGCCTATTGTAATGCTCGCAAGGCCCGTGCAACCGTAGAACGAATACTCGTTTATGCTCGTCACACCGTCCGGTATGGTGATACTTGCAAGGTTTTTGCAATCATGAAATACAAACATCCCTATGCTCGTCACACCATTGCCTATTATAACATTTGTAAGGTTCTCGCAGCCTTCAAAGGAACCTGTACCGATGCTCGTCACGCTGTCGGGTATCGTTATGCTTGCGAGGCTCGTACAGCCTTTGAAGGCATTGCGATCTATGCTTGTCACACCGTCCGGTATCGTCAGGCTTACAAGGCTCGTGCAGTTCCGGAATGCGCTTTCACCGATACTTGTAAGCAGCGGCGGGAGCACTGCTTTTTCAAGAGAACTGCATCCCCAGAAAGTGCCTTCCGATATAGTACTGACCCGCTTCGGTATGGTTATCTCTTTTAGCTTACTGCAACTTGAAAAAGCACTTTTTCCTATTTGGCTTACGCTATCCGGAATCACAAAGCTTACGACCCTTACATTCGCAAAGATGTCTTCATAGAAAGCCCTGCTTCCTATGCTTGTTACTTTTACTCCGTCGATCAGCTCCGGTATTGAAATTTGGGGTTTGTTTCCTTTTTTACCTGTTATCTCGTATGTTCCGTCGTCCAGCAACTGAAATTTTAGTTTTGCTTTTGCCTCAATCAAAGATAAAGCATTTTCATCTTTTACGGTTTTTGTCTTCCGCTTAGCCTCTACAGTGGCAAGCTTGTCTTTGTATTCCGAGAGAAGTACCTTTATCTCATCCGATTGTCCGTCCGTCATATATGTATCGATCTCTTTCGCGGGGATCATATCTTTCTTTGCCATTTTTGCTTTTTCCTTTCATAATTTATCTTTTTCCGTCCATGCTTTTTTAATTTTATTCGTCTTCATCATCCAAAATTTCCTGCAGCCTGTCAAGATCTGCCTGCGTGAAATTGTCGGGATCAATACCGCACCGGCGGCAGCAGCATGCATCATAATATAACGTCGGCATAAAAGTATCATCATTTTATTTATTATAGCATATATTATAGTATATTTCAATCGTAAAAATCGCAAAACTACACGTAAAAAACATGTACATATAGCCGAAAAGAGCGATGTCGCGTGACCTCGCTCTTCATTATAGTCTAATACTCTCAGTAAAAAAACAAATCCGAACCGACAATCGGTTCGGATTTGTTTCGTTTGGTGACCCGGACGAGAATCGAACTCGTGTTACCGCCGTGAAAGGGCGGTGTCTTAGCCGCTTGACCACCGGGCCTTATAAAGCCGACAAATAGCAGTCGGCTGGTAGCGGAAGTTGGACTTGAACCCACGACCCTCCGGGTATGAACCGAATGCTCTAGCCAACTGAGCTATTC
>CAKRQU010000013.1 GCA_934394585.1 uncultured Eubacteriales bacterium | reverse complement strand
TGTGTCTCATTCCGGCATCGAGCAGGCTTGAAACATTACCGAAGAACTATATCGGGTATGAGGATGAAACCTATTACTATCTCATGCTGGATGCTTCTCACAAGGCTGTCAAACGGTTATGCGGAGAGCAGGACGAAGGCTTTGCTATCTCTGCCAAGTCTCTTTCCAAGGCGCTTGCCGACGAGGGATTAATAGAACAAGACGAAAGCGGAACGAACACAAAAACGATGCGGTTCGGCGGCAGACTCAAACGGGTTATGCTTCTTCGCAAGGATAAGGCAAATAAGTTGGTATCTGTGTAAAAAATGACGTAACAAACGGAACAGCCGAAAAACGGGAGCGCGGTTGTTTCGCTTGTTACGCCAAATTCAGATAAGCAGGTACTTTCTTTCTGCATAATTGTATTTATAAATACTGCTCCCATATCATCAGAAAGGAGGAAAAGCGAATGATAGAAATTGCGGACAATGTACACGAGTCGTAGCTCTACGACTTCCCGCTTCAGCGGGGCAAGCAGAGCGTTTGGACTCCCACCGCCAAAGGCGGCTGGAGCCAAACGCATTTATTTTTTTCGGGCGGAAGCCCGAACCCACTTACCTTTTCTTTGCGAAAAGAAAAGGGTAAGCCAAAAGAAACGAATTTAATTATACAATTTTCAAAGAGGTGATTTGTCATGGCGACCAAAGGTCGCAAACGAAACAGAAAAAAGTCCTTTTGGGTAACAGAGGGCGAATGGAAAGCAATTGAAAAGATTGCCGCCGGTATCGGCATGGGCATCGGTGAATATCTTCGCATCTCAGCGCTCGGCAAGACAATCTATCAGATTGAAGAACTGAAGCCGGTTCTTCATGAGCTGAAATGTATCAGCCGCAATCTCAATCAGCTCACCATGCTCTCGCATCAGGGCGTGGTGCGGACAGTCAATCTGACCGCAACGGCGGATGGCATCGGTCGGTGCTATGAGGCAATCAACAAGCTGTACGCCAACACCGATGCGGTGATACAGGGCGGAGGTTGATGTCCTATGGCAACCGTTATTTTTATCAAGGAGAGCAAGCAGACGCCGAGTGCCATGCGCGGTTGTATCCGCTACTGCGTGCAGGAGAAGAAAACCGTTGACGAAAACGGACAGCAGTATGTCGGCGGTGTCAACTGCCTCGGTCAGCACGCGTATGAAGAGTTCATGGCAACCAAAAATCTTTACGGCAAAGCCTGCGGCACTTACTTCTATCAGTATGTGCAGTCCTTTCTGCCGGGGGAAATTCAGTCCTATGAGGAAGCCCACCGCATCGGTCTGGAATTTGCCGGGAAGTCTTTTCCGGGATACGAGGTTTTGGTCGCCACGCATCTGGATGCACATGACGACAGCGGCGTTCAGAGAGTACACAACCATTTTATTGTCAATTCGGTCAGCTTTGAAGATGGCAGAAAGATTCACTTCACGCCCAACACCTTACAGGAGCTTCGGAAAATCAGCGATGACATCTGCCGTGACCACGGTCTGTCTGTTCTGCCGCCGTCGGAGCGCAGAAACGGTCAGGGCATCGGTACGCGGGAGTACCGTGCAACGATGAGAGGTGAGGGCTGGAAGTTCGGACTGATCAATGACATTGACACTGCCATGACACAGGCGGGCGACAGACGCGAGTTTTGTGATATCCTTGCCTCTGTCGGTTATTCCGTCACATGGACGGAGGAAAGAAAATATATCACATTCACCTGTCCGAACGGCAGAAAAGTCCGGGACAACAAATTACACGACAACAAATATACCAAGGAGAATTTAGAGTATGAATTCAGAATACGAAAACAAATTACAGAACACGCCGGCAGTCAGTTCCATGGACAAACTGAAAGCGGCATCCAGAACGGCAGTCAAGACAATCGAGGAAACACCGTATCAGCCGATTGTTTATGCGATTCCGAAGGAGGACTGGAACGCCTTTCGGGAATGGACGAAACAGGCAGTGACCTTTCAGCCCACGCTGTATCAGCAGATTGCGGAGCTGACAACCAAGGAAGAATCGCAGGTATATACGGACGAGATGTGGAACGAAATCCGGAATTGGGCGGAGGATGTGACCGGAAACGTGCAGAAAACGGCGGAGAGCATTGTACCGAGAGTGCTGACGCTGCTGAATCAGAACAAGGAGCTGCTCGAACAGGATGGGAGGATGCGCGAGCAGTTTATCTCAGGTCTCGACTTGAAGGAAACCAATCGCATCAAAGAATTCAAGGATCTGCTTACGGGTATGAAGCGGTGGATCATCACAGCGATTGCATCGACCATCGGCGGTTCGGCGATTTTAAGCACGGTAATCTGTCTTCTGATGAGATAAGAGGCTTTTTCAGGGATGAACGGCAGGAAACCGACCTGTCCGACGATGAAGCGACAGAAACGGAAGATCTGACACAGAGAAAATACAATGATCTGCGGGAGCAGGCGGAGCTTGGCAACCTATATGCCGGGTACCGTCTCTCCCGCATTTTGTTTGATGAGGACAGTCCGTACTACGATGAGTACGACGGCGCGTATTACCTTGAATCCTCCGCAAAGCAGGGATACCACATGGCGCAGTATCGGCTCGGCAAGATGATCTGTGAGGGCGACTATTACCGCCGCATTCCTGAGAACGCCGAGTATTGGTTGCTCCTATCTGCCAAGCAGAACAACCAGCACGCCGAGGCATTGCTGGGGCGATTGTATCTCACCGGAGATTTCCTTCGCCTTGACCGCAAGGCGGGTGTCGATCTTCTGTACGATGCAATACGCCACGGGAACGCTCACGCTGCCTATACGCTCGGCAAGTATTACGCCGACGGCAAGTGTCTGAAAAAGGACATTCCGAAAGCGATCGCGCTTTTGGAGCAGGCGGCGCAGATGGGAGATATTTATGCGGAGTACAGGCTTGCCAAAATTTATCTCTTCGAATCAGATTATTTCGACTGGCAAAAAGCCGTGGAGTATCTGAACACGGCGGCACACAAGGGCAATGAAAATGCCTATCGGGCATTGCAGAACATGAGCCGGAACACGGTGATCTCCATCACCACCGGCATTGCCGACTTGGTCGGCGATCTGTCTGCTATGTTCGACGAAAGACCGGCGGTGGAAGACTGCACCACCATACCGGAACACAGAGAAAGGAAGAAATATGAGTATGAGCAGAGTTTATAGTATCACATTTTTATTATCTGAATTATTTTCTCTCGAAGGGAGGAAAATATATCTGAACAATCTTGAAAGAACGAGGTAACCGGATGGGGAAAGTTATAACTGACGAAGAACGCGAAAAACGCATGGCAGAGGATATGTGGCTTAATTATTTCAATCGTTATCTGTTTGAGAGCGGTACAATCTCAGAGAAAGAATACAAGCGAATGACCGAAAAGATTGCCGCAAGAAAAGCAAAACGCTATCCGGAAAAGGACGCAAGGTGAGCGGGTTCACCTCGGAGTGCTTTGAGCACTCCGATACATAAATGTTTGTCGAAGATATTATTTGACAAATTTCGATTTCTGTATTGCAATATGAGGTCGATTATGGTATAATATAATCAATAGATAATGATAAAACGAATTTACGAAAGGGCGATGATATGGATATCTTAAATATCAGAGCATTATTACGAACAAAATCAATATATGATATCCCCCTGCGGGTCACATATTACGCGCGCGTCTCTTCTGAAAGCGATGAACAGCTCAACTCACTCGACAACCAGATTGCATATTATGAAGACTTGATCAAGAGAAACCGCGCGTGGACATATATTCAGGGTTATGTTGACGAGGGGCTTTCCGGTATTTCTACAAAGAAGAGAAAACACTTCAATGAGATGATTGCTGATGCTAAGGAGGGCGCATTTGACCTTATTATAACAAAGGAAATCTCCCGATTTGCCCGTAATACGCTTGACTCTCTGCAATATACAAGAGAATTGCTCGGATGGGGAGTGGGTGTATTTTTTCAAAACGATAACATCAATACGCTTGATGAAGATGCAGAGCTTCGGCTTACAATTATGTCCTCCATTGCGCAGGACGAGCTTCGCAAGCTCTCCTCGCGTGTCAAATTCGGGCATCAGCAAGCTATCAAGTCCAATGTGGTTCTTGGCAACAGCCGTATTTTTGGATATAAAAAGGATGAAAAACGCCTTGTCATTGACGAAAGCCAGGCACCGATGGTGCGCGATTTGTTCAGGCTTTACGCGACAGGCGAATACAGCATGAAGCAACTCGAAACGCTGTTCTACGAACAGGGGTACCGTAATTACAACGGCAACAAGATTGCTCATACCACAATGTCGGGTATCATATCCAATCCGAAATACAAGGGCTATTATGTGGGCAACAAGGTTCGTATTGTGGATATGTTTACAAAAAAGCAGAAGTTTTTGCCTCCCGAAGAATGGGTCATGTTTAAAGATGAAACAGGAGAAATTGTTCCCGCCATCGTATCCGAGGAACTATGGGATAAAGCAAATGAGGTATTGACCCGCAGAAGTGAGGATGTTAAAAACCGTCAAGGCATTTGTAACCATGCAAATCTCCTGACAGGAAAATTATACTGTGCCCATTGCGGTGCCGCATATTACCGCCGTGAATCCAAAGGCAAGGATGGTACGGTCAATTCCAAATGGGTCTGCTCAGGCAAGATTAACAACGGTGCTGATTCCTGCCCATCTTTCCCAATCTACGAGGATGAGATCAAACCCATCCTGTTCGAGGTGTTCAGCGAAACGCGCGTGGATGTGGAAGCCTTGCTTGCAAGCTACGAAGAAATGTTCCGGTCAATGGAAGCGGATGATGAAACCGCAGGGCAGATGGAAGAACAAAAGCGGATTATAGCGCTTGCCGACCAAAAGAAAAATAAACTTCTCGAGCTTGTAACGACAGGCGTCATTACGACGGCAAATTTCAAATCCATGACCGCCTCCTGCGACAGGGAAGCGGAGGAAGCGCAGAAAACGCTCACAGAACTTGAAGAGCAGCTGTTCACAAAAGAGGAATACCGCAAGCACATCGGCGAGGTAAAAGCGAGACTCGATGCTGCTGTCCGTGACGCAAGCACAGGTATGATTACAAACGAATTTGTTGCCCAATATATTGATAAAATCATAGTCACATCAGACGGAAATGATACAGCGAAACTTGAAATCAAGATATTTACGGGCAAAAATACGGAAAAATGGCTCAAAAAGCTCGGTGAACGACATCGGGGTCGTGCGGGTGTCATGTCTAAAAAGATGATCGAGTCCTACGAAAATTCCATTAAATAAGTTTTAAGGGAACATTTTTCACAGGGAAAAATAAAATTGCCCGCGCGGTTATTCCGTGCGGGCAATTTTGTTTGTATTTTTATTTTTCGGCAAGGTATTTTCTGACTATTTTCGCTACGGGCGTGGCGATGAGCATGGATGCCGCCGTTTCTCCGAGGCAGTTTCCCGCAGATATGGCGAAAATGTATACGAAAAGCGATTTTCCCGCTTCCTCTGCCATGCCGTTCATCGTACCGCGGAAAAGCAGGGCGAGTCCGCCCATGAAAAGCACGGTATTTATTATGGCGGCGCAGGCGGATGTCACGAGATAAACCCCGGTTTTGTCGCCGAATCTTTTATGCAATGCCTTGAATATCAGCGCACAGAAAAGCCCCATGAGTATTCTCGGCACAAAGCATGCCACCACGGTGGCAAAAGGATTTATGCCGAAAAGCATCTGACCGAAAGCGCTGGGATGAAGTATGCCAAGGCAGGTGAAAAAGCTGGAAAGACCGAAAACAGTGCCGAGGATAAGACCCGAACCGACGCCGAGCGTCATGGCGCCTATCGCCACGGGTATCATCATTATTGTCACTTCCAGCGGACCTATCGGAATATAGCCGAGCGGCGTGAGCGTGAGCAGCAGTATAATCGCGCAGAGCAGCGCGTTCTGGACAAGCTTTCGTGTTTTTGCGTTTCTCATTTTTACCTCCGTCAGCCGACGAGGCTTTTATATATCCTCTTCACGGCTTCATCTTTTTGATTTTCGTTTACACATATCATTACGTATCCGCCGCCGTTTCCCGCGGATATCAGAATGGGTTTTATTTTTGCCTCATGCAGGGCAAGCGATGCCTTTGCCGTTATCTCGGCGAAATCGTCGCCCGCCGCGCATACAACGGCGATGCTGTCATTATACGAAATGCCCGATGGCATTACGAGCTGGCAGATTTCGTTCAGTATCAGCTCCGTATTGCTGGAAAAATATTCTTTTTCCGCTATTATGAGCAGGCTGTCGCTTTCCGCTGCCGCCATGGTGATGTTTATTTTTCTGCGGCAGAAAAGCTCCGATATTTCACGCAGATCGGCGCGGTTTCTGCCTATTTTGTCCTTTGTTATACTTATCCCCGCAAAGCCGCCTTTGCCCGATATGCCCGTGAAGGCACGCGGCGTATCGCGTGCGGCTACTATTTTCGTGCCGGCGCCGTAGGGATTTTTTGTATTTCTTATATGAATGGGTATACCGAGGGCACGCACGGGAAGCAGAGCATCCTCGTGCAGTACGCCCGCCCCGAAAGCGGATAAATATTTCAGCTCGCTATATGTTATTATATCCAGAAAAGCGGGATTGTCAATAGTTTTCGGGTCTGCCGAGAGAACCCCGTCCACATCGGTCCAGTTTTCATATATGTCGGATTCAGAGCAGGCTGCCGTTATCGCGCCTGTGATATCGCTTCCGCCGCGCGGGAATGTACGCACGGTGCCGTCGGCGCTCGTGCCGTAAAAGCCGGGGATAACCGTTTTTTCGCAATCGGAAAGCACAGCGGCAAAGCGTTGCTTTGTGCGGCTGTAATCCACATTTCCCTCTTCGTCGAAAAATATCACGTCGGCGGCATCCGTAAAAGGATAGCCGATATATCCGGCAAATATTTTCGCCGAGAGATACTCCCCTCTCGATGCGACGAAGTCCCTGCCGCAATGCGACTGCATGGCGCTTTTTATCGCGCGGTATTCCGCGTCGAGATCCGTTTTTACCGACAGATCGCGCACGAGAGCGTAAAAACGCTCGAAAACCGGCGAGAGATCGCCGCTTTTGTGCGCAAAATACAGCAGATCCGTTATTTTCGTATCATCGGCATATCTTTTTCCCGGTGCGGAAACCGTAATATATTTTCTTGCGGGATCGGCGGCTACTATTTTTGCCGCATTGTCAAAAGCTTTCGCATCGGAAAGAGATGTCCCGCCGAATTTCGCTGTTATTTTCATTGTAGTCCCCTTGATGAATGAGTAGGACCGGAAATTTTCCGCCCCATAAGATTATATGCGGCGTGAAAAAGTATGCTTTTGCTTGCATTTTGTCGCAGAGGCGCGTTTTTCTCCGGCATGGCGGAAATTTCTCATGTATGGGGACGTACACACGGAAAATCCGCATATAAAAAAGCTTTATTTAAAATTTAATTTTCCGCGTAGGAAAGCGGTATACCGTAAACTTCTTCATATTTGTTTTTGCACAGCTCGAAATTCTTTTTGCGCATGTTTTCCGCATTGGCGCGGACGGTGAGCGCCGCATCGGGATAAAGCGGCGGCATTATATGTATGGTATAGAAATACTCGGTAAAGCCGAGCTTGCTTTTCTTTCCCGAATCGGAAAGCGTGACGAAACAGGGCACCACGGGCACGCCGTTTTTCGCCGCGTAATGATATGCGCCTATCCTGTAGGGACGCGGCTTTTTGTAATTCCACCACATCGCCTGCTCGGGATAAACGAGGATAAAGGCATTTTTCGCCAGCAGCTTTTCCATGGCGCCAGCCAGCTTATTCATCGTATGCATATTGCTGCTCACGGGGAGCGTGTCGGCATATTTCAAAAGATAGCCTATTATGCCCTTCATGCGGAAATTTCCCTCGCGTACCAGCTTGTAAAAGCGATGCTTTCCGCGCACTTTTTTCGCGGCGGTGCGCACGGCTACGTTTTCGGTCTGCGCGAAATGATTGCTCGTGAATATCGCGCCGCCCGAAATTCCGCGCAGATTTTCCTCGCCTTCCACTTTTATATTGAATTTCTTTCTCACGAAAAACGAAGCGACTTTTTCCATTATCCGCGCGAAAAATACTTTTATTTTCGTGCCTGCCTTTTCATGCAGATAATCCACCTCGTCCGGCAGTATCACCTGCACGGGCGGGTCGTTTTCCACATCGAGGAAAAAGCTCTCCCCGCCCTCGGCTTCGTATTTCGCTATTTTTTCGAGAACGGCAAGGCGTTCTTCTCTCGCTTCAGCAAGCAACGAGGCTTTCTTCTCTTGCTTCTCCGTTTTCATCGCAAAGCACCCTTCTGAAATTATTTTCGTCGGCGCAGATTATTTCCACCTGCGCGCAAAGATTAGCGCCGCCTTTTTCATCCTCTGCTCTCTGCTCGTCGCCGTATGCGGCTTTTTCGGCTTTTATCTCCGCTTCAAAAGGCGTACCGACGCAATATTTCCAGAAATAATCGCCGTACGGCACGTCGTCGTATTTCCACGGCTTATTGAACATATTATAATGAATAAGACTTGGCACGCCGGGATAATTTTCATCGACGGACATTTTGTCCCAGCCCTCGTCCAGATAAAGCACTCTGTCGCGGCAGATAACATTCAGATAATCCTGATCGGGGCATACCGTATTGAAATGATATCTGTTCAGCAGATACATAAATCTGCCCTCCAGATCGAATTCGCGCATGCCGTGCAGATTCATTAGCAGCACGCCCGAATTGAAATATCTGTCATAGCGTATTCCCAGTCCCTCCTCGGCATATCTGCGGAAAAGAGGGCTGCTCGCGATAACCGCATCGGATACGGCTCCCACGAGATTTTCGCCGAGATTTATATCAAAAAGATTTGCTATATCGTCATTGAGCACGATATCCGCATCCACATATACGGCTTTGTCAAATTCGGGAAACATTTTCGCTATGAAAATACGGTAATATATCGAGGGCGTATAATAATCGCGCAGCTTCATTTTGCCGAGTATGGACGCCATTTTTTCCTTTACGGAAACAAATTCCGTGTGTATATTCGGGGTAGCCATAGCATTTATTTTTGCCGCGTTTTCTTCGTTTACGCCGTCGCTGAGAATATATATGTGATATTTTCTCTCGGCGCTCGCATGAAGTATCAGCGATTTCAATGCCACCGCGAGATACGGCATATAATTGTCGTCGCAGGCAAAAAATATCGGTATCTCTCCATGGCGGAGCTCTTTTTCATAAGTGAATTTCATTTCTTTGTATTCCTCCAGAATATCATCGTATTTTCTTGTGAGTATGCTTTGCACGGCATCCGTCTGCCACGGCTTTATATTACGCGTATGGAAATACGGAAACCAGAGTATCGTTTTTGAAAAATGCTGTATCACGGTGTCGTCGGGGAAATTTTTCTGCTCGTTGTATTTCGACGGGAGCAGGAGCTTTCTTTTCACCAGTCTGTTCAGTGCGGTCTGATCGGGCAGAAAAATTTTCTTTTTCGCGCACATAGCCACGGTGCGGCGGAAAAGCCCGCTTTCCCTTATATTTTTCATATTCAGCAGCAAAACGCCGGAATTGAAATAATGGTATCCCATGAAGCGATGTCCGTAATAATCAAGCACCGCGCCGAGCTCGTATTCAGAGATATCGGCAGCATAAAGCTCGGAAATATCGTCTGCTATCAGCGTATCGGTATCGAGATACAATATCTTTTCGGGGATTTCGGGGATAAGATCGGCAAAAAGCCGCAGAAAGCAATACGGCGTATATCCCGTTTCGGCATTCGGCGAATTTGCCATTTCTTTTTTATAAAGTTCTCCCGTATCTATGAGAAAAACTCTGCTTTCGTCATTTGTTTTTCGGTATATTTTCTCGAGAAAAGCGCGGTCTTTTTCCGTTATCGGGGTAAAACGCGGATTTTCCTCGGTATAATCCATGGTGAGTATATAAATATGCGTCGGATACGGATTGTGCTTTACATAAGAAAGCGCACCTATAATAAGCCCGTCAAAAACACCGGAATTTCCGGCATACAGCAGGTTTATCATTTGTTTTCCTCCTTTTTGATGTATGTCACGGGTGAATACGTGCTGTTTTTCGCCCGCATAAGAAGCGTTTCATAAGCTTTGTCGCGCAGATATTTTGCCTTTGCTCTGGGATTTTCCCCCTCGGCATAAAATGGACCGTCGATGTAAACGGTGACACGCGGAGTATCTCCGCGCTTTTTCTTTTGAAAAGTGGTGGTGGAAACAAATATCGGCACATCATATTTCACGGGATAACGGAAAGAAGAATCGGAAAATTTCCGTATGCCCGTATAATAGGGCCATATATGCGCCTCGGGATAAACCGTAACGCATGCCTTTTCCAGCAGGCGTTTTTCCACGGCATTCATAAATCCTCTGTATGCCTGAATATCCGTAGGTATCGGTATGGCGCCGCACATCATGATGAAATTTTTGGTGCCCGGCGTGGAAATATTGTCGGGATGCACTATCACATAATTTTTTTTCGGGAATGTCGTGATATTGGGAATAAAGGCATCGCCTGCCATCAGGGTATGATTGGAATACATCATACAGCCCGAACGGAAATTTTTCAGCTTTTCTCTGCCCACGGTTTTCAGTGAAAATTTCAGTTTGCAATAAATAAACGCAAACGGCGTCATTATCACGCGGTAAACTATAAAGGCAAGTATTTTCCAGAATATGTTTTTATGAAGAAATCTGAATTTTCCGTCTATCTGCACTGTTTTTTTGCTTATGCCGGAAAGTTCCTCGTTTTCGTCGGTGTAGTAAATCACTCGTTCCTTTGCCATCTGCCGCGCTCCTTTTTTCGTTATTTGCGAGTACGGGAAAATTATACACGCGCGTGGAAAATATTTCAACAGTAATCTCCCGGATGTTGCTCTACACATGTGCGCGCAGGCGGCTCTACCCGTAGAATCGTCCTCTACTCACAGTAGAATTCCTTGCGGCGCAAGGTTTTTTCGGACTCTTGGGGTTTTCTTTCGAAGAAAACGGAAAGAGGCGGGTGGCTGTCGCCGCCCGTGCTCTTTTTTCTTTGTTCAAAGAAATTAAGCAATGCGCGACGCGCGTTGCTTGGCGCCCTTGTGCAAAGGGAGCTGTCGCCGCAGGCGACTGAGGGATTGTATTTTTTCTCCGCAAGGAGAAACGGTGGTCGCGCTGCCCCGTGACCAAAAGCGCGGCAAAAGTCATCAAAGGAAGGCTTCTCGCCCTCCTTTGCAAACTACCTCGCACCCCGTCGAGTTAGCCGCAGGAAGTAATGCGCGGCAAGTATGTGCTATAGATAGCAAATCGAAAATCTTTTGTCTATCTCTTTCGCGCATCATCAGCCATACCGCGCGTGCGAACAAAATACGCCGCAAAAAGCGAGCAGATTCGACGGGGTGGGTGGTGCCACGCCGAAGCCAAAGCTACACTCCCGTCTTAGCCAAAACTCCACCCGTGAGAGCATGGCTTGATGGACATCGAGTCGGGGCGGCTAAAGCTAAAATCTGAACAGACTAAAGTCTGTGTTAAGCGTGGGTCTGAACTGCGCTTCCGGTTTTGTCTATGGTAGGACTGTCGGGGCAGTATGTTCGCACTGGTCGCCGCGAGGCGACACAGAAAGAGTTTAAAAGAGGAATACCTTCCTCTTTTTGACTTTTGGTACTTTTGGTCACGCAAAAGTACACCAGCCGTTCTCCTGCGAGGAGAAAAGAAACTTTTCCCGCGCTTTTCGTCAGTGAAAAGCGCGACCCCGTCCACGGGCGACCGCAGTCGCCCGCTTCTTCCCTTTTTCTTTTTAAGAAAAACAAAAACCGCCCGAAAAACGGACGGCTTTTCCTTTTTCTTGAAATCAAATTACTTCAGATTTGCGAAATAATCCGCAACATCACCGACGGTGATGAATTTGCGAAGCTCTTCTTCGTCGATTTCCACATCGAATTTGTCTTCGCAAAGCATTACAAGATCTGCAAGCTCGAGAGAATTTATTCCGAGATCGCCTATCAGTTCGGATTCCGGCTTTATCTCATCTGCGGGAATGCTGAGCTCGTCAACAAGCAGAGTTTTTATTTCTTCAAACATATTACTTCTCCTTTTTCAAAATAAAAGCTAAATTTATATATAAACAGTTTATTTCAGTTTATAACGCATTATTTTTCTTGAGGTGGTTTTTTCAAATTCGGTATCTCTTATTTCGAGATCGCTTATATGCTTGAATGTGGGAAGCTTTTTATTTATTTCGTTTATTTCTTCCTTTATTTTTGCATAAACCTCTTCACTTGCCATATCCTTTATCTTTTCCTGATTGGGATATACGAGCGCTGTTATCGCTATCTCGCCTGTTTCTTCATTCTTTCTGCCTATCACGACATTTTCCGCCACAAATTCGCTCTCGCCGAGATATTCTTCCAGTTCCTCGGGGAAAACATTTTTGCCGTTTGAAAGAAGAATGATATTTTTCTTTCTGCCGGTGATGAAAATATAGTTTTCATCATCTATATATCCGATATCGCCGGTTTTAAACCAGCCGTCCTCGGTAAATACGGCAGCGGTAGCCTCGGGATTTTTGTAATAACCGAGCATCACCGCGGGACCGCGGACTTCTATTTCACCCGTTTCATCCTCGGGCGAAGCCTTTGCCACTCTTGCCTCCATGTGCTCCACCGTAACGCCGGCGGAACGATGCTTGCGCTTGTGCATGGGGTTCGCGGCGACGAGCGGAGAACATTCCGTTATGCCGTAGCCCTCGCATATCATTATGCCGAAGGCATCAAATTCATCTATCAGCTCGGGACGGAGCGGAGCGCCGCCGCAAACTATATAGCCGACTTCACCGCCGAGCGCATTGAGAATCTCGGCAAAAAGCTTTCTGCGGATATCTATGCCCACGCGGCGGAGCGCATTGCTCAGCTTCATCGCGGCTTTTACCTGCTTTGTCTTGCCTTTTTTCTCTATTTCCGACCAGATACGCTTGTGTATTGTTTCGATGTAAAGCGGCACGAGCACGAGTGAACGCGGCTTTACTTTCGCAAAATTGCGCATGGTGTTTTTTATGGAATCGTTTATGTAAGTGGAAGCGCCGCAGTTCGGCAGAGCGAGCTGCTCGCATGTGAATTCGTATGCATGATGTATCGGCAGAACGGAAACAAAGAAATCTTCGTCATTTGTCGCCATTACGCGGCAGGAATCCAGCGCGCTGGTGACAAGATTTCTCTGGCTGAGCATAACGCCTTTGCTCGTGCCGGTAGTGCCGGAAGTGAAAAGTATGGCGCACATTTTGTCCATATCCGGCTCGTAATTTTCCGCGGGACGGATATTTTCTTCTTCATAAGCTTTTCTGCCTGTTTCATAGAAATCTTCAAATTTCATGAAGCGATCGGGGAGCTCTTCCTCAGTGCAGTCGAAAGCCACGAAATATTTTACTTTGGGGAGATTATCCTTTACCGCGAGCATTTTGGAATGGAGCGAATGCGTATAGAATATTATCTCTATATCGCACATATCGCAGAAACCGATAAACTGCTCATTCAGAATATCCTTATCGAGAGGAACGATAACGCCGCCGCTACTTGCCACAGCGATATACGAAGCGATATAGTCGGGATGCGTATCGCCCGTCACGCCCGCGAATTTACCTGCCAGACCGAGCTTTTCCAGCGCAGCCGCTATGTAATCCACATGACGCTTCATATCATTGAAGGTAAAAGTTTTTTCTTCTTTATTTACTTTATAGACGTACCTTGCTTTTTCGCCGTATCTTTCCGCCTGTTTCCTAACGCCGTCATATAAATTATCAAATCCGTATACAATATGATCTGCGCCTCTTTTTTTCAAAATATCAACATCCTTTCAGAAAAATATCCTGCTTACATAAATACCATTATACAAATAAAAAGGATGTTTGTCAAGAAAAATCCGAATTTATTTGAATTTATATGCTGTACGGACTGTCTTTATGTCTCAAAAAGCGCCTAAACAGACACATTGAAAGTACAACCTGTCGCATACAGCCCGATATCCGTCACGGTGCGCGTGCCGTCCTCTATGCGGGAAACCGCGTTTTTATTTTTTATATTTACAACGTATGCACAAATTATTGTTCAAATTTTCGTGAAAAATGACCGTAACATTTTTTTCAAAAATATGGTAGAATTATAATAGATGGCGTTTTTGCGCCTACTTTGATATACAGGAGGCGAAGTATGAAATTTACCGTAAATGATTTGGTGAGCTACAGGACAAACGGAGTTTGCAGGATAGAAGAAATAAAAAACTGCACATTCGGAAAGGAGAGCGGTGAATATTATGTTTTGCGCCCTGTTTACGACGACAAATCGGTGATATATGTGCCCAAAGACAGCCCGCTTTCCGACAAAATCTGCAGACTGCTGACAAAAAGCGAGGTTGACGAGATAATAAAATCGCTTTCTGGCGAGGATATCGACTGGATAGAAAATGACCGCGAGCGAAGCGAACATATAAAAGATGTGATTTCATCGGGAAACAGAAAGCGTATAGCGCATTTTATAAAGGTAATGCGGCACCGCCGCGCCTTTCTTGCCGAGCGCGGCAAAAAGTTGCGTGTGGCGGATGAAAGCGCACTTCACTGCGCGGAGAAAATGATATGCGACGAATTTTCCGTAGCGCTCGGGATAGCCCGCGAGGATGTTTCGGACTACATAGAGTCGCATATTGCCGCCACCACGGTGTGAGCGGAGGGGATGCTTTTCTTTTGAAGAAAAGAGGGGATAAAAGAAGCGGGCGGCGCTTGCCGCCCTGCTTTTTTCTTTGTGCAGAGAAGAAGTTACTTTCCTTTACGAAGGAAACGAGGTGTACTTTTCACTGACGAAAAGTACCAAAAGTCAAAAAGAGGAAAGTATTCCTCTTTTGAACTCTTTCTGTGTCGCCTCGCGGCGACTCGTGCGAACATACTGCCCCGACAGTCCGACCATAGACGAAACCGGAAGTATGGTTCAGACCCCCGCTTAGTACAGACTTTAGTCTGTTCAAACTTTAGCTTTAACCGCCCCAACTCGATGTCCATCAAGTCATGCTCGCTTTGGTGGAGTTTAGTCTACAGTGGGAAGTGTATCAAAAGCCATGGCTGGAGCCAATCACCCCGTCGAATCTGCTCGCTTTTTGCGGGCGCTATGTTCGCACGCGCGGTACGGCTGATGATGTGATGAGAGATAGACAAAAGCTTTTTGATTTTGCTATATATAGTACATACTTGCCGCGCATTACTTTCCGCGGCTAACTCGACGGGGTGCGAGGTAGTTTGCAAAGGAGGGCGAGGAGCCTTCCTTTGATGACTTTTGCCGCTGACTCCGTCTCGGCGACGCCGTTCAGAGGTGGCTTCGCCACCCTGAACCCTCCTCTTTGTCAGTAAAAAGCGCGATCGTACCTTGGCGACCGCAGTCGCCTGCCCCCTTCTTTGCAAAGAGAAACCTCCGTTCCCTGCGTGGGAAAACAACTTTTTCCCGTGCTTTTGTAAAAAGCGCCCCAACCCATAAAAAAACGGACAGCATGATGCTGTCCGCTTTTTCATATTCTCTTTTTATTCAATGATAAAATCCTTGAGCGCCTCGAAAATCTTGTCGCAATCATCGGAATGAACCGTGAGCGTGATGGGATTGAGCAGGTCAAGGCTGAAAATACCCATTATGGATTTTGCATCCACAACGTATCTGCCGCTGGAAAGGTCGATTTCCTCATTGAATTTGCGGACGATTTCCACAAAATTTCTTACTGCTTCTATGGATGAAAGACTGATTTTTACAGATTTCATAATTATTCTCCTTTGAATTTGTGTCTTTGGACTATTCAAATATATAATAGCAAAATTTCCGTATTCTGTCAAGAGGATGAAAGCAAATTCCGAAAATTTAATTGAGCAGCATCATGGCAAAGCTGTAATAAAGAATATACAGCATCCATAATGCAAAAGCAAATACCGCATAAGCGGCTATTCTGTTTATTTTCACGGCAGCCGAAAAAAGCACCGCACATGCGAGCAGTATTATCATTACGAGCATGGTGGAAAGAAAAAATGCCGCCGCCGTGAATGTCACCGGGATCCATACGTATATCAGTATCAGCGCACAGATAAATATTATCGTAGAGCGCGTTTTTTCTTTTGCGAAGCACCCCGTGGGCGTGGAAATGATTATCGCCTGCGATACGGCAAAAACAGCTATTGCCACACCGAAAAAGAAACACATAAAAAACGGCGAAAAAGCACAATCGGGAAAAATCATTTCATCGCATACGTCGCCGTCTATTCCGCCTATCGCAAAAATTATTCCCAGCGTGACAGCCACAGCGACAAATATTATCACCAGCGTGGTATTTATACATGAAAGCCCGCGGCGCACGCGCCTTTTGGCATCGAGAAATTTCGGATTCATTTTTTATCCTCCGCAATATTTATGTTTATTACGGATTATATTCGCCGCCGCTCATAAATATGAAAAAAAGACGGCTTTGCATAAAGTAATGCGAAAAGCCGTCTTTATCTTATTATTTTAATGAAGTAAAATCAGTTTCTTTCCTCGCCGGTAACGGTAACCTCGCGCGAACGGAAAAGCAGTGATATACACCATACGCCCGCAAGAGCAACCACGGTATATATTATTCTGCTTGCCAGAGCGGCACTGCTGCCGAATATCCATGCGATAATATCAAAACCGAAAAGTCCCACGCTTCCCCAGTTCAATGAACCGATGATTGTTATAATAAGTGCTATTCTGTCAATCATTTGTTTTCATCTCCGATATTTATAGTTTTTATCTTTCGACACGGTTATTTTTTGCCTTATGCTTTATTTTTATTCATCATGAAAGATTTTTTCTTGACTAAATCGTTTTTTTATGATACGATTAAACGGCAGACAAACAAAAAAATGTTTTCGGAGTAAAACTTATGAGAGTAAGAAAGAAAAAAACCGGCGATGCGAGATTTCTTGCGCAGAAAAATATCACCTTGGATTATAATCGGGAAGAGCCGGAAAAAATAAATTTAAATGAAATTTTCCCGGGATTTTCACATTTTCGCATAGAAATAGGCTGCGGAAAAGGAAATTTTATTCTGGGCGAAGCGGCAAAGCATCCCGATGTGGCTTTTATTGCCGTGGAAAAAGTGCGTGATGTAATAATTTTTGCCATGGAAAAAGTAGCTGCGGCAGGTCTTTTGAATGTACGTTTTCTTTCGGCTGATGCGGAAATGCTCGACAGACTTTTTGATGAAAATACATTTGAAAAAATATATATAAATTTTTGTGATCCGTGGCCGAAAGCACGCCATGCAAAACGTCGCCTGACTTACAGAAAATTTCTCGAAAAATTCAGACCGCTTCTTTGTGAAAAAGGCTCGATAGCTTTCAAAACAGACAACCGTGCGCTTTTTGATTTTTCACTGGAGGAATTCCCGGAGGCTGGCTTTAACGTATGTGATGTGACATACGATCTGCATGCGAGCGAGTGGGCAGAGGACAATATAATGACCGAATATGAAAAAAATTTCAGTGAAAAAGGTTTTAAAATAAATCGACTTGTCGCATATAAGAGCAAATAAATATAATATTCATTTCATTTGCGGTGATTTTAAAAATATTTTTGCAAAAAAAGAAAAAAATCATTGATTTTTTGCAAAGTGTGTGATACAATATATCGTGCTATATTGGTTTTAATGCGGATGCGTGCGCTCCGCTTTAAGTTATGATTTTCGGTAGGAGGTGTTAAATATGGCAAAATGTGCATACTGCGGCAAAGGCGTTACATTCGGACACAATGTTTCCCATTCCAACCGCAAGACAAGCAGAACATGGAAACCCAACATCAGAAAGGTTAAAGTCGTAGAAGGCGGCGCTCACAAGACCGTTGCTATCTGCTCCCGTTGCCTGCGTGCAAACAAGGTAGAAAGAGCATAAGCACCCATATAAAAGGCGTATGATTTGAACCGACGGCGGAAGCTTTTGCTTCCGCCGATTGCATATCCGCCGATATTTTTTTGCGGATACGAAAGGAATTTTATGCGGTATATTTTTATAAATCATGCCATGCCGCGTGAAACCGAAAATATTCTCTCGCGATTCGGTCACTGCGTGCGTATATCGCCGCTTGCTTCTCTGCCCGCGCCGGTAGCCGCTCATCCCGATATGCAGATCGCGCGGCTCGGCGATAAATTTATCGTGCATGAAGAAAACAAAGCGCTGATATCATTTTTAAAAGAGAAAAATATCCCTTTTTCCGCCGAGCAAACTGCGGCAGGCGCCGTATATCCTATGGATATAGCCCTAAATTGTTTCGGATTTTCGGGATATTTCTTTTGCAGCAGATATACGTCGCAGACGGCGTATGCCGCAGCCCGGTCCGCGGGACTTATCCCCGTGATGACAAAGCAGGGATATACCAAATGCTCCTGTCTTATCGCAGGCAAAAAAATAATTACCGCGGACAGCGCGATCGCACGCGCCTGCAAAGCAAACGGCGCGGATTGTCTTAAGATTTGTGCGGGACATATCGGTATAGACGGATATGATTACGGTTTTATCGGCGGGGCAAGCGGCGTTATCGGCGATACGGTGATATTTTTCGGAGATATCATGCGGCATCCCGACGGCGAAAAAATAAAAGAAGCGATTTTATCACAGAATATGAATATAATATCCGCCTCGGAAGATATTCTTTTTGATTACGGCGGAATAGTAACCACAGATATATAAAATACAGATTTTTATAAAAGGAGAATAAAAATGAAAACCGAAAAAATATATCTCTATGAAGGACGCGATGATGTTTTTCTCACCACATACATAGCGGAACCTTTTGAAGAAATTCCTTTCAATGCGAAAAGAAAAGCCATACTTATATTCCCCGGCGGCGCATACTGGTTCATTTCTCCCAGAGAAGGCGAACCTATCGCATTTTCATTTATGGCAAAAGGTTTCAATGCATTTGTATTAAACTATACGGTAAAAGGCAAAGCACGTTTTCCCGCGCAGCTTCTGGAAGCATCTATGTGCATGAAAATACTGCATGAAAGAGCCGAGGAATTTCATATAGATCCCGATTATATATTTACCGCAGGTTTTTCCGCAGGCGGTCATGTATGTGCTTCTCACGGGACAATGTGGGATAAAGATTTTATTTTCGAAAAAATAAATATGCAAAAAGAGCACAACCGTCCCCGCGGCATGATACTTGCTTATCCCGTTATAACAAGCGGCGAATTTTCTCATGAAGGTTCGATAAAAAATCTGCTCGGCGGTGAAAATTATACGAAACCCGCCATGCGCGATTTCGTTTCGCTGGAAAAAGCCGTGACGGAAAATACCGTGCCTGCATTTATATGGCATACCGTAACGGACAATGTGGTGCCGATACAGAATTCCACTCTTTTCATTTCAGCTCTGGCAAATCACGGTGTACCTTTTGAAGCGCATCTCTACCCCGTAGGTCCTCACGGGCTTTCCCTCGCGGACAAAACCGTCGGCGTAAATGAAGTTTATCCTTCTGTCCCGGGCTGGGCGGATCTCGCCGCCACATGGGCGCAGTCGCTGTAAAACCCGTAATAAAAAATCCCGCCGTGCGGCGGGATTTTTTTATTTTTTCTTATTCTTCGTTTTCGCGGGAGAAAAGATCGCCCTCGAGATTCATGTCGTCTTCTCTTGCTTCGCAATCATCGGCATCGCAATTGTCGCAATCGCAGTCGCAATCACAATCATCGGTGAGATCGTCATCGAAATTGAAATCGCAATCGCAGAAATTCACATCATCTTTGCAATCATAAAGCAGATAAGCACCTGCCGCACCGCTCATAGCGGAAACAGCGAGAAATGCGCCTGCGGAGCTTTTCTTTTTGAAAAGCAAAATGATGAATGTGATGAGCGAGGTGAGCGCGTTTACCACGAGAGCAACGCCTACATAGAGTTTGGTTTTCTTGAACATTTTTCATGTCCTCCTTTATAAAAATTTATTTTTGTTTTTATACTTTGCTTTTGAGATAAGCATTGATAAAACCGTCGATTTCGCCGTCCATTACGGCTGTTATATTTCCGTCCTCATAGCCTGTTCTGTTGTCTTTTACGAGAGTATACGGCATGAAAACGTAAGAACGTATCTGCGCGCCCCATTCTATATTTGTCTTTTCGCCTTTGATATCTTCTATTTTGTCGAGATTTTCACGCTGTTTTATCTCGGCGAGCTTGCTTTTCAGCATTTTCAGGGCTGTTTCTTTATTCTGGAGCTGGCTGCGTTCCGTCTGGCAACCGACCACTATACCGGTAGGTTTATGCACTATTCTTATAGCCGAGTCGGTTTTATTGATATGCTGACCGCCGGCGCCGCTGGAACGATGCGCCGTGATTTCGATATCTTCATCCTTTATTTCGATATTCACATCGTCGTCGAGCTCGGGCATTACTTCCACGGAAGCAAAGGATGTATGGCGTCTGCCCGAAGCATCGAAAGGCGAAACACGCACGAGTCTGTGCACACCGTGTTCGCTTTTGAGATAACCGTAGGCATTTGTTCCTTCCACGAGAATAGTGGCGCTTTTTATGCCAGCTTCTTCTCCGTCGAGCCAATCTATCAGCTTTACATTGAAACCATGCTTTTCGCCGTAACGCGTATACATTCTGTAAAGCATGAGCGCCCAATCCTGAGCCTCTGTGCCGCCGGCACCGGGATGGAAGGAAATAATGGCATTATTTCTGTCATATTCGCCGGAGAGCAGCGCATCTATACGCATTTTTTCCTCGGTGGCTTCTATTTTCTTTACTTCGGAAAGAACCTCGTCACAAACGCTTTCGTCATTTTCTTCTATACCCATTTCGGCAAGCATGAGCGCATCGGAAACGCATACGCAAAGCTTTTCATAATCTTCTATTTTATCCTTTGTGCGCTTCAGCTCCTGAAGCACCTTGCCGGAATTAGCCTGATCATTCCAGAAATTTTCGGCGAGAGTCTGTGCTTCCAGATCTTTTGCCTGCTCGCGCAGTCTGTCTATTTTCAGCGAATCGCCCAGTTCCTTTACGTCATTTTCGAGTGCGAGAAGTCTGCTTTTCGCTTCTTCTAACTGTATTATCATTATTTTTATGTCCTCCGTATATGTTTTTCGTGATTTTTATGTTAAATATGAAGCTTTTTTATAAATCCGACTCCCGTCACTTTTCTTTTTCCGCATTTTTGCCGTGATGATGCCCGTCAAAAACTCCGCGGAGATTCATTTTCAGCTTTCCGTTCTTTTCGACAAAGCCTATTTTTCTCGCCATTTTATCATCCACGCATTTTTCCGCATCGTGTGCGCCGCACAGATCTATAAAATTCAGCGCCGCTCTGCCCATGATGAAAAGCATTTCTTCATCATCCGTCCCGTCCGGACAAACCAATTCATACATATAGCCCGTATCGTTTTTTATGGAAAACTGGCAAAGCCCTATCACTTTGCCCTCCTCCGTCGCGGCATAAGCAAAGCATTCATCGCGATACGGCACGCCGCAAAGCCTGCATAACTCACGCTGACGCTCCTTGCTTTCCACCGGCTTTACTTCAAACATCGCGTTCACTCTCCTTTTTCAGCGAAGCTACCTGAGATTTTGTGAGATATCTCCATTTTCCGGGGCGCAGATCGCCCAGCTTCACTTCACCTATGCTCACTCTGCGCAGAGAAAGCACATGAAGCGAAAGCTTCTCGCACATTTTGCGTATCTGCCTGTTGCGTCCCTCAAAAAGCGTTATCGCCACTACGGAATATTCTTTCTTTCTCGTTATCAGCGAAACAGTGGCGGGTTTTGTCATATATCCGTCTATTTCCATCGGCTCGGACAGGCGCGTCACCTTTTCGGGGTCGATTTCTCCCGCCAGTTTCACATGATAAGTTTTCGCTTTGTGGTATCGCGGGTGCATCAGTTTGTTTGCAAAATCGCCGTCGTTTGTGAAAAGCAAAAGTCCCTCGCTTTCGAGATCGAGTCTGCCGATGGGATAAACCCGCGCTCCGACATCCGATACGAGCTCGGAAACGCATTGCCTGCCGCGGTCATCGCTCATAGATGTGAGATATCCGCGCGGCTTATTGAGCATCAGATAAATCTTTCGCTCCGATGCGCCGCTTATTTTTTTACCTTTGTATTCCACGCTGTCCCTCTCGGGATCTATTTTTGTGCCGAGCGTGGCGATTTCGCCGTTTACCTTTATTTTGCCCGCGGCTATTTCCTCCTCTGCGGCGCGGCGGGACATTATCCCCTTTGCCGAGAGAAATTTCTGAAGTCTTATTTCTTCCAAATGTTTATCCTCTTTATATAAAAGTCATCTTTTTCTGTGTTTTGCCTCTGTGCCGACATTTTCCTTTGCCGATATATCCGCGCGCGCCACGGTTTTGCCGCCGCAGATAAATTCCGCTTCGCCTATTTTGTCGCCCTCTTTTATGCCGGCGTAAAGAAAGCGCGGCAATTTCAGGCGCATTTCCACTTTGGCGTGGTCTTTTTTCAGCGTGGCGAAAATATCCTCCGATATCCCGCACAGAATTTTCGACACATCACCGCCGCAAACGGGTATTTCAAAAGTCATATCGTCGGCGCAAGCCAGCTTTTCTCTCTCGTAAAGCGAAAAGCCGTAGTCCAGAAGCTCCCTGTGGTCGTGCCAGTCGTTTCCGTCGCAGAGCGTCACGCAGATCAGCGTTACTCCGTCACGTTCGGCTGCCGAAACGAGCGTCCTGCCGCATTTTTTCGTAAATCCCGTTTTCACTCCGATGATATCCCCGTAGGAACGCAGCAGTCTGTTGTGATTTACGAGCAGGCGCGTCGCCGTGCCGTCGTGAAGCGGTATCGCTTTCTTTTTCGTGGAAACTATTTTGGCAAATTCGGGATTTTTCAGCGCCTCGGCTGTTATCAGCGCCAGCTCCTTTGCCGTGGTATAATGCTCCGCGTCATCGAGCCCGTGCGGATTTTCAAAATGCGTATCGTGCAGTCCCAGCTCGCGCGCCTTTTCGTTCATCATATCGGCAAAAGCCTCTATGCTGCCCGCCGTTTCTATGGCTATAGCCGCGGCGGCATCGTTTGCGCTTTGCAGCATCAGAGCGAAAAGCAGATTTTCCATCGTTATTTTTTCGCCCGCGTAAAGATAAACGGAAGAACCCTCCACATTCACCGCCGCGGGAGAAACCGTGACGGTTCTTTCCTTTTCGCAGTTTTCGAGCGCGACGAGCGCCGTCATTATTTTTGTCGTGCTCGCCATGCCGCGCCGCGTATTTTCATCGTGCGCATATATTATTTCGCCCTCCGTCGTCATCAGAATACAACTTTTTGCCGAATCGGATGCCGCGGCAAGCGGTATCGCCGCCATGGCGAGTGCCAGCAAAAGCACAAATACGGATATCAGTCTTTTCATAAAATTCTCCATACGTTTTTTTAATTAGCAATATGGAGAAAAAGAAATTTTATTCGCCTTTTTCCCCGCTCGGCGTTTCTTCTTTGAAATCCTCGCCTGCTTCGGTTTTTTCGGCTTCTTTTTTCTGTTTCTTTTTGAAAATTCCTTTTATTTTTTCTATCAGGTCGGGCGTTTTGCTTATGATATTTTCTATGGAAGAACCGATATCGTTTCCTCCCGTGGGATTATTTACATTCACCATTTCCACTCTGCCGCCCTCGCATACCACGAGAAAACCGACCGGTGTTACCGTGACGCCCGTGCCGCCGCCTCCGCCGAAATTATTTTTCCCGCCTTGGCTGTGCTTTCCCGCATAATCGTTTCCTCCGCCGGCAAAGCCCACGGATATTTTCGATACGGGTATTATCACCGAGCCGCCCGCCTCTATCGGCGTGCCTATGATTGTATTGGCATCCACGAGATCGCGTATGCCTTCCAGCGATGATGCAATGAGAGAGCTGATTTTGTTTTCTTCCATGATTTTCAGTCCGCCTTTCTTTTCTTCTCTTTTATATTTTTATTTTTATTTTCTTTTTTATCCTTTTTCATGCCGCGAAGATATGCAGTGCCCGCGGTGAAAGCTATGGAAATTATCTGCCATACACGTATGGTAAAATTCATCTGTATTTTCGCCTCGGTTTTTGCCGAGAGAAAATCGGCGCGCACATTCACGGGCGCTTTCTTTTTCACATGAAAATGCGCCGTTTCGTCCAGAAATGCGAAAAGATATGATGTGGCTTGCGCCGCGCCGCCGTAGATAAGCGCTGTTTTCGCCGCGTCGTCCGTTCCGATGCTCACATCGTACATATCCACGCCGATGCGGATATAGCGCCATGTTTTCAAAACGGTTTTTTTCGCGATATCGGCGAGCATTTTTATCATATCGACTATATCGCCCGCGCTTTTTTTCTCATCGGGCAAACCGAAAGATTTTTTCTTTTTTTTCTTTTCTTTTCCGGATTTTGCCTCCGTCTTTTTTGCAGGCTCCGCCGCACGCGCGCCGCCTTTGTCGCCTCCGAGCTTCATGGATAAAACCTTTATATGAAGCACCCGCAGGAGAAGCGCAAAGCGCGATTTCTCACCGGAAACGGATACTGCCGTCGTCAGCTTTATCGGTATCATGCCGAGCGCCGCAAAAAACAGCACTATGCATGAAATTATTATCGCCGCTCTCATGTATTTTCCCCGCCGTCCTCCAGAGGAGGCAGCTCATCCGGAGAAGAAAGCCCGAATGTACGCAGAAAAGCTTCCGTCGTGCCGTACAGGCGCGGTCTGCCGGGCACATCCAGCCTGCCTTTTTCCTCTATCAGTTCATGCTCCAGCAGCACGCCTATGGAATAGCTGCTGTCCACCCCGCGCACCTGCTCCACATACAGGCGCGTAGCCGGCTGATTGTATGCTATTATCGCCAGGGTTTCCAGCGAAGCTTTCGAGAGATTGCCGCCGTCGCGCACGCCCAGCGCCGCTTTCACATAATCGGAATAAACCTCTTTTGTCACGAGCTGACATGCGTTTCCGAGTATCAGCAGCTGTATGCCGCGCATGGGGTCGTCGTCGTATTCCTTTTTATATTCCTCTACGACGCTGCGGACCTCCTCCTGCGATATACCCATCACCTCGCCGAGCTTTTCGAAAGTGAGCGGATAACCCGCCGCAAAAAGCGTCGCTTCGGTTATTCTTTTTATTTCATCGGGAGAAAGCGTTTTTTTATCGTAATCCGCGTTTTCCGCGACGGAAATCGCCGTTGTCATTTCATCCATCAGGCTGTTTTCTCCCCTTTCTCTTTTTCTGTATTCAGCATCAGTATCACATTTTCGCCGGTTTCGTCATCCTCTGCGCGCCTCGGCACTATCCTGCCGCTTTTTATCAGCTCCAGCAGCCCGTAAAAAGTAGCCGCCAGCTCGCTCCTGCTCGTCACATCGCCGAAAATCTCGTCTATATGCGCGTTTTTGCGCCTCGCCATGTAACGCAGTATATGCATTATCCGCGCGGGAACCGAAACCTGCTTGTGCTTTATCAGCGGGGCTATTTCATTCGGCTTTTCGCGCTGTGCCTGCTCGTATTCCGCTATACGCGCCAGCGCTTTTCGCATGGCGGCGCCGAGGATGGCGCTGTCCATTTCCGTGAGTATGCGCTTGTCCGGCTTTATTTCGTCGGTATCTTTCTGAAATCTGCCGCCGAATTCCTCTTCTCTTTCGTGAAGCCATGAAGCCGCCGCTTTCACCAGCTTATATTCCATCAGGCGGACCACCAGTTCCTTTCGCGGGTCGTCCTCCTCGGGTTTGGGCAGGAGCATGCGGCTTTTTATCAGCATGAGGCGGCTCGCCTCCGTGATAAATTCGCCCGCTATTTCCATATTCATTTCGCGTGCCTGCGAAAGATATGCCATATATTGCTCGCATATCAGCGATATTTTTATATCGAAGATGCTCATTTTGTTTTTTGCTATGATATCCAGCAAAAGATCGAGCGGACCCTCGTATATTTCCGTTTTAAAAACAAGCTGTTCCATCAAAAAAACCGTCCGATATCAGAAAATAAGGCGCCAGAATGAGAGAAATCCGATAAGTATCTTTCTGCTGAGCCAGCCTATGGTGCTGTCAAAAACGCCGAGCATCATAAGCACGATAAGACCGAGATAAATATACTGCTCGTATTTCATTATGCCGAAATACCATTTCGACGGCATGAAAATAAACGCTATGCGCGAGCCGTCGAGCGGCGGTATCGGTATGAGATTGAATACGCAAAGGCTGATATTGAGCGTGCAGAATATCAATACCATTTCCAGCAGGACTCCCTTGAAATTCAAAAGGAAATCTGTCGTCGCGGGTATCAGGAAAACAAGCTTGTAAACAAGCACGCCGAAAAATCCGAGCACCAGATTCATAAGCGGACCTGCCGCCGCCGTGATAGCCATGCCCGCGCGCGGATTTTTATAGTAGCGCGCATTCACCGGCACGGGTTTTGCCCAGCCGAAACCGAAAAACAAAAGGCATACGAAGCCGAGCGGATCCAGATGCTTAAAAGGGCTTAATGTAAGTCTGCCGAGATTTTTTGCCGTAGGGTCGCCGAGCTTCCATGAAGCATAGCCGTGCGCAAATTCATGAAAAGAAAGCGCTATCAGCACGGCGGGAAGCGCCATGAGCGTATCTTTCAGCCAGTCTAATATTCTATCCATCGTATCCCCTTCACATAAATTATTTTTTTATTACGCTTTCGAAAACGGAAAGCAATTCGTTTTTGCCCTCGCCCGTTTGAGAGGAAAAGGCTATCACGCGTATTTTTTCGGGCGCGTAAGGCGGCGCGAGATACGGATGCGACGAAAGCGCCGCGAGATTTGCCGCCCTGTCCGTTTTATTTGGTTTATCTGCCTTTGTTGCCACCACGATATACGGTATGCCGCTCGAGGCGAGCCAGTCCAGCATCATGTAATCATCCTTTGTGGGCCCGACTTTCAGATCTATGAGCTGGATTATCATATCGGGCTTTTCTTCCGAAACGTAAGCGTTCGTCAGCGCCGACCATTTTTTCTGCTCCTCGGCGCTCCGCCTTGCAAAGCCGTAACCGGGCAGATCCACGAGATAAAATTTTTTATCTATTTCGTAGAAATTCACCGTCACCGTTTTGCCCGGCTCCGCGCTCGTGCGGGCGAGACTTTTTCTCGAAAGCACCGTATTTATCAGCGAGCTTTTTCCTACATTCGACCTGCCGGAAAGCGCTATCTGCGGAAGCGCGTCGCGCGGGAACTGATCTTTTCTGCCCGCCGTCATTTTCAGGCAGACATTCTGTGTATTTATCGCCATCCGAAACTCCTTTTTCAGTCATTTATCTTACCGAGCAGCAAGCCTCGGTGCCGTGCGCGGGATTTGCCACGCGGAGATTTTCCTGCTCTGCGGGTTTTACAGCGGGCTTTTCTTCGCATTCGTTTTCATGCTCGAAAGGATCGCGCACGAGGGCGATGCGGAGCACATCGTCCGCATCGGAAACGGGTATTATTTTCACGTTTTCCTTTACTACGGAGGCTATTTCCGCCATATCCGTTTCGTTTTCCTTGGGAATGAGTATTGTTTTCACGCCCGCGAGATATGCCGCCATTGTCTTTTCGCGAAGCCCGCCTATGGCGAGTACTCTGCCGTGCAGAGTGATTTCTCCCGTCATGGAAATGTCGCGGCGCGCGGGTATCCCCGTCAGCTCGCTCGCCAGCGCCGTCGCTATCGTCACGCCGGCACTCGGTCCGTCTTTCGGTACGGCACCCTCGGGGAAATGAATATGCAGATCTTTGTTTTTATAAAAATCGCCGTTTATACCGAGCGCGTCCGCGCGGCTTCTGATATAGCTTATCGCCGTCTGCACCGATTCGCGCATCACGCCGCCGAGCGAACCCGTGATTTCCGTTTTGCCGCTTCCGTCAAAGGAAAGCACCTCCACTTTCAGAAGATCGCCGCCGCTCTCGGTATAAGCCATGCCGTTTACCACGCCTGTCTCATCTCTGTCGGATATTTTCTCCCTCGGCATTTTCTGCGTGCCGAGAAAATCGGAAAGATTTGCCGCCGTCACGCGCACGCTTTTTGCTTCTCCGCAGGAAACGGTTTTCGCCGCTTTTCTCGCGCAGCGCGCTATTTTGCGTTCCAGTGAACGCACGCCCGCTTCGCGCGTGTATTCGTCTATCATCATGCCGAGCGCTTCGGCATCTATTCTGAAATTCCTGCCGTTCAGCCCGTGGCGTTTTGCCTGCTTGGGAATGAGATGATTTTTCGCTATGGAAAGCTTTTCATCGCGCGTGTATGCGTGCAATTCTATTATTTCCATTCGGTCCATCAGCGGGAGCGGTATACCGTCCAGCGAATTTGCCGTGGCTATGAAAAGACAGTCGGAAAGATCCACCGGCATCTCCACGAAATGGTCGCGGAAAGCCTTGTTCTGCTCGCCGTCCAGCACTTCCAGCATGGCGGAGGCGGGATCGCCTCTGCCGTCGCTCGCCATTTTGTCTATCTCGTCGAGCAGCATGAGCGGGTTCATCGTCTTTGCGTTTATCAGACCTGTTATTATTCTGCCCGGCATGGAACCGACGTATGTCTTTCTGTGACCGCGTATATCTGATTCATCCTTTATGCCGCCGAGCGAAACGCGCACGAATTTTCTGTTCATGGCGCGGGCAATGGACGAAGCCACCGAGGTTTTGCCCGTTCCGGGAGGGCCTACCAGACAAAGTATCTGATTTTTCAGCTCGGGATTGAGCTTCAGCGCCGCGAGATATTCTATTATGCGTTCTTTTACTTTTTCCAGCCCGTCGTGGTCGGCGTCGAGTATCTTTTCCACCGCGGGAATGTCCGTGCGGTCGCGCGTTTTCACGCCGTAGGGGATTTCCAGGCATGTTTCTATATGACCGCGTAGCACGGCTCCGTCCGCGGAACCCACGGGCGTGCGCTGCAATTTGCGTATTTCTTTTTTCAGCCTGTCGGCGACTTCCGCGGGATATCTGCCGCTGTCCAGCTTTTTGTAATAATCCTCTGTTTCCTCGTCGTCATCGGCGCACTCGCCCAGCTCCTCGTGAATGACTTTGAGCTGCTCGCGCAGGAAATATTCGCGCTGCGAGCGGTCGATGCGCTCCTTTACTTTGCGGTTTATATCGTCCTCCTCGGTGAGAACGGCGCGCTCATGCTCCAGCATCAGGGAAAGCATTTCCATTCCGCGCAGAGGATCGTATTCCCCGAGCACAGCCTGCTTATCCTCTGTGGCGCTGAGAAGATTTGATGCCACAAAATCGCAGAAAAGCGACGGATTTTTTATCGAATTTGTCAGAAGCCACAATTCGCGGGAAAAGCGCGGAAGCATTTTCATCAGCGATGAAACCTGCTTTTTGATATCACGCATCAGCGCTTCTGCACGCAGACCCCCGTTGTCCTCCAGATAAATTTTCTTTTCCATTACCTCGCAGGTTATGTATCTGTCCTTTGAAAACGAGAGAAGCTCCGCTCTCGATTTCGGTTCGGCTATTATGCTGAAATGTCCGTTCGGACCGCCTTTTATGAGCTGGCGTATATTTGCCACCACACCCGTGGGATAAAAATCCTCCGTGCCTTTCGGGTCCTCGTTCATCGGGTCGCGCTGGCATACGAGAAATACCGTACCGTCGCTTTTCATAGCGGCGTCGCAGGCTCGTTTTGTAATCTGTCTTGCCGCCTCCAGTGTTATCGGCACCTCGGGAAAAGCCACCGTATCACGCATGGCTATACACGGCAATGTATATTTTTTCACTGTTTCCGTTGTTTTTGTCATTTGAATCTGTCCCCCTTTCCGGGATATCTGTATATAAATTCTCTGCCCTTGCGGGCATGAAACGGATTTTTCAAAAGTTCTGCTTTTATGCCAGTATAATTATATCATACAACTTTCTTTTTTTCCATAGTTTAAGAGAAAATTTTATATTATATTTTATTATTATTAACAAAAGGGTTATTTTTCTTTAGTCCAAAGAAACAGGGGTGTGCTTTTCTTTAAAAGAAAAGTGGGAAAGGAAGCAGGCGGCGCTTGCCGCCCGTGGATGGGGTCGCGCTTTTCACTGACGAAAAGCGCGGCAAAAGTCATCAAAGGAAGGCTCCTCGCCCTCCTTTGCAAACTACCTCGCACCCCGTCGAGTTAGCCGCAAAAAGTAATGCGCGGCAAGTAAGTGCTATATATAGCAAAGCAAAAATGTTTTTGTCTATCTCTCCGCGCATCATCAGCCATACCGCGCGTGCGAACATAATATCCCGCAAAAAGCGAGCAGATTCGACGGGGTGGATGGTGCCACGCCGAAAGTTCAGCTACACTTCCCACTGTAGGCTAAACTCCACCAAATCGAGCATGGTTTGATGGACATCGAGTTGGGGAAGGTTTAGTTCTGGCTTGAGCAGACAAAATCCCGTGTTAAGTGGGGGTCTGAACCGTACTTCCGGTTTAGTCTATGGTCGGACTGTCGGGGCAGTATGTTCGCACGAGTCGCCGCGAGGCGACAGAAGGTGTTCAAAAGAGGAATTCTTTCCTCTTTTTGACTTTTGGTACTTTTGGTCACGCAAAAGTACACCCCGTTTCCTTCGGAGAGGAAAGTATTTTCCCGCGCTTTTGTGAAAAGCGCTTCCCCCATTTCTTTTCCCAAAGAAAAAGGGGGAAAATAAAAAATCTCCCTTGCGGGAGAGATTTATAATAAATTCCGACCGGGCCTGTAAGCCGGGTTCTGTCTGGAGCGATCATCTATCTTCGCCGCATGTCGCCATGCGGCTTATACCCTTTCGGGCACTGCCTCCTCGCGCTGAACTTTCGTTCGGGTCGGGCAAACCGCTTTTGCGCGGGGCGTTGCTTCGGATAGGGTTTACATGGCTCGTCGCGTTACCGCGACGACGGTGAGCTCTTACCTCGCCTTTCCATCCTTACCGCATTTCTGCGGCGGTCTATTTCTGTTGCACTTTCCCGGAAGTCACCTTCGGCGGACGTTATCCGTTATCCTGCCCTGCGAAGCCCGGACTTTCCTCATGATAATACCTTTCGGCGACATATCACGCGATCGCTCAGCCCGGTCGGAAATTTATTCTGTTGTAATCATCCGATATATTCGATATCGGATGTTGGCGCATCGCCTATTTCTTTTTTATAATCATACTGCTTTGTTTCATAGCTGTCTTTGTATACGGCTATGTGTACTCCGAAAGAGTCCTTTTCAGGATCGTAGTCATCTTTGTAGTACATATTCAGATAAAGCGACGAAATGTTTTTCTTTTCATATCCGTATCTGGAGGCGCCTTTGTAAATATACGCGGGCTTTGTCGCATCCGCCGTGGGATAATCCTTTTCCGGTGCGGCACTGACGCTTTCAAAAAGATCCACGCCCGAAAAAACTATATTCACATAAGTATATCTGCCGGATTTTTTGAATTTGTACGCGGTTTTTTCATAGATATTTCCGTCGCCGTCGCGCAGGATAAAGCGGAAAGGCATATCGCCTGCGTTTTCGATATCGTACTGCTCGCAGAGCGCATCCACCGTGCTGCTGTTGTAACGGATGGTAAACTGCAATTCGTTCACTGCGGGGATATATCTCATCCCGTAAACGGAAAATCTGCCGTCGGATCTGCCGCCTTCTTTCGAATAATCCACGCCGAATTCCGATTCGGCATCGTAAGAATAAACGACGAAATTTTCACCGAGAGATTCCGCGGCGGAAAAAGCATCCTTTGTCCATATCATATCCGTATGGCGCGAAACCATTTTGCTTTCGATTATCCTGTAGGCAAAGAAAGCATATATGAATATTATCAGCGCGACGATGAGCCATCTGAAAACCTTTTTCAGCGTGCGGAAGCTGAATATTTTGCCGAGCTTTGATTTTTTTGCATATCGCTCTTCTTTCATGTAATCGCCGTAATCGTTGTAATTTTCAGCCAAGCTTTTTCCCTCCTTTTTCGCGGATATTTTTATTATACTATAGTTTTGTCCCGATTTCAATGTTTTCCCGCACGATATTTGTAAATTTTTCTCGCGCAAAGATGAATAATATACGAATTTTTTTAAAATATTTTGAAAAGTGTATAGTAATTACGAGGAAAATATTATATAATATTTTTGATTATCTTAAAGCCACTATATCGAAAGGACAAATAACATGGGACTGATAAGCAAAATTTTCGGAACATACAGCGAAAAACAGATAAAGAAAATAGAGCCTGTCGCGCAGAAAGTGGAGGCTCTCGCAGACAAATACAAAGCCATGAGCGACGAGGAGCTGAAGGCGGTGACTCCCGCGCTGAAAGAGCGCATTGCCGCGGGAGAAACCCTCGATGATATCCTCCCCGATGCCTTTGCCGCGGTGCGCGAGGCGGCGGACAGAGTGCTGGGCAAACGCCCCTTTCACGTTCAGATACTCGGCGGTATAATCCTGCATCAGGGCAGAATAGCCGAAATGAAAACAGGTGAAGGCAAAACGCTCGTAGCCACCATGCCCGCATATCTGAATGCGCTGACGGGAAAAGGCGTGCACATAGTGACGGTAAACGATTACCTCGCGCGCCGCGACAGCGAGGAAATGGGCAGAGTATACGGATTTCTCGGGCTGAAAACGGGTCTTATCGTAAACGGGCAGAAAAGCGCGGAAAAAAGAGCGGCTTACGCCTGCGATATCACCTACGGCACAAATAACGAGATAGGATTTGACTACCTGCGCGACAATATGGCGATGAGCAAAAACGATCTCGTACAGCGCGGGCATAATTTCGCGATAGTCGACGAGGTGGACTCCATACTCATAGATGAGGCGAGAACGCCTCTCATCATTTCCGGCAGAGGCGAAAAATCAAACGATCTCTACATTCAGGCAAACAGATTTCTGCGCACGTTGAAATGCCTGCGCGTGAAGGAAATGGATAAAAAATCCGACAACGAGGACGTAGCCGAGGATTATATAGTGGATGAGAAGGCGCGCCGCGCTGTGCTCAGCCCCAGAGGCGTAGCAAAAGCGGAAGCTTTTTTCGGGCTGAATAACCTTTCCGATCCCGAAAATTCCACGATAAACCACCACATAAATCAGGCTATGCAGGCATGGGGCGTAATGAAGCGCGACGAAGATTACGTCATCGACAACGGCAAAATAATGATAGTCGATTCCTTTACGGGACGCAAAATGCCCGGCAGACGTTTTTCAAACGGACTGCATCAGGCTATAGAAGCGAAAGAAAACGTGGCTATACAGAATGAAAACCAGACTCTGGCGACGATAACTTTTCAGAATTTCTTCCGCCTTTATGCCAAGCTTTCGGGCATGACGGGAACGGCGCTCACCGAAGACGCGGAATTTCGCGAGATATATGAGCTGGACGTGGTGGAAGTGCCGACAAACCGCCCGATGATAAGAAAAGACAACAACGACGTGGTTTTCAAAAACACGGCGGGAAAATACAAAGCCATAGTGAGCCAGATAGAGGAATGCCATGAAAAAGGGCAGCCTGTGCTGGTGGGCACGGTTTCGGTTGAAAAATCCGAAATTCTCTCTAAAATACTGAAATCGCGCGGCATAAAGCACAATGTGCTGAATGCGAAATATCACGAAAGAGAAGCCGAAATAATCGCGCAGGCGGGCAAATTCGGCGCCGTGACCATTTCGACCAATATGGCGGGCAGAGGTACAGATATCATGCTCGGCGGAAATGCGGAATTTCTCGCCAAGGAGGAGCTGAAAAAAGCAGGTTATTCCGAAGAGGATATTTTCGATATAACGGCGGGAACGAGCCGTGAGGGACTGGACGAGGGGCGCACGCTCTATCGCGAGAGCCTCGCGAAATTCAAAGCGGAAATCGCTCCCGAGGCGAAAAAAGTAAAGGCGGCGGGCGGTCTTTTCATAGTCGGTACGGAGCGCCATGAAAGCCGCCGTATAGACAACCAGCTGCGCGGACGTTCGGGACGTCAGGGCGACCCCGGCGAGAGCAGATTTTTCCTCTCGCTCGAGGATGATCTGATGCGTCTTTTCGGCAGCGACAGAGTGATGGGATTTATCGACAGACTCGGTCTGCCCGAGGATCAGCCCATAGACGCGCGCATTCTTTCAAATTCCATAGAAAACGCGCAGAAACGTCTGGAGGGCGAAAACTTTGCCCGCAGAAAGAATGTCCTCGATTACGACGACGTAATGAACCAGCAGAGAAATATCATATATGCACAGCGCCGCGCCGTGATCGACGGCGAGGACGTTTCCGCCACTATTCACGAAATGGCTGAAAAATCCATCGACGCACGCCTAGCGCTCTGCCTCGACGAGCACGGAAATCTCCTGCCCGAAGCGGAAAAGGAAAATCTGCTCTGGATATGCAGAGAAACGGATTTTCTCGAGGCAACCACAAAAGAAGCGCTGCATGACCGCGCCATGGAAAATTACGAGGCGCTTTACAATCGCCAGAAACAGATTCTCGGCGACCGCATGGGCGATTTCGAAAGATTCTGCCTGCTCACCTCCGTCGACTCCAAATGGATGGAGCATCTCGACGCGATGGACGATCTGCGCGGCGGCATAGGACTCAATGCCTACGCAAACAGAAATCCGCTCAATGAATACAGAATAAGCGGCAGCGTGATGTTTGACGAAATGATAGGCGAAATACGCGAGGAAACGATAAAGAGAATAATGTTTTCCCGCATAGAAACGGAAGAAACACGCGCCGAGGCGGCAAAGAAACGTGCCGAAGCGGCTGTGAGCGGAGCTTCCGACGCGCCGAAAAAGCCCGTGGTGAAAACAAAATCGGAAAAAGTGGGCAGAAACGATCCATGCCCCTGCGGCAGCGGCAAAAAATACAAAAAATGCTGCGGCATGCATGTCGGCGAAGACAAGTAAAACAAAGGAGCGGGATATTTCCCGGGATATTTGAAAAATGGGTTTCGGATATATGTTTCTCGGCTTTGCCTTCATGGCAAAAGCATACTATTACGGGATAGATTTCATGCCGGACATAATCGGCTATATACTGCTTTTCGCGGGACTGAATACGGCAAAAAACCATTGCCGTTGCTTTGATACCACGCGCATACTCGCCATAGCCGGCATGGCTTTTTCCACGGTAAGACTGACGGCGGAAATACTTTTTGCGGTAAACGGCAATATGAGCGACACTTTCGACCTTTATTTCGGCGTATGCTATGAGATATTTACGGTGATATTTGCCGTATCGCTTCTGATATCGCTCTATCGTATAGCAAAGGAAACGGACCTGCCGAAATTGCAGCGCCGTGCCCTGCGAAACTGCATACTCGTGCCGCTTTTCTTTGCGGCGGCGCTCTTTCTCAATCTGAATGAAAAGCTCGGCTGGTTTACATTCGAAGCCTCGCTGAAGCTGCCGCTGGTGGCGCAACTCCTTTCCGTGCTGTGGGTAATCCTCGTGGAAATAAATATTTTCTGCTGCTATGCCCGCATATGTCTGGAGGGCGACGAGGATATGGAGGATACAAAAAATCATCGGCTGAAAACACCTTTCGAAATGTTTGAAAAAGGCGCAAAGGATTATAAATCCGACAAAGAAACCGCGCCACACGGCAATAATAAAAAGAAAAAACGGAAAAAGCGCAGGTGATTTCATGAAAAAAGCGAAGGAAAAGAAAAGGGATACGCTCGGCACGGGTCTGATTTTCATCGGATGCATATTTTTATGCGAGCCTTTTTTCGGCGTATACGATCTGCTGCCGGATATTTTCGGTGCGTTTTTCATTGCGCTCGGTCTGCAAAAGCTTTCGTTTTTTGAAAAAAAGCTCTGGGAAAGCGCTTCCCGCTTCAAAACATATATATGGATATGTATAGCTCGCATCGGCGTGGAAATCCTCGCCATGCAAAAAGATTCCGTTTTCGACAGCACAATGCTGCTCACATTTGCTTTTGTTTTCGGCGTGCTGGACGGGATAGTGCTCATACCCGCCTTTCTTTCGTTTTATGAAGGAATGGAATATGTATATGTGCGCGGCGACGGCAAGGAAAACAGCGGCGAAACGGAATCGCAGAGGGGAAATCTGCATACACTCGCCGTGATATTCATTATCGTGCGTGCGGCGGCGCCCGTGCTTCCCATGCTCAGCGCGCTTTCGCAATCGCCTTCTTCTTTCGAAACACTGCATCGCCTGCTCACGCTTTTCTGTGCGCTGATAGCGCTCATCATAGGCATAGCATGGCTTTCGGGAATGAAAAATTATCTTTCGGTATATAAAAACGACGACGCTTTCGCCAAAAGGATAAACGAACGCTACGAAACGGAAATACTGCCCGATTCGTACCTGTGGAACAAAATTTACGCGGGGCATTTCTGCGCGAAAACCTGCGGCGTGCTCTTTCTCATGCTCGGCATTCCTTTTTCCGCAAAATATATACTGCCGGAATTTCTTTTCGGTCCCGTCATGCTGTGGGCGCTTTATGATTTTCACGCGTATATAAACAAAAAGCGCGTCGCGTCGCTTTGCTCCGCGTATACCGTCGCGGGGGTGGCATTTTATATTCTTTCGCTCATTTATGCCAAACGCATCGGCGCGCTCTACGAACCTTTTTCGCGCGACGGTTTCGCACGGCTTTTCATTCCGTGCGCCGCGCTTTGCGTAGCCATGAGTATACTTTTTATACTCGTATGCCATGAAAAATACAAAGCTTTCCGCGATTTTACCGCGGCTTCCGTCGGTCTGCGCGGCATGGCGAAAACAGATACGCGAAAGGATTACGACAGCGCGGTGAAAAAAGATCTGCAAAAAAGCGGAGCGCGGCTTTTCGCTCTGGAAGTGATTTTTGCCGTGATATCCGCCGCCGCTTATGTTGTTTCCCCGTGGGTAAGCATATCGTGGGTGGCGCAGTTTGCTTTCTGCATAATACTGATGATACCGAATTATATAACCGCGCACAAACTCGTGTGCGAAACGGAAATGGCAATTTAGGAGGATAAAATGACAGAAGAAGAAAAGGATTTTCCCGCAAAAGAAAATGCGGAAAACGAAGTTCTGCCCGAAAGCGAAACGCCGGAAGAAGCGGCAAGCGACGGCAAGGAAAGCACCGATACCGAAGCCGCAGCATCAGCCGAAACCGAAGCGAAAAGAAAGCGCGGATTTTACGACTGGGTGGAAATGATAGCCGGCTCCGTCGCCGCCGTGATGCTGATATTCACTCTGCTTTTCCGCCTTTCGAGCGTGGACGGCACATCGATGATAAATACATTGCAGCACGGCGACAGACTTATAGTTTCCTCCGTGGTGACGAAACCGAAATACGGCGATATAGTAGCCATACAGAAAGCCTCGGGCTATACCCTGCCGCTGGTAAAGCGCGTGATCGCCACGGGCGGCGAAACGGTGATATTTGATTTTTCAAACTGGAAAGTGAGCATAAAAGGCAAAGACGGCACCGTGCGCGAGCTTGACGAATATTATGTAAACCGCGTATCGGGCGCAATGAAGCGCGAAAGCGTGCCGTATACAAACGAGGTTTATGTCCCCGAGGGATATATTTTCGTCATGGGCGACAACAGAAACGGCTCTACCGACAGCCGCGATTCCGTGATAGGGCTTATTTCCGAGCATGAAGTGATGGGAAAAGCGCTTTTCCGCGTATTTCCGCTCGGCAGTATGGGGAGCCTCGGACTGAAAAAATGACGGACGCACATGTACACACGCGTTTTTCTCACGACGGCATTTCCGATATGGAGGAATATATCGCCGCCGCACGGGAAAAAGGCGTAGATGAAATAACATTTACGGAGCACTGGGACGACTATGCGGGAATGAAAACCGCGCTCCGCGCCGTGGATATCCCCGCCTATTATGCGGAATATCTGCGCATAAAGGAAAAATACGATACCCCGCGCATAAATTTCGGAATAGAAATGGGGCTTCAGCCCAAAATCGCGGAAAAAGTCCGCAGCGTGGTTTCGGCATATCCTTTTGATTTTGTGATAGGCTCGTCGCATATCACGGACGGAAAAGATATGGCGATGGACCGCAGTTTTTTCGATGGGCGCACGAGATACGGGGCGTATACGGTATATTTTCGCGAAGTGCTGGAAAATATCCTCGCGCACGACGATTTTGATGTATACGGTCATCTCGATTATGTAGTGAGATACGGCGGATATGCGGAAAAAGAAGTGCTCTATGCGGAATTTTCCGATATACTCGACGAGATACTGAAAGCACTCATTCTCCGCGACAAAGGGCTGGAGCTGAATACATCGGGATTTCGCAAAGGTCTTTGCTCCCCGCATCCGAATGCGGAAATACTGCGGCGTTACCGCGCGCTCGGCGGTGAGATAGTAACTCTCGGCTCCGATGCGCATCGCGCGTGCGATCTCGCCTCGGATTTCAGCCGCGCAAAAGAAATACTCGCAGACGCGGGTTTTTCGCACATAGCGGTATATCACGCGCGAAAACCGAATTTCGTGAAGATATGAGGGCAAGCTGAAGAAAAACCTCAAAACAAAATTTACTTATTGCAGAAAGTGATTTAAATGAACGGAATAAAAACTACAATACAATGGTTCCCGGGTCACATGGCGAAAACACGCCGCATGATTGCGGAAAATATGAAGCAGGTGGATCTCACTCTGGAGCTGCTCGACGCGCGCATACCGCAAAGCTCGCGAAATCCCGAAATAGCAAAGCTTACCGAGGCAAAGCCGAGGCTGGTTCTGCTGAGCAAAGCTTCTCTCGCCTCGCCCGAAGCCACGGCAAAATGGCGCGAATATTTCGAAAAAACCTGTGAAAGCGCCATTTTTTACGATTGCAGGACGGGCGCGGGCATAAACGAGATAGCCCCCGCGGTAAAACGCCTGTGCGCGGAGCGGCTCGATCGCTGGCGCGAAAAAGGCATGGAGGGCAGAAAGCTGCGCGCCATGATAGTGGGCATTCCCAATGTGGGCAAAAGCTCGCTGATAAACCGCCTCGCCGAAAACAAAAAAGCCAAGGTGGAAAACCGCCCGGGCGTTACGCTGAATAAGCAATGGGTCACGACATCGCTGGGCATAGATCTGCTCGATACGCCGGGCGTGCTGTGGCCGAAATTCGACGACAGGACAGTAGGCGAAAATCTGGCTCTGACAGGCGCGATAAAGGACGATATCATGGATATCGAAACGCTCGCCGTGGTTCTCTGCCGCCGCCTGCGCGAAATATGCCCCGCGCTTCTCTGCGAGAGATACAAGCTCGGCGAGCCTTCGGTGCTCGATGGGCTGGAGGACTGGGAAATAGCGGAGCTGATAGGAAAAAAACGCGGTTTTCTCATATCGGGCGGAGAAATAAATTTCGAGCGCACGGCAAATATGCTGCTCGACGAATTCCGCGCCGGCACGATAGGCAAAATAACGCTGGAATTACCGCAGAAATAAACATCGGAGGCAATTTATGCTGGAATATACTTTTGAGAATATGTATCATGAAAAAGGTTATCGCGTGATATGCGGCGTTGACGAAGCGGGCAGAGGTCCTCTCGCGGGAAATGTGGTAGCCGCCGCAGTGATAATGCCGGAAGGACTTTACATAGACGGGCTGAACGATTCCAAAAAGCTTTCCGAAAAGAAACGCGAAGCGCTTTACGATATAATAACGGAAAAATGCGTTTACGGTATAGGCGAAGCAAACCCCGCGGAAATAGACGAATACAATATTCTCGGCGCCACGATGATAGCCATGCGCCGCGCCATAGAGGCGCTGCCGGAAATGCCTTCGCTCGCGCTGATAGACGGAAACCGCGCAAAGGGTTTTCCTCTGCCGGTGGTGACGATAGTCGGCGGCGATGCGAAAAGTCCGTCGATAGCGGCGGCTTCCGTCCTCGCGAAAGTCACGCGTGACAGGGAATGCGCGGAGCTGGACAGACTTTATCCCGAATACGGCTTTGCCAAGCACAAGGGATATCCCACAGCCGAACACAGAGCCAAGGTCCGCGAAATAGGTCCCTGCCCCGAGCACAGAAAAAGCTTCCTTTCATTTTTATCAAAATGATTACGAAAAAAAACAGAAAAGCATTCGGCGATGCGGGAGAAGAAATCGCCGCGAAATATCTCGAAAAAAAGGGATTTACCGTAATATGCCGCAATTTCCGCGCGGGTCATCTCGAAACGGATATCGTATGCGAAAACGAAACGCATACGGTTTTTGCCGAGGTGAAAAGCCGCAGAGAGCTTCCTTCTCTTTCAAAATACGGGCGCCCCGCCGCCGCGATAACTCCGAAAAAGGCGCACAATCTGGTGGAATGCGCCCGCGCATATCTGCGCGCAAACGACAGCGGAAAAAAGCCGCGCATAGACGTGGTGGAGGTTTATTTCGAAGCCGACGGCAGATTTACGGGAAAGATAAAACATATAGAAAACGCCGTGACAGCAGACAGCTGAGACGGCGGGCAGGAGGGTATTCATGAATTATTTCGACGCGCATTGTGATACCGCTTTTGAGATGTACAAGAAAAAAGAGCCGCTTTTTCAGAATTCGCTTCATATTTCATTGGAAGCGGCACGGAATTTCGATAAATATATACAGATAATGGCAATATGGTCGCAAAACGACCTTTCCGCAGGAGAAGGCTGGGCGCAATTCGGCGCGATAGCGGAAAACCTGCGAGCCGAAACGGCAAAAAGCGAGCAGGCTCGTATATGTCTCGGTTCCGGCGAAATAAATGCCGCTCTCGATGAAAACAAACGCGCTTTTTTGCTCGCGGTGGAGGGCGCAAATATACTGGATGCCAAAATATGGCGCATGGATGAGCTTTATGAAGCGGGCGTGCGTTTTCTTACGCTCGTATGGAAAGGCGAGGGCTGCATCGGCGGTGCCTACGATACGGAAGAAGGACTGACGGCTTTCGGCAGGCGCGTGGTGAAAACAGCGTTTGAAAAAGGAATGATAACCGACGTTTCGCACGGCTCGGGAAAGCTGACAGACGAGGTGCTTGCACTGGCAGAGGAAGCGGGCAAGCCCATAGTCGCCACGCATTCCAATTCTTTTTCGGTCTGTGCTCATCCGCGAAATCTCACCGATGAACGTGCGAAAAGGATTGCCGCGCTCGGCGGTTTTGCGGGCATAAGCTTTGCTCCGCCGCATCTGAACGAAAGCGGGACAGCGGATACTGATGATATTCTGCGCCACATATCGCATTATCTCGATATAGGAATGGAAAACAGCCTGTGTATGGGTTGCGATTTCGATGGGGTTTCCGCGCTTCCTGCGGGAATATCCGGCATCGGCGACAATGAAAAGCTCGCCGCGGCTGTGGAAAAGGAATTTTCCGCAGATATCGCAGAGAAAATATTTTTCGGCAATGCGATGAATTTCGTAAAGAAGTTTCTCCCGTGAGCGGGTGAGGGCGCTTTTCTTTTGAAGAAAAGCGGGCAAAGAAGCGGGCGACTGCGGTCGCCCGTGACGGGGGGGTCGCGCTTTTTATAAAAGCGCAGGAAAATGTTTCTTTTCCTTACGAAGGAAACGAAGGCGTACTTTTGCGTGACCAAAAGTACCAAAAGTCATCAAAGGAAGGCTCCTCGCCCTCCTTTGCAAACCACCTCGCACCCCGTCGAGTCAGCCGCAGGAAGTAATGCGCGGCAAGTATGTGCTATAGATAGCAAATCGAAAAGTTTTAGTCTATCTCTCATCATATCATCAGCCATACCGCGCGTGCGAACACAGTATCCCGCAAAAAGCGAGCAGATTCGACGGGGTGGGTGGCTCCAGCCATGGCTTTTGATATGCTTCCCACTATAGGCTAAACTCCACCAAATCGAGCATGGCTTGATGGACATCGAGCTGGGGAAGGCTTAGTTCTGGTCTGCGCAGACAAAAGTCCGTGTTAAGCGGGGGTCTGAACCATACTTCCGGTTTAGTCTATGGTCGGACTGTCGGGGCAGTATGTTCGCACGAGTCGCCGCGAGGCGACATAGAAAGAGTTTAAAAGAGGAATACCTTCCTCTTTTTGACTTTTGGTACTTTTGGTCACGCAAAAGTACGCCTTCGTTTCTCGGTGGAGAAAGTAACATTTTGGTACTTTTCTCCGCAGAAAAGTACCCCGCCCTTGTTTCTTTGGATAAAGAAACACGAGCACAAAAACAAACCGCGGCGGATGCCGCGGCTTGCTTCCAAATCAAAAAAGTAAATTATTTTTTTCAGATATTTCTCTGCTTGAATGTTGCGCATACCGTATCCGTGCATGACGTAGCATAGCTGGGACCGACATTTATTTTTTCTGCTGTGCAGTGGCATTCGCCGTCATGATAATAGCAGTTTGTCACATCGCAGGCAACACCCTTGTTTTCCTTGCAGGTTTTGCAGGTGTTCTTTGTATTATCCATAATTATTTTTTACCCCTTTCTTTTCGGGTAAAAATATTTTGTGCGGATACGGCTTCAATTATACTTTCAAAAAAACAAAGGAGGCGAAAAATTGGCTTTATTTGTAATAGGCGATCTGCATCTTTCTCTTTCCTCGCAAAAACCGATGGATATATTCGGTTCGCGCTGGGAAAATTATATTTCAAAAATCGAGGCGGGCTGGAAAAGCGTCGTTTCGGAAAGCGATACGGTGATAGTCGCGGGCGACGTATCATGGGCAATGACAACGGAAGAATCAAAACCCGATTTTGATTTTATTGAAGCTCTCCCCGGCAAAAAAATCCTTTTGAAAGGCAATCACGATTACTGGTGGCAGACACAGGCAAAACTGGATAAATTTCTCGTTTCAAACGGATATAAAACCATTTCTTTCCTCCATAACAATGCCTATATCTGCGAGGATTTCATCGTATGCGGCTCGCGCGGCTGGTATGACGAAAGCAAAGACAATCTGATGAAAAACGCCAGCAATACAAAAATCATCGCGCGCGAAGTACAGCGCATAAAAATCAGTCTGGATGCGGGCTGCGCGCTGGATGATGCCGAGCATCCGAGAGAAAAACTGATGTTCATGCATTTTCCCGCGATTTTCAAAGGATATATGTGCGATGAAATAATCGCCGTGCTTTACAGATACGGCATAGAACGCTGTTTTTACGGGCATATTCACGGAAATTACGAGGCGCGCGAGGTGATAAACTATGCCGACATCGATTTCCGGCTGATTTCGGCGGATTATATAAACTTTATTCCTTTTAAAATAGAGCCGAAAAAGCAAAATAACAGTTGACTTTACGCCAAAAAAATGGTATAATATTTTCGTATGTAAAAATGACAATAAAATGGGTGGCGGAGCAATATCCGTGCCCGCAGAAAGGAAATTGCAAATAATGAAACTTTTGAATGTAAAGGACATTGCAGCAAACCAGAAGGAAATCGAATTTTCCATAGACCGCGCCGCTTTTGATGCGGAAGTAAACAATGCGTATAAAAAGAACGCTTCCAAATTCAGAGTGCCCGGTTTCCGCCCCGGCAAAGCGCCGAAGGCATTTATCGAAAAAACTTACGGCGAAGGCGTTTTCTATGAAGATGCTCTCAATGCCCTGCTTCCCGCAGAGTATGAAGCAGTACTTGCGGAAACAAAGCTCGATACTGTAAGCCGCCCCGAAATAGATGTGAAATCCATCGACGAAAACGGCGTGGTAATCACGGCGAAAGTTTTTGTAAAGCCCCTGCTCACCGTAACCGAATACAAGGGTCTGAAAGCCACAAGAGAAGCCGTTTCCGTATCGGATGAAGCGGTAGACGCCGAAATAGAAAAGGTTCGCGAGAGAAATGCGCGCGTGCTCGAAATTTCCGACAGACCCGCAAAGAACGGCGACGAGGTCATATTCGATTTTGACGGATACACCGACGGCAAAGCTTTTGAAGGCGGCAAGGCTGAAAAATTCTCGCTGAAGCTCGGTTCCGGTCAGTTTATTCCCGGTTTTGAAGAGCAGATGGAAGGCAAGAGCATCGGCGAAGATTTCGATGTGAACGTCACATTCCCCGAGAATTATCATGCAGCAGAGCTTGCAGGCAAGCCCGCCGTATTCAAATGTAAAATTCATGAGATAAAAGAAAGCGTTCTTCCCGAGCTTGACGACGAATTTGCAAAGGATGTTTCCGAATTCGATACCTTTGCTGAATACAAAGCAAGCGTAAAGGCAAAAATGGAAGAGAGCGCCGGCAAAGCGGCAGACAATGCCGTAGACGAGCAGCTGATGACGGCTCTCGTGGAAAAAACAGAGGGCGAAATTCCCGAAGTTATGTTTGAAAACGAAACAGACGCGGCTATACGCGATTATGAAATGCGTCTGCGTTACAGCGGTCTGGATCTCAATACATTCCTGCAGTACACGGGCAAAACCATGGAACAGCTGCGCGCCGATTTCCGCCCGCAGGCAGAAAAGCAGGTTAAAACCCGCCTCGCTCTGGAAGCCATAGCAAAGCTGGAAAATCTCGAAGCCACCGATGAAGACGTGGAAACGGAATACAAGAAAATCGCCGAGGCTTACGGCATAGATGCGGAAAAGGCAAAGGAAGGCATTCCCGCCGACTCCATAAAAGAAGATGTCGTAGTGGGCAAAGCCGCTCTTCTCGTTCGTGACAACGCAGTGATAACAAAGCAGCGCAAGCGCAGCACGGCAAAGAAAACGACAAAGAAAGAAGCTCCCGCAGAGGGAACGGAAACCGCTGAGGAAACAGCTTCCGAGAGCGAAGACAAATAAAAGCTTTTTTGAATTCGCAGGCGTTTTGTCCTGCGAATTTGATTAAATGCACATTTTGCCGCATAAAGACATTTCGCGGCGAAAAATACATAATAACAAAAAACGGAGGTTTTATATGTTAGTACCTTATGTTGTGGAACAGACAGGCAGAGGCGAGCGTTCTTATGATATTTATTCCCGCCTTCTCAATGACAGAATAATATTTCTTTCCGATGAAGTAAACGATGCCACGGCTTCTCTCGTGGTAGCTCAGCTTCTCTATCTCGAAGCGCAGGACAATACAAAGGATATCAGTCTTTATATAAACAGCCCCGGTGGCTCTGTTTCGGCGGGATTTGCCATATTCGATACGATGAATTTCATCAAATGCGATGTTTCCACCATATGCGTGGGCATGGCGGCGAGCATGGGTGCTTTTCTTCTCGCGGCAGGTGCCAAGGGCAAAAGATTTGCTCTGCCCAACAGTGAAATAATGATTCATCAGCCGCTGGGCGGTATGCAGGGTCAGGCGAGCGATATGAAAATTCATGCCGACCATATCATAAAAACGCGCGAACGCCTGAATGCCATTCTCGCCGAGCGCACGGGCAAAACCGTAGAGGAGCTGGCGCGCGATACCGAGCGCGACAATTTCCTTTCCGCCGCAGAAGCCGCGGAATACGGACTGATTGACAAGGTAATAGACAAAAGACTTTAAGACAAAACCGGCACGCGAGCCGGTGAACGGAGGAAAAAGTGGCGGATAAAAACAAAGGTAAAAACGAGCACGAAAACCGTTGCGCTTTCTGCGGGATATCCGAAAGCGAAGCCACGGGATTTGTCCCCTCGCTTATACCCGGGATATATATATGCGACGATTGCGTGGTCCGCGCCAAACGCATGATAGATGATTATATGGAATCGCAAAGCTCGGCGGAAGGCATACCGTCTCTCTCTGAGCTTCCGAAGCCGTCCGAGCTGAAAGCCAAACTCGATGAATATGTCATCGGTCAGGAAGCGGCAAAAAAAGCGCTCTGCGTAGCCGTTTACAACCACTACAAGCGCATTTCCGCGCTGAAAGAAAAGAAAAACGACGACGGCGTGGAGGTTCAGAAAAGCAATGTGCTTCTCATAGGACCCACAGGCGTAGGAAAAACATTTCTCGCGCAGACGCTGGCAAAGCTGCTGAAAGTGCCTTTTGCCATAGCGGATGCCACCACTCTCACAGAGGCGGGCTATGTCGGCGAAGATGTGGAAAACATATTGCTGCGACTGATACAGGCGGCGGATTACGATGTGGAGCTGGCGCAGAAAGGCATTATCTATATAGATGAAATAGACAAAATTTCGCGCAGAAGCGAAAACCGTTCCATCACGCGCGATGTTTCGGGCGAAGGTGTTCAGCAGGCTCTGCTGAAAATACTGGAGGGCACCGTGGCAAATGTACCTCCTCAGGGTGGCAGAAAGCATCCCGGGCAGGATTTCATACAGATAAATACGGAAAATATTCTTTTTATCTGCGGCGGTGCTTTTGACGGGCTGGAGCAGATAATAGAAAAAAGAAACGGCAAGCAGGCGATAGGTTTCCGCGAGTCGGGCGAAAAGAAAGCAAAAGCGGAAGCCACATTTGCCGATGTCACGCCGCATGATATAGTGAAATACGGTCTTATCCCCGAAATGGTGGGCAGACTGCCCGTGATAGTCGGGCTGGAAAAGCTGGACAGCGAAGCACTGACGCGTATTCTGCGCGAGCCGAAAAATTCGCTGGTCAAGCAGTATATCAGGCTTTTTGAAATGGACGGACTGAAGCTGGAGATAACAGACGACGCCGTAAAGAAGATAGCCGAGCTCGCCATAGAGCGCAATGCGGGCGCGCGCGGACTCCGCTCCATCATGGAAGAAATAATGTTGCCTGCTATGTATGAAGCGCCGTCCATGACGGACATTTCCGGCGTAAAAATAGATCTCGAAACAGTCGAAACGAAAAAGATAAAATATATCAGAAAAGAAGCGTAAAGAAAAGCCTCCGAAAGCATGTACTTTCGGAGGCTTTTTGTGCTTTTTCGTCAGTGAAAAGCACGAAAAGGCTCATTTTTCTTTGGGCAAAGAAACTAAGCAATGCGCAGAGCGCGTTGCTTCGGCTCCTCTGTGCAAGGGAATTAAGCAATGTGCGAAGCACGTTGCTTGGCTTCGCCGAGAAAGGGTCTGAGCTGGCATGGCGCAGCCATGACTGAGGGATTGTTCTCCTCCCGCGGGGGAGGACGAGGTCGCGCTTTTCACTGACGAAGAGGAGGGTTCAGGGTGGCGGAGCCACCTCTGAACGGCGTCGCCGAGACGGAGTATACCAAA
>CAKRQU010000012.1 GCA_934394585.1 uncultured Eubacteriales bacterium | reverse complement strand
CAAGCGATTGTACACGACCTATTCCTCCTTTGTCAAGTATTTTTGTGCTTTTTTACTGAAAAACATTTCATTTTGCTGTATTTGTATATGATTATATCACCATCTTTGTTTTGTGTCAATATCTTTTTTATATTTTCGGCACTTCTTTGGAATAGATCGCCGAAACCGCAAATAAATTTATTGCGGATATATTGACAAACATTGCTCTGCGTGATATATTTATCATGTAAAATCGGTATGGATTTTTCTGAGAATAAAAAAACTCATTTTTCGCCATGCACCAAATACGGTGTGTGGCGATTTTTTTCGGAGGAAATGATATGGCACAAACAAAACAGGCAAAAAAGATTTGCGTATGCTCGGAAATAACGTATATTGCGGCGATAGTTCTGCTGGCGCTCGCAGTAGCGATACTCACTTCCGCAGATTTCGGAATTTCCATGATAGTAGCTCCGGCATATCTGCTCAGTCTGAAGGTGGGCACAATAACATTCGGGCAGGCGGAATATATCATTCAGGCTGGCGTTTTCATCATACTGTGCCTTGTGCTCAGAAAATTCCGCCCCGTATATCTGATGTCGTTTGTCACATGTCTGATTTACGGCGCCGTGCTGGATCTGTGGCGCATGATACCTTGCTTTAATCCCGCAGTGACGGCACCGGGCAGCATGGCGCTGTGGCTGAGAATTCCGATGTTTATCATCGGTGTTCTGCTTACGTCTTTTTCCATCGCGCTCTTTTTCAAAACTTATCTGTATCCGCAGGTCTACGACTTTTTTGTGAAAGCCGTTTCGACCAGATATAAAATCAGGCTCTCGGTTTTCAAAACGGCTTTTGATGTTTTTTGCCTGATTGCTGGCATAGTGATGACATTCAGCTTTTTCGGCAAATTTGAGGGAGTGAACTGGGGCACAGCCGTCATGGCTTTTCTCAACGGCACGATAATCGGATTTTTCTCGAAAAAGCTCGACCGCGTTTTTGAATTCAAGCCGTGCTTTCGCAGATTTTCGTCATATTTTGCCCTCGATGAAAACGATAAAAAATAAAAATATCCGTGCATTGCACGGATATTTTTTATTCTTCATACGTTGGCTTTTTTGATCCATTCATCAAGAAAGCGAAGCTGCTCTTCTGTATGAAACCAGTGCTCGCCGCCCCGCATGACGGTCAGCTCCGCGCCGGTTTTTTCCGCAAAAGACGATATCGTTTCCATTGAAGTCAGATTATCTCCTTCACCGTACAGAATGCGCGTCGGCACGCGCCATTCGATCGGGTGCTCGCGCACATAGCAGAGATATTTCCATGACAGCGTTTCTCCGAAATCAGTGGGGATTTCCGATTTTTCCGAAAGCTCTTTTTCACCTACGCCCGCCCACGCCATCATATTGCAGATCAGTTTTTCCATATCGACTACGGGAGATATCAGTAACGCATCATCAACCGATTTTTCGGAAAGCGATAACAGCGCGAAAAAAGCACCGATGCTGTTTGCGATAAGCGTTATGTGCGCGCCGCTCTTCCTTTTTTCGGCAAAAAACTGCGGAAATTCCTCTTTTGCCTCCCACGGATTTTTTGCGACGTAGTCAAATCCGATCACTTCACTCTGCAAAAAAAGCGGTTTGTAATGCGCGGCTTCCTCAGCCGACCCGCCTTTGCCATGGACATATATAACAATATTTTTCATAGCAAACACTCCTTAAAAGACATTTCTCTCCGATATTTCCGACGCCGACCGTGGGGAGCTATTCCGGCTTTTTTCCCATTTCTATTCTCACTTCATGCCGCTCGGGATCGGTATTGGAATAGGCGTACATATCAAAACCGATTATTTCAAACCCGTTTTTCTTATAAAACGCTATCGCGTTTTCATTGCACGACTGCGTTTCCAGAATAATCATGCGCGCCCCGCGGGCTTTGGCTTCTTTTTCGATTTCTTTCATCAGCGCAGTGCCGCATCCTTTTCCGCGCGCAGAGTTTTCAAATACGCAGATATTGCTGATTCTGAAGCGGTTATTCCAGCTTTCGGGCGAACCCTCGACATAAGCGATCAGCTTATCCCCGTCAAAAGCACCGAAAGCGACGGGAGCTTCCAGCCATTCGCCGAAAAAGACATCGTCAAATGTTTTTTCCATCGGCTTTTCAAAATGTATGTATTCCATGCAAAATCCGTTTTCAACGCTGCGAATATCGTAGCAGCCGTTTGTCAGGTAGCGGACGGTAAATTTTTTACCCGCATAGATTTCTTTTTCCAAACGTCTTATTTCCATATTGTATTTGCCTTTCAGCCCCTGAGAAATATGCTGTCCAGCAGGCGTATTCCCGCGTCGGTGCGGAAAAACTGCTTTTTCGCGCTTTCCGTCGCCTCTCTAGTATAGCCGCTCTCACCCGCATTGACCAGAAAATCTGCCTCGAGCAATATCCGGTAATCCATGCCGTCCACGCCCGTATAGGTGTGATGATGTGATACGAGCCATGAAATACGTGCGACATCGGCTTTGCCGTCATCTCCCGCAAAAAATGCCTCCACGAGCGGTGCGCTTTCCTTTTCCTGATTTTTCCCGTCTGCATTTCCGTATTTCTCACGGCAGAGCGGGCAGGAAATATCATGCACTACCGCCGCCAGCTCCAGCGTTTCCTGCGTGCGTGCATCCAGCCCCTCCTGCTCGCCGATATTTTTTGCAAATGCCCATACTTTCAGAAAATGATAAATATCATGCAGGTTTCCGCTGTAAAAATCCGTCATTTTTTCGATTGCATCCGAAATTTTCATAAATAAACTCCTTTTTTTCGCATATCATACCGTTTTTCGCGATGAAAAAACGGCTTTTTCTGTCGGTTTCATGCCCGAATATATTCTATCATAAATCGCCGACATTGACAAGTGGATAAAGCAATAGTCATAACCGCAGGAAAAACCGGTGGTTATGACTATGTCTATGATTGATATGCATGCTCATCATGATTTATCGGGAGCTTTTTATAATTGACAGTAAAGCATATTATTTCCGCTATAGCCGTGATGGTCCACGAGAAAATATACAGCAGATAGAGTGACGGGATCGTGTGGAAATAAGCAAAAACCGTATAAATCCACACCACGCGGAATACGCATGAACCCATGATAACGATGACCGTGGGCACCAAGCTTTTTCCGATGCCGCGGCAGGCAGCAATGGAGGAGTCCATAAAAGCGCTGACAGCATAAGAAAAGCACATTATCCGCGTGCGCTGAAGTCCCGCCTCTATGACAGCCTCGTCATTTGCGAAAAGCGACAGAAATTCTCTGCCGAAAAGGAAGAGCGCTCCGCCGAGAACAGCTCCCGCGACAAATGAATAAACTATGCTGATGAAATAGCTTTTCAGCATGCGGTCCCGCTTGCCTGCGCCCAGATTCTGCCCCATGAAGGTTGAGCATGCCGTATAGAACGCCGCCATGACATTGTATATAATGGCATCGGAATTTGCCGCGGCGGAATTTCCCTCCACCATTACGGAATCAAAGGAATTTACCGCGCCCTGTATAAAGAGATTGGCTACGGCAAAAATAGCATTCTGCAATCCCGCGGGAATGCCAAGCCCGAGGATACGTTTGCTCTCGATTTTGTCCGTCCCGTCTTTCAGATCGCGTATGCGGAATCTGCATTCGTTATCCTGCCGACCTATATGTATGAGAATGAGAACAGCGGAAACATACTGTGTGATGATGCTGGCGAGAGCCACGCCGTCCTCCGCCATGTCGCAGATAATGACGAAAAAGAGATTGAATAAGACATTCAGTATGCCCGCGATCATAAGATATGCGAGCGGGCGTTTCGTATCGCCGTTTGCACTGAGCACGCCGTTTCCGAAATTGAATATTCCGAGAGCGGGCATACCGAGCGCATAAATGCGGAAATAAAGCACAGCCCCCTCGATGAGATCGTCCTTTGTGCCGAGCAATTCCAGCATAAAACGCGCGGAAATAAGGCAGAGCACCATTATGATACAGCCCGTCGAAAAGCATATCGCAAACGATGTGCGCACGGAAGCCGATGCGCGTTCCTTGTCCTGCGCGCCGATATGATGCGCCACCTGGACATTCACCGCACTTCCCATTCCTATGAGAAAACCGGTGAAAAGAGATACGAGAATAGTGGTCGAGCCGACCGCGCCGAGCGCTTCCGCGCTCGAAAACTTGCCTACCACAGCCACATCCGCCATATTGAAAAGCACCTGCAAAAGCTGCGACAGCATGAGCGGGATGCTGAAGAAAAACATATTTTTCCAGAGAGAGCCCTGCGTTATCTGAATTTCGCCGCGCGCTCCCGCGATACCGGATGATTTATCTGACATTACGGATACCTCCGAAAACCGAAAATGCAGCGTATTTGCGGTTTTTCTATACCGCTACGCGCAGTTCTTTATTATATCACGGAAATAACAAATTTTCAAGAGGAAAAATAATAAAGAAAAAAACAGCCCATCGGGCTGTTTTCCTTTTGTTTGGTTGCGGAGTAGCGGAGCAAAGCGGAACGACCGTACGGTAGTGAATGAAGTGCCCTTTGTTACTTCAGAGCCGTACGGTGACCGAGCCCGCAGGCGAGATGGATTTGAACCTCTGCGCTTGCTTTTCGCAAAGCCCGCCTTCGGGTTATCGCTTCGCGCCCGTCTTCGTCGCGTGTCGCTTTGCGTGCGCGGCAAGCCGCGCTTCCAAAACTCGCGCTTTGGAAGACACCGCTCGCCGAAACGCCATGCCTATGGCTTTTCGGCTTCGCTGACGAAACGAGCCACGCTCGTCGGTCTATAACCCGAAAGCACAATGCTGAAATTCAATCTACAGATAAACAAAACAAGAGGCACCCTTTCGGATGCCTCTTGTTTTGTTTGGTTGCGGAGATGGGATTTGAACCACATGACCTTCGGGTTATCGCTTCGCGCCCGTCTTCGTCGCGTGTCGTTTTGCGCGCGCGGCAAGCCGCACTTTCAAAACTCGCGCTTTGGAAGACACCGCTCGCCGAAACGCCATGCCTATGGCTTTTCGGCTTCGCTGACCCACCGAGCCACGCCCGTCGTTCTCATAACCCGACAAAAGAAAAAACAGCCCATCGGGCTGTTTTCCTTTTGTTTGGTTGCGGAGATGGGATTTGAACCACATGACCTTCGGGTTATCGCTTCGCGCCCGTCTTCGTCGCGTGTCGTTTTGCGCGCGCGGCAAGCCGCACTTTCAAAACTCGCGCTTTGGAAGACACCGCTCGCCGAAACGCCATGCCTATGGCTTTTCGGCTTCGCTGACCCACCGAGCCACGCCCGTCGTTCTCATAACCCGACAAAAGAAAAAACAGCCCATCGGGCTGTTTTCCTTTTGTTTGGTTGCGGAGATGGGATTTGAACCACATGACCTTCGGGTTATGAGCCCGACGAGCTACCGGACTGCTCCACTCCGCGATATATTGGTGCCGGAAACCGGGATCGAACCGGTACGGGAGGTTAGTCCCACGGGATTTTAAGTCCCGGGCGTCTGCCAGTTTCGCCATTCCGGCATCTCAATTTCCTATAGCTTATATAGCATATCACAGTTTTTACCGTTTGTCAATAGTAAAAATTTATTTTCTTAAATTTTTTCTGTAATAATAAATACCCACCGACTGCCCGAATTTTATTGCCACATCATGCAGTCTTCCCTCACGGACAAAACCGTGCTTTTCATGAAATTTCACCGAAACCTCATTTATATCCGTTATTATCGAAATTATATTTGTTATACCGTATTGCGGCGCTGTTTTTTCTATCTCGGAAAGAAGTTTTTCCCCTATATGACCGTGTGTTTCGGAATTATCTACATAAATGGACAAATCCGCCGTATGGCGGTATGCGCTCCTCACATTGAAAACATCGAGATAAGCATAACCTTTTACATTTCCGTTTTCATCATGCGCGACGAGAAAAGGATATCTGTTCATGATATTTTCCGCCCTCGCGCGAAAAACCTCCGGAAGAACTTCCGCCTCTTCCAGCGAAAATCCGGTATTTTTTATATAATAATTGTATATTTCAAGGCATTTTCCGATATCTTTGCTTCCGAGCGGATCTATGTATATCATGATATTTTCTCCTGTTCTCCGTCCTGCGGGGCTGTCCGCATGAAATGAATTATAAAAGATATGCTGATGAGTGCCGTAATCACATCGGATATGGGTTGTGCCGCGATTATTCCGTCAAGTCCCGCTGCTTTTGAAGCGACAAGCAAAACGGGAATAAACACCGCACCGGAGCGCAGCATCGCAAGAAAAGATGCCGTACCGGCTTTTCTTATGCTCTGATAAAGCATATTCACCGGCACGAAAACCGCCTGGAATATCACACCCACGGAAGCCAGACGAAGCGCAGGCACGCCGACTTTTATCACATCGGGCGAATTCTGGAAAAAAGCCACTATCTGTTTTGCAAAAGCAAAGCCCGCTATAGCAAGCACGCCTTCAAGCACGGCGCCCATTGCCATGGTAAAAAGCAGACCTTTTTTGACGCGGGAATATTTTTTCGCCTGATAATTGAATGAGGAAACAGGCTGAAAGCCCTGCCCCACTCCGAGCCCGACGCACGTTACAAAAGACGAATATTTATTTACCACGCCGATGGCTGCTATAGCCGCATCTCCGTAAGGTTTCATGAAATTATTGAGCAGACCGCTCGAAACGGAGTTCAGTCCCTGCCGCACGAGCGACGGAAATCCGCCTTTTATTATATTTAAATGAACCGTACCGCTGAAGCTGAAAGCCCGCAGAGATACCGTACTCTGCGCATCGCGCAGATAAAGCACGAGCAGTATTACAAAACTGATGATCTGCGAGACCGCAGTGGAAAGTCCAGCGCCCCATACGCCGAGATTGCAGCGCATGACGAGAATATAATCGCCGAAAATATTCAGTATGCCGCCGGCGGTAAGTCCTATCATGGCATAAAAAGCCTTGCCTTCATAGCGGAGATTATTATTGAGTATCAGCGAGCATACGAGAAAAGGGCATGATACGAGCACCCAGAAACCGTAATCACGCGCATAAGGCAGAATGGTTTGCGTGCTTCCGAGCAGCCGCATGAAGGGGCTTAAAAATATCAGTCCCGGCACGGTGATAAGCATGCCTGCCGCGGCGCCAGTAAAAAACGCCGTGGAAACGTATTTAGTCGCTTCCTTTGTATTTCTGTCGGCGAGCGCCTTTGAAACATAAGTGCCCGAGCCGTGTCCGAGCATAAAGGCTATCGCCTGTATTATCGCCTGCAATGTAAAAAGTATACATGTGGCAGCCTGTGCGCTTTCGCCGAGAGTACCGACGAAATATGTATCCGCCATATTATATATATTTGTTATCAGCATGGAAACGGTAGTCGGTATTCCGAGCGTGAAAACAAGCTTTGAAACGGGCGTTTCCGTCATTTTTCTGTAATGTGCTTCCGCATCCGTATGCAAATATATCCCTCCCGACATTTTATTCCGGATTTAATTATACCACCGCGGATTTTAAAAGTAAACGGTATATTTTATAAAATTTTCATTTACTTTCGGAGTTTTTCGTGATATTATTATAAAAAAAGAGGGCGGAGGTACGGAAGTGAATCGCGTTTTTTTCGATGACGGGACCGCGGAAAAAGAGCTTTGGAGCAGGCTTTCCGAAAGCGATAAACCCATAGTGATGTACGGAATGGGAAACGGAGCGGATAAAATAATTTCCGTTCTCGAAAGCAAAGGAATGTCCGTTTCCGATTTTTTTGCCTCCGACGGATTTGTGCGGGGACAGCTTTTTCACGGCAAAAAAGTGCTTTCTCTCGCGCAGATAAAAGAAAAATACGATGATTTCATCATACTCGTCGCTTTCGGCTCGACACTTGCCGATGTATGCGCATATATAAAAAGCCTCGATGAAAAATATGAGCTCTACGCACCCGATGTACCCGTTTCCGGAGAAGAAATCTTCGATTTGCGCTTTTATGAGGCTAATAAAGAACGATTTGACTCCGCGCGCGCTCTGCTCGCGGATGAAAAATCGCGATTTGTTTTCGACAATATGATAAAATACAAAATAAGCGGCAAAATACAATATCTTTTTTCATGCGAAAGCGATGAGGAAAAGGATTTTTCCGATATATTCCCGCATGATTTTTCTGCTTACTGCGATCTCGGCGCCTATACCGGAGATACGCTGAAAAGGGCGCTTTCTATGTACGGCGGGATTAAAAAAGCCGTGGCTTTTGAGCCGTCGGCAAAAACCGCGGCAAAGCTTGCCGCTTATGCGGCGGGTTGCAAAGCCGATATCCGCGTATGCGAGATTGCCGCGTGGGACAGGCGCGAGGAGCTTTCTTTTGCGGACGGTTCGGCGAGAAATTCCACCGTATGCACCGTAAACGATAAGGCAAAATCCGGCGCGAAAATGCGCTCGGTGCAGGGCGACAGGCTCGATTGCCACTGCGATTTCCGCGGCGAAAAGCTGCTTATAAAATACGATGTGGAGGGCGCGGAGGAAAAAGCCCTGCTCGGCTCGACGGGACTTTTTTGCGAAAACGAGGTTTATCTGCTCGTTTCCGCATATCACAGAAGCGACGATCTTTTCCGCCTGACAAAGCTCGTGCATGATATGCTCCCGCACTGCAAAATATATCTGCGAAAGCAACCGGGCGTGCCCGCATGGGATATAAATTTATATGTGACAAAATAAAAACCAGCCCGAAAAAACGGGCTGGTTTTTATTTTTATCCAATGTCGCCGCGCATTTTTTCTATTCGCGCAGAAGCTCGCGGAAAATGCAGGCATGATGCTTTTCGTCCTCAATTATGCGCGAAAGTATCGCCTTTATATTTTCGTCGTCCGTGGATTCCGCCAGCTTTTCGTAGACATATATCGCGCCTTCCTCGCCGGAAATCGCACCGCGTAATATCGCATTTTCGCTTTCGCCGTAATGCATGCCCGCTGTGGTGAAAGGTCGGCGCCCCTGCGCCACGGTATATTTCGGATCGCCGCCGAGCAGGACTATCAGTTTTGCCAGTATGTCGGTATGATACATTTCCGTTTTTGCCACGCATTTGAGCGCTTCCGAAACGACTGGCGATTTTTCAAAAAGAACATTGCTGCCGTACAGGTATGAAAGCGTGCTGTATATTTCGCCGCCCGTCCCCGCATAAGGCACGGAAAGAAGCGAGGCGAAAACAGGATCCTTTTTTTCAACCTTTATTTCGGGATAAGGCTTATGCAGGGTGCATCCCGCTCTGATATCGTCTTTTGTCATGATATTTCTCCCATAAAAAATTTCTCTTTATGTCCATTATATGAATTTCACGTTTTTTTGCCATAAACATTTGACAAGATATATGCTTTTATAGTATAATATATAAGATTTATGACTTTCGGGAGGTGAAAACGTATGATAAGCTTCGGAGTGAGCGATATTCTGCTCGAATTCGGGACGGATGTCATTCTTTCGGGAATAAGCTTTTCCGTAAACGAAGGCGAAAGACTCGGCATTGTCGGCGTAAACGGCGCGGGAAAAAGTTCGCTCATGAAAATAATCGCAGGCGTTTCAAAACCTTCCGCCGGAAGCGTCTATACGGCAAAGGGCGCTACCGTGGGAATGCTTTCGCAAAATGAAATGCTCGAAAGCGAGCTTAGTGTTTTTGATGAAATGCTCGGCGCTTTTCCCGCGCTTCTTTCTCTCGAAAACGAAATTTCCGCCATGGCGGACGAAATAGAACGCCGCGCTTCCCTTCCGCATGATGCATCATACGAAAAGCTTCTTGCGCGGTATTCTCAGGTGCAGGAAAAATTCCGTGCGGACGGCGGCTATGAATACAAATCGAAAATTTCCGCCACACTCGCGAAATTCGGCTTCGACGCGTCGCGGCGCGATGTTCGCGTGAAAACTCTCTCCGGCGGCGAGCGCACGAGGCTGGCGCTCGTGCGACTCCTCCTTTCGGAGCCGGATATTCTTCTCCTGGACGAGCCGACAAACCATCTCGATACAAATACGCTTTATTGGCTGGAGGAGTGCCTGCGGGCATACCCGCATACGCTCGCCGTCATCTCGCATGACAGATATTTTCTCGATCGCGTGGCTACGAAAATTCTCGATATAGAACATACGCGCGCCACGCTTTATAACGGGAACTATACCGAATTTACCGAGAAAAAAACAAAAAATGTCGAGATACTGGAGCATCATTACAAAAATCAGCAGCGCGAAATAGCGCGCATAGAGGCTTTTATAGAGCAGCAGCGCCGCTGGAACAGAGAAAGAAACATCATCGCCGCGGAAAGCAGAGAAAAAGCTCTCGCGCGCATGAAAAAAATAGATGCGCCGCAGAGTGCGCCGAAGGATATAAAATTTTCCTTTTCCGAGGCGGGTGAAAGCGGCGGCGATGTGCTTTATGCCGAGCATCTCGCAAAAAGCTACGGCGACAAAAAGATATTTTCCGATATTTCCTTCACCGTGAAAAAGCGCGACCGCGTTCTGATAGTCGGTCCCAACGGATGCGGAAAATCCACTCTCGCCAAAATAATCGGCGGTATGTGCGAACAGGATGCGGGCACACTGGAATTCGGCGCGAATGTGGTTTTCGGCTATTATGATCAGGAGCAGCAATCGCTCGACGAAAAGAGCACCGTCCTCGACGAAGTAATCCGCGCGCACGAAAAACTCGGCGCCACGGAAATACGCTCCGCTCTCGCCGCGTTTCTTTTCTTTGACGAAGATATAGGCAAGCAGGTATGCGAGCTTTCCGGCGGCGAAAAGGCGCGCCTGATGCTGTGCAAAATGATGCTTTCCAAAATAAATCTGCTGATACTCGACGAGCCGACAAACCATCTCGATATAAATTCGCGCGAAATACTGGAGGACGCGATAATGCGTTTTAGCGGCACGGTGATAGCCGTTTCGCACGACAGATATTTCGCAAAGAAAATCTCCACTCGCATTTTCGATATGACAGACGGGAAATTTTTCGATTACCACGGCGGATATGACGAATATACGGAATACCGCCGCATGACTATCGCGCCCGAGCAGGTGCAGGCGGCAGTAAAAACGGAATCCGACGGCAAAGCGAAATATCTCGAAAAAAAGCGCATGACAGCCGAAATACGCAAAAAAGAAAAGCAGCTGGAACGCGCCGAGCGCGAGATAGAGGCTCTGGAAGCAGAAAAAGCGGCGCTGGAGCATGAAGCGGAAACCGAAGCCGCTTCCGATTACATCCGCCTTTCGGAAATAGCCGCAAAAACGGCTGAAATAGATAAAAAAATAGACGCCGCTTTCGATATAATGGCAGAAGCGGAGGATTTCCTTTCGGCAAACAGAGAAAGCGAAGAAAATAAATGAGAAAAATTGCTATAATAGGCGCAGGCGCCGCGGGAATGAGCGCAGCCGTCTTTGCTGCCGGTTTCGGCGCGCGGGTGACCGTTTTCGAGCGGAACGCTCTGCTGGGCAAAAAGCTCGGCATCACGGGAAAAGGCAGATGCAATCTGACAAACGACTGCTCGCCAGATGAATTTATGCGGAATATAACGACAAACGGGAAATTTCTCTTTTCCGCGATACGCCGTTTCGACAGCGCCGAAACAAAGAATTTTTTTGAAAACACTCTCGGTATCCCGCTGAAAACAGAGCGCGGAAACAGGGTTTTCCCCGTTTCCGACAAGGCGACCGATATAGTTCTCGCCCTGAAAAACGAAATGCGCCGACTCGGCGTAACGGTGATGAACGAAAGAGTGACCGACATTACCGTAGCCGAAAAGGACGGCGAAAAATACATTTCCGGAATAATCACGGAAAAGCGGCATTTTACCGATTTCGACTGCGTTATACTCGCCACGGGCGGCGCTTCGTATCCGCTCACCGGTTCTACGGGCGACGGATATGCCTTCGCAAAAAAGGCGGGGCATACCGTCACGGCGCTCACGCCTTCTCTCGTGGGGCTTTGCAGCGATGACAGAGCATGCGCGAAAATGCAGGGGCTGGCGCTGAAAAACGTCGGCGTCACCGTCACCGACAATGCAAAAGGTAAAGTGATTTACCGCGATTTCGGCGAGCTGCTTTTCACGCATTTCGGAATAAGCGGCCCCACCGTGCTTTCCGCTTCCGCACATACCAGACCGATGGTACGCGGCGCTTTCACCGTGAGCATAGATCTGAAACCGGCGCTCGACGAGGCAAAGCTGGACAAACGCATAATGAGCGATTTCGAAAAATACAAAAACAAAGATCTCTCAAATGCGCTATGCGATCTGCTCCCGTCGAAAATGATACCGGTGATAATAGAAAAATGCGGTATTCCCCCTTCGCTGAAGGTAAATTCCGTCACAAAGGAGCAGCGCCGCGCATTGCTTTCCGCACTGAAGCATTTCGATATAGTTATTTCCGGTTTCCGCCCGATAGAGGAAGCCATAGTGACGAGCGGCGGCGTCGCGACAGCGGAAATAGAACCCTCCGCCATGCATTCGCGCCTCTGCAAAAACCTTTATTTCGCGGGCGAAATCATAGATGTGGACGCATATACGGGCGGTTTCAATTTACAGATAGCTTTTTCCACGGCGTATACGGCGGCGCTCGCCGCTTCAAAATAAAACGAGGTATAAAATCATGATAAACATAGCTATAGACGGTCCCTCCGGCGCGGGGAAATCCACGCTGGCAAAAGCGCTGGCAAAAAAGCTCGGCTACATATATGTGGATACGGGGGCGCTCTACCGCGCGATAGGACTTTTCGTGCGCCGTGCGGGAGTTTCTCCCGATGACAGCGAAAAAATCATCGCCATGCTTCCCCGCGCGGATGTAAAACTCGCATACGAAAACGGCGAGCAGAAAGTTCTGCTTTCGGGCGAGGATGTGGGCGGACTGATACGGACAAACGAAATATCATCATACGCCTCCAAAGTTTCGGCGATACCCGAAGTGCGCGCTTTCCTTCTCGATCTGCAAAGAAACATGGCGCGCGAAAACAATGTGATAATGGACGGCAGAGATATCGGCACGGTGATACTGCCGAATGCCGATGTGAAATTTTTCATGACGGCTTCCGATACGGCGCGCATCCGCCGCCGCTATGAAGAGCTTATCGAAAAGGGACAGAATGTGACTCTCGAAGAAGTCGCCGCGGCTGTACGCGAGCGCGACAAAAACGACAGCACGAGAAAAGTGGCTCCCGCTATTCCCGCCGCGGATGCGATATTCATCGACAATTCGGGAAAATTCGAGGATACTCTCGCGCATGTGCTTTCCATAATAGAGGAGAAAACAAAATGAGCTTCATTTACAGGCTTTTATACATTCTCGCACCTCTGTATTACAAAATATTTTACCGGCTGAGAATACACGGGAAAAAGATAAATCCGACTGACGGAAAATACATTCTCTGCGCAAACCATATATCCATACATGATATATTTCTCGCGGCAATGTGCGTGAAAAAGCAGGTTTTCTACATGGCAAAGGCGGAAACCTCCGATATTCCCGTGCTGGGCGGCACAGTAAAAAAACTGACCATACCGATACACCGCGGTGCTTCCGACATAGCCGCGATAAAAGCAGCCATAAATGCGGTAAACGAAGGCAAATTGCTCGGTATTTTCCCGCAGGGCACGAGAATGCCCGGAAAAGAGCCTTCTCCCGCCGACGCGAAAAGCGGCGTGGGACTTATATCCTACCGCACAAAAGCGAACATCATCCCCATCCTGATAAAAACAAAGGACTATAAAATAAAGCTTTTCCGCCGCATAGATGTCTATATAGGCGATGTCATTCCTTTTGAAGAGCTCGGTTTTGAACACGGCGGCTCGGTGGAAATGGATCGCGCGTCAAAACTGATATTCGAAAAAATCGTTTCTCTCGACAAAACGGACGGTGAAAAGAAATGACGGTGCAGGTAGCAAAATACGCAGGCTTTTGTTTCGGCGTGAAAAGAGCTGTGGACAGCGTTTTTTCACTCACGGAAAATGAGCCGGATGCCGATGTTTACACCATCGGCGAGCTGATACACAATACCGACGTGCTGGGGAGGCTCGGTGAAAGCGGCGTGCGCGCCGTGACGCGCTCCGAAGCGGAAAATATCATCGCTTCGCATCCGTCAAACCCCACGGTATTTGCCATACGTGCGCACGGCATTCCTTTTGATTTTCTCTCGTTTCTGCGCCGCGCGGAAAGCGAAAACGAAAATATCCGTATATTCGATTACACCTGCCCTTATGTGCGCAAAATACACGATATCGCAGATGAAAATACATCGGGTGAAAATACGGCAGCACTCCTTTTCGGAGATAAAGATCATCCCGAGGTTCTCGGCATAGCGAGCCATATAAAATGCCCTTTTATGATTTTTTCGTCGCAGGCGGAGCTTGCGGACAAAAAAGGCGCTGATTTTCTCCGAAAATACCGCGATTTTCGCCTGATTATGATGGCGCAGACCACGCAAAATTTCGACGAATATAAAAAATGTCAAAAATTTATCAAAAACCTCTGTACAAATCCGATTATTTTTGATACAATATGTAAGGTTACCGAAAATCGGCAAAAAGAAGCAGAAAAACTTTCGCGCGATTGCGACGTTGTTCTTGTCTGCGGAAGCACGAACAGCGCAAATACGCGCAAGCTATATGAAACAAGCAAAAAAAACTGCGCGCGCACATTTCTCATAGGAAGTGCCGCCGATATTCCGCTTAGCAAAGTGCATGATTCCGACAGGATCGGAATTGCAGCCGGAGCGAGTACGCCCGGATATATAATAGAGGAGGTACAAAAAACCATGAGCGAACAAAACAATTTCGCGCAGCTTCTTGAAGAATCTTTCAAAACATTAAATACAGGAGACACCGTTACGGGTATAGTTACGTCAGTATCTGCTACTGAAGTGCAGCTGGATCTCGGCTGTAAGGTGACAGGCGTTCTTACGCTTGCAAACGTTACAGATGATCCGCAGGCAAAGCTTGCCGACCTTTTCAAAGTCGGCGACACGGTAGAAGCCGTAGCCGTAAGAGTAAGTGATGTCGACGGTATAGCTACTCTTTCCAAGAAGAAAGTAGACGCGAAAAACAACTGGAATCTCGTAGTAAAAGCTCTCGAAGACGGCGAGGTTCTTTCCGGAAAGGTAATCGAAGCTGTAAAGGGCGGCGTAGTTATATCCGCACTTTCGCAGAAGATTTTCGTTCCCGCATCGCAGACAGGCGTCGCACGTGACGGAGATCTTTCCGTTCTCGTCGGCACGACACAGAAATTCAAAATAATCGAAATCAAAGAGGATCGCCGCCGCGCCGTAGGCTCCATCAAAGCCGTACAGAGAGAGGAACGCAAGGCAGCCAAGGAAGCTTTCTGGGCAAATGTAGAAGTAGGCAAGCATTACAACGGCGTTGTAAAGAGCCTCACAAGCTACGGTGCTTTCGTAGATCTCGGCGGAGTGGACGGAATGGTACATAATTCCGAGCTTTCATGGACAAGAATTTCAAATCCGAAGGATGTTGTTTCCATCGGACAGGAAATCGACGTTTATGTAAAGGCATTTGATCCCGAAACAGGCAGAGTTTCTCTCGGATACAAGACCGAAGAATCCAACCCCTGGACGATTTTCATGAACAATTACAAGGTGGGCGATGTTGCAAAGGTAACTATCGTTTCCATGACACCTTTCGGTGCTTTTGCTCAGATCGTTCCCGGTGTGGACGGACTTATCCACATTTCCCAGATAGCCGATAAGAAGCTGGCTCATCCTTCCGATGTCCTGAAAAAAGGCGAAGAAGTTGAGGCAAAGATCATCGACATCAATGAAGAAGCTCACAATGTAAGCCTTTCCATCCGCGCTCTTCTCGAAAAAGATGAAGACGCAGCAGAGGAAGCTCCCGCAGAGGAAGCCGCTGCAGAAGCAGCTGAATAAGCAAATGTAAAGTAAAAAAATCCCGACGATGTCGGGATTTTTTTGTTTTGCCGGATAACATGGCGCTTTTTATAAAAGCGCAAAAAGTTACTTTTCTTTACGAAGGAAACGAGAGTGTACTTTTCTATGAAGAAAAGTACCAAAAGTCAAAAAGAGGAAAGTATTAACTCCTGTCTCGGCGACGCCGACACACACGCTGCGCGTATGTGTCAATTCCTCTTTTGAACACCTTCTGTCGCCTCGCGGCGACTCGTGCGAACATACTGCTCCGGCAGTCCGACCGTAGACTAAACCGGAAGTATGGTTCAGACCCACGCTTAACACGGGATTTAGTTTGTTTTGACTTAAGCTTTAGCCGCCCCGACTCGATGTCCATCAAGCCATGCTCGATTTGGTGGAGTTTAGCCTACAGTGGGAAGCGTATCAAAAGCTATGGCGGGAGCCATCCACCCCGTCGAATCTGCTCGCTTTTTTCGGCATACTGTGTTCGCACGCGCGGTATGGCTGATGATACGCGGAGAGATAGACAAAAGCTTTTTACTTTGCTATATATAGCACATACTTGCCGCGCATTACTTCCCGCGGCTGACTCGACGGGGTGCGAGGTAGTTTGCAAAGGAGGGCGAGGAGCCTTCCTTTGATGACTTTTGCCGCGCTTTTGGTCACTCAAAAGCGCGACCCCGTCACGGGCGACCGCAGTCGCCCGTATGCTTTTAATTTATGCTTTGTCGCCTTTTCCGCGCCTTATCGCACGGCAAACTATCGTCATTATCAATCCCGCCGTGAGCGCGCCGGCAAAATCTATCATCACATCGCGGACACTGCCGCATCTGCCAGAAACAAAAAGCTGGTGAAATTCATCAAAAGCCGCCAAGGCAAGGCAAAATGCCGACGGGACGGCAAAATAAAGCCACTTTTTTATTTTATACGTTCGTATAAATCCGCCCGAAAACAAGCCGAGCAGGAAAAATTCCGAAAAATGCGCCAGTTTTCTTATGGCAAACGACAGCGCGGCGAGCGTTTTTTCGGAGAGCTCGCTCAGTTCTTTTCCCATAAAAACGCGAACGAAAAAAGCCGTTACTCCATCGGAAGCCGCACCGGATTCTTCCCCGTTTTCCGATGAAAAATAAAATATCATAGCCATGGTGCAAAGAGTCAAAAAGAAAAACACTGTGCGCCAAATAATTTTTTTCATAAATATCTCCGTAAATTTCAGGTAAATTCATCATATCACCGCAAAAGCGGTTTGTCAAGCGACTCGATTTATTTTGACATATTTTTTGCCGCGGCATAGAATGAAAACAAAGCGCATCATGCTTTTTCAAAAATCAGAATGTAAGGAGATTTTTTTGTGGATTATCAAAGAAATGCGGCGCGCCGTCTGATAGAATTTCAAAACAGAATGGCAAGAGCGGCTATGCCCGCCGCCGTTTCAATACCGGATGAAGATATGACGGATACGGAAAACGATTGCCTCGCGGGAAAAAGTCTTGCTATGGTATATTCTCCGTATCAGAAATTCCGCGAGCTGTATGAGCCGGAAGAAGGACTTTCCCGCGGCACAATATTCCGCGAGCTGGATAAACCGTTTTACGGGAGGAGGAATTTTTAAATGAACGAAAGAGAAAAACTGCTCCGCCGTATACAGGCAGAGGATTTTGCCGTTTATGAAACAGTGCTCTACCTCGACGGACACCCGAAAAACAAAAAGGCTCTCGCCTTTTATCAGAAGCACCGCGATACAGCGGCGGCACTGAGAACTGAATTCGAACAGAAATACGGTCCGCTCGGCATATACGGCAATAATGACGCGGGAAACTGGAATTGGATAAACAGACCTTGGCCATGGGAAAAGGAGGGCAACTGATATATGTGGATGTATGATAAAAAACTGCAATACCCCGTAAAAATAAAAAATCCGAATGCAAATTACGCCAAAATAATCATCAGTCAGCTCGGCGGACCCGACGGAGAACTGGGCGCCTCCATGCGATATCTCAATCAGCGATATACCATGCCTTATAACGAAGTGATAGGCATACTTACCGATGTGGGTACGGAAGAGCTGGCGCATCTCGAAATGATTTCGGCAATGATATATCAGCTCACGCTCGGACTTTCCGTGGAAGAAATAAAGAAAGCCGGATTTGACTCATATTTTGTGGATCATACCGTGGGCGTTTATCCGCAGGCGGCATCGGGCGTGCCTTTTGATATGAAATATATCGGCGTAAAAGGCGATACCATAGCCGACCTGAACGAAAACCTCGCCGCCGAGCAAAAAGCCCGCGTGACTTACGACAATATTCTCCGCCTCGTAGACGATCCCGATGTGCGCGACCCGATAAAATATCTGCGCGAACGCGAAATAGTACATTATCAGCGTTTCGGCGACGCTTTGCGCATCACGCAGGACAATCTGAATTCAAAAAATTTTTACGCCTTCAATCCGTCATTCGACTAAAAAAGCAAAATACCGCACTGCGACGCAGTGCGGTTTTGTTTTTTTCTTACATATATTTATCCGGCGGGCACGCAAGGCATATTTTATTTTCATCCGTGAAGCGCGCCCTGCCTTTTTTACAAGACCTTTTGCCCCTTTCGGGTAGGTCGCTCCTATTTCATTGCCCTGCTCATCAACGACGATAATGTTTTTTTCCATGGGTATCATCCCCTCATCGAAAATCAGCTTATTTTGCGATACCGTTTTTTATTATGGGTGTCATCCCCGATCACAAATATATATTAACATAATTTACGACATATGTCAATAACCGTATTTCTTTCGTTTTGCCGCGATATAGATGAGCGAAACGACAAACGAAACAAATTCCGTCGGCGACTGTGGAAAGAAAACCGAGGCCCGGTTTTCCCGCGGCGACGAAAATGCTCTGAAATTCCATCTGCAAAACATACATCGGCAGTCACGGAATAAATATTCTTCCGTAAAGCACGCAGTTTTCAAGCATTTCGCCCTCCGCATGGAGTGCAGAGGCTATCGGTCGTATAAAAATAAATGCGAGCACGGCGATGACGGCGCCGAGTGCCGCGGAAATATAGAAAAAAAAGAAAAAAGGCGGTTCGCCTTTTCTTCATCGTTTTCGCCGAGGGTTTTAGCCACTATGGCGCTGCCGCCCGTGCCGAACATAAAGCCCACCGTGCCGAGTATCATCAGAAAAGGATATATGAAATTTACCGCCGCAAAAGGCGTTTTTCCGACATAATTCGAGACAAAAAATCCGTCCACCACGCCGTATATCGATGTAAATATCATCATGATGATGCTCGGCGCGGTAAAGCGAAGCAGCTTGCCGTAAGTAAATTTATCCGATAAATGTATTTTCATAAAAATCTCCCGTATATTTGTGCCACCACATCATTATAGTATGAAATCGGGCAAATATCAACATGGAAATTCATGTTTTTATACATAAAAATGCGCCGCTTATTGTATTTTATACATAAAAACGTCGCATTTTTGTCTATTTGTTTTCATCCGGGATATATTCTATTATGTCGCACACGTCGCAATCCAGTATGCGGCAGAGGGAATTCAATGTGTATGTGCTGATATTTTCGTTTTTTCTCAGCCTGTCGAGCTGACCCGTGCTTATGCCGTATTCGCGGATAAGCTTATATTGCGATATGCCCTTTTTGCGCATTGTTTCCCATAGCTTTCTGTAGGTAATCATCGTTGCCTCTTTTTTGCTTTTTATCTTTATTATTATAATAAATCGCAAAATTTATATTGACAATTGCCCGTATATTGGCTATAATGATACAAAAGGCGAAACAGAGCAGCCTTTAAATCCCCCCTATGTAAAAAGCGACGCCGCAGCGTCGCTTTTTATATATATTTTCAGAAATTTATTACTCCGAGATGCCCGAGCAGTATTTTCAGCGCGATGAGGATAAGTATCGCGCCGCCCGCAAATTCCGCTTTGTTTTTGAAGCGCGCACCGAATTTGTTCCCGATGAAAACGCCCGCAAAGGAAATTGCAAATGTTATGATGCCGATAAAGCTGATGGATTTCACAAGGCTGACGCTGAGGAAGGCAAGCGAAATGCCCACGGCGAGCGCGTCTATGCTCGTGGCGATGGCAAGCATGAAATACTCTTTCAAATTCAGCTTGTCCGCGTTCTCCTCTTTCTCATCGTCTTTTTTGAAAGATTCCGCTATCATCTGTATGCCTATTATGGAAAGCAGGATGAAAGCTATCCAGTGGTCTACGGATGTTATGTATTTTTCAAACTGTTTTCCGAGCAGGTAGCCTATCGCCGGCATCAGCGCCTGAAAGCCTCCGAAAAAAAGCGCGAGTATCAGCGCGTTTTTATAGTTCATTTTGCGCATATTCAGCCCTTTGCATACAGAAACGGCGAATGCGTCCATGGCAAGTCCGACCGAAAGCAGGACCAGCTCTATCGTACTCAAAATTTATCCATCCTCTCGATTTTTTACATAATGTCCCATTATGATATCACAAATGCGGCAGTTTGTCAACAAAAATTTGTCATGGCGGTAAAAAAAGCAAAAATCGGCAGAGGGACTGCCCTCTGCCGATTTTATACAAGAGTATTAATTGCTGTCTGACCTTATTTTGTGTATCTGAAGTAGCCGAAATCGCCGTTTCCGCCGGTGTAAAGCCCGTTATCCTTTACAAGAGCCGCGACACAGCCTCTCATCCTGTAAAGCATCATGGCAACATAATAATCGAAATCGTCCTTGAAATAAGGCATGCTGTATTTCGATATTACGGCGACCGCGTCGTCATGAAGTTTTTTCATCGCCGCCATAAGAGCGTCGTATTCTTCCCTGTGCTCGCCTATCATAAGATTCATAAGTTCACTCAGCTTATTTCCCTCGAAAACAAGCACTCTCGGCTTATATCTGTTGCCGTCCTTTACAAAGTAGCCGTTGTCGCAGAACCTATCAAGTGCACTCTTTTGTGAATCGGTGAAGCCCTCTGCGCTGTATCCGTTTTTCACAAGCTCGCGGATTACTGCTAAATCTTTTGAATCACTATAAAAACAGTGATCTTTATAAATCTGCTTTCCGAACCTGCCGTTGTCATCGACATAGCCGCGCAATTCCAACTTATTACAGTCATTGCATGTAATCATTCCGTTGTCGCTGAAGCCGCACGCATCTATTCTGCCGCGTCTTATACCCTGCTCATATCCGATAAATCCCCAGTTGCCGCCGTCTTTTCTCTTGAATCTGTTCCATACGGTGCCGTCGCTTGCCTCTTTCACTTCACCTACAAGCTTCATGAAGAAGAACATCGTCGCATCCTGCTCGCTCATGGTGCTTTCGCCGATAAACTCCGCATAGTGCCCCGCTACGAAATCGCTTGCCACCTGCCAGAATTTCTTATAATTGTCATAGGAGAAATCCTCGCAGAGCGCGTTTATCTCTTCTATGCACTCTTTCGGCGCGATGAAAAAGCTCGTGATATACTTATCGCCGTCTACCTTGCGGAGAAGCTCGCTTTCCGCAAGAAGCGAAACCTCTTCCTCCATATAAGGCACGGCTATGCCGAGTTCTATTGCCAGTTCTTCGATAGTAGAGGGATTGTTATTTGCCTCGCAGAGGATATTTACGGGTATCTTTCTCCTCACCGCGCTCCACGGAAGCCCCGACGGCTGATTTCCCGATGACGAAAAGCTAAGCTCTTCGGGATTATAACTTCTTTTTCCGAATTCTCTTGCCATATTCATACCTTCTTTCAGTTTTTGTCTCGCACGGAAAAGCCTTGTCTTGACCGTGCCTTCGGGGATATTCATTTTATCGGCTATCTCGGAAATACGCCTGCCATGCACATAGTACATGACGAGAATATCTCTGTATTCCGAAAGGATGAAAGCCATCTCACGGCGAATCAGCGCGATATCTTCTCTTTTTATGATATCGGAAACGAAATCGTTTTCATCCGCTATCTCGTATTCCGAAATATCGCCGTCATCGAATTTTTCGCGTCGCTCATGCTTTCTCTTTGCCCAGCGGCTGTAGATATTGCGCACTATCTGCCAGACCCAGCCGGAAAAGCTTGCGGGGCAGGCGCCGCGGCGGAGCTGCTCTATCACTGCGAGCGCTATCTCCTGCGAAAGCTCGGCGGCTTCCGTTTCTCCGCCCGTCTTTTTCAGGCAGTAATAATATATCCGCCCGAAATATTCCGAGGCAAACTCGTGTATGCGAAGCTCTGCGAGATTTTCACCTGTTTTCAACCTGTTTCATCCCCTTTCGCTCAAGAAGTGTATGATTTTCGCTTTCGGTTTCGCAAAAATCAAAAATTTTGAAAAAAAGCGCTCCGCCGAGGAGCGCCTTTTATTTATTTTTCCTCTTTGTCATAACCGTGCGGGTTGTTCTTCTGCCAGCGCCATGAATCGCGGCACATGTCGCGGAGATTTTTCTCCGCTACCCAGCCGAGTTTTTCCTTTGCCTTGGTCGGGTCGGCATAGCACTCGGCTATATCGCCCGGGCGACGCGCGTTTATTTCATAAGGAACATTCACGCCCGAAACCTCGCTGAAAGTCTTTACCATTTCGAGCACGCTGTAGCCCTTGCCCGTGCCGAGGTTTATCACATCGGCGCCCTTGTTCTCCGCGGCGTACTTTATCGCACAGACGTGACCGCGCGCAAGGTCGACAACATGGATATAGTCGCGCACACCCGTGCCGTCCGGCGTATCGTAGTCATTGCCGAAAATATGGAGCTTCTCCAGCCTGCCGCTTGCCACCTGCGTGATATAAGGCATGAGATTGTTCGGTATGCCCTGCGGGTCCTCGCCGATAAGCCCGCTCTCATGCGCACCGATAGGATTGAAATAACGGAGCAGAACGGCGGAAAGCGAAGGATCGGCTTTGCATGCGTCTTTGAGAATAATTTCTATCATATATTTTGTCCAGCCGTAGGGATTTGTGCATCTGCCGACAGCGGCACTCTCGTTTATCGGCACGCTGTCCGGCGCACCGTAAACCGTAGCGGAAGAAGAAAATACGATATTGTGCACGTCGTATTTTCTCATCAGCTCGAGCAGAGTCAGAGTGGAATCGAGATTGTTTCTGTAATAATCGAGCGGCTTTTCCACGCTCTCGCCCACAGCCTTGTATCCCGCGAAATGTATTACCGCGTCGGGCTTTTCTTTTGCGAAAATCGCGTCCATCGCCGCCTTGTCGCATACGTCCGCACAGTGAAAAGCAAACGGCGCTCCCGTTATTTTTTCGAGCCTGTGAAGAACCTCCGGCTTGCTGTTTGAAAAATTATCGACTATCACGACATCATGCCCTGCCGAGCGCAGTTCGATTGCCGTATGCGAACCTATATATCCCGCTCCTCCCGCGAGTAAAACCTTCATTATCATCATTCCTTTTTATATGGATTTTTCATTCATCAATATTATATAGGAAGGCTTCTTTCGTGTCAATAGATTTGCAACATTTTATTTTATGCTTTTTGACGATTAGTTAGCTTATGCTAACCAGCAAAACAGCGATTTTTTACAAAAAACTTTTATTTTGCGCTGACTTTTTTCGCGCTATATATTTACTTTTCCGTTTGAAAGTGGTAATATATATTTATAATCTATAAAAATTTCCGGAGGAAAAAAACATGGCAAGAAAAAAGATTTCCATGGATGGCAATACCGCCGCGGCGCACGTTTCGTATGCGTTCACAGAGGTCGCAGCCATCTACCCCATCACGCCTTCCAGCGTTATGGCTGAGCTGACCGACTCATGGTCCGCCACAGGTCTGAAAAATATTTTCGGCGAAAAAGTAAGAGTAACCGAAATGCAGTCCGAGGCAGGCGCCGCAGGTACGGTTCACGGCTCTCTCGCGGCAGGCGCTCTCACCACGACATATACGGCTTCTCAGGGTCTGCTCCTCATGATTCCGAATATGTATAAAATCGCCGGCGAGCTTCTTCCCTGCGTTATTCACGTTTCCGCACGCTGCGTAGCTTCGCACGCGCTCAATATTTTCGGCGACCATTCCGACGTTTACGCCTGCCGCCAGACAGGCTTTGCAATGCTCGCTTCCACAAACCCGCAGGAAGTTATGGACCTCGGCGCTGTGGCTCATCTTTCCACTATCAAGGGCAGAGTTCCTTTCATCCATTTCTTTGACGGTTTCCGTACTTCTCACGAAATCCAGAAAATAGAAGCATGGGATTACAAAGATCTCGAAGATATGATAGATAAAGACGCCGTTGCCGAATTCCGCGCACGCGCGCTCAATCCCGAGCATCCCGTTCTCCGCGGCTCCGCTGAAAACGGCGATATCTTCTTCCAGCACAGAGAAGCCTGCAACTCTTATTACAATGCTCTCCCCGCCATCGTTGAGGAGTACATGAAGAAAGTAAATAAGAAAATCGGCACAAATTACAAGCTTTTCAACTACTACGGTCATCCCGAAGCAGAAAACGTTATCGTGGCTATGGGCTCCGTATGCGACGTAGCTGAGGAAGTAATAGATTACCTCGTGGCAAAGGGCAAAAAAGTAGGTCTTGTAAAAGTAAGACTTTACCGTCCTTTCTGCGCGGACAAGCTCGCAAAAGCTCTGCCCAAGACAGTAAAGAAAATCGCTGTCCTCGACAGAACAAAAGAACCCGGATCTCTCGGTGAGCCTCTCTACCTCGATGTTGTTACGGCTCTCAGAGAGCAGGGCGTGGACGCAAAAATCGTTGGCGGCAGATACGGCCTCGGTTCCAAGGATACCACTCCCGCTTCCATCTTCGCGGTTTATGACAACCTCGCAAAGAAAAATCCGAAAAATCATTTCACCATCGGCATCGTAGATGATGTGACGGGATATTCTCTCCCCGAAAAGGTTTCGCATGACACAGCGCCCAAGGGCACTATCTCCTGCAAATTCTGGGGTCTGGGCGGTGACGGTACAGTCGGCGCAAACAAAAACTCCATCAAAATCATCGGCGACCATACCGACAAATATATTCAGGCATACTTCCAGTATGACTCGAAGAAAACAGGCGGCGTAACCATATCCCACCTGCGTTTCGGCGATGCTCCCATCAAATCTTCCTACTATATCACAAAGGCGGATTTCGTTGCATGCCACAATCCTTCCTATATGCTCAAGGGCTATAAGATAGTAAACGATGTAAAGCCCGGCGGTACATTCCTTCTCAACTGCCAGTGGACGGCAGAAGAGCTGGATAAGCACCTCCCCGCAGAAGTAAAGAATTATATCGCAAACAACAATATCAAATTCTATACCGTAAACGCCATCGACAAGGCGCGCGAAATCGGTATGGGCAAGCGTACAAATACAATTCTCCAGTCCGCATTCTTTGCTCTGGCAAATATCATGCCTATCTCCGAGGCTGTGGACTACATGAAATACATGGCAAAGAAATCCTACCTGAAGAAGGGCGAAGCCGTAGTTGAAATGAACTACAAGGCTATCGACGCCGGTGTTGATGCCATAGTGGAAATAAAAGTTCCCGAAGAATGGAAGACTGTTACGGGTACATCTGCCGAAAAAGAAATCACAGGCGATCGTCCCGAGCTGGTCAAATTCGTTCGCGATATCGTTCTCCCCGTTGCAAAAATGCAGGGCGATTCCCTCCCCGTTTCCAAATTCCTCGATCTCGCCGACGGTACGCTTCCTCAGGGTGCCGCTGCTTACGAGAAGCGCGGTGTTGCCGTAGACGTTCCGGAATGGATTCCCGAAAACTGCATCCAGTGCAACCAGTGCTCTTATGTATGTCCTCATGCAACGCTCCGTCCCTTCGCAATGAATGCGGATGAAGCCGCAAATGCTCCCGCTTCCACCAAGTTTGCCGCAAAGATGACAGGCAAGGGTTGCGAAGATTATAAATTCACCATCGCCATCAGCCCGCTTGATTGTATGGGTTGCGGACTCTGCGTAAACGTATGTCCCGCAAAGACAAAAGCGCTTCGCATGGTTCCTCAGGAAAGCCAGGCAGATCAGCAGGCAGCTTTCGATTACGCTGTGGCAAAGGTTTCCAAAAAGACACTTCCTTTCGCGGAAACAACGGTAAAGGGCAGCCAGTTCAACCAGCCGCTGCTTGAGTTCTCCGGATCCTGCGCAGGCTGCGCGGAAACTTCTTACGCACGTCTTATCACTCAGCTCTTCGGCGAGAGAATGTATATTTCCAATGCTACGGGTTGTTCCTCTATCTGGGGCGGTTCCGCACCTGCCACACCTTACACTGTAAATAAAGACAGCCACAAAGGTCCGGCTTGGGCAAACTCCCTCTTTGAAGACAATGCAGAGCACGGTCTCGGTATGGCTCTCGGTCAGAAAGCTATCCGCGAGAAGCTGAAAGCAAAAGTAGAAAAGCTCGTTTCTATATGGGCTACAGATGATATAAAGGCAGCAGCCGCAGAATGGCTCGCAACCTACGACGACGGCAAGACAAACGGCGCCGCAGCAGATAAGCTCATCGCCGCTCTGAAGGACGGTATCCTCACGGCAGACGAAGGCGTGGCATTCCTTTCTTCCGAAGCAGGCAAGGCTCATTTCGGTGACAAGGCAGAAGAAATGCTCGCTCACATGAAAGCGCTTCAGGCAGCAGGCAAGAATTGCGATTGCGAAGCATGCACGCTCGCAGCCGAAATCCTCGCTGAAAAAGATTATCTCGCAAAGAAATCCGTATGGATATTCGGTGGTGACGGCTGGGCTTATGATATAGGTTTCGGCGGTCTTGATCATGTCATCGCTTCCGGCGAAGATGTAAATATCATGGTATTCGATACCGAAGTATATTCCAATACGGGCGGTCAGGCTTCCAAGGCTTCTCAGCTCGGTCAGGTTGCTCAGTTTGCCGCAGCAGGTAAATCCACAAAGAAGAAAGACCTCGCAAGCATCGCTATGTCTTACGGCTATGTATATGTAGCTCAGATAGCTATGGGCGCGGATATGAACCAGACCATCAAGGCTATTACGGAAGCGGAAGCTTACCACGGTCCTTCCCTTGTTATAGGATATGCACCCTGCGAAATGCACGGTGTAAAGGGCGGCATGGGTAATTGCCAGTCCGAAATGAAGAGAGCCGTAGAAGCAGGCTACTGGAATATGTTCCGTTACAATCCTGCGGCAGAACCCAAGTTCTCGCTCGACAGCAAAGCTCCCACAGCGGATTATATGGAATTCATCAAGAGCGAAACACGTTATGCGCGCCTGATGCAGTCCTTCCCCGAGAGAGCAAACGAGCTCTTTGAGCATGCCGAAGAGAATGCAAAAGCCAAGTACGACAGACTTACAAAGCTCGGCGAGCTTTACAAATAATTCCGGCATATAAAAATGTGAGGCACTTTGAGAGAAGTGCCTCACTCTTTTTTGTAAATATTACATTTTTTGTGTAAAATTCCTTGACAAGCCAATAAATTTGGAATATAATAGATTTACGTAGAAATTTTGTTGCTATCGCTGCAATTTGTAACAAAATTTTCGCATATTTAAATCGAAATAAACACCCCCCTGTTTTTTCGATTTTGCAATCTTAATCATAAAGGCGACGCGAAAGCGTCGCCTTTGTGTTTTTGTGATATTATGTCCCGACGGGGGCGGGGGCAGACTTTTTGCAAAAAAGTATCAAAAAGTTACTTTGTCCCTTATGGGGAAACGATCGCGCTTTTTACTGACAAAAAGCGCGGGAAAAGTCATCAAAGGAAGGCTCCTCGCCCTCCTTTGCAAACTACCTCGCACCCCGTCGAGTTAGCCGCGGGAAGTAATGCGCGGCAAGTATGTGCTATATATAGCAAATCCAAAAGCTCAAGTATATCTCTCCGCGCACCATCAGCCATACCGCGCGTGCGAACACAGTACGCCGCAAAAAGCGAGCAGATTCGACGGGGTGGGTGGTGCCACGCCGAAGCCGAAGCTACGCCCCGTCTTAGCTAAAACTTTATCCCAACGAGCATGGCTTGATGGACATCGAGTCGGGGCGACTAATGCTAAAATCTGCACAGACTAAATCCCGTGTTAAGCGTGGATTTGAACCACGCTTCCGATTTCATCTATGGTCGGACTGTCTGGGCAGTATGTTCGCACGAGTCGCCGCAAGGCGGCAAAGAAAGAGTTTAAAAGAGGAATTGACACATACGCGCAGCGTGTGTGTCGGCGTCGCCGAGACAGGAGTTAATACCTTCCTCTTTTTGACTTTTGGTATACTCCGTCTCGGCGACGCCGTTCAGAGGTGGCTCCGCCACCCTGAACCCTCCTCTTGGTCACGCAAAAGTACACCCTTTTCTTTGGTTAAAGAAGCTTCTATTTTCCCGCGCTTTTCGTCAGTGAAAAGCGCGACCCCGTAACGGGCGACCGCAGTCGCCCGCTTCCTTTTCTTTGCGAAAAGAAACAGAGCACGGGCGGCAGGCACCGCCTGCTTCTTTTCCATCGCTTTTTGTAAAAGCAAAGACCACCGGAAAAACCGGTGGTCCTTTCTTTTCATGTTTCTATTCCCGCAAACTGCGACATATAAAGTCCGTAATATACTCCGCCTGCGGCAATCAGCTCATCGTGATTTCCGGCTTCCGCTATTCTGCCGTCATCGAGAACTATTATCTTGTCCGCATCGCGTATGGTGGAAAGCCTGTGCGCAATTATCAGCGTCGTTCTGCCCTTCATCAGATTTATCATCGCGCTCTGGATATCCATTTCCGTGCGCGTATCTACGCTGGATGTGGCTTCATCGAGAATGAGTATTTTCGGGTCTGCCAGTATAGCCCGCGCTATGGTGATCAGCTGCTTCTGTCCCTGACTGATATTTCCTCCGGATTCATCCAGCATGGTTTCATACCCTTCGGGCATACGCGAAATGAAATCGTGTGCCTTTGCCGCCTTTGCCGCGGCTTTTGTTTCCTCCTCGCTCGCCTCGGGTCTGCCGTAACGGATATTTGCCCCCACGGTATCCGAGAAAAGCACCGTATCCTGCAAAACTATCGCTATATTTTTGCGCAGCGAATCTTTCGTTATATCGCGGATATCCGTGCCGTCCAGCAATATTTTTCCGCTGTCCGTTTCATAAAATCTCGTCAGCAGATTTATTATCGTCGTTTTGCCGGAACCTGTTTTGCCGACTATGGCTATTTTCTGCCCGCTCGATATATCCAGATTGAAATTTTTCAGCACGGGTTCATTCGGCACATAAGAGAAACAGATATTTTCAAAAGAAATATTGCCGTTTATTTTTTCGGGAGCAAGCGTGATTTTGCCTTCGTCTATTTCATCTTTTTCATCCATCACTTCAAAAACGCGCTCCGCACCGGTTATGGCATTCATTATGGAAGTATACTGGTTTGCCACCTCGTTTATCGGGCGCGTGAACTGCTTGGAATACTGGATGAAAACATATATCGTGGTTACGCCTATCATGCCTTTCATCGTGAATATCGCGCCGAAAATAACTATCAGAAGAAAGCCCACATTGCCGATGATATTCATGAGCGGTCCCATCACTCCGCCGAAAATCTCGGATTTTATTCCCGCTACGCGCAGATCATTGCTCGTGCGGTCAAATTCATCCTTTATTTCGTTTTCGTGACCGTAAGCCACTACCGTTTTATATCCCGTGACGCTTTCTTCCACCTGCGAATTTATCGCGCCGAGCAACTGCTGCTGGCGAAGAAAATAACGGCGGACATATTTTGTCAGCTTTGTCGTCACGAGTATTGTGAGCGGGATGGTGACGAGGCTTATCAGCGTCATCTGCCAGCTGTGATAAAGCATCAGCGAAAATGCGCCTATTATCGTTATTATACTGGAAATAAGCGATGTGATGGAATTGGAAACCGTATTTGAAATATTTTCTATATCGTTTGTCACGCGGCTCATTATATCGCCGTGCGGGTGATTGTCGATATATTTTATGGGGAGCTTTTCTATTTTCCCGAAAAGATCGCCGCGCATACGGTAAACCGTTTTCTGCGAAAGCTTAGCGGAAATATGCCCCTGAATATATGTGAAAAGTGAAGAAAGCACATATATCACGCCGAGCAGTACGAGGACTTTTGCCATTCCCGCGAAGTCGACTTTCACGCTTCCGTCCTCGAAAACTATCATTTTTCCGCCGTCATCGGATGTCGGCGTGAGAAATTTCAGCGCTTCGCCCTGTATGGAAGGACCTGCCAGATTGAGCAATGCGGAAAGTATCACGCAGAGTATCAGTGCTATTATCATGAATTTATTTGTCACTATATAGCCGAGAAGCCTTGCAAACGTCTTTTTGAAATTTTTCGGTTTTTCCGCTATCATGCTCATGCCGCGGCGCGGTCCGCCGGGACGCATGGTCGGCTGTTTCCCGTCTGCGGCGGGAGGTGCTCCCGCGGGTCTTTGCATATTACTCAATGTCTTCACCCCTTTTCAGCTGTGAATTGTAAATATCGCGATAAACATCGCTTTTTTCAAGAAGCTCGGAATGCGTGCCCGCAGCGGAAATACCGCCGCCGTCCAGAACTATTATCCTGTCCGCATTCATCACGCTTGCCACACGCTGAGCTATGGTGATGACGGTGGTATCCGCCATCTCGCTGCGCAGAGCGGAAGCGAGCTTTGCGCTCGTTTTCAGGTCGAGTGCCGACATGCTGTCGTCAAAAATTATCACTTCGGGTTTGCGCAGTATTGCCCGCGCTATGGAAAGTCTCTGCTTTTGTCCGCCGGAAAGCGAAGCGCCTTTTTCGGCTATCATCGTATCATAGCCATCGGCAAAAGACTCTATAAATCCGTCTGCCTGCGCTATTTCCGCCGCCTTTTTCAGCTCCGCATCGCTCGCCTCCGGGTCGCCCCAGCGGAGATTTTCCGCCACGGTGCCGGAGAAAAGCTCGCTTTTCTGAAGCACGAGAGCCACTTTTTTGCGCAATTCGGGAAGCGGATATTTTTTCACATCCACGCCGTCGAGAAGTATGCTTCCTTCCGTAACATCGTAAAAACGCGGGATAAGATTTACAAGCGAAGTTTTACCCGAGCCTGTAGCACCGAGTATGGCGATATTTTCGCCCTGCTTTATATCGAGATTTATATTTGAAAGCACGGGCGCGGAATTTTCGGGAGAATCGGGATAGCGGAAACTTACGTTTTCAAATACTATGTGACCGACCTCGTCCTTTCCCGCATTCTGCTCTTTTCCGCCGACCACGGCCGGCTCACTGTCCAGAACTTCCTCTATTCTGCGCGCCGAAGCGGACGCACGCGAAAAGCTCTGGAATATCATGGAAATCATCATCATGCTCATCAGTATCTGAGAAATATACGTCACAGCCGCCATGATATCGCCGACGAGTATACCGCCCACGGTGGAAATCTGTCTGCCGCCCACCATTATCAGCGCGATAACGGCGAAATTCAGTACTATCATCATAATCGGGCTGAGCAGAGCCATAAATTTCTGTATTTTGAACATTGTAAACGAAAGATCTTTGTTTGCCGCGTCAAAGCGCTCGGTTTCATGCTCTTCACGCACGTAGGCTTTTACCACGCGCGCACCCGTCACGTTTTCCTGAACCACGGCATTCACCTTGTCCAGCTTATTCTGCACGGCACCGAACATGGGCGTGACCTTATTTACCACGAGAAGAACCACCACCAGCTGTATCGGTATGGTGACGGCTATGACTATGCCGAATTTCGAATTCAGCGCCAGCGCCTTTATTATGCCGCCGACAAAGAATATCGGCGAACGGAAAAACATGCGCAGACCTGTCGCCACAAATTGCTGAACCATGGAAACATCGTTTGTCATTCGCGTGACGAGGGAGCCCGTGGTAAATTTATCCGTCTGCTCTATCGAGAGCGACATCACCTTCGAAAAGGCGGATCTGCGCAGGCTGTTTCCGAAATTCTGTGAGGCATAAGAAGCAAAAAACGCCGCGCCCACGCCGAATATACCGCCGAGAATGACATAAATGAGCATTTTTATGCCGAGCGGGAGAATGACATCCATTCCGCCGCCGTTTATTATGCCGTCATTTACTATCTGCGCCATTATCGTGGGCAATTCCAGATCTATGAGAACCTCGCCTATCATGAATATCGGCGACCACAGCGCTATAAACCAAAACGGTTTCAGATAAGACAATACTTTTTTCATTTGCCGCATGCCTCCGTTTCCGCGCCGCTCTCATAAAAGCCGATCATATTGTCGCGCATTTTCGTGAGCACCGAGATGAGCGCATCCAGCTCTTCCTGCGAAATATTCTCCGCCATGTGCGCATCCAGCGCGTGATGAATATCGCGTATTTTGTCGTCCTCTGTCCTTCCCTTTTCCGTCAGATAAACGCGCACCACGCGTGCGTCGTTTTCATCCGTCTTGCGTATCACCAGACCGTCGCGCTCCATGCTTTTGAGCGTAACGGAAACCGTCGGCGCTTTCAGATGCGTGGCGCGGACCAGATCCAGCTGGTTTACTCCGTCGCGCCGCGACAGGTGAAAAAGCAGCTGCCTGTAGCTGTTTGCTATGCCCAGCTTTTCCACTTCGCGGTTTATTATATCGCGAAAAAGCTTGGAAACTTCGTTTATTCTCATGCTCGGCAGTATCCTGCGGTCGCATTTTTCGTTTTCCATAAATGCCTCCTCAGATAGTTAGTTTTCAAACTAATCATATTTTACTACCCGTTTCCCGTTTTGTCAAGAGGCGGATAAAATTATTTTTTGTAAACAAAATGTTAAGACAGCGCGGCGCATACCGCGCACAAAATGCGGAAAAATAAATTATGAAAATTTTTATTTTTCCGCTTGACAAAGCATTTTTTTGTGCTATAATGTTCGTAGAAAATACCCCCATACCGTATTTTTGAAAGGAGGATGTGTATGATAGAAGAAAAATATACCGTTTCGGGTATGTCCTGCGCCGCGTGCAGCAGCGCCGTGGAGCGCGTCACGCGCAAGCTCGATGGAGTGGAACGCGCCGATGTCAATCTCACGACGGGCAAACTGCTCGTCTGCTATGACGAAAGCAAAGTCACGCCCGAAATGATAATCGAAAAGGTAAAAAAATGCGGTTTCGGCATAGAAAAGGACATGCCCGAAACCGAAACAAAAGCAAAACCGAAAAAAGAGGAGCATGAGGATTACGGTCTGAAAAGGCTTATCACAGCTGCGATTTTCTCTCTTATACTTTTGTATATCAGCATGGGAAAGATGATGATAAGTTCCCTGCCGCTGCCCGATATCATGAGCATGGACAGCCATCCCGTAAACTATGCGCTCACTCAGCTGCTGCTGACAGTGCCCGTGATGATAGCGGGAAAGAAATTTTTCATTTCGGGTTTCCGCGCGCTCGTTCACAAAGCGCCGAATATGGATACGCTCGTGGCGATAGGCAGCTCGTGCTCTTTCATATACAGCTTGGTCATCACATATACGCTTTCCGACCACCCGCACAATGTGCACGGACTCTATTTTGAATCCGCCGCTATAGTCATCACGCTCGTCATGCTCGGCAAATATTTCGAGGCGCGCAGCAAAAAGAAAACAAAGAGCGCGATAGAAAAGCTCATCTCGCTCACGCCGGATACGGCGCTTCTTCGCGATGCGTCCGGCAATATAAAGGAAGTTCCCTCATCATCGCTCGTGCGCGATGATATCGTGATAGTAAAACCCGGCGCGAAAATCCCGCAGGACGGCATCATCACGGAAGGAAGCTCCGGCGTGGATGAATCCATGCTGACGGGCGAATCCATGCCTGTTTTCAAAAATGTCGGCGACAAAGTCATCGGCGGCAGTATAAATACCGACGGTGCGCTCACCGTAAAAGTGACAAATACGGGCGCGGACAGCGTTCTTTCCAAAATAGTGAAATTTGTGGAGGATGCGCAGGGTAAAAAGGCGCCCATATCAAAAACAGCCGACAAAGTGGCGGGGATTTTTGTCCCCACTGTAATTTCCATAGCAGTGGCGGCTGCCGTAATCTGGGCTATCGCGGGAAAAGATATCGCATTTATACTTAAAGTATTCACATCCGTACTCGTCATAGCCTGCCCCTGTGCGCTCGGTCTTGCCACGCCTACTGCGATAATGGTGGGCACGGGACTCGGCGCATCGCACGGCATACTGATACGCAGCGGCGAAACACTGGAAATAACGCATAAAACAAACGTCGTGATACTCGACAAGACAGGAACCATAACAAAAGGCGAACCCGAAGTAACCACCGTGATATGCGGCGAAGGCACGCGCGAAAGCGAGCTTCTCTCCATAGCCGCCTCGGCGGAATCTCTCTCGGAGCATCCCCTCGCAAAAGCGATAGTGGCTTATGCGGAAAGCAAAGGCGCAGGCAAAAAGAACGTTTCTTCATTCCGCGCCATTTCGGGAAAAGGAATAAGTTGCAGTGTGGACGGCAAGGATATACAGATAGGCAACAGCCGCCTGACAGCAGAATCGGCAGCGGAAAACCCGCTCGTGCAGGATGCCGATACTCTCGCTGCAAAGGGACAGACACCGATGAGCGTGATAGCCGACGGCAAAGTTATCGGTATAATCAGCGTAGCAGATACGATAAAGGAAACGAGTCGCGAAGCGATATCAAAGCTGCGTGAATCCGGCATAAAAACCGTTATGCTCACGGGCGACAACCGCGCCGCCGCCGATTATATAGGAAAAGAAGCGGGCGTGGATGAAGTAATCGCCGAGGCTCTCCCCGAGGACAAGGCGAGAATAGTGGAAGATTACCGCAAGAAAGGCAATGTGGTAATGATGGTGGGCGACGGCATAAACGATGCGCCCGCACTGACGAGCGCCGACGTGGGTTGCGCCATAGGAAACGGCAGTGATATAGCAATAGAATCGGGCGATATCGCGCTGATGAAAAGCGATCTCGTCGATGTATGGCGCGCGATAAAGCTCAGCCGCTATACCATAACAAATATAAAAGAAAATCTCTTCTGGGCTTTTTGCTACAATACTATAGGAATCCCCGTGGCGGCAGGTGTGCTTTATGCTTTCGGCGGTCCTCTGCTCAATCCCATGATAGCGGGACTTGCGATGTCGCTTTCGTCGGTTTGCGTGGTATGCAACGCCCTGCGTCTGAGAGGTAAAAAATTATGAGCGAAAAAGATGTATGCCCATGTTGCGTGAGAAAAAAGGAACGCTCTGTCGCGGAGCATCGCGCTCTGCAAAACCGTCTGAGCCGTATAGAGGGGCAGATCCGAGGACTGCGCAACATGATAGATAATGACGCCTACTGCATAGATGTGCTGACGCAGGCTTGCGCCGCGAAAAGCGCACTGGAAGCTTTCATGCGCGAAATGATAGCGAGCCATATGAAAACCTGCGTGGCGCACGACCTGCGTGAAGGCGACGATTCGAGTATAGATGAACTGATAAATATACTGAAAAAAATTTAAAAGCCGATAAGGCAGAAAGGAAATCAAAAATGACAGTACTTAAAGTAGAGGCTATGCACTGCCCGCACTGCGTGGCAAGGATAGAAAAGGCTCTTTCCGAAGCAGGACTGAAATTTTCCGTTTCGCTGGAGAAAAAAACCGTCACGATAGACGGATGCGACGGCTGCGTAAAAAAAGCCGTAGAAGCGCTCGACGATCTCGGGTTTGATGCAGTGAAGGCGTAAACCAGCTGCCCTCGGGCTTGGATTCCATAGCTACACATCTATGTACTGCCGGAATTCGTTGACGCCGAGTCCGAACATGGTTTCGCAGCTGTCCTCATCCACTGCGAGATGACAGCATCCGATACCGGCGATACCGTAATCATCACCTTTTTCGATTTCTGTCTCGCGGCGATTATTTTATCGAGAATGGTTTCTATAGCTGTCTTGCCCGAGAAAATATTATCGCCGGATTCGGATTTTGGATCGGGTTTTACCGTATCGGCAGTGGATGCCGTGGTTTCTGCGGTGGATTTGGTATTATTTGCCGAGTTGAAAAAAAGCGGGCATACACCCGCTTTTTTCATTATATATTACATATTTTCATCGAGATATTCGTCTATGCAGGCGCGAAGCGTAGCCAGCGCGTCCTGGATGGATACATTGCTCATCTGAGCGCCCGCCGCGTCAAAATGACCGCCGCCGCCCATTTTTTCAAGTATGAGCTGAACATTTATGCTACTTTCCGAGCGCGCGGATATATGCACCGTATCGCCTATTTTGCATATTGCAAAAGCTGCCAGCACGCCCTCCACGCGGAGAAGCCTGTCCGCCGCTTTCGCCGCATTCACGCGGGAAACCGCCGAAAGACTCTGCTCATTATTGAAAGCTATCGCTATCACCGAGCGGTGAATAACCACATTGCTTTCAAATCTCGCCTCCGTGAGGAAATCCTGTATGCTCGTTTTGAAAAGCGCATTCGCATCCAGCGGGCTTGCTCCTTCTCCGCGCAGATAAAGCGCCGAGCCGAATGTGCGCACGCCCGTATTATGCGTAAATTGTTTCGTATCGAGAAGCATGCCGGCGAAAAGCAGATCCGCTATTTCCTTTGAAAGCGCACCCTGCGGGAGCACCTGCTCCAGCAATTCCGAAACAAGCTCCGCCGCCGAAGAAGCCGACGGCTCTATATAAACTATATTGGGCTGAATGGCAAATTCCGCCGTTTTTCTGTGGTGGTCAATGATAACCACATTTTTTGCGTTGTTTACCACATCGGGTGCCTCGCAGAAATTGATATTGTTTACATCCACCATCACCGCGAGCGATGTCCCCGTTATGAGATCCTGCGCCTCTGCGCGGTCTACAAATATATCGCGGTATTCCGCATTGTGCGAAAGCAAAGCAAAGCAACCAGCCAGATTTTTATCGGAGCGGTCCGTCACCACATAAGCCTTTACACCGCAGAATTTCGCGAGCTGAACTATGGCAAGGCACGAACCGAATGCGTCGAAATCGGCATATTTGTGCCCCATCACTATCACGTTGTCGCTTCCGCTCATCAGCATCAGAAGCTCGTTTGCTATAACTCTGGCACGGACCTTGGTGCGCTTCTGCACGGTCTTTGTCTTGCCGCCGTAGAATTCCACGCCGTCCTGCGTTTTTATCACGACCTGGTCGCCGCCGCGTTGCAGCGCGAGGTCGAGCGCCGCCTGCGTAAATCTCGATTTCTCGGCGAGTGTGCCTTTTATTTTGCCTATACCTATCGAAATGGTGACGGGCAGGACAGAATCGCCCATATTTATTTCGCGCACTTCGTCAAGGACGGAAAAGCGCTCTTTTTCGAATTTTTCCAGATATTTCGCGGCAAAAAACAGCGCGAACTGGTTTCTGTTATATTCCTTTATCACTCCGCCTATGGCGTCCATGTCGCGTTTCAGCAGAGAAAATACTTCGAAAATCGCGTTGTTGTCTATGCCTTGGCTGTATTGCATTATTTCATCGATATTGTCTATCATGGCAAAAGCCACTACGGTGTCTTCGTCGTCTATTTTTCTGTAGGCGCCTTTCAGCTCGGAAATATCGTTGAATATCGTCATATAGTAGGTTTTGCCCTTTGAATTTACGGCATAGCCCTTCACGCGGAAAACGGTATGCTCGTTTTCATCCGCATCGTAAGCCGATGCAAACGAAACCTCCGCTCCGTTCGGATCCTCGCATTTTATTATGCGCTCCAATGTGGCATCGCAGATATTGTCGATATATTTTCCGTACAGCACGCTGTGACTTTTGAAATTTGCGGAAAGCGCCGGATTATACCATACTATTTTGCCTTTGTCATCGCATACGAGCGTGGGCATATCCAGCTTTTGTATGAAATCAAGCGTAAGTGTGCCGAAAACAGAGCCTTTCATATCGGTTATTTTCGCCTTTGCCGAACCGCTTATCGCAAAGCAGCAGATTATTGTGATGACAGCCGATACGGCATATATCGCGAGTGCCGTGAGCACAATATCGACAGGCGCGATATCCGTATATGACATTAAAATCACGCAAAAAGCAAAAGCTATCACGGCAAAAGCGGCGCAGATTATCCCGCCTATACCGATGCGACCTTTTACAGGGGCATTTCTTTTCTTTTGTGGCATACGTTTTCACTTCCCTTTGATTTATAAAATAAAATCGGTTTCAGTTTCCGTCGTTTTCATCGTTTCCGGAGCGGCGCGATTTCAGAAATTTATATATTCCCATAGTGTCCGCCGCGCCGACAAATGCTATCAGATAAACCGCCAGCAATATTCCTATCCCCGTCAGCGCAAAAACCGCGCAGAGCGCTGTGATGAGCACGGCGCCTTTTCTCGTGGCGCGCTTTTTATATCGTATGACGAGGCTTTTCACGCCCATCACGACAAAGCAGGGGAGCAATATCCATGAAAGATTCAGACACACGAGGTAAAGGCAATAAACAAAATACGCATTTTGCGCGAAACGCGAGGATATGAGCATAAAAATGTACGAAACGGCGAAGATTATCGCGCTCGCGCGGCTGGGAAGGAAAACTCCGTTTTTCTTCGGCAGCAGATCGTAAAATCCGAAAAGCTTGGAAAAGCCCACCGCCGCATAAAAAGCTATGAAAGCGCATGTATTCACCCACACCACGATGATAGCGACGGACATTATTTTTAAATTTTCCACGACGCCGTCTATTATGGATTCGGAAGTAATAATCTGCGCTACGTCCGTGCCGGAGCTTGCCGCCGATTCGTAAACGCGCTTCAGATATTCGTCGAGTTGCGCGCCGATATTCTCCGTCAGAGCGGTTTTCACGCCTTCAAAAAAGGCGAGTATATCCGACGGGAGCTTTGCAAAGGAGCCTCCCCTGCAAAGATAAGCGACGAGCATGAGCACGGCGGCAAATATTCCGGAGAAAAGCGCGACATTTATTATCACGGATATTCTCGGTCTGTCGCGGCGAAGCCCCTGCGCCAGCAGAGTTCCCGCGATAACCACCGTCACGGAAAAGACCGCAAAAAATATATTTTTCGATATGAAATACGATATCAGCGCCACGGGGATAACCGTGATATAGTTCAGTTTGCTCGCGCTGAGGAGCAAAATCGACGAAAAAGCCGACGCCGCAAGGAGTATGAAAAGAAATGCAGTCACTCTGCCAAGCTTCATATTCAGAGCTCCGAGAACGACGATAAGTAACAGCGCCGCATGCAGAGCCGCGATCTTTCCGTAATTACGGTTTTTTACCATGTGAAAAATCCTCTTGTTTATTTTTTATTGTTTTGCTCCGCCTGTCTGCGAAGATGCTCCGTGAGATTTTTGTTGAATTCCGCCGCTGTATTGTAACCCATGCGTTTCTGGCGGCTTTCCATAGCCGCTATTTCTATTATTATCGCGAGGTTTCTTCCGGGCTGAACAGGTATCGTATTTGTAGGGATATCCAGCCCCAGGATATTTGTTGTTTCCTGCTCCAGTCCCAGTCTGTCGTAAACTTTGTCCTGATTCCAGTGCTCCAGCTTGATTATGAAATCTATCTTTTCGCTTTCCTTTACGGCGCCCACGCCGAATATGCGGCGTATATCCACTATGCCTATGCCGCGCAGCTCAACGTAATGCTTTATTATTTCCGGAGCCGTACCGACGAGCGTCTTTTCGGAAACGCGCTTTATTTCCACGGCGTCATCCGCTATCAGGCGGTGTCCGCGCTTTACCAGCTCTATCGCCGTTTCGCTTTTGCCTATGCCGCTGTCGCCGAGGATGAGTATTCCCTCGCCGTAAACCTCCACAAAAACGCCGTGGCGGCGTATACGCGGCGCGAGATGGATATTCAGCGAAGCTATCACCGCGGACTGAAAGCCGGATGTGGTATATGTCGTCCTGAAAAGAGGCAGACCATATTTGCGGCATACGTTTATTATTTCGTCAAATGCGGGAAGCCCCGATGTTATCACCAGCGCGGGCGGATTGTGCGCGGCGAGGCGCTCCATCCTGTACTGCCTGTCTTCCGCGGAGACGGACGACAAAAACTGATGCTCCGCATGACCTATCAGCTGTATTCTTTTATGGTCAAAACAATCGTAAAAACCGTTCAGCGCAAGACCGGGACGGTTCACAGCGGAGCTGTAGATAAGTATATCATCGTAATTTTCGGGGACGTACATTATTTCGAGCTTGAATTCGTTTACCAGCTCTCTCAGCTTCACGGAATATTCTTCAATGCTGTTTTCCATAAAATTTCTCCGTTCCTCATGCGCAAAAACCGCATATTATATGTATTATATATTATATTACCATATTACGGTAAATTTTTCAATATGTTTTCACCATTTTTGTCCGACAAAAAAAGCACGGCAAAGAATAAGTCTTTACCGTGCCGTAAAAAATGCCGTCGTCTTAATAAAGCACAACATAAGCCACTGCAAATGGCAGGCATGTCATGGAAGAATATATCACCTGTGCGGAGAAATAAGATTTTGCGTCCACGAGGAGTCTGTCTTTGCCGTAATTGTTTATCAGGTCATCAGCCGTATACTGAACGCTGTCGCCGGTATTGAGCGTGGTGCAGAGATAATCTATATATCCCTGGAATTTCGCAGCGTCTATTTCCACATTGTTTTTTCTGAGTATGTCGGAGCATACGAGGTCTTTCAGTACGAGCTGCTTGCCCTTTGTTTCGGCATAAGTTTTTATGCCGCCGTTCGGGAACATTTCAGCCGCTGTCTGCTTGAGGGTGTAGCCCTGGCTCTGATAATAATTTTTGTAGTAATAGTTTACCTGATTTTCAGCTTCTGTTTTGAAAATATATTTGTAAGAGCTGAGAAGCGAAGAGGGATATTTTATTACTTCGGATTTGTCGCAGAGGATATCAGTTGCCACATACATCGCATGATACTGAAGGCGCATTGCGTTTTTGAAATCCCACATCGTATCGTAATCGGTATTTTCCTTTATGAATTCATCGGAAAATCTGTATGCCTTATGCAGTGTTATTTCAAAGCGGGTTTCCTTGCCCGCGAGAGAATCATCGCCGTATTTTTCGGGGAATGTCACATCTATTGTAAATGTTTCGCCCACTTTGTGACCGACTATGGCATCCTCAAATCCCGCTACAAAGCTTGCAAAACCGAGGCGCATCGTATAATCCTCGTAAGAACCGCCGTTAAAAGCTTCGCCGTTGAGCGTGCCTTTGTAATCGAGCGTGATTATATCGCCCAGAGCGACTGTTTCGCCCTCTGCCTTTTCTGCGCCGGATATACCCGAAAGAGCTTCAGCCACGCCGAATATTATTTCGGGATCGGCATAAATGGATGTATATACAGCCACGGGTGTTATGGTGAAAGCCACCGTTTTGCCCGCCACTTCTTCCTTGGCGTAATCTGCGGGAATATCCATTCTGAAAGTAAATTCAGTTCCGTAAGTCACAGTGCGGTATGTCGCGTCGGAAATATCGCCGGTCTTTGTTATATTGTAGATTATCGCATTGTCAAAATCTCTGTTTGCTTCGTCTTTGCCCACGTAATAATTTTTTATATAGTTTTCATCCGTGTCAAAGCTCCATGCGAGATATTTGCTTTTGGTTTCCTTATCGTTTTCATCCGCGCCTATTATATTCGCGCTCACTTTGAAATCCATCGCATAAGAATCGTATACATTGAATTGCGAATATGTTTGCGCTATCTGCTTTCTGGAAGCCTCATAGTCGTCCTTTATCATATCCAGCGTGATATCGGCAGGGGAAAAAGCTTTGATATATTCAGAATAATCGGCTTTTTCATGATTGAATTTTCCGCATGAAACCAGCGAAAACATGAAAATTGCCACCAAAGCAAGGCACAAAATCTTTTTCATTTACATTTCCTTCCGGCTCAGCGACAAACAGAGCCTTTTTTATTTCGTGCGGCATTTCCGCACTTGTATTTTAAACAGTATACCACAAAAATTTACACAGTACAAGCATTTTTATCCGAATTTACAAAATATACATTATTTTGCGTCGCCGCAGGCGAATTTTCTGTAGCCGTCGCGCCCGATGCGTATTTCCAGTCTGTTTTTCTGCGGGGTGGAAGCCGTCATCACCACGGTGAAACCGCTCTGATCGGTCGGCGCCGCGCCGCGCATATCTTTTGCATAAGAATGTGCGTAAAATCCGCCGTCCAGCATAAAAGAAGCATGGTCGGCAAATGTGTATGATGCCCCTCCCTTTTTGAGCAGGACATAGTCACCCGCGCGCGTTATCGCCGCGGTATCTTCGGTATCGTATCTGCCGCCCGGTTCGAAAACGGTTTCCAGCTTTGTCAGTATGCCCTCGCAGGAAGAGGATTCTATTTCCAGTGCTATGCCGTCGTCGAGGATTTCTATATCCATCGCCGTGCAAAATTCCTGAATATTTATTATCTTTCTGCGGCTGTGGTCCATCCTGTGCCAATCGGAGGTTTCGGGCTTTTCATCCAACTGGGAGCGGTATCCCGCGAGCTCGTCATCGACGAGCCTGTAGCCTTTTTCCGTTTTTATTATTTCCGTGGCGCGGAATTGCGAATGCGGATCGCCGAAAAAAGCGCCCGCAAAACGGAGCTGTACGACGTGCGCGCCGTATTGCAGCTGCAAAAATACTGGCTGACGCTGTTTTATCACGGTGACGGTCATATTGCCGTTTTGCCTGTAGCAGCGCGCTATTCCGCTGTTCGGCAGGAAAATATCCCTGTCGGCACAGGGAGGTTGCGGCTCTATATCCCTGTAATTATCTATTATGTCCGGTTTTGCGAGGAGCATATCGAGAATTTCCGAGTTGCCCGCAGCTTCGCCGAGTGCCGATTTCATTTCGTCGGCTTCGAGCATTTTATCCGCATACCATGCAAATACGGGATCCTTTTGCTGCAAAGCAAGAAAAGCGAAAATATGATAATATATATTCGCGGGGCGCCGCATATTTTTGTCCTGGCGCGAGGAATTGAGCGAGCATATAGTATTGTCCGGCTCAAAATAGCTGAGCATCAGCTTCATATTTCTCACGGGATATACGAAAAACGATTCGTCGCCGAGGAATGTGCCGAGCACGATAAACGATTTATTGCATATCAGATTGTAAACTCCGGTGGATCTTTCCGTATATTCACCGTATTCGTCGCAATCCACGCCCTCCATGAGAAAGCGGTTTATCGTATCGAGAAAACGCTTGTCCCCCGTATATTTATACGCTATCGAAAGCGCGGAAGATATGACCCATCTGTGATTCGGCGTATGAAAGCCCAGATTTACCATGGCTTCTCCGTGGACTTTCAGTATATCGAGAAGCAGGGCGAAAAGCCGCTCTTCCTTTTCGCTGTGATGAGAAAAGCGCGACACGAGATCTATCACGCTTATATGATCGCGCACTATAAAGCCGACCTGCGCCGGATCGTGAAAATTCGTCTGGCGAAGATCGGTGGAACCGTCGGAATGAATGCTTTTGCGGTATCTTTCGAAAAGTCCGATCGCCGTATCCAGAAGAAATTCATCACCGGTATATTTCGTGTCCGGATAATAGTAGCCGCGCGCGGCATGCGATGCAAGAAAGACATCCAGAGATGTTTCATGATAATCAAGCATGGGATTTTGAAAATATTCGGCGGCGTGTTCCGCACCTGCGGCTTTAAATCTTTTGTAATAGACTTCAAAGCCTTTTTCAAACAGTCTGAGTTGGGCTTCATAATGATTTCTCATAAATTTTTACCTCCGCATTTTTTCATGGCGTAGTGCAAATATATATTACCATCCGCCAAAGCGAAAGTCAACATCAAAAAAGGATTTTCAAAAAAATAAAAAGCGGCGCGCACGGATTTGCTCACCGCTTTTTGATTTATGCCGTGACGGTATCGGAAGCAGCCTCGGCAGAGGCGGGGATTTCTTCCGCTTTTGTGTTTCCGAGCCCGAAGCTCACCGTTATCGCGTCATTTACTTTCTGCATAAGTAATTCGTCGAGATGCCCCATTTTTTCGCGCAGACGTCTTTTGTCTATTGTCCTTATCTGCTCCAGAAGTATCACGGAATCCTTTGCGAGTCCGAAATTGCTGGCATAAACATCTATATGAGTAGGTAGCTTGACCTTGTCAAGTCTGCTTGTTATGGCTGCAGCAATAACCGTAGGGCTGTATTTGTTTCCGACATCGTTCTGTACTATCAGAACAGGACGCAGACCGCCCTGCTCACTGCCCACCACGGGACTGAGATCGGCGTAAAATATATCTCCTCGTTTTACGGTCATTTTTTCACACTCTCTTTGTTTTTTATAGTTTTGCGGGAAATTCCCGTAAATATATTCTTACCGTTTTTGCTCCTTTATTAATCAGGGAAAAAAATAAAACGTATGCCAAATTATGACAATAAGCGTCGTCATATCATCCCCTGTTATCATTATATTTTGTATTTCGATTTTTGCCAAAGGCTTCTCCTCTTACTCTACATATTTCGCAAATCGGCGTAATATAATAATGAGGGAGAGAAAAATTTCCCTGTCTGCATTTCATTATGATACAATGTGTTTACCGATACGGCTCACTTTACAAAAAAGTATTGACTTTTTCGAAAAAAACTATTAAAATAAAAGAAATTATAAGGAAAGGCATGTCCTGCGCCATGACAAAGGTTCTTATCACCGGATTTTCCCCTTTCGGCGGAAATGAAACAAATCCGTCCGAAAAAGCCGTGCGTGCCTTACCCGATATTGAAAACGCAATGATATCAAAGCTTTACCTGCCTGTTGTATGGAGCAACGCGGCGCAGGCTTTGGAAAGAGAAATATCCGTTTTTTCCCCCGATGTCGTGATAATGACGGGGCTTGCCGGCGGTTCGGACAGAATACGCATAGAGCGCGTGGCGATAAATCTGCGCGGCGCTCTGCGTGACAATGACGGACTTTATCCCGACGGGTCGGATATTCCGTGCGAAACGGAATGCGTACCCTGCGGCGACGCGGCATATTTTTCAACATTCGATTTCCGGAATATATACGATGCGATAAAAAAAGCCGGGCTTCCCGTATCGTATTCATTTTCCGCCGGAACATATCTCTGCAACGATATTCTCTATCATGCGCTTTATAAAAACAGAAAAGAAGAAAGAAATATGCGGGCAGGCTTTATCCATCTGCCTTATGAAAAAAGCCCGCAGACCGACCCGCGCGCTTTTGCGATGCCGCTCGACGACATGGTAAAGGCTCTCGCGGCAGCAGTATACGCTTCCGTAAATGCGGATGGCGTAAAGAAAGGGTAACAACATGAAAAAAACAATTTTGAGGCTTGTGTGCCTTGTGCTTGCTTTGTCTGTTGTTTTTGTATTTGCCGGATGTTCACCGAGCAAAAGCGTACAGAAAAAGGTACTGAATTTTCTCCATGACAAATACGGAGATGATTACGATTTCGAATACATTGATTACACTCAGAATAAAGAAACAAACGGCAGATACGATGTTACTGCAAGATGTGTAAATGACGGAATCACTTTCAAAATTTATGTATATTCTTCCGTGCTCATCACAGACAGCTATTCTGTGGAAAGAGCAAATGCCACGATGAAAAAGCAGATATGCGATTTTTATCTGATCCATGACTATTCGGAAGCCGTAGAGGATATCACATGGCTGAATATCTATGAGGATAATGCCACAAATTACAGCTTCCGCACGATACCGCTTTCCGATGAATATACGCTCAATACCACGGAAAGCATTTATCGCATAAAAATGAAAGACGGCATGAATCCCAATCAGTTTATCGGATATATATGCAATTTTGTTTCCGATTTTATTGCTTCGGGAATAGAGCTGAAATCCATATCATTCGCTCTCGACTATAAAGATTGCACATTTGTGATAAATACCGGCACCGACGTGATGAAAGAATATTCGTATGGTGAAGTAATCGAAAAAATGGTTCCTCTGATTGAAATGAGAGTGGCAGAGAAAAAGGGACTTTTCGATATAGAAAAAACCTGCACGATAGACATGGATGCCGCTATGCAGGGGCTTTCCACCGCAGTGACAAACAGCATAAACTGAATTTTCGGCAAAGAAAAGTAAAAATCCACGGGATTTCCCGTGGATTTTTTGTTGTCGCGCTTTTTGTAAAAGCGCGGGGAAAAGTCATTCTTTTCGCAAAGAATAGGAAGCGGGCGACTGCGGTCGCCCATGGACGGGGTCGCGCTTTTTACTGACAAAAAGCGCGGCAAAAGTCATCAAAGGAAGGCTCCTCGCCCTCCTTTGCAAACTACCTCGCACCCCGTCGAGTTAGCCGCGGGAAGTAATGCGCGGCAAGTATGTGCTATAGATGGCAAATCGAAAAGCCCTTATCTATCTCTCATCATATCATCAGCCATACCGCACGTGCGAACACAGTATGCCGCAAAAAGCGAGCAGATTCGACGGGGTGGGTGGTGTCACGCCGAAAGTTCAGCTATACTTCCCACTATAGGCTAAACTCCGACGGAGAGAGCATGATTTGATGGACATCGAAACGTGGTAACTAAAGATTAAATCTGCACAAACTAAAGTCCGTGTTAAGCGGGGGGTCTGAACCATACTTCCGGTTTAGTCTACGGTCGGACTGTGGGAGCAGTATGTTCGCACGAGTCGCCGAATAAAAATAAAAATCCACGGGATTTCCCGTGGATTTTTTGCCTTTATCCTTCACATTTGAAGATATGTCTTTATCACATACTCGCCGAAATCGGCACATGTGGCGCCGTCGCGGTTTCCCGTGACAACCACGGCTTTTTCCTTTTCCGTGCATACGCGCATGGCAGAGGCGAGCCTCTGCGCCTTGTCGCTTTTTCCTATATGACGCAGCAACATTTCGCAAGCCTTGAAAATACTTGCGGGATTTGCATATTCGCCCAGTCCCTCTTCCATCATTCTCGGCGCGCTTCCGTGTATCGCTTCAAACATGGCATATCTGTCGCCGATATTGGCGCTTCCCGCCGTGCCTACGCCGCCCTGAATCTGCGCCGCTTCATCGGTGATGATATCTCCGTAGAGATTCGGCAGCAGAAACACCTGAAAGGCGCTTCGTATATCTTCATTTACGAGATTTGCGCTCATTATATCGATATACCAGTCCTGCGCGGTGATGCCTTCATACTCCGCGGCAATCTCATTGCACAGCGCGGAAAATTTTCCGTCCGTTTTTTTCATTATATTTGCTTTGGTCACTATGGAAACACTCGTTTTCCCGTTTGCCTTGGCATAATCAAAAGCGGCTCTGGCTATTCTTTTTGTGCCGAGATCGGTAGTCACTTTGAAATCGAATGCCAGCTTTCCGGGTATTTCGATTCCTTTTGAACCGAGAACATATTCGCCCTCCGTATTTTCGCGGAAGAAAATCCAGTCTATATTCTTTTCCGGTATGCAGACAGGGCGCACATTTGCATACAGATCAAGCTCGCGGCGGAGCGTAACATTTGCGCTTTCCATGCTGCCGCCTTTCGGCGTAGTCGTCGGACCTTTCAGCAAAACATGGCATTCCTTTATCGCGGCGAGCGTATCCTCCGGCACGGATTTGCCGAGGGCGAGGCGGTTTTCTATAGTCAGCCCATCTATGCGGCGCAGCTCTGCTCTGCCCGTCGCCAGTTCGTCGGCGAGAATGACGGAAAGCAGCTTTTCCGCCTGCTTCATTATTATCGGACCTATGCCGTCGCCGTCGCATACGCCTATCACTATCTTATCGAGCGAGGAAAAATCCGTTTTTTCGCTGTCGTGCTCCATTTTTTCGCAACGTGCGAGCTGCGAACGCATAAGCGCTTCAAAATGTGCCGCCGCTTCTTTTATATATTTTTCGTCTGTCTTCATTTGTTTCCTCCGCAGGTTTTTGTATAGCTGAGCAGTCCGCCCGCGCGCAGAATATCCTTCTGCCGCTCGGAGAAATTACAGCAAAGCACGGCTTTTTCGCCGTTCGTTTCGTCGGTGAGCGTTATTCTGCCGCTGTCCAGTCCGGCAAATATATCGGAAAGCACGAGCATATCGCCCTGCGCGAATTTATCGTAGTCCGCCTCGTTTTCGAAAGTGAGCGGCAATATACCCGCATTTATCAGATTTGATATATGTATGCGGGCGAAACTCTTGGCAATAACGGCTTTCACGCCGAGATAAAGCGGCACGAGCGCCGCATGCTCGCGTGAAGAACCCTGACCGTAGTTCACGCCGCCGACAATTATGCTTTTTCCCGCCGCTTTCGCCCTCTCGGGGAACGTCGGATCGCATACTTCAAAGCAATATTTCGAAAGATGCGGTATATTGGAGCGGTAAGGCAGTATTTTTGCGCCCGCGGGCATTATGTGGTCGGTGGTGATATTGTCGCCGACTTTTATCGTGAGCTGTGCCGGGATGCTGTCGGCGAGAGGAGCTGTTTCCGGCAGAGGCTTTATATTCGGACCGCGCAGAATTTCGACATTTTCCGCTTCGGCTTCGCTTGCGGGGGCGAGCACCGCGCTGTCATCCGTGCGAAAGCTTTCCGGCATGGTTATTTCGGGATAATCGCCGAGAGTTCTCGGGTCGGTAATATATCCCGTGAGCGCGGATGCCGCGGCTATTTCGGGAGAAACGAGATAAACCTGCGCATCGCGCGTGCCGCTTCTTCCCTCAAAATTGCGATTGAATGTGCGCAGAGAAACGCCGCCGCTGTTCGGAGAAAATCCCATGCCTATGCAGGGACCGCATGCGCATTCCAGCAATCTCGCACCGGAGGCGAGTATATCGGAGAGTGCGCCGCAATCGGCGAGCATGGTCAATACCTGCTTTGACCCGGGCGAAACGGAAAGGCTCACATTTTCCGCTATATGTCTGCCGCGCAGAATAGCGGCTACTCTGAGCATATCGCGCAGAGATGAATTTGTGCACGAGCCTATGCATACCTGATCTACCTTTATATTTGAAAGCTCGTCGGCGCGTTTTATATTATCGGGGCTGTGCGGGCAGGCGAGCAGAGGCGAAAGCGAGGAAAGATCTATATCTATCACTCTGTCGTATACGGCATCGGCATCGCTCGAAATCGGCGTATAGTCCGCTTCTCTGCCCTCGGCGCGCAGAAAATCGCGCGTCACTTCATCCGAGGGGAAAATGGATGTGGTGGCTCCCAGCTCCGTGCCCATATTGGTTATCGTGGCTCTCTCGGGAACGGAAAGCGTTTTTATGCCTTCCCCACCCCATTCTATTATATATCCCACTCCGCCCTTTACGGAAAGAATGCGGAGAAGCTCCAGACTCACGTCCTTGGCACTCACCCACGGGCGAAGCCTGCCGGTGAGATTTATTTTCATCATTTTCGGCATGGTTATGCAGTATGCGCCGCCGCCCATAGCCACGGCGACATCAAGTCCGCCCGCACCGAAAGCAAGCATTCCTATACCGCCGCCCGTAGGCGTATGGCTGTCGGAACCGATGAGCGTCATGCCCGGAATGCCGAAACGCTCCAGATTTACCTGGTGGCATATACCGTTTCCGGGCCGTGAAAAGTATATTCCGTGCTTTTTCGCCACGGACTGAATATATCTGTGGTCGTCCGCATTTTCAAAACCGGACTGCAATGTATTGTGGTCTATGTAAGCCACGGATTTTTTTGTTTTCACCCTCGGTACGCCTATCGCTTCAAATTCGAGATAAGCCATAGTGCCCGTCGCGTCCTGCGTCAGCGTCTGATCTATTTTCAGCGCTATTTCACTGCCGACCTTCATTTCGCCGCCGACGAGATGTTCTTTTATTATTTTCTGTGCTATCGTCAGTCCCATTATATATTCTCCTTATTCATTCTTATCGCGGCGAGGATGCTGTCGCGAGCATTTTTTATATGCTCCGTCGCGAGCTTTTCCGCCTTTGCGCTGTCATGTGCCGCCAGCGCTTCGTATATCATTTCGTGCTCTTTTGCCGCCGCCTTTGCGCGCGCGTCGTTTTCTACGGAAAGCCTGCGGAATCTCCGCACCTTGCGGTGCAGATTTTCCAGTATTTCCATCAGCGTCCTGCTGCCGCAGTATTCGTAAACCAGCTTGTGAAATTCGCTGTCCGTATCGCGCATGCCGTCGGGCGCATGGCGATTTGCATAGAAAAGCTGCAATTCCAGCGTGTCATGCAGCTTTTTCAGCTGCTCATCCGTTATTTTTTCCGCACAGATAGAAAAAGCAAGCCCCTCTATGCGCGAACGGATTTCATATATATCGTTTATATCGTCCTCGTCGAAACGGCATACAGCCATTCCTTTGCCTGTTTCGTAAACAAGATTTTCCTGCATCAGCCGCTTCAGCGCCTCGCGCACGGGCGTGCGTGAAACCTGCAATTCCGTGCAGAGCTTCAGTTCTGTCAGCATTTCCCCCGCGGCATATTTCCCGCTGAGAATATCATCCTCCAGCATATCAAAAACCCTGTCTGCCATGGATACGGTTTTTTGCGTCTCCATCTCCGAGCCTCCTTTAAATTTTTCCGCCTGTTATTTCGCGTATCTTTTCTATAACCTCTTCGTCGGAAATAGCCGTCTGTCTGCCGTTTTCATACATATCGTCCACCCAGCCCTTGAGCGCGAGAACGAGCGGGCTTTTTTTATCCACCGCTCTGTCGCCGGAAAGACGGAGATTGTCATTTATCCAGTAGGCTATGCCGGCAAGACCGGAAGTTTTCGTTATCATCACGCCCGCGCTCCTGCCGAGGATTTTTTTCGTATCGAATATATTGTATATTTCTTCGTCCTTGAGAAGCCCGTCGGCATGAATGCCCGCCTTTGTCACATTGAAATTTTTTCCGACAAAAGGCGTCATCGGCGGGATTTTATAGCCTATTTCATCACGGAAATATTCCGCTATTTCCGTGATCACCGTGGGATTCATACCGTCGAATGTGCCGCGCAGAGAGGCGTATTCCATCACCATCGCTTCGAGCGGAATATTTCCCGTTCTCTCGCCGATGCCGAGCATGGAGCAGTTTACCGCACAGGCGCCGTAAAGCCATGCCGTAGCCGCATTTGCCACGGCTTTGTAAAAATCATTGTGCCCGTGCCATTCGAGCATTTCGCTTGGCACATCGGAATAATGCTGCAAACCGTATATTATACCCGGCACACTGCGCGGGAGAGCTACCTCGGTATAAGGTATGCCGTAGCCCATGGTATCACAGGCGCGGATTTTTACGGGGATTCCCGCGTCGTTGGACATCTGCTGCAATTTATTCACAAAAGGCACCACAAAACCATAGAAATCCGCTCTTGTAATATCTTCCAGATGGCATCTCGGCACTATTCCCGCCTCAAAAGCATCCGCCACGGCGGAAAGATACATATCCATAGCTTCACTGCGCTTCATTTTCAGCTTTTTGAAAATGTGATAATCGGAGGCGGATACCAGTATGCCCGTTTCTTTTATACCCATATCGCGGACAAGCCTGAAATCCTCCTTGTTTGCGCGGATCCATGTGGTTATCTCGGGAAATCTGTAGCCGAGCTCCATACATTTTTCCACGGCTTCCCTGTCTTTTTTACTGTAAACAAAAAATTCGCTTTGGCGTATAATTCCGTTTTCACCGCCGAGGCGAGCGAGCATTTTATAGAGATCCACTATCTGCTTTACCGTATAAGGCTCTACAGACTGCTGTCCGTCGCGGAAAGTGGTATCGGTTATCCATATCTGTTCCGGCATGCCCATAGGAACGCGGCGATGGTTGAAAGGTACCTTCGGCACGGCGTCATAAGGATAAATGTCGCGATAGAGATTCGGATCGTCTATATCCTGAAGCTGGTATCTGTAGGATTTTTGCTCCAGCAGGTTTGTTTTTGATGATATTTCAAGCATTGGTTTTGCCTCCGTTGTATTATTGTATACAAGTATACAATATCACTGGCGATTTGTCAATATATAATGAAGGAATTTTTTCGCGGCAAGCGGAAAAATCCGTATATTGACGCCGATATCAAAATATATATGATATCAAAGTCCACCTTAACCGAAAGGCGGTAGAACCATGACATACAACAGCGACGAACGCGCCGTTATTCTCGCGCGGTATATATGTGAAACAAAAGGCACCGTGAGAAAAGCGGCGGAGCATTTCGGGATAAGCAAATCAACGGTACATAAAGACGTGAGCGAACGCCTGAAAAATATATCCGTTTCGCTTTATGCGCAGGTAAAAGCCATACTTCTGCAAAACAAAGCGGAGCGCCATATACGCGGCGGCATGGCTACAAAAGAAAAATATGCATATCTGCATGAAAAATGAGAGCGCTTTTCTTTGGGAAGAACAGCGGAAAAAGAAGCGGGCGGCACATGCCGCCCGTGTTCGTTTTTCTTTTGGCAAAGAAACAAAAGTTACTTTGTCCCCCGCAAGGGGACGGGGGTGTACTTTTGCGTGACCAAAAGTACCAAAAAGAAGTTTCTCTTGCCCAAGAGAGGGGCGGGCGACTGCGGTCGCCCGTGGACGGGGGTCGCGCTTTTGAGTGACCAAAAGCGCGGCAAAAGTCATCAAAGGAGGGCTCCTCGCCCTCCTTTGCAAACTACCTCGCACCCCGTCGAGTTAGCCGCGGAAAGTAATGCGCGGCAAGTAAGTGCTATAGATGGCAGAGTGAAAAAGCTTTTGTCTATCGCTCATCATATCATCAGCCATACCGCGCGTGCGAACAAAGTATGCCGCAAAAAGCGAGCAGATTCGACGGGGTGGGTGGTGCACGCCGAAAGTTTAGCTACGCTTCCCGCTGTAGGCTAAACTCTGACGGAGTGAGCATGACTTAATGAACATCGAGTTGGGGAAAGTTTAGTTCTGACTTGAACATACTAAAGTCCGTGTTAAGTGGGGGTCTGAACCATACTTCCGGTTCAGTCTATGGTCGGACTGTCGGGGCAGTATGTTCGCACCGGTCGCCGCAAGGCGACAGAAGGTGTTCAAAAGAGGAATGCCTTCCTCTTTTTGACTTTTGGTACTTTTCTTCACAGAAAAGTACACCCCGTTCTCCTGCGGGAGAAAAACTAACTTTTCCCACGCTTTTACGAAAAGCGCACACCCCGTCCCTGTCGGGACAAAAACAGCATCAGAAAAGGCTTCCCGAAATGGGAAGCCTTTTCCAAATATTCAGTATTTAGGGAATACTATTTATTAGCCTTTTACGA
>CAKRQU010000011.1 GCA_934394585.1 uncultured Eubacteriales bacterium | reverse complement strand
GTAGTTTGCAAAGGAGGGCGAGGAGCCTTCCTTTGATGACTTTTCCCGCGCTTTTGGTCACTCAAAAGCGCGATCGTACCTCGGGCGACCGCAGTCGCCCGCCCACTCTTGGCAAAGAGTACTTTTTTGTGTACTTTTTTGCAAAAAGTACGCCCGTCCCCGTCTGGACAAAAAAACACGGGCGGCAAGAGCCGCCCGCTTCTTTTCCGCGCTTTACGAAAAGCGCAGCTTTTATTTCTTTTCACAAAGAAAACTTCCTCTTATTTTGAAACGGAATATTTTTCCACTATGGCTTTCATTTCATCCAGCTTGGATATGGTATCCAGAGTCAGCTTCAACTGAGCACGAGCGCGCTCCAGATTATGCTTCGGTCTGTCCTCTGCCGTTTTGAAATAAATATCGCCATTCAGATAATCTCCGAGAAAACGCAAAACCAGCTCGTAAGTCATAATCACAGCGGACACGGGCAGCATAGCACGCTCGTTTTCCGTGATATTCTCGCCTATACCCTCGAGAAAACCGCGCGTATACTGGCTGAAAAGATCGAGGCGGTGATATACCTTTGAAAGATCGCGCTCATCCTCGGCGCTGTTGCACGCGGCAAAACGTATGCCGTCGCCGAAATCATAAAGGAGCGACCCCGGCATTACCGTATCCAGATCTATTACGCATACGCCTTCGCCCGTTACATTGTCGAGCATGACATTATTCAGCTTTGTATCATTGTGAGTAACGCGAAGCGGCAATGTGCCGTTTGCCAGCCCATCCACTATTAGATGAGCATACGGCTCCAGCCCGTATATTTTCTCTATTTCGGCGGCACATTCTTCTCTGCGTTCAGGTGAAGCGCCTTCCACAGCCGCTTTGAAATCGGCAAAACGGCTCACCGTATTGTGAAAATTCGGTATTGTTTCATAGAGAGAAGCCGCATCGTAATCGCCGAGCAGGCGCTGGAATTTTCCGAAAGCCTTTGCCGCAAAGTAAAGCGAAAATTCATTTTCCGCCGCCTGAATGGATTTCGCTCCCTCTATAAATTTATACATTCTCCAGCAACCGCCGTCCTGCGCGCGAAAATAAAGCCCGCCGTCCTTTGTTTTTATCACGGTAAGCGTTTCGCGCTCGGGATCGTCGACTTTTTTTGCCATAAATTCAGTCACGTTTTCTATATTTGCCATCAGCTCATCGGGATTTTTGAAAACATTTGTATTTATTTTCTGGAGAACATAGTCCTTTCCCGCGTCTGTTGTGATTTTGTATGTACTGTTTATCAGTCCCTCGGTAATCGGCACTGACTGCACGGCGTTTCCGTGTATATCAAAATTTTCGCATATAGCTATTGTATATTTCATAAAGCCTCCGCTTTTATTTTTGTCGGTTATTATATGATATCACAAAACGTTGCTTTTTGCAAGTACATTTTTATTTTTTCCTCTTTCATTGTGCCAGCCTTGACAAATATCGTCACGCATGGTAAAATATTTACAAAAAAATACCTTTCAAGGAGGGTAAAATGAAATATATTTCGGCTTTTGTAAAAGCTGTTTTTGCCGGCATTGTCGTCGGCATAGCCGGTTTTATGTATTGTCGCATAAGCGACAAAAATCTCGGCTCTCTGCTTTTTACATTCGCGCTTTTTATGGTGGTCACATGCGGTTTTTTCCTTTTTACGGGAAAAGACGGATATATATTTGAAAATCCGCCGTCTTATCTCATCATATTACTCATCACATGGATAGGAAATTTCGCCGGCACATGGCTCGTCGCCGCACTGACAAATCTCACGCGTATGTCCGCAATGCAGACAGCGGTGACTTTTACCGAGGCAAGGCTGAGTGACAGTCTCATAAGCCTTTTCATACTGGGCATTTTCTGCAATCTTCTCATGTTTTTCGGTGTGGACGGATATAAAAAAATCCCGCATGAGGCGGGCAAATATATCGTGCTTTTCCTTTCCATATCGATATTTATTCTCTGCGGATTTGAACACTGCGTGGCGGATATGTTTTATTTCTGTGCCGCACGCATGATAAATGCCGGAACCATGCTCCGCCTGCTCGTGATAACTGCGGGAAATATGGTCGGCGCAGTTTTGCTTCCTCTCGGGAGAAAGCTTTTTCGCGAATAGGTGAAATTTATCTTATTTTCGCTTTTTTCTATTTACAACAGCGGCATACTATGATAAAATATATTTTATAAAACAAATAAGGAAGGCATCATTATGGACAAGAAAATTCTCGTCATAGGAAACAGCTACATGAATCTGCGCATGAAGGTTAATCCGAAAAAGAAAGACGGCGATACCATAGAGGGCGGCGCTTACCGTTTTCATGCATTCGGCAAAAGCGTTTCCACGGCGATTTCCATAGCAAAGCTGGGCGGCTCCTGCGCGTTCTGCTCCAAGCTCGGTGCGGATACCAACGGCGAACGCCTAGCTCGTTACTATGAAAAATGCGGCATCATAACCGAAAATATAGAAATGGTAGAGGGATATCAGACAGGCATGAGCGTCACGCTCTACGACGATCTCGGCGGGCATACGGATTATATTTCCCGCGGCGTGGGAGAGCTTATTTCCAGAGAAGATATCGACAATGCTCTCGCATCTTATCCGGATGCGATGATCATCCCGCAGGAGCCTCTGCTCGTAGCTCATGAGGTGGAGGAGGAAATTTCCACCGACGACGATCTTTCGGAGGATAAAGACGGCGGCGAAAAGCGCGTTCATATAGTAAAACGCACGGAATACGAGGATCTCGCCGTTTACGCGCTGAACCGCGCAGCAGAACAAAATCTCGATCTCATTCTCGAATACAATTCACATACGGCAAAGCTGCCGCTTGACAGCCTGAAAAATGTCAAGGCGCTCATCATATCCGAGGACGAGGTTTATAATCTCACGGGATTTTTCCCCGACAATGCCGATAAAGCCGTCCGCGCCATAATTTCGCTTTCCTCCAAAATAAAGGCGAAATTCTATGTGATAAACAAAAAAGGCGTGTCTTTTGTTTACGACGGCAATACTTATGAATTTGCCGAGGCTCCGCATACTCTGCGCACTGCGGCAGAGGGCAAGGAATTTTTCTCGCCGATATACATAGGCGCTTTCGCTTATGAATTTTTCAAAAGCCGTCATCCCGTCCGCGCCGCCAGATATGCTCAGATAGTTTCGCTTCTCGCCCGCGCGGCAAACGGAAATCTCGAATATATCCCCAGCAAAGCCGATGTGGATAAATACATTTCCGAAAATAAAGTGGATCTGAACCGCAACGGTTTCTGATAAGGAGAAAAAATGGCAGATAAGCTTCTCGGAGTTGATTTCGGCGCGGCGCGCACGGGTCTTGCCGTTTCCGACGATCTCGGAATGTATGCGCACGGCATCGGAAACGTAAAAAGCTATAATGCGGACAAAGCCGCGGCGGAAATCGCCGCAAAGGCGAAAGAACTGGGCATTTCGCTGATAGTGGTGGGAAAGCCCGTGAATATGGACGGTTCCCTCGGTGAAAAAGCACAGGCCTGCATAGCTTTTGCCGACAAAATAGCGCAGTGCGGAAATATACCCGTCACGCTTTATGACGAGCGTTGCACCACGGTTATCGCGCACACATATCTGCGCGAATCCGGCATTAAAACAAAAAATCACCGCGCTACAGTCGATTCGCTCGCGGCTGAAATAATCCTGCAGGATTATATGGACATGACAAAAAACAAAAAATCTAAAGATACAGAGGACAAAAAAATATGAAAAATACCGAAAAAACAATGGACAAGCTCGTCGCGCTTTGCAAAAACCGCGGCTTTGTATTTGCGGGCAGCGAAATTTACGGCGGTCTGGCAAATACATGGGACTACGGTCCCCTCGGCGTAGAACTGAAAAACAATATCAAAAAGGCATGGTGGAAAAAATTCGTTACCGAAAGCCCCTACAATGTAGGTCTTGACGCGGCTATTCTCATGAATCCGCAGACATGGGTGGCATCGGGTCATCTCGGCGGTTTTTCCGATCCGCTCATGGACTGCCGCGAATGCAAAGAGCGTTTCCGTGCGGACAAGCTTATCGAAGATTTCTGCGAAAAGACAGGCAAAACTCTCGAAAAACCCATCGATGCTTTTTCGCAGGAAGAAATGAAAAATTTCATCGAAGAAAACAATATCCCCTGCCCGACCTGCGGCAAGCACAATTTCACCGATATCCGTCAGTTCAATCTGATGTTCAAAACATTCCAGGGCGTCACGGAAGATGCCAAAAATACGGTTTATCTCCGTCCCGAAACGGCACAGGGCATTTTTGTAAACTTTGCAAACGTTCAGCGCACCACGCGTAAAAAACTGCCTTTCGGTATCGGTCAGATAGGCAAATCTTTCCGAAACGAAATCACCCCCGGAAACTTCATTTTCCGCGTGCGTGAATTTGAGCAGATGGAGCTGGAATTTTTCTGCGAACCCGATACGGATCTCGAATGGTTCTCTTACTGGCGTTCCTTCTGCAAAAACTGGCTTCTCAGCCTCGGCATAAAGGAAGAAAATCTCCGCCTGCGCGATCACGATCCCGAGGAGCTTTGCTTCTATTCAAAAGCTACCACCGATTTCGAATTTATGTTTCCGTTCGGCTGGGGTGAGCTCTGGGGCGTGGCAGACCGCACAGATTACGACCTCACGCAGCATCAGAATACCTCCGGCAAGGATCTCACATATTTCGATCCCGAAAAGAATACCCGCTATATTCCTTATGTGGTTGAACCCAGCCTCGGCGTAGAGCGTTCGTTCCTCGCTTTCCTTACGGAAGCTTATGATGAGGAAGCTCTCGAGGGAGGCGATGTACGCACGGTGCTTCATTTCCATCCCGCGCTCGCGCCTTTCAAGGCGGCTGTTCTTCCTCTTTCGAAGAAGCTCGGCGACAAAGCCATGGAAATTCACAACAATCTCGCAAAGCATTTCGCCGTTGATTACGATGAAACAGGCTCTATAGGTAAGCGCTATCGCCGCGAAGACGAAATAGGCACGCCTTTCTGCATAACCTATGATTTCGATTCCGAAACAGACGGCTGCGTAACGGTACGTGACCGCGACACAATGCAGCAGGAACGCATAAAGATAGAAAACCTCGTTTCCTATATCGAAGCCAAACTGGAATTCTGAAATATATAACCGTAAAAGAAAAAATGCACAGCTGCGAGCTGTATCTTCCGATTGATGAGGGAATTGCAAAGGAGCGGGCATTGTGTTCATTTCGGGAAAGGTGTATGCAAATTTTGATCTTACTCTCGTCGATGATATGCATATAATACTATTTCAAAAACAGGAAAACAGATTTCAGCAAAATGCAAAAAAACTCCCGCCTTGATGGCGGGAGTTTTTGCTTTTCATCTCTGTTTAATTATTCGTGCAAAGAAGAAGATTCCTCATACTGGTCGAGATCCGTGGGAACGTCCACTTTAACTTCTGTGCCGATATTATTGTATGTGATATCCATCGTCATAGAAAGCTTAGCGTTCTGCGTCTCGCCGTCTTCTGTAATTTCCACTTCGATATCAAAGGAAACCGAAGTAGCACTGATATACTTGTCGGCGTTTATTGTAACTTTCTGCTTCATGTTGGAAATGTTTATCTTCACGCCTTCAGCTGTAGCGGCATCTGCGCCTACGCTGTCCATAACGGAATCGATAAGATCGCTGAATACTTTCTTGAAGTTTTCTTCGTCATATACGATTTCTATCGTTTTGGAACCGTCTTCATTGTCGGTAGCCGTAGCGTCCTTGAGAGTAGGCTCGTCAAGATTTTTGATAATACCAGTTATTTCATCGGTATTTACTTCGCTGTCTTTTGCAGACTGCTTCATTTTCTGACCGAACATGCTCATATAAACATATTCACCATCGGAATAGAAAGGTATATCAAGAGAAATGCCCATAGCTGTCATCTTCATTGTGCCGCTCGTCTGCATCTTGCCGGATTTCAGACCGGAAGCTTTCATCGAGTATTCCACGGGAATATCCATGGAAAGGCCTTCGGAAGAAACAGCGATTGTCATTTTTGCGGTTGCGTCGAACGAATCCAGTTCGGAAGTCTTTTTGTAAGCCTCCGCATAAAGCTCTGCCACGGTAAGTTCTTTTTCACCGCAGGATGTAAATGCCAGTACCATTGTAAATGCAAATGCAATGGTGAGAATAATAGCTAAAAACTTTTTCATAGTATCTCCTTCAAATTTTTATCGCCGCGGCTATGCCGAAGCTCTGCTGTAATTATTTTATACCAAAAACCGATTTTTGTCAAGAGAAAATACACATATATATCATAAATAACAAGAAAACAGCAAAAATAACGGCGGAGGAAAAACCGCCGCCGTTATTTTAAAAACAAATATTCACTTCCGGCAGACATTGCTTATGAGGCATTATTTCCTACGGGAGCTGCCTTTCCCGTCGCTTCGGACAGGGTCATCAGCCGTTGCAGCAGCATATCAGAATGCAGGCAATAACGAGTATCCAGATGCAGTTGTTATTATCGAAAAGATTGCAAAGACAGTTCATAAATATCCTCCCTTCGCCGCAAAAGCGGCTATTAGCGGCAAGTTTTGCCTACCTGTTATATAGTATGAGGGATGAATTTATATGTTAATTTTACAGGCTTCGATAAAATAATCAATTATTTGCGTTTTGCCCCGCGGGACATTTTTATTGCGTATCCTATGGCGAAAATTCCCGCCATTACTATCAAATCGAGATAAATTTCAAAAAATTTCACAGGGGTTATCAGATAAACATAAGTGCCCACGGTATTGAAAAATCCCATGCCGAGCACGCCGATGAGATCGCCAGCGGTTTTCAGCGTTTCGCTGTCGCCCAGAGTGCCTATTATGCCGAAAATACTGTAAAGCACCGTGCATACTATGGGGATAATATGCGCTATGAGTATTCCCTGCAGGAGCGAAGCTCTTTTTTTGGCGAAATATGCGCCGACAAATCCCCAGCCTACCACCGCGCCGACGAGCATAGCTATGCCGAGAACGGATATATGCTCCAGAGGGCGCACTATAGGTATTTTCCACAGATAAATATCCTTTACGGCAAAGCCGAGTATCGGGATATACAGAGCGGAGGCGGCTGCCGGGATCAGCGCCATCAGTATCACCACGGGATTTTTGAGCAATCTTTTCATTTTGTTTTTCCTTTCGTTTATAAATCGTAAATTTCCACCGCTTCGCTTAATGAAAATGAATATATGAGAACATGCGCCACGTTTTTGCCGAACATGCGCTCGCATGCATATTTGTAGTATCCGAGCTGCAATCTGTGTCGCTCGCGCAGAGTTTTGCGTATATATTCCGGCGATGTGCCTTTTGAAAAGCTGTCTGTCTTGTAATCTATAAGTATAATTTCCCCGTTTTCGTCAAAAAGCACGCAGTCGATTACACCCTGGACAAGTACCTCCTGCCCCGAATACAATTCCGCCTTTTCTTTATCACGGGTAAAAAGCTCTGCGGGATAGTTTATGAGAAAGCGCTTTTCGCGGTACACTTTTTTTGCGTTCATTATCATTTTTGCCGTATCGCCGGCAAAAAAAGCGGCGAGTTTTTTCATATCGAGCTTTTCTCTCGAAGCGGCAAAAAGAAATCCTTTTTCTATCAGCCGTTCGCGCTCCGCCTCTATGCCGTTTTTCATCACATTCTCAAAATCCGCAAACTGCATAAAGGTATGTATGGCTATTCCGCGTTCGGCTGCCGTCATGTCGTCGCTTTCGCTTTCCATCATAAAGCGCGGCATTTTTGTTTCCGTTTTTTCTTCGTCGTCGAGATTTGCATACATGCCGTCATCGTCGAGCACGGCGGGATAAAGCTTTGAAACGGAGAGTTTGGACGGAATTTTTGTCATATCCGCATATTTATATCTGAAATCGAGCCGTTTCAGTATTTCTTCTATTTTGCTTTCCGATATATCATCGGTGCTTTCCCGCGCGGCTGTTTCATATTCCTCTTCAGCCTCATCCCCGTGGGAAAACGATAATTCCATATCTGGCGAAACGGGGCATGCGCTGAGCACCATATCGAGATATCCGCCCGAATTGAAAAGCAGATAAAATGAATAAAATCCGCTTTTCATAATGTATTTTGCAGGATTATAAATATCCTCTGTCGAGGCATCTTTTCTCGGCTCCGCCTGCGCGGTTATGAAAAGCCTTTCTTTTGCACGCGTCATGGCTACATACAAAAGCCGCGTTTCCTCAAAAACGATATCGCTTTTCCTTTTCATGCGCAAAGCGGCGCAGAGCGGCGTATCGAAAATATAAAAACCGTTTCCGGAGGGGATTTTCGGCGCTATGCCCAGCGTATGATCGAAAAGAATATTGTCCGCGGCGTTTTTGTCCTCTATCGCCTTATTGCAGTCGCAGAGGAAACAAACGGGATATTCCAGTCCTTTTCCGGAATGTACGGTGACTATTTTCACGCAGTCCGTGCGCTCCGCGGCGCCAGTTTCCTTTACCTTTTTGCCGCTTTCCATGGCATCGTTTACAAATTGCAGAAATTCGTGAAGCCCGCCGCTGCCTTTTGCAAAATCGGAGGACCAGCGGTAGAGCTGCAACAGATTTGCGCGCGCCGTTTCCGCATGCACGGTGCCGCCCTCGCCCGTATACGGTATGCAGAAAAGACCCGTTTCACCGTATATCTGCCATATCAGCTTATCTATCGGCAAAGCCGCGGCGAGCGCGCGGTATTTCCTGTTGTCGCGAAGGAATCTTTCGCCTTTTTCAAATCCGGTATCAGCCACAAACGCTTTCAGCGCCTCGAAAAGCGTGCCGCTTTTCGTTTTTCTCCGCACATATATCAGCTCATCCAGAGTGAAGCCGTAAAGCGGGCTTTTCAGCGTGGCGGCAAGATATGCGTCGCGCGATGGATTATCCACCGTATTCAGTAGCGAATACGCGAGAAGTATTTCCGGATTTTCAAAAAAGCTGTCTGTTTTCGTGCTTTCGCACGGTATTCCGTATTTTTTCAGCGCCCTTTCGTAAGCGGCGGCTTTGTTTTTCGCGTCGCGCAGAAGGATCGCCACATCGCCAGCCGTGAGAGGCGAGCCGTCCGCTTTTTTCGTGCCAATGAGCGAGTTTATTTTCCGCGCGACAAAATCCGCCTCGCTCGAAATCTCGTCGGCAGCTTTCGTTTTCTTTTCGACTATGTGGACTTCGACCTTTTTGTTGCCCTGTTTTTTGCCGCAAACCAGTTTTTCATCCTCGCCGTAGCCGCATGCGCCTTCCACATTCATCAGCTTTTCGAAAACGCTGTTTGTATATCCGAGTATCTCGGCATAAGAGCGGAAATTTTCCGAAAGAAATACTTTTGCAGGCGTTTTTTCCGTATCTGTCCCGTATTTCACGGCATTGTCCGTCATGGATTTGAAAATTTCGGGATAACTGCCGCGAAAACCGTAAATGCTCTGCTTCATATCTCCCACGGCGAAAAGATTGTCGCCGCGCGATATCAGTGAAAAAATCTTGTGCTGTACTGGGTTTGTATCCTGATATTCGTCCACATAGATTTCGTCCGTTCTTTCGCAGACGGCGCGGGCGATATCGGTTTTATCATCGTTTTCTCTGTCCCACAAAAGCTTCAGGGCAAATCGCTCCATATCGGCATAAGTGAGTATTTTTTTCTGCTTTTTCTCCTCGGAAAAACGCCTGTCGAAAAGCGTGAGAAATTTTTTTAAGTCCCTTGCCGCCCGTGCCGTAAAGTCAAAAGCTTCGCTTACGGCTTCGCGCGTAAAGCAGAAATATCCGTCCGCCAGCTTTTTCACTTCCGCCTTGAAATCATTTCTGCATTCGACAAAAAAGAGGATTTCCTGCGTTTTTACTGTTCCCTTTTTCAGCGAGCCGAATTTCGTCGGGCTGTATGACCCGAGCAGGCAAGCCGCCCGATCATAATTTATATTTTCCGCGCGAAGCGACCGTATCAGGAAAAGATCGTCTTCAAAAGCGGCGGCGTACTTCTCGTAATCGGGATTTTTGCCGATGTATTCCAGCGCCGCCGTATCTGTTTTTTCGTAATATTCCATCGCGGAGGCGAGATATTTTTTTATTTCCGCGCCCCATTTCGACGAAAAGAAATCCGCACCGCGCGCATTTTCGCATTCCGCCGCGTAAAAATCGAGAGTATCTGTGCCGTCCGGTGTTTCGCCGAGCTTATCGTAAAACGTGCACACCGTTTTTATCAGCGCATCGGCATTCTCGGGATTTCCGAATGTATTCACAAAACGCCTGAAATCTTCCATGGCGTATTCGCCGGCGATTTTCCCGTCGTAATAATCGGAAATAAGCTCCTCGCATATTTCCGTGCGTATTCTCGCCACTACGGTTTCGTCCGCCACATGTATATCGGAAGGAATATCCAGCTCGCGGAAATTCGCGCGGATGAGATCGAGGCAAAAGCTGTGAACAGTGCTTATTTTCGCGCACGGCAAAAGGAGCGCCTGCCGCGCAAGATGCCTGTCAAAAGGCGCTTTTTCGCGCGCGGAATCTATCGCTTTTCCGAGGCGGCTTTTCAGCTCGTCGGCTGCCGCGTGCGTATATGTCACCACCAGCATGCGGGAAATATCCGCTCTTATTGCAGGCGAACATATTCTTTCCGTTATTCTGTTGGTCAGTACGGTGGTTTTTCCGCTTCCCGCGGCGGCGGAAACGCAGATATTTCTGCCGTCCGCTTCTATCGCCTGCCGCTGTGACGGAGTCCATTTTATATCAGCCATGCCGCTTTCCTTTCGGTGAAAATTTTACATGCTTATCATATAGCCCGCGCCGCGCACGGTCTTTATCAGCTTTATGCCGAATCTCTCATCTATTTTCGTGCGCAGATATTTCACATAAACATCCACCACATTGCTTTTCATATCTGTTTCATCGCCGAGAAAAACAGCCGCCGCATCTTCTCTGGAAACAGGAGTACCCCTGTTTGCCATGAGCAGGGCGAAAAGATCAAATTCCCTGTGCGAAAGAAAAACCTTTTCGCCTTTTATATATACCAGTCGGTTTTTGCCGTCCAGCACGATGCCGAGCTTTCGCTCGGGTATATTGTTTTCCGCCTTTTCGCTTCTTCCCGAAAAAATTATGCCGTAAAGCTCGTCTATGGAAAATGGACGCGGCAATATGAAATAATCGGCACAAGCCTCGTCATCCACCGCGCGCAGCTGCTCTTCCGTACCGTAAAGAACGACGCATACCGGCGGAAGCTTTTTTGCGGCTGAAAAAGCGCCCGCATCGAGCAGAACCAGATCGAATTCTCCCGGGCAAGGAAGCTCCTCCGGAGTTTTTATTTCCGCCTCGGCGCCCTTTTCGTCAAGGCAAAGCGAAAGCATACGCGAATAGATTCTGTCATAAGAAACCAGCAGTATTTTCATGCGGTAAGTCCTCCTTTGGCTTTATCAGAGCGCCGAGCCTGTCGCCGGCACTTTTGTTTTGCGGCATTTCGCGCTTTCCGGATATCTTTGCATATCGACGGATGCCACGTCTATTTTTGCATCTTTTTTCAGCGTGAATATCTGCGCTCCCGCCGATGTGCGCGAAGCCTTCTGCGGGATGAGTTTTGAATTTACCGTTATGCCCTTTGTGCCGCTTTTCATGAATATTTCGGTATTCTTCCCCGCTTCTTCATAAAAAGCGCCGACGAGGGGCGAATTCGTATTGAAAGCCTTCACCAGTTTTTTTCTCGGTGCTTTTGTCGCATAAGCGGAAATCGGGATGCGCACGGCTTTGCCGTTTTCGAAAACGAAAATCAGATTGTCCTCGCTTTCGTAATTCACATCGGCGCGCATCAGCTTTATTTTCTCGTCGCCGTCGCATTTCAGCTTTGCCGGCAGATAATCGCCGAATTCGCTCGCCTTGCAATTTGAAAAATCGCTCGCCTTTGCGCGGTACATATTTCCGAGAGAACCGATAAACATCAGCTGGGAAATATTTTCCGCATCCTCGCTTTGCAGTACGCAGTCGCCTTCCTTCAGCTTCTGCTCGTCGTTTCCGCGCAGCGACTGGAGAGTTATTTTCTTGAAATAGCTTTCATCCGTCAGCACCAGCTTCACATTGTAATTTTCAATGAAGCTCTCGGCATCGAATTTCGGCAGAGTATCCTCGTAAATTATCATGGTTTTGCGCGGGATACCGTATTTCGTTTTTATTTCCTCCAGCTGTTTTATTATTCTGCGTTTCAGCTTTGCGTCGGAATCTATTACGGAGCGAAGCTCCTCTATCTCTTTTTTCAGAGATTCTATCTCTTTTATGCGCTCTATGATATATTCGCGGTTGAAATTGCGCAGCTTTATTTCCGCTATATATTCCGCCTGAATTTCGTCTATATTGAAACCCGCCATCAAGTTAGGCACGACATCCTTGTCGCGCGCCGTTTCGCGGACTATTTTTATGGCTTTGTCGAGATCGAGAAGTATCGTGCCCAAACCGACGAGCAGATGCAGTTTGTCGCTTTTTTTGTCAAGTTCGAATTTCAGCTCGCGCCTGTAACAGTTCATGCGGAATTTTATCCATTCCAGAAGTATTTCACGCACGCCGAGCTGACGCGCCTCGTTGTCTATTATCACGTTGAAATTGCAGGCAAAACTGCTTTCCAGCGGCGTTTTTTTGAAAAGCTTCGCCATCACCTTTTCGGGATCGGCTCCGCGGCGCAGATCGAGAGTCAGTTTGAAACCGTGCAGGTCTATTTCGTCGCGTACGTCCGTCACTTCCTTCAGCTCGCCGCGCTTTATCAGATCCGTTATTTTGGCGATAATCTGCTCTATCGTCACGCCGAAAGGAATTTCCAGCACATCTATGCAGTTCGATTCCTTGTCATAAACATATCGCGAGCGCATATTTACGGAGCCTCTGCCCGTTTCGTAAATGGATATTATATCGTCTTTATTATAAAGAATGGAGGCGCCGCTCGCGAAATCGGGCGCCTTTATCAGCTCGGAAAGCTCCTCGCTCGTTATATCGGGATTTCGCAGGGTCGCTATCGTGCCGTCGCATATTTCTGCGAGATTGAACGAAGCTATTTCGCAGGCGATACCTACCGCCACACCGGAGTTTGGCGAAACGAGTATATTCGGGAAAGTTGTCGGCAGTATAGTCGGTTCGCGCATGGTGCTGTCGTAGTTATCCGTAAAATCCACGGCATTTTTGTCTATTCCCGAAAAAATTTCGGCGCAGAATTTGTCGAGCTTTACTTCCGTATAACGCGACGCGGCAAAAGCCATCGCGCTGTATTGCTTTCCGAAGCTTCCCTTTGAATCCACAAAAGGATGAAGCAGAGTTTCGTTTCCGCGTGTCAGACGCACCATCGTTTCGTATATAGCCATATCGCCGTGAGGATTGAGCCTCATGGTCTGCCCCACCACATTCGCGCTTTTTGTTCTCGCGCCGGTGAGCAGTCCCATTTTATACATGGTATAAAGCAGCTTTCTGTGCGATGGTTTGAAGCCGTCTATCGCGGGGATGGCACGCGAAATTATGCTCGTCATCACGTAGGGCATATAGTTTTTTTCTATGGTTTCGGTTATCGGCTGTAAAGTGACCTCCGCCGTTTCCTGCGGCTCTTCGACTGCCGTTTTTTTCTTTGCTCTTGCCATTGCTTTCTCCTTTCGGTGTCATTATATATCAGCCTGACCGAAATAATATTTTCCGTTTTTCGCTATAAATGCTTTGCGTTCCTTCAGATTGTCGCCGAGAAGCGTATCGAATATATAATCCGTCGCCTCCTTGTCGTCGGGACATATCTGGATGAGGCGGCGCGTGGCGGGATTCATCGTGGTTTTCCACATCATTTCCGGCTCGTTTTCGCCAAGACCTTTTGAACGCTGGACGGAATATTTCACGTCGCCGAGCTTTGCCGTTATTTCGGCTTTTTCCTTCTCGTCGTAGGCAAAATACGTTTCGTCTTTGTATGTTATTTCATAGAGCGGCGATTCCGCTATGAAAACCAGCCCCTCATCCACCAGCTTCGGCAAAAGCCTGTAAAAAAGCGTGAGAAGCAGTGTTCTTATCTGGTATCCGTCCTCGTCGGCATCTGTGCATATTATTATTTTGCTCCAGCGCAGTGCCGAGCGGTCGAAAGCCATCGGCGATTTTTTGTTTTCCTTGTGCCCGCTCTCGGTTTCCATGCCGCAACCTATGGCATTTACGAGATCCATTATGATATCGCTTTCGAGTATCTTTTTGTATGTGCTTTTCAGGCAGTTCAGAGTTTTTCCGCGCACTGGGATTATCGCCTGAAATTCCGCATCTCTGCCCAGCTTTACCGAGGTGAGAGCCGAATCGCCCTCCACTATATAAAGCTCCCTGCGCGTAGGGTCTTTGGAACGGCAGGAAACAAATTTATTTATGCGGTTTGTCACGTCGTTTGCCGTCGCCATCTTTTTCTTGGCGCTCACGCGGGTATTTTCGGCTTCCTCGCGGCTGCGCTTGTTTATCAGCACCTGCGCGGCTATCTTGTCCGCCTCCATCGGTTTTTCGCGGAAATAAAGCTCCAGATTTTCCTTCATGAAGTTTGTCAGCGATTCCTGGATAAACGTATTGGTGATGCTCTTTTTCGTCTGATTTTCGTAGGAAGCCTGCGTGGAAAAGCTGCTGATGATGAGTATCAGGCAATCGGCAATATCCGCATAGCTTATTTTCTGCTCGCTTTTCGTATATTTTCCCGTCTGGCGCAGGTATTTGTCTATCGCATAGACAAAAGCGGCGCGGACGGCGCGATCGGGCGAGCCACCGTATTCGAGATAGCTGGAATTGTGATAATATTCCGTGAGATGCGTCGTATTTGAAAAGCAGAAAGCTATCTGTGCCTTCAGGCGGTATTCGGCGCGGTTGTCGCAATCTCTGCCTTTGTCCTGCATGCGCCATACCACCGGCGCGGTAATGGAAGTTTCGCCCGCCGCCGCGGCTATATAGTCTGCTATCCCGTTTTCATAGTAATATTCATGCGTTTCGAATGTGCCGTCTTCATTTTCCCACGAGAAATTGAAATGCACACCGGGATTTACCATAGCCTGCCTGTCGAGCATGGTGATGTAATATTCCCTGCCCACGTTTATATCCGTGAAAACCTCGGAATCGGGTTTCCAGTATACGGTGGTGCCGGTTTTTTTGTCTTTTTTCGTAAGGGGCGTCGCCGTGAGATTGCCCACGGGACAGCCGCGTCTGAAATTCATTTCATACATTTCGCCGTCGCGATATGAACGCACCTGCATAAATTCCGAGGCGTACTGCGTGGAGGCGGCGCCGAGTCCGTTCAGACCGAGAGAAAATTCGTATGACGAATCCTTTTCGCCCACATTGTATTTTCCGCCCGCATAAAGCTCGCAGTAAACGAGCTCCCAGTTGTATCTGCCCTCGGCTTCGTTATATCCGAGCGGCACGCCGCGACCGAAATCCTCTACTTTTATGCTGAAATCTTTATACGCGGTCACGTTTATCACGTTTCCGTATCCGGCGCCCGCTTCATCGACGGCATTCGATACTATTTCGAAAACGGAATGGCGGCAGCCGTCTATTCCGTCCGAGCCGAAAATAACGGCGGGACGTAGGCGTACTCTGTCCGCGCCCTTTATCGAAGATATGCTGTTATTTCCGTAATCCTTGCCTTTGTTTGCCATATTACAAAAAAGCTCCTCTCGCGTTTGCCCGCCGCATAATATTTTTCAGCCGCAGTGCGGGAAATTTATGATATTATGTTGATTTATTTGCAAAAATCGGTATAATTAGTATAGTAGTTTAATTTATTCTACCATATATTGTTATAAATATCAAGATTTTTTTGAAAAAGTTGGATTTTTGACCATGATAAAAGAGATTTTTGCGAAAGAAAATATAGAATATTTTTCCGTGCTTCCATTTGAAAAATGCAGTGTGGCGCGTCCCGATTTCATAGCGCGGAAATGCGCGGACCCGAAAAGGATAAAAAGCGCCGTTATTTTTCTCATTCCGTACATAGCGGGAAATGCCGCCGGCAATATTTCTCTTTATGCTCGCAGCCGCGATTATCATCTTTTCTGCGACGGGCTTTTCGGGCGGGTATGTGCCGCGCTTGAGGGCAGATATAAAACGCCTTTTTACGGCTTTGCCGACAAATCTCCACTTTCCGAAACCTATACTGCGGCATGCGCGGGACTGGGCATAATAGGCGACAATCACGTGCTGATAAACGAAAAATACGGCTCTTTCGTTTTCATAGGAGAGATACTTTCCGAGATGCCCGCAGAGGAACTGGGATATATCCCACATAAAACCGAGCCGAAAGGCTGCCTGCACTGCGGCAGATGCAAAGCCGCCTGCCCCATGACGGAAAGCGGCATGGATTGTCTTTCCGCCGTAACGCAGAAAAAAGGCGCGCTCACCGAGGCGGAGCAAAATTATATTCTGAAAAACGGCAGTGCATGGGGTTGCGATATATGCCAGACAAGCTGCCCGCTCATAAAGCGCGTGCTTGACGGCAATGTGAAAACTCCCGTGGATTTTTTTCTGCATGACAGAATAGACTTTCTCACAAGCGAAAAAATAAATTCGATGAGCGATGCGGAATTTGCCACGCGCGCATTTTCGTGGCGCGGCAGAAATACGATACTGCGAAATCTCGCCCTTTTCGAAAACCGTGAAAAAGGGAAATAAATTTTCAGACCCCGGAGGAACACTATGAAAGACGAAATGCACGCCCTGCGCCGTGAAAACAAAAAGCTCCGCCGAGAAAACAAAAAGCTGCGAAGCGAAAAGGAATATCTCTCTCACCGCGTGGATGTTTTATCCGGAACAAAAGGCGGCGGCGCCGAAGCGAATATGCGAAGAATATCGCGCATGGGAAATTCATCGGGATATTTCGCCTATATGCTGCTGAAATTCAAAAGCACAGCGGCTTATGCCATATATGACAAAACCTCGTTTGTTTTCCGCAAATATATTTTCGCATCCAATTTTCTGAAAACGGTAAGATATGCCTTTCTGCTTTTCCAGGGAAGCGTGGTGTTCATCGTGGCGGCGGGTATATTTCTTTCCGTTTTGCCTGTGCTGGCGATTATCGCGCTCGTGACATTTCTTTTGTCGCTCGCTCTTTCCGGTAAATGGAACAGCTTTTTTACCGAATATCTCCGCGATAAAAAAATCTATGTCTATTTTCACATACGCCACGACCGCAGTGAAAAATATTATCGCGATACACTCGCGCATCTCGGAGAAAATGCCGTGATATTTGTCGTATGCGACTCGGTATTCACGGCAAAAGACGTATGCGCATCGCGCTGTGACGATAATATTTTCTATATCTACACAGGCTATTACTACAGGCTGAAAAAATATCTGCGCCGCAGAGGTATATGCGGAATACACATTTACTGAGAAAGGATAGCGAAATGGTAAAATTTATTTACGGCAGAAGCGGCTCGGGAAAAACCGAATGGCTTTTCGAAACGGCTGAAAAAGCCGTTTCCGAGGGCAGACATGTATATTTTCTCGTACCCGACAGAGAAGCCGTGAATACCGAGCGGGCGGCGGCAAAGCGCCTTCTCGGTGCGGATACGGATATCATCACGTTCAAACGCCTCTGCGATTTCGTTTTCCGCAGATACGGCGGCGTATGCCGCACATATATAGACGCGGGCGCAAAAAAAATACTCATGCGCCGCGCGCTCACGTCGCTTTCCCCTGCGCTTTCCGTTTACGGCGGAATATCCGATTCCGATACGAATATAGTAAACGAGCTGGTTTCCCTGCGCACGGAAATGAAGCACGGGAAAATAAGCGTATCCGCGCTGATGGAAGCATCGGGGAAATTGTCCGAAAGCAAAAGACTTTGCGAAAAGCTTTCCGATATCGCGCTGATCTGCTCCGAATATGACGCGCTCGTTTCCGAAAAATACAGCGATCCCGATTCCGCCCTTTCGGAAGCGGGAGAAAAACTGCGCGGTTCCGATTTCTTTTTCGGATGCGATGTTTTTATAGATTCGTTTGCCTTTCTTTCGGCGGAGCAATATGAAATAGTTTCGGAAATATTCCGCTCGGCGGAAAATGTATATGTTTCCATGGCTTATGACCCGGATTACGACAGCGCGCTCACGCCTTTTTACGATATAAACGAGGCAAACCGCCGCCTGCATGCGCTGGCATACAAAAACAATTGCACGGTGCTGCCCGATACGGTGCTTCGCGAAGCGCCGCGTTTTGCCGCGCCGGAGCTTTCCTATCTCGCGCTCAATCTCTGGCATGATGAAGGCGTTTCCCCGAAATATACGGAAAAATGCCCTGCTCTGCGTGTTTTTTCCGCGGCAGACAAAACAGCCGAGGCGGATTTTGTAGCCTGCGACATAGCGAAAAAAATACGCGAAGGCGCACGCTACCGCGATTTTGCGATAATACTGCGCCACGGCGCGGATTATGCGGGCATAATAGACGCCATGCTTCGCAAATACGAAATACCGTATTTCTTTTCCGTGCGCTCCGATATAGCAAGGCTCTCCCCCGTGCGTTTTGTTTTCGCGGCTCTCGATATATGCCGCCGAGGTTTCACGCTCGAAAATGTGCTTTCTTATATCAAAACGGGCATTCCCGATACGGACGAAGAATCGCTCTGCCTTTTTGAAACATACATCACGCGCTGGAATATTTACGGCGCGCGCTTTACCGACGGCGCGGACTGGACAATGAATCCGGACGGCTACGGAGAAATTTTCAACGAAGATTCTCTCTCCAAACTGGAAAAGATAAATACGACAAAAAAACTGATAATTTCCCCTCTACTGCGTTATCGTGCCGAGCAGAATAAAAAACAGAGCGTGCGCGAGCATTGCAGAGTGCTTTTCGAATTTCTCTCGTATATGCGCCTGCCCGAAAGGGCAAATGCCGTATGCGACATTCTTTTGCATGCCGGCGAAGCGGGAACAGCCGCCGAGCTTTCGCAGGCATACGGCGTGATATGCGATATGCTGGACAGCCTCGTCGCCTGCTCGGGCGATATCTGCGTCGGCGCGGATGCTTTTGCTTTCATGCTGAAAATGATGGCACAGGGCAAAGATGTGGGCAATATACCTACCTCCACGGACGAAGTGCTGATAACGGAGGCGGGCGCCGGAAATTCCGAAAATGCGAAATACGCATATATTATAGGCGCGGCGGAGGGGATATTCCCTGCTGCCGTGCATGAAGACTGCTTCTTTTCCGAGCATGAAAAGCGGCAGCTTTCCGAAACGGGCATAGAAATAAGCACAAAAGCGGAAAACCGCATAGCCACCGAGCTTTACTTTTTCTATTCCGCCGTATGCTCCGCCTCGTGCGGAATAACTATAAGCTATCCGCGTTCGTGCGGCGGCGAAGCCACGGTGAAATGCGCACCGCTGCGCCGCATACTCGAAATGTTTCCCGAGGTTACGGAAAAGCGTTTTGACGACATTCCCGTCTGCGAGCTGATAGAGCGGCGACTGCCCGCCATGGAATACGCGGCGCGCATCGGCGGAAATCTCGGCAAAGCACTGCGCCGCTGTTTCCTCTCGGACGAAAGCTGTGCAAACAGGCTGAAATACATCGACGAGCCGCTTACCGCGCGCAATACAAAGCTTTCCGAAAAATGCACGGGCGAGCTTTTCCCCGAAAAGGTAAATATAAGCTACACACGGCTGGAAAAATACATACGTTGCAATTTTTCGTATTTCTGCGATTACGAGCTGAAAATAAACGACTGCTCAAAAATAAAATTCGGCAGCCTCGATATAGGAAATTTCATGCACAAAATGCTGGAAAAAGGCGTTCGGTATGCCGTTTCCTCAGGCGAGCGCGACGAAGCGAAAATAGACGGCTACATTCACGCCTGCGCAAAAGAATATCTCGCCAAAACCATGGGCGGAGATGAAGCCGTGACGGGAAATCTGCGTCACGTGGCGGACAGGCTCTGCGAAAGCGCGCGCGTTTTCGTCACCGATGCGGCAAAGGAATTTGACGAAAGCGGTTTCCGCCCCGTCGATTACGAAATAAAAATAGATATCGGCGCGGAAAATATAGCTCCCGTAAAACTCGAGGATGAAAACGGCAGAGTCCGCCTGAGCGGCAAAATAGACCGCGTGGATATGTACGAGGACGAGGAAGGAAAGCTCTACGTCCGCATAGCCGATTACAAAACAGGCTCCAAAACATTTGATATGGAAAAAATCCGCCGCGGCTTTGATTTGCAGATGCTGCTGTATCTTTTTTCCGTGTGCGAAAACGGAGATAAAAAATACGGCAAAAAGCCCATCCCCGCAGGCGTGCTTTACGTATGCATAAAATCACCGAATAAAAAAGCCGCGCTCGGCGAAGAAGAAAACGACGATTTCGTTCCGGCAAAGAGCGGAATACTCATAAACGACGAAAAAATACTGCGCGAGATGGAAAACGATCTTGCGGGGCGTTTTATCCCGATAACTGAGAAAAATCTCGCCTCCGGCAAAGGTCTGCTTTCAGCGGAAGAATTCGACGCGCTGGAGGACGATGTAAAAAACACCGTGCTTTCCTTTGCGGCAAAGCTCCGCTCGGGAGAAGCAAATGCCATGCCGGAAACCGATGCCGATACCGATCCCTGCGCATACTGCAAAAACAGAGCCGTATGCCGCACGGCAAACAAAAAGAAAAATTTCGCAAAATAGAAAAAGACATATCCGAGGAGGAAAATTTACATGTCGATACCGGAGAAAATACTGAAAAAAGTGGAAAAGCCCGCGCGCTATACCGGCGGCGAATGGGGACAGACGATAAAAGACAAAAGCAAAATAAGCATGCGTTTTGCATTCTGCTTTCCCGATACCTACGAGATAGGTATGTCAAATCTCGGCGTGCGCATACTCTATGATGTGCTCAATGCGCGCGACGATACATGGTGCGAGCGTGTATACGCGCCGTGGACCGATATGGAAAAATATATGCGGGAATACGATATCCCTCTTTTCGCGCTGGAAAGCGGCGATCCGCTCCGCGATTTCGATTTCATAGGATTTACTCTTCAGTACGAGCTCTGCTATACAAATATGCTGAATATGCTTTCGCTCGCGGGCGTGCCGATACGTTCCGCCGACAGAGATGAGAGCATGCCTATAGTGGTATGCGGCGGTCCCTGCACATACAATGCGGAGCCTATGGCGGATTTCATAGATCTGTGTCTTATCGGCGAGGGCGAAGAGGAAATGGACGAGCTCGCCGAGATTTACATAAAGCATAAGAAAAAAGGATTTGTAAAAGAAGATTTCTTACGCGAATGTGCCACGCACGAGGGCTTTTATGTTCCGTCGTTTTACTCCGTGGAATACAATGACGACGGCACGGTGAAAAGATATATTCCGAAATACGACGATATCCCGACAAAAATAAGAAAACGCATAATAAAAGATATGGACAAAGCGCGTTTCCCCGAAAAGGTGGTAATGCCTTTTATAGATACGGTGCATGACCGCATAATGCTGGAAGTATACCGCGGATGCATACGCGGATGCCGCTTTTGCCAGGCGGGAATGATTTATCGCCCCGTCCGCGAAAAATCCGTGGAAACGCTCTGCCGCCAGGGGCAGGTGCTCGCGGACTGCACGGGATATGACGATATATCTCTGATATCGCTGAGCATCAGCGACTACTCCGATATAAACGAGCTGACGGACAGGCTGCTCGAATGGACAAACGAACGCAAAATTTCGCTTTCGCTCCCGTCGCTTCGTGCCGACAGCTTTACAAAAGAACTGATGGACAAAGTTTCCAGTGTCCGCGCGGGAGGGCTGACTTTCGCTCCGGAGGCAGGCACTCAGCGCCTGCGCGACGTAATAAACAAAAATCTCGCAAAGGAAGATTTGCTCCGCGCCTGCCGCGTGGCTTTTTCCGGCGGAAAAAGTCAGGTGAAGCTCTATTTCATGCAGGGTCTGCCGACGGAAACCGACGCCGATCTCGACGGAATATACGAGGTTGCCGAGAGCGTAATCGAAACATACTATCAGACGCCGGACAGACCGCGCAAAGCGCCGCTCGTCACCATTTCCGCCGCGTGCTTTATACCGAAACCCTTCACTCCTTTTCAGTGGGAACCGCAATGCGATATGGCAGAGCTTGAAAGAAAGCAGCATTATCTCGACGGCATGATAAAGGACAGAAAAGTGAAATACAATTATCACGACGCAAAAGTAAGCCGCATAGAGGCTGTTTTTGCCCGCGGCGACAGAAAGCTCTGTGCAGCCATGGAAGAAGCACACCGCCGCGGAATGAAATTTGACAGCTGGGAGGAGCATTTCGACTACGACAAATGGCTGGATGTTTTCAGCGCGGTGGGCATAGATCCGGCATTTTACGCAAACCGTGAATTCGGCGAGGACGAGGTTCTCCCGTGGGATATAATAGATATCGGCGTGACAAAGGAATTTCTGCTTCGCGAGCGTCATCGCGCCCATGAAGGAAAAACGACGGAAAATTGCCGCAATGCATGCAGCGGATGCGGCGCAAATTCGCTGGGAGGTAAAAACAGATGGTGTCCGAAAGCAAAAAAATAAGAGTGATGTTTTCCAAAACAGGCGCGCTGAAATTCATCTCGCACCTCGATCTGAACAGGACGATGAAAGCGGCTTTTATCCGCTCAAAACTGCCGATATGGTATACCATGGGATTTAATCCGCATCCGAAAACGGTATTTTCTCTGCCGCTTTCCGTCGGCGTTTCCGACATGTGCGGATTTATGGATTTCAAAATAACCGAGGATGTGCCGGGCGAAGAAATATGCCGCGCGCTCAATAATGCTTTTCCCACGGGACTGCATGCGCTCGAGGCTTACGAGCCGCAAAGCCGTCTTTCGGATATAAAATGGTCGCGCTATGATATTAAAATCGAAGCAAACGGCGCCGATTTTGCGACAAAAGAAAAGATAGAAGCGGTTTTCAGGTCGCCTATGATAATAGAGAAAAATTCAAAAGCGGGAATAAAAACCGTGGATATAGCGCCGATGTGTGATCTCGTTTCATGCACCTGCGGCGGCGATTTCGTAAAGCTGGATATACTGCTCTCCTCTACGGAAAACGAATTTGTAAATCCGCGCTTTCCGATAGAATGCATCATGCGCGCGGCGGAGGAATTCCCCGCGGATGCAGACAGCGATATCTGCCGCACGGCAGTTTATCTCGACGATAAAAAAACAAATTTCAGATAATGCGCAAAAAGCGCACGGAGGAAAAAATGGCAAACAAGCCCGATGAAAGAAAAGCTCTGCTCTACGCCGCCGTGCTTTCGCTCGAAAATGCGGAAGAATGCGAAAATTTCTTTTGCGATCTCTGTACCAAAACAGAGCTTCGCGAAATGACAAAAAGGCTGTGGGCGGCAAAACTCATACTGGAAGGAAAAAAATATACCGAAATAGTAGATGAAACGGGACTGAGCACCGCCACGATAACGCGTGTAAACAGCTTTCTGCGCGACGGGAGCGAAGGCTACAAAACCGTTTTCGCCCGTATACTCGGCAAAGGAGAGGAAGAAAAATGAGCGAAATATACAGCGCTCTCGCGCCGCATTACGACAGGCTGATGGCTGATGTGGATTACGCGGCGTGGTGCGATTTTTACGAGGCGTGCTTTGCAAAATACGGTGCCGAAGCTCCGCTTTCCGTAGCGGATCTCGGTTGCGGCACGGGAAGTATATCCATAGAGCTGGCAAAGCGCGGTCACCGCGTGACGGGCTTTGATATCAGTGAGGAAATGCTTGCGCTCGCATACTCGAAAGCGCAGAAAAACGAAGCGAATATCCTGTTTCTTTCCCAGAATATGACCTGTTTTGATCTCGGCTCCCAAGCAGATGCCGCTATATGCTGCTTTGACGGAATAAACTATCTTCCCGATACGGGCGAGGTTTATGCCTGCTTTTGCTCTGTATACGAAAACCTGCAGGAAAACGGGCTTTTCATTTTCGATATTTCCACGCCGTACAAATATGAAAATATCCTCGCAGACAACAGTTTTGTTTACGAATACGAGGATCTTTTCACCGTGTGGGAAAGCTTTTACAATAAAAAAAGCGGCGTATGCGATTTTGAGCTGACGTTTTTCGAAAAAAGAAAAAACGGACTCTGGCACAAAAGCGAAGAATATCAGCGCCAGCGCAAATATACGGAAAAAACGCTGATATCGCTCCTTTCGAAAGCGGGATTTGAACTGCTCGAAACCGCAGCGGATACGGATTTTTCGCCCGTGACGCAGACGAGCGACAGAGAATTTTTTATATGCAAAAAGAAGGTGTAAAACCATGGAAAAATATAATGTGACGCGCGCCATGACGCGCGACGGCTCGGCGCGCATAATAGTTATCAATTCCAAAGACATTGTAAACCGCGCCATAGAATATCACCACACAGAGCCTACGGCGACAGCCGCGCTCGGCAGGATACTCACTGCGGCTTCGCTGATGGGTACCATGCTGAAAGAAAAAGAGGACAGCATCACCCTGCGCTTCAAAGGCGACGGACCGCTCGGCAGTGCCGTGGCGGTAGCCGATTACAAAGGCAATGTGCGCGGATATATAATGCATCCCGAGGCAGATCTGCCGCTCAAGCCGAACGGCAAACTCGATGTCGGCGGCGGAATAGGACACGGCACGCTTTCTGTGGTACGCGACGACGGCACAGGCGAGGCGCATGTAGGCTCCACCCCGATAGTAACGGGAGAAATAGCCGAAGATATCTGCGCATACTTTGCGCAGAGCGAGCAGATTCCCACGGTCTGCTCTCTCGGCGTGCTCGTGGATACCGATCGCACATGCAAAGCGGCGGGCGGAATACTGATACAGCTTCTTCCCTTTGCCGACGACGAAACCGTGGACAAAATAGAAAAAAATGTGCCTCTGCTTTCCAATATTTCCGCGCTTTTTGACGCGGGCATGACAAACGAAGCGATAATCGACCGCGCCATGGCAGGCATAGAATACGATATTTTCGACGATTTCACGGCGGAATATCGCTGCACATGCTCGCGCGAACGCATACTCGGCGCGATATCCTGCTTTTCCGAAAAGGATCTCGACGATGCGTTCGGAAATCTCGACAAAATAGAGGTCTGCTGTCACTTCTGCGATAATAAATATTACTTTACGCGAAATGAAATAGAGGCGCGAAAAAAAGCCTCGGAGGAAAAGAAAAATGGATGACCGCGACGACAGAGCGGAGCGTGAGCTTTTTAAAAAAGTTTCCGCAAAGGAAATCCGCGCCGTGACTATAGCCTTCACCGCGATAGGCGCGGTATCTCTCGCGGCGGGGATTATTCTGATGGCGTTCAACGTGCGCTCCGAGGAAAGCAATGTTCTCATCGGCATATTTTTTGCTTTGTTTGGCGTTTTTGTCCTGCTCTTCGCGGCGATATTCCACCTTATCATGTCGAAAAAATACACGTACGAAGTCTACAAAAAGCGCACGAAAAAAGGATATTACAGCACATTCGATATGGAGGTGGCATTTATTATGCAAAAAGAACGCAAAGCCATGTCCGAAAACATAAAAAAGGAGCTTGAAAAAGCCGATATCACGGAGGAAAAGAAATGAAAAAGAAAGCCTGCATCATGACGGTACGTCCGTTCAATATTCCCGAAGTTTTCAGCGAAGAAATGCTGGAAAAGCTCTCGGAAGAATTTCGCATGCTGCCATATATATGCGCAGTGGACGATATTTTCGCGCTGGAAAACGAAATGCGCGATCTGGAATATATTTTTTCCACATGGGGTATGCCGACGCTGAGCGAAGAAACCATTTCGCGCTGTATGCCGAATCTGAAAGCCGTATTTTATGCGGCGGGCAGTGTTCAGCCTTTCGCGCGCCCGTTTCTGAATTGCGGCGTGAAAATATTTTCCGCATGGGCGGCAAATGCCGTGCCCGTGGCGGAAGTGGCTGCATCGGAAATACTTCTCGCAAACAAAGGATTTTTCCGCCGCGAAGTAAAGTGTCTTTCCGATTGGGACAGCAATGACAAAGAAAGGCTCTATCCCGGAAATTATCATACGCGCGTGGGCATACTCGGCGCGGGGACAATAGGTTCGCTCGTCATAGAATATCTCTCGCGCCATGATCTCGAAATACTTGTTTTCGATCCTTTTCTTTCCGATGAACGCGCAAAAACTCTCGGCGTAAAAAAGGCATCTCTGCATGAAATTTTTGCCTCCTGCAATGTAATATCAAATCATCTCGCCGACAACGATGCCACAAAAGGCATGATAGATAAATCCTGCTTTGACCTGATGGGTAAATCCGCCGTTTTCGTAAATACAGGCAGGGGCGCGCAGGTTGCGGAGGCGGATATGATAGCGGCAATGAAAGAATATCCCACGCGCCTCGCTCTGCTCGACGTGACGGATCCCGATGAGCCGCCCGCCGCAAAAAGCGAGCTTTATACTCTGCCGAATATTCGCCTTACACCGCACGTAGCGGGAAGCACGGGAAACGAAACCCGCCGTCTCGCGGAATATATGTTTGAAGAATACAGAAAATTTGACCGCGGTGAAAAGACAAAATACGAAGTGACTCTGAAAATGCTCGAAACAATGGCTTGAGAGGTGAAAAAATGCATCCTTTTGAACTGAATTTCCCGAATACATTTCACTACGGGACGCTCGATGAAATAGACTACGCGGCGAGAAAAAAAGGGCTGGATATCCCTTTTTCCCGCGATCTTTCGCCGCTTTCGGCAAAACCGATACTGCATACACGCGCGGGCGATATAACGCTAGAAAATTCCCTTTCCGTACATCCGATGGAGGGTTTTGACGCCGACGAAAACGGCGCGCCGTCGGATCTGACCCGCAGGAGATACCTGCGCTTTGCACGCTCGGGCGCGGCGCTTATATGGTCGGAAGCCATCGCCGTATGCCCCGAGGGACGCACATCGGACCATCAGCTGATGATAACGAGCGAAAATATCGGCGCTTTTTGCGATATGGTAGCGGAAGTGAAAAAGATAACAAAAGCCCCGCTCATCGCCCAGCTCACCCATTCGGGCAGATTTTCGCATAACAGCGCCTACCCTTACCCGATAATAGCCACGCACAATGAAATAATCGAGGCGGCGCGTCCGCTTCCCGCGGGAACCCCGCTCGCTTCCGACGAATATCTTGATTCCCTGCCGGAAAAATATCTTTTAGCGGCAAAGCTTCTCATCTCCGCGGGATTTGACGGCGTGGATATAAAGGCTTGCCATCAGTATCTGCTCGGCGAGCTTCTCTCGGCGTATACACGGGAAGGAAAATACGGCGGCAGTTTTGAAAACAGGAGCCGCCTGATGCTCAATACGGCAAAGCTCATCGCCGATAATACGGAAAAAGAAGTCATCCTCGCCTCCCGCCTCGGAGTATGCGATATGATACCGAAGCCTTTCGGTTTCGGCATGAACGAAAGCGGCGATGCGCCCGACTTTACGGAAGTGAATGTCCTGCTCGGCAGGCTTTACGCCGCGGGCGTTTCGCTCATAGATATGACCATGGGCACGCCCTACTACAATGCTTATATAAACCGCCCGCACAACAAAGGCGAAAAAATCCCGCCCGAGCATCCGCTCGTTGGAGTAAACAGGCTCATCCACGGCGCCGAAGCGATAAGCAAAGCAAATCCCGATATCACCGTGATAGGCACAGGCTACAGCTATCTGCGCGAATTTGCGCCCTATGCCGCGGCTGGAGCGCTCTCGCGCGGATATTGCGCGATGGTGGGATTCGGCAGAATGGCTTTTGCTTACGAAGGTTTTGCAAACGATTTCATTTCCGGAAATATCGATACGCACAAGGTGTGCATAGCCTGTGGCAAATGTACGGAAATAATGCGCGCGGGCGGCACTACCGGCTGCCCCATACGCGACAAAGATATTTATCTCCCGATATACCGCTCGCTCTGCATGAAAAAATAAGAAAGCAGGTTTGCACAATGGAAAGAAAATTTGCCATAGTTACGGGCGCCTCCCGCGGGATAGGCAAAGGCATCGCGCTTTCGCTCGCAAAGGAAGGCTTCACGCTTCTCTGCGTTCAGCAAAGCGCAAACGAAGCATATATGGAAGAAATACGCGCATTCTCGCCCGATTCGATTTCCGTGCGCGCCGATATTTCAAAAGAAGAGGACGAAAAACGCATCATCGACTTAGCGGAAGAAAAATTCGGCAGGATAGATATCCTCGTAAACAATGCGGGCGTAGCGCCGACAGAGAGAAAAGATATTCTGGAAATGACGCGCGAAAGCATGGACAGGCTCCTCGATATCAATCTGAAAGGCACTTTTTTCCTGACGCAGTACTGCGCAAACAAAATGATAAAAGGCGGATACGGCGACGCGATAATCAATATCACGTCCATGTCCGCGTATACATCCAGCACAAGCCGCGGCGAATATTGCATATCGAAAGCGGCGCTCGCCATGGTGACTTCGCTTTTTGCCGACCGCCTCGCAGAATACGGAATAAACGTATACGAAATACGTCCCGGAATAATAAAAACCGATATGACAAGCACCGTTTCCGACAAATATGACCGACTTATAGAGGGCGGTCTGCTTCCCTTAAAGCGCTGGGGCGTACCCGAAGATATCGGGCGTGCCGTAGTCGCTCTGGCAAAAGGATATCTCCCCTACTCCACGGGAGAAACGATAAATATAGACGGCGGTTTTCATATCCGCCGCCTCTGATGAGGTGAAATCATGCCCGAAATTTCCTCTCTGCCCTATATACCGTGCCATTCGTACAATACCGTGATTGTCGGCAGCGGCGCGGCAGGCTACAATGCCGCACGAAAAATGCATGATTTCGGCGCGGAAAGTTTTGCTGTAGTTACCGAGGGCGAAAAAATGGGGACCTCGCGCAATACCGGCTCCGACAAGCAGACGTATTATAAACTCACCCTCGCGGGCGAGGACGGCGACAGTATCGGCGAAACGGCAAAAACGTTTTTCGACGGCGGAGCCATGCACGGCGATATCGCGCTGACAAATGCAGCCTGCTCGGTCGGCTGTTTCTGCGAGCTTGCCGCGCTCGGCGTTCCTTTCCCGCAAAACGAATACGGCGAATACGCAGGCTATAAAACAGATCACGATCCGCGTATGCGCGCCACATCCTGCGGACCGTATACATCGAAATTTATGACGGAAACGCTCGAAAAAAGCGTAAAAAGCAAAAATATTCCCGTTTTTGACGGATACCGCGTAGTGAAAATCCTGAAAAACGGCGACAGGGTATGCGGCATAGCCGCGCTTAATCCCGATATCGCCAATGAAAAAAACAGATACGGGCTATGCATATTTCTGGCGAAAAATATTATATGGGCTACAGGCGGACCATCCGCCATATATTCCATGACGGTCTATCCAAAGAGCCAGACATGTGCTCACGGCATGGCTTTTGAAGCGGGCGCGCGCGGAGTAAATCTCACGGAATCGCAATATGGCTTAGCCTCGCTTGCTTTCCGCTGGAATCTTTCCGGGACATATCAGCAGGCGATACCGCGCTATTTTTCCGTAGATGAAAAAGGCGCGGAGCGCGAATTTCTCGCGGATTATTTTGACGATACATCAGAAATGCTCGGCGCGATATTTCTGAAAGGCTATGAATGGCCATTTGACCCGAAAAAGCTCTTTTGCAGTGGGAAAAAGCTCTCATCTCTCATAGATATGGCTGTTTTCGCCGAAAGAAGAGCGGGAAGAAAAGTATATATGGATTTCAGGAGAAATCCGGCCGCCGCAGAGAAAAACGGCAGCTTTGATTTTTCTCTGCTACCAGATACAGCGCGCATTTACCTTGAAAATTCGGGCGCACTGCTCGGAAAGCCGATTGAACGCCTGCGCAAAATGAATAACCCCGCCATATCGCTTTATTTCAATCACGGGATAGATCTTGCGGCGCAGGCTCTCGAAATTTCCGTTTGTGCGCAGCATAACAACGGCGGATTTGATACCGATGTATGGAGCGAAAGCACTTCTCTTTCGGGATTTTTCCCCGTGGGCGAATGTGCGGGCACTTTCGGTGTGTATCGCCCCGGCGGCTCGGCGCTGAACGCCACGCAGGTGGGTTCCATGCGTGCCGCGATGAAAATTTCGCGCGAAAGAAAGGGATTTCCCGATGCGTCGGATGCGGCGCGTGCAGAGGAGCAGATTTGCGATCTCATATCATTTTTCGAAAATATGTCGCGCAAAAAAATCCGCCTGCCGCGCGAAAGAATATCGGAGCTTCGCCGCGAATACGGCGATGTGATGACGGATTACGGTGCTTTTATCAGATCGGGCGCAGGCGTGGAAAAAGCTCTCGCATCAGTTAAAAACCGCCTGTCGGAATTTGAAAACGAATACGCGGGCGCATCGCCGCGCTTTATGACGGATGTCATGATAAACCGCGATATCCTCATCACACAATATGTCTATCTCTCGGCAATCGCCGATTATATCGCACGCGGCGGAAAAAGCCGCGGATCTTATCTCATAACGGATGACAGCATAGAAAGCATTCTCGCGAAATGCGAAGATATACAAACCGACACAAAATATTACGGCGCCGTGCAGGAAGTTTTGCTTGAGAGCGGCACGGTAAAATGCGATTTTTCGCCAGTCCGCCCGATACCGACGCGCGATTTGTGGTTTGAAAACGTATATAATGAGTATATAAAGAAAAAATAGCAAAAGGCACTTTCTCTTCTGAAGGAGAAAGTGAGAAGCGGGCGGCATCTGCCGTCCGTGTTTTTTTGTTCCTCGCAGGAGAACGGCGTCGCCGAGACACACGCTGCGCGTATGCGTCAATTCCTCTTTTCATCTCCTTCTGTCGCCTCACGGCGACTCGTGCGAACATACTGCCCAGACGGTCCGACCGTAGACTAAACCGGAAGCGCAGTTCAGACCCCCCCGCTTAACACGGACTTTAGACTGCTCAGACCAGAACTAAACCTTCCCCAGCTTGATGTCCATCAAGCCATGCTCGCATAGTCGGAGTTTAGCCTATAGTGGGAAGCGTATCGAAAGCCACGGCGAGAGCCAACCCACCCCGTCGAATCTGCTCGCTTTTTGCGGCATACTTTGTTCGCACGCGCGGTATGTCTACAACTTCGCGGAGAGATGAGCATAAATATTTTTAATTTGCTATATATAGCACTTACTTGCCGCGCATTACTTCCTGCGGCTAACTCGACGGGGTGCGAGGTAGTTTGCAAAGGAGGGCGAGGAGCCTTCCTTTGATGACTTTTGCCGCGCTTTTCGTCAGTGAAAAGCGCGACCCCGTCCACGGGCGACCGCAGTCGCCCGCCCCCCTCTTGGCAAAGAGTAACTTTTTTGGTACTTTTGGTCACGCAAAAGCCCGACCCCGTCCCCCCGCAGGGGACAAAAACTAACTTTTCCCGCAATATAAAAAATAACGTTCCCGCGGGAACGTTATTTTTGTTATCTCATATTTCAATCTTCGGCTTTGAAAATTATCTCTCCGCCCATACGGTAGCCGTTTTTCCGCATATAGCGTTCTATATAGGCATCCTCATCGAGCGAATATTCGTAATCCAATTCCTCCAGACGGTAGCGGCATTCGCTTAATCTGTCTGCCATATCCGCCTTTTCGGCTTTCAGCGAGTTCAACTGTATTCTCAGCGTAACCACGGAAAAAACACAGAAAACAAGAAAAACAAAAAATATAAATTTCGGCATAAAGCCAGTTTTGCTTTTCATTTTTTTGCCTCCTCCGATTTCATTTCAAAAAAATTTTCAAGCTCGCATGAAAATTTTCCGCACATCTTTTTTGTATATAAAAGCCGCCGCCTGTAATATATTTTCCTTGCCACGGCACCGATAGTCGCGGCAAAAACACGCTTTATCAGACGCGCCGCAAACGCAAAAACAGCTTTTATCGGTTTTATTATAATATATAATAGCCAATAAATCAATATTTTTATTAAAAATATTATATGTCCCGACAGATATATTACGCCTTTTCCTATGCTGATATAGTAAAGCGTAAAGCCGAGCGCCGCCAGAATAAAACCGAAAATACGTATTTCCCCGTCATTTACGGCATAAGTAAGAAAAATAAAAGCAGCCGCCGAAAATATGCAGAATATCAGATCTCCCGCAAAAGTAAGCGCGCAAAGCACAGCGCCTTTGAATTTTTTCTTTTCCTTTTCTTCGAAAAATCCCGCGGGAGCTATTTTTATATAAAGCGGATTCGGCAAAACCGAGCCTTCCCCATCAAGCGCGATACGCGCTATTCTGAAAACATCAAAAAAAGTCCCGAGCACCGCTCCGAGCAGAAAAAATTTCAGTATATCGAGAGGATTATCATAAAAAAATCCGTTCATTTTGCGCGCGAGAAAAGTCCGCCCTTTTTCTTTCGGATGCCGTCACTGTAGGAAAGCGCATAAAACTTTCCTTCCACCGCCACTTCACCCGAACCGAGAGAAAGCTCCGATATATGAAGCCCCTCGCCCTCCAGAGTAAGCTCTCCGTTTTCCGTATTCATGCAAACGGCATATTCATCGAAATTTATCACATCGGTGACACCCGTCACTTTTATATTGCTTCTGTTTGTGATATATATATTCTGATCCTTTTGCTTCGCAGTATTTTCCATAAAAACCTCCCGCAAAATGCTTTTTTCAAAAACATTCTATGCGGGAGCTTTATTTTTTATTACAAAACCTCATAGAGATCGCCGGCTTCGTTTTTGAGAGCATGCTCGCGGACATCCGTCACGCGCAGCTTCATCACTTTTTCGCCGAATGTTATTTCTATTATATCTCCGGTTTTTACCTGATATGAAGCCTTTGCTTCCTTTCCGTTCACCTTTACGTGTTCGGTATCGCAGGCGTTGTTTGCCACGGTCCTGCGTTTTATTATACGCGAAACCTTTAAATATTTATCAAGTCGCATCGGTTTTCCTCCCGAAAGTTTAAAAGGCTCACGTATACGAGAGCCTTTTTGTCATTATTTATTTACGGATTCCTTAAGCGTTTTGCTTGCGGAGAAAGCTGCATACTTGCAAGCGGGGATAGTGATGGCTTCGAGAGTTTTGGGATTTCTTCCTGTTCTTGCTGCTCTTTCTTTTACTTCGAAAGTGCCGAGACCGGAAAGCTGAACCTTTTCTCCTGCTTCGAGAGCTTCCGTGATTGCGGCAACCACAGCGTTTACTGCTGCTTCAGCCTCTTTCTTTTTGAGTTCTGCCTTTGCAGCAACAACATCAACCAGTTGTGTCTTATTCATGATGCTTATCCTTTCTGTTTTTATTTTTCTTTCTTGAGCGTACTACGCCAAATAAACTAACTGTATTATACCATTATTTTTCCGCCATTACAAGGCTTTTACAAAAAAAATTGTAAAAAATATCAAAAAAATTGCATTTTTATCAGAATAATCTCATCTGATTTGTTTCCGAAAGTCCCGCGAGGACGCCGTTTGTATCAAGAATTTCGAGCACTGCCTTTGATACGCAGGAGCGCTGCTGCAAATCCTCTATCGAAAGATATTCCCCATCGGCTTTTGCCGCCTGAAGGCTCTGCGCCGCAGCTTCGCCGAGTCCCGGCAATGCGCCGAAAGGAAGCCGCATTTTCCCGTTTTCCGGCAGGAAAAGACGCGCGTCGGATTTATAAAGGTCTACCGGCAAAAATTTGAAACCGCGCGCGAGAAATTCATTTGCCAGCTGCATGGAGTTATACAGCGCGTCATCTTTTTGCGAGGTATCGTTTCCTTTTGCCTCTATTTCCTCAAGACAACGGACTATGGCGTCCTTGCCTTTCATGGCTATGGAGGCATCGAAACCGCCCGGTGCGGCGCTGAGAAAGGCGCAGTAAAATTCCAGAGGTCTGTGAACCTTATACCATCCCAGACGAATGGCACTCATTACATAAGCCGCCGCATGCGCCTTCGGGAAGAGATATTTTATCTTTTTGCACGAATCTATATACCAATCGGGGACATTGCAGGAGCGCATTTTTTCTTCCATTTCGGGTGAAAGTCCTTTGCCCTTGCGTACTTTTTCCATTATATTAAAAGCGTCGCCGCTGTCCATGCCGTAACCGATTAGCGATATCATTATACTGTCGCGCGTACCGATGACGGAAGAAATCGTACATATATTCTTTTTACAAAGCACCTGCGCATTTCCGAGCCAAACGTCCGTGCCGTGCGAAAGCCCCGAAACCTGAAGCAAATCCGCAAATGTCTGCGGTTTTGTATCCATCAGCATTCCCTGCACAAATCCCGTGCCCATTTCCGGTATGCCGAGCGTGCCTATGGGCGAGCGGATTTCCGCCGCGGTAGCGCCGAGCGGCTCAGTGGAAGTGAAAAGCTTGTATACCTCGGGGTCGTTCATCGGCACATCCATCACGCTCGTATTCGTGAAGCGCTCTATCATTTTGTACTTCGTCGGAATATCGTGCCCCAGCTCGTCGAGTTTGAGCAGCGTATCGTGCAGATATTCAAATGTGAAATGCGTGGTCACTATATTGGAATTCGGGTCGTCGGCGGGATGCTGCACAGGCGTGAAATCGTATATTTCGTTTTCCTTCGGTACTACGACTATGCCGCCCGGGTGCTGACCCGTAGTGCGCTTTACGCCGACGCAATGCGAAACGAGTCGCTCTATTTCCGCCTTTGTCGTATTCATTTTGTGCTCGTCGAGATATTTGCGCACATAACCGTAGGCGGTTTTGCTCGCCACGGCGCCTATCGTTCCCGCGCGGAAAACGTTTTCCGCGCCGAAAAGCTCTTCTGTATATTTATGTACTCTGCCCTGTACTTCTCCCGAAAAATTCAGGTCTATATCGGGCGATTTTTCACCGTGGAAACCGAGGAATGTTTCAAAAGGAATATTATGTCCGTCGCCCTTGAGCGGAGTGCCGCATTTCGGGCAATTTTTATCCGGCAGGTCAAAGCCGGAGCCGACGGAACCGTCGGTGAAAAATTCCGAATACCGGCAATGCGGGCAGTAATAATGCGGCGGCAGAGGATTTACCTCCGATATACCGCCCATGGAAGCGACAAATGAGGAGCCTACCGAGCCTCGCGAGCCTACGAGGTAGCCCTGACTTTCGGAAAAGCTCACCAGCTTCTGCGCTATCATATAAAGTACGGCAAAGCCGTTTTTGATGATGGAGCCGAGCTCCTTTTCCAGTCTTTCGCGCACTATATCGGGCAGAGGATCGCCGTAAAGCGATTTTGCGCGGTTGTAGCAACGGTTTTGCAGATCTTCCTCCGCGCCGTCTATTTTCGGCGTAAACGTACCTTTCGGAAAAGGACGTATGCCCTCTTCTATCTCGTCCGCTATCTTATTCGGATTTGTCACTACGATTTCGTAAGCCTTTTCTTTTCCGAGATAGGAAAATTCCTCGAGCATCTCGTTTGTAGTGCGCAGATAAAGCCCGATATCGGCATCCGCATCTGAAAATTTCATGCCGGCGAGCAGAATTTTTCTGTATATTTCATCATGTTTTTCGATAAAATGCGCGTCGCATGTGGCGACCACGGGCTTGCCCGTTTCTTCGCCGAGTTTCACTATTTTGCGGTTCAGATCGCGCAGTCCGTCCTCATTCGGCACTCTGCCCTCGCGGATGAGAAATCCGTTATTCGAAAGCGGCTGAATTTCCAGATAATCGTAAAACTGCGCTATGGAAACAAGCTCGTCCCACGGTTTGCCCTCCACGAGTGCCGAAAAAAGCTGCCCCGCTTCACAGGCAGAGCCTATTATCAGTCCCTCGCGGTATTTTTCCAGCTGTGTTTTCGGTATTCTCGGCACGCGCTTGTAATATTTCAGGTAAGAATCCGATATCAGCCTGTACAGATTTTTCAGTCCCGTTTTGTTTTTCACGAGGATTATCTGATGATAGGTTTTCAGCTTTTTCGGATCCGTATTTTCCACCATCGAGCGCGAAAGATGCGCGAGTGAATCTATTCCCTCGCCTTTCAGCTTTTCTATCATGCGATAGAAAATTGCGGAACACATTTCCGCATCGTCGCTCGCGCGGTGATGATTGAAATCGCCCAGCCCGTAATAATCCGCTATTATATCCAGCTTATGCTTTTTCAGATCGGGATTTACAAAACGCGACATTGCGACGGTATCTATATATGCATTGTCAAATTTCAGTCCGTAATCGTCGGCGGCTTTGCGGATAAATCCCATATCGAAAGTAGCATTGTGCGCGACAAGCGTCCTGTCGCCGATAAAATCGAGAAAACTCTGCACGGCTTCCTTTGTTTTCGGCGCGTCAGCCACCATTTCATCCGTTATTCCCGTCAGCTCCGTGATGTTTTCCGGTATATGCACCTCGGGATTTACAAATGTATTGAAAACCTCCAGCACTTCGCCGTTTTTCACCTTTACGGCGCCTATTTCCGTCAGTTTGTTGTATATGGCGGAAAGTCCAGTGGTTTCCGTATCGAAAACTACAAATTCATCTTCGAATGTTATTTCGTCATCGCCGTATATGGCTTTTGCCGTATCATCGACAAAATACGCCTCCATGCCGTAAATAACCTTCATACCCAGCTTTTCCGCGGCGAGCATCGCTTCCTGATATCCCTGAACATTTCCGTGGTCTGTTATCGCGATGGCTTTGTGCCCCCAGTTTTTTGCCAGCTCCACTATGCCGTAAGGATCTATTGTGGCGTCCATCATGGACATATTTGTATGCAGATGAAGCTCCACACGCTTTTCGGGCGCGTCATCTGTGCGCAAAACAAGCTTTATTTTCTGCGCGGCAACAAGCGAAAGCACGTTTTCCGCGGCAAATTCATCGTATTTATACCGCCCGTGCACGGCGAGGGCGCATCCGTTTTTCAGCCCCGAAAAAATCGCCGCTTTATCGTTTGGCAGTATTATTTTCACCGTTATGGAAGCGTCATCGTCGGTTAAGAAAAACGATACGGCAGAGCCTTTCCCGCGAAGCTCACGAAGCTCCAGCCCGAACATTTTGCCCACCGCCGTAACGGAAGGCATCCGCCCCTCTATCTCGCGCATCGCCGTGGGGATTATTTCAAAAGCTTCGCCGTAAAGCGGCTCCGGCGATGAAATATCCAGCATTATATTGCCTATGTGGAGTATGCCGTTTTCATCGGTTTCGTTTACCATAGGCTCGTTTGAAAGCGAAGTGTGCATTTCAAAAACTTCCGCCTCGTCCTTTGTTTCCGCGGATTTTTCATGCTCCGCCTCAAATGTGCTGCGGATCATCTCTTCGTAATCCACATCTATATTCCCCGCCGTTCTGAAATTCACGGTATATTTCAGTCCGAATTCGTTTTCTATTATCCGCGCGATTTTTTCGCCTACGGAAGCGTCGCGCATCATGCCGAGTCCGCCCGCGCCGAACATTATCTCTATATTTATCGTATTTTCGTCAAAATCCGCATTGTATTTCTGGAGAAATCCGTGAGAAATGATATTTGTATGGCGAGCCTCGGTGATTACCTCGGGAAAATATTTCGGAGAAAAAAGCGACGGGTCGTATTTCGGGCAGATTTTCAGATAGGCGAGCCTGTATGTATCGCACAAAACCTGCTCCAGCTTATACAGTTCATTTTTTCCCACCAGCGCACCGAAAGCGGCATCCACCTCCATCATGCGCTTTTCCTTGTCTATGCGCATGCGGAGTACTCTGCCGCCGTCCAGTATCGTTCTGTTTTCCGCCATCGGAACATATTTGTCAAAAAGCTCTGTCAGTGTTCTTTCGGGATTTGCCATCTGCCCCTTTTCAGCTTTGACAGAGCCGCGCCGTTTCTTTTTCAAGCTCCGCCAAAATATCCTCCTCTTTGATTTTGCGTATTATCTCGCCGCGGCGGAAAAGCACTGCTTCTCCGTTTCCGCCGGCTATGCCGATATCCGCTTCTCTCGCCTCGCCCGGTCCGTTTACTACGCACCCCATCACGGCTACGGTGATTTTTCTTTCCGGTTTCAGCCCCGAAAGCCTGCCCTCCAGCTTTTCGCAGAGAGATATCAGATCTATTTTTGTCCTGCCGCAGGTCGGGCAGGAAACTATATTTATATATCCGCCCGTATAAAGCGACAGCGATTTCAGTATGCTTTGCGCGGCATATATTTCGCGCACGGGGTCATCCGTCAGCGAAACGCGCACCGTATCTCCGATACCGCGCATGAGAAGCGAACCTATGCCCACGGCGCTTTTTATGCATCCCGCTTCGCCTCTGCCCGCCTCGGTAACCCCGAGATGCAGCGGGTAATCGCACATCTGCGAAAAAATCTCCGTCGCGCTCACCATGGTATATACATCGCTGGATTTTATCGAAACGGCAATATCGTAAAAATCGAGATTTTCGAGTATTTTCACGTGTCCGAGTGCGCTTTCGGCGAGAGCCTGAGGCGTCGGAGCGCCGTATTTCGCGAGAATAGACTTTTCGAGAGAGCCGCTGTTTACCCCTATGCGTATCGGAATGCCTTTTTCGCGGCATTTGTCGGTCACGGCTTTCACCTTTGCCGTATCACCGATATTTCCGGGGTTTATGCGTATTTTGTCCGCGCCCGCATCAGCCGCCGCCAGAGCCAGACGATAATCAAAATGAATATCCGCCACTATCGGTATGCTTATATCCGAGCTTTTCAGCCGCTCTATCGTTTTTGCCGCCGCCATATCCGGCACAGTCATGCGCACTATGTCGCAACCCGCCGCCTCCAGCGCTTTCATCTGCGCATATGTAGCGGAAAAATCGCCGCTGTCCGTATTTGTCATGGATTGCACGGCGATAGGCGAATCGCCGCCTATGGTGCGGTTTCCTATTTTTATTTTTCTCGTCTTTTTTCTTATCTCATTGTAATTCATCAAAAAATCCCTTGTTACTTAAAAAGGTACACTATATCCTTGAAAGCTACCACAGCCATCAGCGCGAGAAGAATTATTATACCCACAAAATGTATATATCCCTCTACCTCTTGCTTTATCGGTTTGCGGAAAATAAGCTCCACAAACATAAAGAAAAGTCTGCCGCCGTCCAGCGCGGGGATAGGGAGCAGGTTCATCAGCCCCAGATTTACCGCCAGTATGGAGAATATGCTGAGCAGCGAGGTTTTGTTTCCGCTTTGTGCCACTGATGCTATTTCTTTTGTTATTCCCACTGGTCCCGATATCTGAGCAAAACCGTATTTGCCCGTGATGAGATCAAAAAGCGAATCCCATACCAGACGCACGGTCATCACCGACTGGTACCATGTATGTCGCAGAAGCGTAAAGAAATTTCTTTCGGTTTTTTCGAAATAAAAATCGTAATCGCCGAATTTTATTCCCTGATTTGTCACCGTCGGGAAAGTCACTGTCAGCTCCGTTTTCACGCCGTCGCGTATCACGATAACCTTCACGGGCTCGTCGCCGTATCTGCTTATGGCATAAGCAGCATCATTTGCAGTATGGACTTTTCGCGGACCTACTTTTATTATTTTATCGCCGATTTCAAAACCGCCCTCGGTGCATGTTATCGCGTCCTTGTCAAATTCGCTTATTATCGGCGAATATATATTTTTCAGCGAAAAAACTATTATCGCCACCACGATAAAACCGAGCAGGAGATTTGAAAAAGAGCCTGCCGCCGTTATTATCATTCTCTGCCACAGCGGCTTTTTGGAAATGGCGTTTTCATCCTCGCTTTTTTCATCTTCGCCCGCCATGGAAACAAAACCGCCTATCGGAAAAAGACGCAGAGCGTATACCGTGCCGCTCTTTTTGGAAGTCCACCAGACTATCCTCGGTCCCATTCCTATAGAAAATTCCAGCACGGTCACATGAAAAAGGCGAGCCGTGAGGAAATGCCCCAGCTCATGAATGAAAATCAATATTCCGAAAAGGAATATTGCGAGTAATACATATAAAAATCCCATGTATAACCTCCGTTACAAAATCGGACTGTATGTCTCTGCGGCATAATGCTCCGCCATTTCTCGCGCATTCGCATTGTAGGCGATGATATCCGAAAGAGTGGGATTTTCCGTAAAAGGGAATTCGTCGCAGACCGCCCCCACCGTTTCGGCAATGCCGTAAAACGGCATTTTCCCCGCGCGGAAAAGCGCCACGGCGGCTTCGTTTGCCGCATTCATCACGCAAGGCATGCATCCGCCTTTTTTCGCCATGCGCTTTGCCAGCGCCAGCAAAGGAAATCTTTCCTCATCCGGTCGGAAAAACGTGAGCTTTGCGATATCGGCAAAATCAAGTCCTCTGCCTTTTCCCGCAAAAGTCGCTCTTTTCGGATATGTAAACGCATACTGTATCGGCAGACGCATATCATGATCGCCCAGCTGCGCAATGACCGCATTATCAATGTATTCCACCATCGAATGTATTATGCTTTCGCGATGTATTACCACATCTATTTTGTTTACGGGCATGGCAAAAAGATGCATCGCCTCTATTATTTCCAGCCCTTTGTTCATCAGTGTGGCGCAGTCCGCCGTTATTTTCGCGCCCATATTCCACGTGGGATGACCGAGCGCCTGCTCCACCGTGACGCGGCGAAGTTCCTCTTTTGTATATCCGAAAAAAGCTCCGCCCGAGCATGTTAGTATCAGCCGCGAAACCTCGCTTTTTCTTCCAGCCGCGAGGCACTGAAAAATCGCGCTGTGCTCGCTGTCCACGGGTATTATTTCGCAGCCCGTCCGCTTCGCTTCGCTCATTACGATATCGCCCGCCGCGACGAGCGTTTCTTTATTTGCCAGCGCCAGCCTGCGACAGCTTTTCAGCGCGGAAAGCGTGGGCATCAGCCCCGCGAAACCGCTTATCGCATTCAGGCATATATCGGATGAGGCTGTCTGTATCATTTCGCATACGCCCTCGTCGCCCGCGAAAATTTTCGTATTTGTATCCGCCGTGCGGGTTTTCAGCTCCGCAGCCGCCTTTTCATCGCGGACTGCACAATAGCGCGGCGAAAATTTTCTTATCTGCTCTTCGCCGCAGGCGATATTGCTTCCAAAGCACAGCGCGTCCACTTTCATTTCGTGAAAATCCGCGACATCGAGCGCCTGCTTTCCCACAGAGCCTGTGGAACCGAGAAGCGTGATACTCTTTTTATCCATTATAAATCCCCGTTATATTGCCGAAAAAATATCCTTTGTAACAAAAAGCGAAGCTATGTATATGAGCGGAGCGACGGCTATTATGGAATCAAATCTGTCCAGCACGCCGCCGTGCCCCGGGAAAATAAAGCCGAAATCCTTTATTCCCTGCTCGCGCTTTACAAATGAAGCTATCAGATCGCCGAGCTGAGAAACCACCGAAACGACGAGCGCCAGCAGTATCAGCATGAGATAATTTACGCGAACATCGCTGTGCAGCTTCGACACGATAAATCCGTACAGTACAAAGCCGACGACGCAACCGAGCACGCCGCCGAAAGCGCCCTCCACGGTTTTTTTCGGGCTTACTTCCGGAATAAGCTTATGCTTTCCGAAAAGCACGCCGATAAAATATGCGCCCGTATCGGTAGACCAAGCTCCTATGAAAACAAGCAGATACAGATATTTTCCCATTTCCGTGCCGCGCAGGAGAAGTATCGAAAGAAAACCCGTGATTATATACGCGGTAAACGAAATAAGCTCCGCCGACTGGGAAAAACGTATATTCCCACTCGAAAACATTGAAACAGTGAAAACTATAAACATAAAAAGCAGTGCCGCAGCGCAGACTATCGGCAAAAAAAGCTCTTTATCGCGGCAATAAAGTATAAGCAACATCACCACCGCAGTAACCGCATAAGCGGGCACGGAAATAAAAATCGCCTTGCGCACGCCTATACATCCGCATATCTCATATACAGCCACTAGCGCGAGCAGCGTCATTACCGCCGTGAAAACCCATGTATACGAAAAAATCAGCGCGGGAATAAAAAGCGCAAGACATACTATCGCCGTAATAATGCGTGTTTTCATTTTTTAAATGCCTCCGAATCGTCTTTTTCTTTTGTGAAATTCTTTGATTATGCCGTTCAGCTCCGGTATATCGAAATCGGGCCAAAGCGTGGGCGAAAAGAAAAGCTCGGCATAAGCCGATTGCCAGAGAAGGAAATTTGATAATCTGTATTCGTTTCCCGTCCGTATTATTATGTCGGGCGGCGGGCATATACCGGAATATATATTTTCCGTTATGTCATCTTCGGTCACGGTCTTTTTCCCTTCGGAAATAAGCTTGTTCACGGCGTCGGTTATTTCCGCTCTGCCGCCGTAATTTACCGCTATGCAAATGCGGAATTTTCTGCCGTCCGTCACTTTTTCCAGATAATCCATATCGGCGCGTATATCCTCGGAAAAAAGCTCCCTGTTTCCTATAAAGCGGATATTGGCGTTTTCATGCTCGAAATCGCGCTTCATCGTGCCGATATAATCGCGCAAAAGGCGCATTATCTCGTCTACTTCTTCCTTCGGGCGCTTCCAGTTTTCCGTGGAAAATGCGTATACGGTGACGTTTTCTATTCCTATTTCGCCGCAGTAGCGCACTATTTTTTTGAAATTTTTTGCCCCGTAGCTGTGACCGTATTGGCGCGGCATCAGGCGTTTTTTTGCCCATCTGCCATTTCCGTCCATTATTATTCCTATATGCTTTATGCCGGAAATATCCGGCTTTTTAGCAATATTTATGCCCATAATACCCCTTTTTTATCAAAGCAGGCTGCCGCGCTCGACATCGAAAAAGCGCCGAATGCGACAGCCAGCCATCACTGAATTTTTATATTTCCATAACCTCGCGGTCTTTTTTGGCAGTCACTTCATCGACATTCTTTATATACTTGTCTGTCAGATCCTGCGTATCCTTTTCGGAAGCCTTCTGCTCGTCCTCCGTCATTTCGGAATTCTTCTTCATAGCCTTTATTTTGTCATTGGCTTCTCTGCGTATATTGCGAACGGCTACTTTTGCTTCCTCGCCCATTTTGGCCACCTGCTTTTTCAGCTCCAGACGGCGCTCTTCGGTAAGTGCGGGGAAAACAAGGCGAATCGCCTTTCCGTCGTTCTGCGGATTTATACCGAGATCACTCTCCTGTATGGCGCGCTCTATGCTTTTCAGCGAGGAAGCGTCCCACGGCGTGATGAGCAGTGTTCTCGCATCGGTGGTTTTCACTTCAGCCATCTGCGAGATGGGCGTGGGCGTGCCCCAGTAATCAACGTTTATTTTGTTGAGCACCTGCGCGTTCGCTCTGCCTACGCGTATGGAGCTGAGCTCATATTCGTAAGAAGCGATGGATTTCTGCATTTTTACTTCAAATTCGCGAATGTCAAGTTTCATTATTTGTTTCCTCCTACTATTGTTCCTATTTTTTCGCCGCAAACGGCTTTGTAGATGTTTTCCGGATCATCCAGACCGAAAAGAAGAATCGGTATATGATTTTCCATGCTGAAGGATGTCGCCGTGAAATCGAGCGCCTTCAGTCCTTCCTTGAGAATATCGATATAGTCGATATTCGAAAGCTTTTTTGCCGTGGGATCGACCTTGGGATCCGCCGTATATACGCCGTCCACATTTTTGGCGAGCAGGACTATATCGGCATTTATTTCAGCCGCGCGAAGCACAGCTGCCGTATCCGTAGAGAAAAACGGACTTCCTATGCCGCAGCCGAATATTACCACTCTGCCCTTTTCGAGATGGGATACGGCTTTGTTTCTGATGTAAGGCTCCGCAAAGCGCTGCATTTCTATCGCCGTCATCACGCGCGTGTCCACGCCGAGCTTTTCCAGCGAATCCTGAAGCGCCAGGCAGTTTATCACCGTGGCGAGCATGCCCATGTGATCGGCACGCGTGCGGTCCATATTCACGCCCTGCCTGCCGCGCCATATATTGCCCGCGCCCACTACTATGCTTACCTGCGTGCCTGCGTCCACACATTTCTTTATCACGCCGCAGACTTTGTCAATGAAATCGTAATTGAAAATGCCGTCCGAGCCTGCGGATAGAGCCTCTCCCGAAAGCTTCACCAGCACTCTTTTGTAGCATGGCTTCATTGTCTTTTTCCTCCGGATATATAAAATTTTGCTTTACTTTTATAATTTTACCCTAAAAAGTACTTTTTGTAAATAGATAATTTGTAAAAACTCATCCGATAACGGAAAAAAGTTCATCGGGCGAATTTATTATCATGCTTTCGTCGCAAAAACCGAGCTGCTCCGCCCTTTGCTTTTCGAGAAAATCGCGTCCGCGAAAACCCCATGTGCAGCTCACGCACGAAAGCCCCGCATTTTTTGCCGTCATGATATCCACATCGGAATCTCCCACATAAAGAGTTTCGCTTTCGGAAACGCCGAGCGCCGCCATGGCTTTTTTTATCATTGCGGGATCGGGCTTTTTCGGTGTATCCGCCGATTCGCCCACGGCAAAATCTGTCATGCCGGGGAAATATTTCTCGCACAGCTTTTTTACAGCCGCGTCGAATTTATTGGAAGCGACGGCTGTTTTTATATTTTTTCCGCGAAGCAATATAAGCATATCGTTTATGCCGTCGTAGGGCTTTGTCATTATTTCGCTGTGGGAAATATAATATTCGCGAAAACGCGCGAGAAACTCACTCTGCTTTTCCTCGGAAGTTCCCGCGGGCACCGCGAGCCGCATCAGCCGCTCCACGCCGTTGCCCACCATGTATTTCACTTCCTCCACGGTATGCAGCGGCATGCCGCTTTCGCCGAGAACATGGTTTACTCCCGCCGCCAGATCGTCTATGGTATTGAGCAATGTGCCGTCGAGATCAAAAATCACCGCTTTGTATTTACTCATGTTTTCCCTCTTTGTAAACAAGCTCCGGCGCTTTCATGGAAACGCGCATATTTTTCGGCACGGATTCCGTGATAAATACGTTTCCGCCGATCACGCTTCCCTCGCCTATCACGGTTTCGCCGCCGAGTATCGTCGCGCCGGAATATATCGTTACGTCGTTTTCTATTGTGGGATGGCGCTTTTTGCCGCCCAGCTTTCTTCCCAGCCTCGTGGAAAGCGCGCCGAGTGTCACTCCCTGATATATTTTCACATTGTCGCCGATAACGGTTGTTTCGCCTATCACCACGCCTGTGCCGTGGTCGATAAAGAAGCTTTTTCCTATTTCGGCACCCGCATTTATGTCTATACCGGTGCGGCTGTGCGCATATTCAGTCATTATTCTCGGTATCAGCGGTACGCCCGCCGTATAGAGAATATGAGCCGCGCGATAAATGAATATCGCGAGAAAACCGGGATAGGAGCATACTATTTCGCTTTTGCTTTTCGCGGCGGGATCGCCTGCGAAAGCGGCTTCCAGATCGAGCAGCATCGACTGCGTCAGCTCGGGAATTCTTTTTACGAAATCCGCCGCCACATCCGCGGCGTATCTGCATCGGCAATCTCTTTTTTCCATTCTGAAAGCCAGACAAAGCTGGGTTTTCAGGATTTCGTAAATGCGGCGCACATTCTGCTCCGCCGTCTGTTCACCGAAATCATGCGATTTCGGATTGCCGAAATAGCCGAAAAAAAACGTCTGTTTCAGCTTGTGTATCATATCTATTATCGCGTCCCTGTCCGGCATTGCGCCGCTTTCCGGATCGAAAATATCGGGATTTGATTCTGTTATTTTTTCCAGTCTGCGTGCGGTATCGGAAATAATAAAGCTTTCATTCTGCTCCATAGTTAAATCAAGCATCGAAAAATCCGAGTATCAGTATGCCCGCCACAGCTATGGCAAGCACAAGATACTGAGCCTTTGTCAGCTTCTCCTTCAATAATATTCTTGCCCAGACAAGCGAAAATACGCAGTATGTCGATATCATGGGCGCGGCAACCACGGAATTTGCCGCTATAGCATAAGTATATGAAACCTGCCCTGCCGTTTCGCAGATTGCGGCAACAATTTTCGGCTTCTCGCCGGAAAATGAAATTTTCTCGCGGCGGATAACCACCACATAAATAAAAGCGAATACAGCCATGGCAAGGAAAGTAAGCTCATAGGCAATGAGTCCCGCCGTTTCTTCTATTTTCGCGGGCATGCCGTCGTAATCGCCGAGCAGATATCCGTCCACAAATGTCCCCAGTGCATCTATGATGCAGTAGAATATCGGGAACATCACGGCGATAAAGCCTTTTGAATATTTCTTTTTCTCCGCCTCGCTCAGTCCCTCGCGGGCTTCTTTATCCTTCTTCTGCTCAAGCACGGCAAGCGCCACTACGCCCACGCATACAAGCACCAGACCGACATACTGAAGCGGATTTTCAGGAAATTCCTTCAGCACCACCATCAGAAGCACGCATGCGAGCGCACCCGAGGAATTGCATATAGGCGAAGAAACGGAAAGCATGATATAGCGCAGTCCCACATAGCCGAGTATCATCGACAGTATGTAGAAAAACGATGCGGGCAGATATGTTATTATATCGCCGAGCTTGAATTCGGCGCCTGTAATCAGAAGGACTATAGCATGGATACCCATCACCAGTCCCACGAAAAATACCATTTTCCAATGGCTGAGTTTATCGTTTTCTTTCGAGCCCATTTTGGAAAAAACATCCGAGCCGCTCCAGAAAAGTATAGTTACAATCGAAAGCCAGAACCACATAATTAATATTTATCTCCTTGTAATTTCATAATATTTTGAATATCCGTCAAAGCATAGCGAAATTCACGGAGCGCTTTCACATTTACACAAAAATAAGATGTTTTCAAAATCAAAAATACAATAGTTTTTCGCCGTATCCATTTTCACCCTCCTTTTCCTTATACAGTATATCGCAAAATCGCCGTAAAGTCAATATTTTTCTTGCTTTATCGCCACTGCAAAAAGCAAAACAAAAGCGGAAAATAAACAATATCGCAAAGAAAATTTCCCGCCGCGCTTGACACCGGTATCACAATATGCTAAAATGCAAATTGAAAATGAGGTTTTTCCCCATAAAGCATAAATAAGGAGCAAATTTATATATGAAACCGACAACGCCCGCACCGCTGCTCATCGTCATAGCAAGCTTTGACCCGAGCGGCGAAGGAATAAGCCATTACACACCCGAGCATCCCGAGCTTCTCACCGACAAAACCTCGCCCTACTACGGCGAGCAGTGGGCCATGACAAAGCCCGCCGACTGCTTCGACAGATTTTTCGGTGAAAACTGCCATTCCATGATGGATTTCTACAAAGAAATGACTCTGGGCAAATTCTGGTTCTATCCCGTACATATCGACCATCCGCAAAGTGCCGACGCACCGGAAGGCGTGCTCGCCGTCACGGTAAAGTTAAATCACCCCGCAGCACTGAGAAATCTCGAGGGCTATGATAACGGAAGCGCCGCCGCAAAGGCTATTCATGATATAGTAGCCGCGTGCGATCCGTATATAGATTTCGCAAAATACGACAAAAACGGCGACGGCATCATCACGCCCGACGAGCTGGCGATAATCATACTCAACGCCGGTTTTGACCATGCGACGACAAAGCCCGATCCCGATTACAAAGCGCCCGATTATGAAAACGCGCCGCTTCCCACGCATCGCTATATGGTTCACGGCACGAGCCAGCCCACGGAAGTGGAAATGCGCGGCGGCGTAAAAATTGTCCGCATTTCGAATGTCGGCGAGCACAGCGGAAAAGGTCCCGTGACGATAGGCACACCTGCGCATGAGCTGGCGCACAATGTCGGCGCGCAGGATATGTATTGCCGCTATACTCCGCCCGCAGATTATGTTTTCGGCTGGCCGCTCCCGCTGAATTTCTCGCTCATGTCCTGCGGAAATCACCTCGCAGGAGGCACTCGCCCCGCCTATATCGACCCGTATCAGCGTTATTATCTCGGCTGGGCTGATGAAGAAGAAGTAAAAGAAGACGGCGTATATACGCTTTATTCCACATGCTCCGGCAAATATCGCATATTGAAAGTGCCCACGCCCGATCCCGATGAATATTTCCTTTGCGAAATCAGGATAAAGGAAGGTTTTGAAGAAGCGCTCACACAAAGTGAATCCAAGGGCGGCGTGGTTTTCTGGCTGATAGATGAAAGCATAAACCGCGAATGGTTTACAAAAGCGCAATGCGTTTCGTCAAACCGTCCGAACGGCATGCCGCGTCATGATCTCGGAAACGCCATACGCATACGCAATGCTTTTGCAAAAATAACCGATGAAAACGGAAATTTTGTGAAATACGGTCCGTGCTATGATGTGAAAGACATTCCCGCAGATCCGTTTTTCTACAAATCCGACGACCCCGAAACAGCCGTATTTGATTCATCGCTCTATTGCGGCGCGGCATCCGGTTCGTATTCGCTCAACCGCTTTCCCGAAGGCGTATCGAAAAGCTGGAAATTCACGGCAGAGGTTCTCGACGAACCCGGCGCCGAAATGCGCATAAAAATCACAAGAGGATAAAAATAAAAAACAAAAGCCGTCGGCGCTGCCGACGGCTTTTGTTTTTTCTACCGCGGGAGAAACAGTGGGGCGCTTTTATAAAAAGCGCAAAAAGTTACTTTTCTCCTCACAGGAGAACGGGGTGTACTTTTCTATGTAGAAAAGTGCCAAAAGAAAGTTTCTCTTTGCCAAGAGGGGGGGCGGGCGACTACGGTCGCCCGTGGACGGGGTCGCGCTTTTCACAAAAGCGCGGGAAAGTTACTTTTCTCCTCACAGGAGAACGGGGTGTACTTTTCTGTGAAGAAAAGTACCAAAAGTCATCAAAGGAAGGCTCCTCGCCCTCCTTTGCAAACTACCTCGCACCCCGTCGAGTTAGCCGCGGGAAGCAATGCGCGGCAAGTAAGTGCTATAGATGGCACATCAAAAATATTTTTGTCTATCTCTTTCGCGCATCATCAGCCATACCGCGCGTGCGAACAAAGTACGCCGCAAAAAGCAAGCAGATTCGACGGGGCGGGTGGTGCCACGCCGAAAGTTCAGCTACACTTCCCACTATAGACTAAACTCCGACGGAGCGAGCATGGCTCGATGGACATCGAAACGGGGCAGCTAAGGCTAAAATCTGCACAGGGCAAAAGTCCGAGTTAAGCGGGGGTCTGAACCATACTTCCGGTTTGGTCTACAGTCGGACTGTCGGGGCAGTATGTTCGCACCGGTCGCCGCGAGGCGACAGAGAAAGAGTTCAAAAGAGGAATTGACACATACGCGCAGCGTGTGTGTCGGCGTCGCCGAGACAGGAGTTGCCTTCCTCTTTTTGACTTTTGGTACTTTTCTTCATAGAAAAGTACACCTTCGTCCACTCGCGGGGGACAAAGTAACTTTTCCAGCGCTTTTACAAAAAGCGCCGCCCCCTCTTTGCGCAAAGAAAAAACTCCCGCTGTCGCATCTTTGCGACATCACGGGAGTTTTCATTTATAATTTATTGTACGGACAGACGCTCATGCAGATACCGCAAACCGCGCCCCTGCCGATATCCTTGTAGGTTTTCATGTGCTCCGAGCATTTTTTCGCATCGAAAATCGTATCGCGCGGCGCACCCGAAACGTATATTTCGCCGGATATCGCGCCCGCGGGGCAGGCATCGCGGCAAATCGTACAGCCGCCGCAAAGACATGGCAATTTCTCTTTTGTACATTCGAGCGGCATATCGGTGAGCACCGTGGCAAGACGCACTTTCGAGCCGTATTCGGGCGTTATCAAAAGCGCGTTTTTCCCTATAAAACCAAGCCCCGAGAGCACTGCACCCGTTTTGTGCGGGAAAATGCCCCTGTATTCCTCTTTTTTATCATTTGTACTCTGCGATGCGGCAATGGGCAATGCGCGATAGCCTTTGCTTTCTATAAAATCTATCGCATCGAGGGCGAGCAGATCAAGCTTCGTATTTGTTATGCGATAATGCTGAAAATACGACATCGTCGGTCTGCCGTCTATCGTTTCCACCACGGCATCCGCAAGCTTACGCACTATCGTAACGGCATAGCCGTATTGCGGAAACATATCGCATAAGCTTTCGCCGAGCGCGGAAAAACCCACGAGATTTGCGCCCTTTTCGGTGAGCAGCTTTTCTATTTCCGTTTCAAACATATCACTGCACCAAATCGCCCGCTACATTTTCGCCGCCACGCATCTGCGGATAATAACTGCCGCTGCGACAACGGGGACTTTTATCAAATTCCATTTTCAGCACTGTTATATTTGCATGTCTGTCAAACGATTTTTCCGGAAGATTTTTCAATATGATGCGATGTCCGTCCATCTCGAAATCTATTTTTTCTCCGGTTGCAAGAACCGTGACGGATTTTGGCGCATCCATATAACCGCCAAGCCGAAGCTCTCCGCTCTTCCATATTCTGTTCCAAATGTAAATTTTCGTGCAATCGGGACTTGCACTGGGTACATTCAACGCACATCCGCCAAGATTGTTGCCCACTATCGCCTTTTCGCCATAGACAGCCTCACCGTTTTCGGCAAGCCAGTCACCTACAGTTTCCAACGGCTTTACGGCTTCCCCGGGAATGCTTCCGTCTGCTTTCGGTCCTATATTGAGCAGAAGATTGCCTCCGCCTGCCGTGCATGTATTGAGCATACGGATTATCTGCTGGGGTGTATATGAATATGGCTTTACCTGCTCTGCATCGAGATATCCCCATGAAATTCCGTTGAAAGTCATGCAGGCTTCCCAATATGCACCGTCGGCAGGATTTACTCTCTCCTCGGGAGTGAGAAAATCCTCTTGCATCTTGCTTCTGTTGTTTATCAGAATATCGGGCTGAAGTTTTCGCAATCTGTAGTTGCGGTTTGCCGAATCCCAGCCCTCACTGCTTGTCATGGGGTAAGGCATATCATACCAAAGAATGTCTATCTTGCCGTAGTTTGAAAGAAGCTCCACATTGAGAGCCTCGATATAATCAAGAAATCTTCTTCTTGCCTCGGGATCAAAAGCGCATTTCCAGCCATCGGGATGATGCCAGTCCATGAGCGACGAATAAAGTCCTATGCGCAGACCGTATTTACGGCAGGCATCAACAAATTCGCGGACAATATCACGACCGCAATAATTATATGAATTATACGGATTCACATCTGATTTCCAGAGAGAAAAACCCTCGTGGTGACGAGTTGTGAGTACGGCATACTTTGCGCCTGCCTTCTTTGCGAGAGCGCACCATTCATCGGCACAGCCTTCCTTCGGGGCGAAAGTCTTTGCAAATTCTTCATATTCCGCCTTTGTGTAGTCCTGCTGATACATGCACCATTCGCCGGTTTCGCACTGCGAAAAAAGGCTGTAATGTATGAACATGCCAAACCGCGCTTCCTTAAACCACTGCAGTCTTTTTTCTCTGTCTGCCGCAGCAAATCTGTCATACTCGGGTCTTGAAATAAGTTCCATTATCTTATCCCCTGTTTTTTCAGAATTCTATTATAACTTCACGTGCCGTGCCCGCTTCAAACGAAACGAAACCGTCGGCATAAGCAAAATCCACTGCCTTGCCGTCGGCATAAGCAGCCTTCGGTGCTGTCACGGCATAAGCCTTTATGCCGTATTTTCTCTCGCTGCACATACCGTCGAAAAAGCCTTCGCGCTCCCCTATCGTGAGTATCGCTTTGCCGCACATCATGCGGAGTGTGAATTCTGTTTTCGCGCGCTCGCCTTTGAGATAAGCCTGAGTTCTGCCGTCGTCCTCGTAAAGCGTGTATGACGTATTGCAAGCCTCCACGGGATAAATTTCGAGAGTGAGATGCTCATCATCCTTGCAATCGGTAAACTGTTTATCCGCCTGCGTGGGAATAACGGCGCCGCCTTTGATATAGAGCGGTCCGCCTCTGTTTTCGGGCACATCTGTATCAACTTCTCTGCCGCCTGCGACAAGCTCGCCGTTCCATGCATTTATCCATACCTCGCCCGCGGGCAGATATATCTTATCCGAGAAAGAACCGACGAGCATATTGTCGCCGAACATATACTCGCATGTAGCGTTTTCGAGCGCTTTGTCCTCATATTCCATCGGCATGGCGCGAACCACAGGCGTACCGCTGATATGCGATTCTATAGCCGCGGAATAGATATACGGAAGCAGGCGATATCTGAGTCTGTCATAATATGTGAAAATAGCTTCCAGCTCGTCGCCCGCCCACCAGGGATGGCTGTAGCCCGACCAGCTGTTCAGCTGGCACCAAGCCGTAAAGAAACAGTAATGTATCGTATGCTTTGCGAAAATATCCATATCGCACGTGATATTCGACATACCGGAAAGCCCGCTGTTGAGTATCCATACGAGAGTTTTATGCTTGCCGCCGGAATCTCCCGTAGTGGTGGCGCTGTAGCGGGACATACTCGTATAGCCGCCGCTCATGTGATGCATGGGGCGCAGACCCGTATATTCGCTGTAGCCCTCATACATTTCCTTGCCGTAAAGCGTGCATTGCAGGCTGTGCATATAAGGCTCGCCCTCGCCGTTTGCATAAACGCGCGTTTCCGTCGCCGTATCTACCACCTTGCAGGGGTCCATTTTAAAACCGGAAGCGCCGTCGCAGACAAATGACTTCAGATGTTTGAACCACGGCTCTATGCCGAAATCGGTGGGATTTCCCGCGCGGTTTTCCTGATTTGCCGTAAAATCATATTTGCAGCAGAGCCAGAGAAGCAGTTTGAAGCCGTATCTGTTCAGCGCCGTGGTAAACTGACGTTCGCGCGGCGTGTGCGCGGCAAACTCCTCCTCGGTGCGGCGCATCCAGTCGCAGATATAAAAGCGCTGAGTATACCATTTTTTCTGCGTGGTGAAATCATATCCGCCCATCCATCCCGGCTCAAGGCTGAATGTATCACAGGGGATTTTTTTCTCGCGGAACTGTGCCGCATTGCGCATTACCTCAAACTGGTCGGCATTGTACTGGTCGATAAAAGTAAGACCATAGCCCCATTTCGGCAGGATCATCGGTCTGCCCGTGACATAAGTAAAGCGTTCGAGCACGGCTTTCAGGCTGTCACCCGCGAAAAGGAAGAAATCTATCTCGCCGTCGGGCAGAAACCAGCATATTTCGTTTTTGTTTTCATCGCATACGTCTACCCCGTGCCACAGCGTGGAATTACAGAGCACACCGTAGCCCGCTTTTGTCATAAGGAAAGGTATGACTATCTCGGAGCGGACATATATTACTCTTTCGAGATATGTTCTGCCGTTCAGCACTATCCTGTCCGTATTGCTTTCGCCAAGACCGTAAAAAATTTCGCCCTCGGTTTTTATAGTGATATATTTCGGATCTTTTTCAAAATTAACATATTCGATAGCCTCATCCTCGGATGTATCGCCCACTATTTTCTTTCTTTCGGGACGAAAATCCGTCAGCTTCTCGTTGAAAAGCTTTGATTTTGCAGCAACGTCGCTGTTGTCGAGGCTTATTTTGCGTTCAAAGCGCGGACTTTTCATCGTTATTACGCCGTTTTCGTAAGTTACGGCGAGTCCGCCCGCCTTTACGCCGTTTTCGATAAGCTCACCCGCGTTTTCATCGGGCTTATTGTAAATATTGTATTTTTCGAAATAAGTCGGTTTGAATTCGTCGCTTATTCTTATTCTCACCGCATTATCCGAAAAAACGGATATTCTGAGCTTTTTGCCGCCAATGTCAAATTCTCTGAAATTCATTTTCAATCCTCCGGAATATTGCTTTCGTCGGTAATTTCCGTAAAGCATACTTTGCATTTATTATAACCTCTCTCGAGGAAATAGTCAATATATTTATACTCTGTTATTATTCTGTTTTCCGCGGGAATTTTCGTCGCATAGCGGCAATCGCCCCTGTGAATGCGCACCGAGGATTTATTCATCACGATAACCTCGGTTCCCGCGGGAAACTCCGCATACGTCGGTACGGCGTCGCTTCCCGTGAAAAGCTTCATCGGCTTTCCGCAGGAGCACAGCGCAAGTACAAAACAAAGCGGAAAAATCAGCGCGGCTTTTTTCATATTGCCGCCTCTTTTATTTCCAGTCCGCCGATTATTTCCAGTAGCAGCACGCCGCATGGCGCAAGGTCGAAATATTCGCCTCTTTTGCCGGAGAAACGCTCACGCGCTCTGTATTCCGTGACCACTTTGTGCGCTTTTTCGCTGCGGTTTACCACAGCTGCCACGCGCTTCGCGCCTTTTTCGCGGATAAATACGGCGACATCCGCATCGGCAAAGGCAATATAAAATTCACCGTCCGCAAAAATATCGTTTTCGCGGCGTATTTTGCCCACAGTGCGGTAAAAATCGAGTATTTCTTCATCCTCCCTGCCCCATGGATAAGGCATACGGTTCATCGGGTCGGAATAACCCTGCATGCCGGCTTCATCGCCATAGTAAATGCACGGCACACCGGGCAGTACCGAAGTAATAAAATATGCCAGCATCAGTTTTTTCTTTGCCGCGGCATATTCCTCATCGGTCATTTTCAGGTGGGCCAATTCATCATTGCTCTTTCCCTCGGGGGAAACGCCGCCCAGCGCCGTTATCGCGCGCACGGTATCATGAGTGCCGAGGAAATTCATCAGCAGATCCGCCGTTTCTTTCGGATAATTTGTATATATCCGCTTTGCCTCGGATTTCAGATAATCCGCGTTGCCGTCCCTTATATAAGCTATGACGGCATTTTTCATCGGATAATTCATCACGCTGTCCAGCTCATCGCCGCGGAAATATTTTTTGCGTTTTGAGTAGGAAATCTTATTTGAAGCGTCCTCCCAGACCTCGCCTATCACTATGGAATCGGCTCGCTCTTCCCTTGCCGCCGCGCTGAGGCAGGACAAAAATTCATCGGAAAACTCATCCGCCACATCGAGCCGCCAGCCCGATATGCCTTCGCCGAGATATTTGCGTATCACGCCGCCCTCCGAAAAAAGGAAGCTTTTATACGACGGCTCGTCGCTTTTCACGCGCGGCAATATTTTTATGCCCCACCAGCATTCGTAATCGTCGGGGTAATTTTTAAAATCATACCATGGAAAATACGGTGACTTTGGCGACTGATAAGCGCCTTTTCCGGGATATCTGCCCTTTGCATTGAAATAAATGCTGTCATTTCCCGTATGGTTGAAAACGCCATCCAGAATAACGTGCATTCCGCGTTTCCGCGCTTCGAGGATAAGCTCCGAAAAAGCTTTGTCGCCGCCGAACATTTTGTCCACGCTCATGTAATCGCCCGTATCGTATTTGTGGTTTGAATAAGCCTCAAATATCGGGCTGAGATATATCGTATTCACGCCGAGCGAAGCGATATAATCCAGCTTTGCAGCAACGCCCTGCAAATCGCCGCCGAAAAATTCGTTGTTTTCCAGATAAGCTCCCGGATATGCGGGATATTCGGGCATGCCGTTTTCCCAGTCGTTTATCTTTCTCGCGTCCGCTCTCACGGGATTATCTCCCGCAGAAAAAAATCTGTCCACGAAAATATGATACATCACGCCGCCGCGAAACCAGTCAGGCGAGGTTTGTCTTTTTCTGTAAACGGTAAACTGGAAAAAATCCTTTCCGTCGCCGTGCGGCTCGCTTATCTTTTCCTCCATGCTGCAGAAATCGCAAAGCAGATCGCGCTCGCCGCAAACCGTGGAAAAATGATATGCGTAGTAAAAAAGCCCGCCTTCCTCACCGCAAAGCGTATCTGTAGATATATCCGTCGCAAATTCGTTTTCGCCGAAAGCGCGCATATCCCTGAATATGCGCGTGCCGTCGTCATCGCGATATATTTCCAGCCGCGCGGAGTATGCGTCAAAAGGCAGTTTTGCGGAAAAACGCACCGTTTCGCCGTATTTTGCCGCCCCGCGGAATATGCGCCGAGGCACTTTGTTTTCTATTATGCAAAGCGTCTGCAATGTTCTGCTGCGCCCGTAATAAGCAAATTCAGACATAAAATTCTCCGAAAAAATAATAAAAGACTTGTTGTAGCGCTTTTCATGAAAGCACAAAAATAGGGCGACGGTGGTCGCCCTTGCTCTTTTGTCCCTGCGGGACGTGAGAGGGCGTACTTTTTCGTGAGAAAAAGTACAAAAAATGTTGCTCTTTGCCAAGAGGGGGCGGGCGACTGCGGTCGCCCGAGGTACGGTCGCGCTTTTTACAAAAGCGCAGGAAAAGTTAGTTTTTCTCCCACAGGAGAACGGGGTGTACTTTTGCGTGACCAAAAGTACCAAAAGTCAAAAAGAGGAACGCTTTCCTCTTTTAAACACCTTCTGTCGCCTCGCGGCGACTCGTGCGAACATACTGCCCGACAGTCCGACCATAGACTAAACCGGAAGCACGGTTCAGACCCCCGCTTAACACGGAATTTAGTTTGCTCAAGTCAGAACTTTATCCGCCCCGACTCGATGTCCATCAAGCCATGCTCGCGTAGTCGGAGTTTAGCCTATAGTGGGAAGTATAGCTAAACTTTCGGCGTG
>CAKRQU010000010.1 GCA_934394585.1 uncultured Eubacteriales bacterium | reverse complement strand
GGCGACGCCGTTCAGAGGTGGCTCCGCCACCCTGAACCCTCCTCTTGGTCACGCAAAAGTACACCTTCGTCCCCTCGAGGGGGACAGAGTAACTTTTTCCACCGCAAGGACAAAAGAACACGGGCGGCAGACGCCGCCCGCTTCTTTTTCCTTATCGACCTCAATCCGGCAGGGAGAAATCCGTTATGGGATTCACGGCGAAAAATTCGCCCTTTTCCTTATCGTAATACACCTTGCTCCGGTATGCGGAAAGAAATTTCGTTATCCCGTACATATCTATCCATATCTGATTGTTTCCGTCCTTTTGCGATTCATCGAATATCAGTTGCAGACCTATATGCAGATGCGGCACATTTATATTGTTTTTGTTTTCTTCACTGCTGTAGCCCGTCATGCCGAGATAACCTATCACCTCACCCGCCGTGACTATTTTCCCTTCGTACAAATCACAATACGGATGATTTCTCCGCAGATGTGCATAGTAATAATAGCGTTTGCCGTCAAAACTGCGTACGCCCACGCGCCAGCCGCCGTATCTGTTCCAGCCGATCGCCTCCACATAGCCGGATTCCATGGCTACTATAGGCGTTCCTATGCTCCCGAGCATATCATGACCGAGATGGCGCCTTTTGTATCCGAAAGAACGTGCCGCGCCGAAATCGTCATAATCACTGTAGGCATAGCCCGCGGCTATCGGCGAAAAAACTTTCATACCGTATTTTTTCGTGTATGTATATCTGCCGTCGTTTTTTTCGTAAACGGAATATTCGCCGAGCCATCCCGAAAGCACCGCACCGTAAGCCTCGCGGTAATATGTATAATATTTCGTTTCATTGAATGCGGCGGGATTTTCGGAAAGCGCGGCATACGCCGCATTTGCATCCGCGCGTTTGTATCGCGAGAAATTTCCGCCGTATTTCGCGCCGAGAGCGGCGAGAATTTCCGTCATGCCGAAATCTTTCCCCTCGCCGTGACTTTTTATTCCCAGCTTCACGGCGTCGGAAAGCGCCGCTTCCGTTATGCCGAAATCTACCCATTTTATATAGCTTTTGCCGTCCGCGCCCGTATAAATGCTTTTTTGTCCCGCGGCGGAAGCCGTAATATAAACAAAACAAAGCGCCAGCGCCGCGGCAAAACATATCGCTTTTGTGCGGACATATTTCGCAGATGAAAACAAATATCCCGCCTCCTTTTCCGTATCTGTAATATTATATTTTCGTGCGCGTAAATTATTACATACAAAATCGGATGTAAATCAAAAAGGCTATGGACTTTTTTGAAAATGTGTGGTATACTATGAATATAATTGCCGCAGGGCAAAAACGGAGGTTTAAAAAAATGAGCTTCGATCCTCAGAATGAACACAACAATTACAGAAGCTACAATATGAATTCATCGCAAAATAACGGCGGCGCAAATAACAATCACGCCCCCCGTAAAAAGATAAAATTCAAACCGAATAAAGAAGGCATGGCGGCTCTGCTCGTGCTTCTTCTCATAGTCGCCATAGTAATAACTCTCATCGTGCTCACGGTGAAAGCCATCGTCGGCAAAAGCGGCAAGGAGGAAACTACCGAGTCCACGACCACTGCGGATACCGCGCAGACAGTCGATCCGCTGACAGAGATTCCCGAATGGAAGAAAAATTTCGTAAATAAGCCTTATTCTTCCGACGATGTTCACAAAGGCAAACTGATCCTCGTAAACAATTCCACCGAATACAAATTCCCTTCCGCCATAGAGGAATCGCGCGATGTTGTTTCTCTCTGGGGGCAGGAAGGATACAATACAAATTATGTTCTCGGCATAGATGCAAAACTGCGCCGCGATATCATCGCGCCCATGAATAAAATGTTCACGGATATGCGCGCCGCCCTGCCCGAAACTTTTGAAAAAGGCGAAGACGGAAAAAGCGACATGATACTCGTAGCCAGCGGCTATCGCGATTACGAGCGGCAGAAAAGCGTTTACAAACGTACCATAGAAGAAATGGGCGAGGACGTAGGCAAATTTTATGCGACAAATCCGGGTTTCAGCGAACACCACACGGGACTCGCGATAGATCTGAAAATATATACCTATAAAAAAGCCACAGTGGATTTCAATACGGCTCAGCAGGACTGGCTTTTCAAAAACTGTGCAAAATACGGTTTTGTCCTCCGTTATGACGGCGCCAAAGTGGAAATAACTCAGATACTGCATGAATCATGGCATTTCCGCTATGTCGGCGTGCCTCATGCCGCATACATGACAGAAAACAATCTCTGTCTCGAGGAATATATCGATCTTCTCCGCCGCGAATACAATTATGATGACAAACCGCTGGAATATACCTGCGACGGCGCGGATTATCTGATATATTATTATCCCGCATCGTCGGACTCCGTCACATTCGTTCCCGTTCCCGCGAGCGGCGAATACACTGTTTCCGGCAATAACGTAGACGGTTTCATCGTTACGGTGAAAAAATAAAATGGCGCTTTGGAATCCTTGGCACGGCTGCGAAAAATACAGCGCGGGCTGTCTGCATTGCTATGTCTACAGGACGGATTCACGCTTTGATAAAGACAGCAAAAAGGTAACGAAAAATTCGGATTTTGATTTGCCGCTGCGCCTGTCGCGCGACGGCACATATAAATTGCAGCCCGACGGCGAACCCGTATATACCTGCCTCACATCGGATTTTTTTCTCGATAAAGCCGACGCGTGGCGCGGTGAATGCTGGGAAATGATTTACCGCCGTCCCGACCTCGATTTTCTGATAATAACAAAGCGTATTCTCAGGTTCAATGAATGTATTCCGGACAACTGGGGCGAGGGCTATGCCAATGTGACAGTATGCTGCACGGTGGAAAACGATGAAGAAGCGAAAAGGCGGCTTCCCGTTTTTCTGAAAGCAAAAATACGCCACAAAATGATAATCTGCGAGCCGCTTCTTTCGAGAATAGATCTTTCGCCGTATCTCTGCGACAAAATAGAAGGCGTGATATGCGGCGGAGAATCGGGAAACGAAGCCCGCCCATGCGATTACGAATGGGTGCTCGACCTGCGCAATCAATGCGAAAGGGCGAGTGTTCCCTTTCATTTCAAGCAAACGGGAGCAAACTTCATAAAAGACGGCAAAACATACAGAATACCGAGAAAATTTCAGCATGCTCAGGCTAAGAAAGCGAACATAGATATTGAATAGAAAAAAGGCGCGTCATCGCGCCTTTTTGTGTGTCCGTGGCTTTTCGTAAAAGTGGGTGAAGATACTTTCTCTACCGAGAAACGGGGTCGCGCTTTTTACTGACGAAGAGGAGGGTTCAGGGTGGCGGAGCCACCTCTGAACGGCGTCGCCGAGACGGAGTATACCAAAAGTCAAAAAGAGGAAAGTATTAACTCCTGTCTCGGCGACGCCGACACACACGCTGCGCGTATGTGTCAATTCCTCTTTTAAACACCTTCTGTCGCCTCGCGGCGACTCGTGCGAACATACTGCCCCAACAGTCCGACCGCAGACTAAGCCGGAAGTATGGTTCAGACCCACGCTTAACACGGGATTTTGCCTGTTCAGATTTTGGCTTTAGCCGCCCCGACTCGATGTCCATCAAGCCATGCTCGCGTAGTCGGAGTTTAGCTTATAGCGGGATGTGTATCAAAAGCCATGGCGTGGCACCACCCACCCCGTCGAATCTGCTCGCTTTTTGCGGGCGCTATGTTCGCACGCGCGGTATGGCTGATGATATGCGGAGAGATAGACAAAAGCTTTTTATTTTGCTATCTATAGCACTTACTTGCCGCGCATTACTTTTTGCGGCTGACTCGACGGGGTGCGAGGTAGTTTGCAAAGGAGGGCGAGGAGCCTTCCTTTGATGACTTTTGCCGCTGACTCCGTCTCGGCGACGCCGTTCAGAGGTGGCTCCGCCACCCTGAACCCTCCTCTTCGTCAGTGAAAAGCGCGACCCTCGTCCTCCCTCGCAGGGGATGAGAAATTTCCTGCGTTTTTATAAAAAGCGCAACCACGTTTCTCCTGCGGGAGAAGAACAATCCCTCACCCGACTTGCGTCGGGAGCTCCCTTTACACAAAGGAGCCGAAGCAACGTGCTTCGCACATTGCTTGATTTCTTTGCGAAAAGAAAAACAAAACACGGGCGGCATGCGCCGCCCGCTTCTTTTGCCTTCTTTTCTTTTTAAAAAACCTCCGTCCCCTCACGCATCAGGAAAATCAAATATCATTTCCGTTTCGAGCGGTATGTGATTGTATATTTTATAATAATTCCAATGATACGGCACATTGTCATAAGGCATGATATATTTGTATTCGCCGTTTTTGAGATATTTCAGATAAAGCGGCGCCGAGGTATCGCCCGCTCCTTTCCATTCGCGCACAGCGGCGGCATTTTCTTTGTGTATGGCATAGTTTTCGCCGTATCCCCGCGCAAATCCGAGCATACTGTAAAAGCAGAATACGCATGCCGCAATTAGGCAGGCGGCAAGCACGAAACCGCGGCGCTTTTTTGCGGCAAATACCGCCCCGCACAGCAGTGCCGCCAAAGCGAGCCCCGCCGCCGGATATCCCACATCGGAAATCCCGAAGCATACCGCGCATACGAGCGAAAGCATTCCCGCCTGCCATGCCGCATTTTCCGAAATGCAGACATAATCCGTAATCGCGGGGGAAACGAGCAATACGGAAACGAGCACCGTGCGCCCGCCGTATTCCGGCGAAACAAGCATGCAAAGCTGCAATGCCACCGAAAGCAATATGAAAAACGCCCCGTTATCGCCCGCCGTGAAAAACAATTTTATCTTTCTTACAAGAACAGCGAGCAAAGCCGCGGCACATACAAGCACACGCGCCGTCATCGCGGCACGGCTTTTCCCATCGGCGATAATGAAAACAGCCGCAGTGACGCAGAGCATGAGCGGCACAAGCAAAATCGGCTTTTTTCTCTTTGCCGTATCGGCAAAAAGCACAGCGCCATGGCACGCAAAAAGCATAGCCAGCGCCGTCCCCATGCCGTTTTTGCCAGTGATACCGTTTGCCACCGTGGGGATATTCGATACTATCCTGTTAATAAAAGGCTTGGCGTAGAAATCCGGATAATATGTCATCCTTTCGGCATTGCCCGGGGCGAGAAAAAGCAGGCAAAATCCGCACAGGGCGGTGAAAATCGCCGCATACATAGCCGCATCGGGTTTTTTACGCTTTTTCAGGCGGAGAATAAACGAGTAAATCACCACGGCGATCGCGCCTGCTGAGCATTGCTCCGTGGAAAAAGCGCAGAAAAAAGCTGTTATGGGGAAAGCGGCACCGTATTTTCCCTTTTCTTCGCTTTTCAGCGCCGACGCAATGAGTGCCATGAGCAAAACAGCGGGAAAAAGATAATTCAGCGCGCCCGTAGCCCAGTAAATGCTCTGCCGCGCGATATCGAGTGGGATAAAAGAAAAAAGCAGGCACGAAAGTGTGAGCGCCACGCGGAATTTTTCGGTTTTCATTCCGTTTTTGTATGCGGCGGCGCCGACATATGCAGAGAGAAAAGTCTCCGCGGCGATGCACAGCGTGCCGAATATATGCCATGCCGCCATCTGATTTCCCGCGAGAATAAATTCATCGAGCAGATGCACAAATGCGCGCCCGTTTGTTTTCATATAGTGATATATATTTTCATTCACGAATCCGCGAAAACCATCGTAGAAAAATGAGCCGTAATAATAATCATCGCCGAAAGCCACGGTAAAATGCATCGTCACAGCGACAAATATCAAGAAAAGCAAAAACACGGCAGTATGATAATTCTTTTTTGCAAAATTTATCGCTCTCAAAATTTTCTCATCCCCTTTTACGATATTTTACCAAAAATCCGCATCTTTGTCAAACCGATATTGAAATTATACGTCAATATATTGTATTATCCCTTCTTTTTTCGGTATTGTCATTGATTTTATCGGATTTTTTTGCTAAACTGTAGGTGACAAAAACCGAAAGGAATTTTCAAAATGAAAATAACAGAAAATTCGTTAAGAGTAAATAATCTCCTTTCTCCCGTGATAGACAAGCCTGCCTTTTTTTCATGGCAGACCGAGGGAGATGAGAGCGAGCATCAGAAAAGCTATGCGATAAGCGTATCCGATGAAAAGGGCACGGAGATCTGGCATTCCGAAGCGGAAAGCGAAAACCGCCACGGCATATATATGGATATGCCGCTTTCCCCGATGAAAAAATATACCTGCCGCGTGGAAATCACGGATGAATGCGGCACGGTATCTTCCGCAAAAACGCATTTTCGTACCGGCAAAATGGGAACAGCATGGCAGGCGCGCTGGATAACGGGGCATTTTCTGCGCAATCGCGACGACGCGCTCGCGGCGCCTTATCTGAGAAAGGAATTTTCTCTTTCCGGCAAGATAAAAAATGCCATGCTCTATATATGCGGGCTCGGCTATTTTGTCTGCACGATAAACGGAAAGCGCGTAAACGAAGAGTTTCTTTCCATACCGTATACCGATTACAGCAAGCATACTTTTTACCGCGCTTTTGATGTGACGGATAAACTTTGCGAAAACAACGCGATAGGCGTGGTACTCGGAAACGGATTTTACAATTGCTTTACGGAAGATCCGTGGCAGTCGCGTTTTGCCACATGGCGCGATGTGCCGAAAATGATATGCGAAATACATATAGAATACGAAAACGGCGAAAAGGATATCGTGATAAGCGATACATCATGGCAAAGCTCACGCGGACCTATAATCTTCAACGGCATACGCCACGGCGAGGAATACGATGCAAATCTCGAAATGCCCGGCTGGGATACTTACGGATTTGTATGCGGCGACACTTGGAAAAATGCGCGCATGATACGTCCCGTGGGCGGCGAACTTTCCGTAATGGAATTTGAACCGATAAAGCTTTACCGCCGTCGCCCTGCGGTAAGCATGCGCTGCTACGACGGAAAAACGCTTTTCGACATAGGGCAAAATCAGGCGGGAGTATGTCTGCTCACTCTGCGCGGCAAAAAAGGCGACAAAATCACCATACGCTACTGCGATCTCATCGATGAGGAAGGCAAGCTCACGCAGTGGCCGCTCAGCTGTTTTATAAAAAATTATACCTTCCAGACGGAGGTTTATACCAAAAAAAGCGATGAACCGGAAACATGGCATTCCGAATTTACATATCACGGTTTTCAGTATGTGGAAATTTCGGGCGGGGATGAAAACCGCATGCTTTCCGATGTGACCGCGCTTTCGCTTTCAAACGATCTCGATGCCCGCGGCGAATTCGAAACCTCTGATGAAATCATAAACAAGCTCCAGAAAATGTGCATCGAATCGACGCGCTCATGCACGATGAATACGTTTTCCTCCGATGCCGTGCGTGAAAAAACGGCTTGGATAGGCGACGCGGGATTTTCCAGCGAGCAGATACTGATAAATTTCGCCGCGGATCAGTTTATGGACAGATGGCTGCTCGACCTGCGCGACGCACAGACGCCCGCGGGCGCCATTCCCTGCGTGGTACCCTCCACGGGATGGGGTTATAATTCGCTGAACGGTCCCGACTGGGCGAGCACAATAGTCGATTCCCCTGCATTTCTCTACCGCGCGACGGGCGACAAAAAATATATCAGAGAAAACTACGATATGCTCCGCCGCCACTGCTCGCATATCACGCAGATGTCGACAAGCGGCATCGTGGCTTACGGTCTGGGCGACTGGTGTCCGCCTTTTGAAGGTCCCGCGATAAGCGTGAATATGGGTTCGTACAAATGCCCGCTCGCCGTGACGGATACGGCATATTATCACAGCGCACTGCGCACGCTGGCACGTTTTGCGGGCATACTCGGCTATGAGGAAGACAAAGAAAAATATACGGCTCTCGCCGACTACGTAAAAGCCGCTTTCCGACGCGAATTATACGACGAAGCCACGCACACTGTAAAAGGCGATTGCCAGACGGCGACGGGCGCCATGATATATCACGGGCTCTGCAACGAAGGCGAATACGCGCCGCTTTCGGCAAAGCTGAAGGAGCAGATAGCCGCGGCAGGCGGGCATCTCGATTTCGGCGTACTCGGAAACAAAGCCGTTTTCAATGCGCTCGGTATGTGCGGCGAGATAAAAGAAGCGCTCCGCATAATAGAAAATCCGACATTCCCGAGCTACAGGCACTGGATAGATATGGGGGCAAATACACTCTGGGAATGCTGGAACGGGCTCGGCTCGCGCAATCATCACATGTTTTCCGATATTTCCGCATTTTTCTATAAATATATCGGCGGCGTATGTGCCGATGACGATATGCCCGCATACAGGCATATAATACTCCGCCCCGCCGTAGGATGCGGAATAGAAAAGGTTCGTTGCCGCGTAAATACTCCGAACGGAAAAGCCGTATCCGATTTTGAAAACGACGGAAAAGAACTGCACCTGCATATAACGGTGCCGTCCGGCTCGCATGCCACGCTTTTCCTGCCCGCACTGCTCTCCGACGTTTTCGACGGAGCCGACGGCACTCCGCTTTCGGACGCCGTCACCGTGAACGGAAAATCCGCAAAATTCTCACCCGCAAGTCTCGGCAGAATAAAGCTCGCGCTCCCCTGCGGCAGATACGAAATTTCCGCGCGACGCGACGTATAATTTAAATAACAGGCAAAACGCAAAATACCGCAAAGATGAGCCCACGACTCATTTCTGCGGTATTTTATACAAGCGTATTTTTATTTTATACTTCTGTATATTTATATACTCTCGCATACAGCAGACGCTTTATTTTTTCGTATTCGTCCTGCGATATTTTTCTGCCGTAGGTCATTATACGCAGAGGCAGAGATTTCTGCCCCGCGGAAAGCGGCGGCTGGATATATGGATAGTCATTTAGCAGAAAACCGTTTCTCTCGTAAAAACCTATCCTGCGCTTTGCGATATCGTTATCCGGTAATTCCACCTCGAGACATACCGGTTTTTCGGCGGCGCGAACCAGCTCGCCGAGCATTTTCGTGCCGATCCCCGCTCCGCGGAGCCTGCCGTCCACGGCAAAATGCTCTATATAAAGCACATCGGGAAAATCCCACACGGCGAGAAAACCGAGGAGCACGCCTTCTTCACGCGCCGCAAAAACCGTATATTCGCTCTCGCAAAAAAGCGCCCTCTGCTCTTCCTTTTTTCTCATCTCGTCCTGCGGAAAACTCGCCTTCATCACGGCAAAAATTTCATCGAAATCTTTTTCGCAAATTTTCTCAAGCATTTTTCACCTTTTTGTAAAAATCCTCTTCCCCGTAAGGAAAAGAGGATTTTATACTTTTGTATTATTTTTTCTTCATCAGATATTTGTCTATCTTTTCGACCATGTTGTCGGGCATTTTTCTTTCTATCGGGAAGAAAGCGGAATTTATCATCCTGTCCGAAAAAGCCACCGTGAAATTCGCCGTGCGCTCCAGACTTTCGCCGCTGAGGATGGATATCACATCGTTGCGGCAATGTATCTGCGAGGAGCCTGCGGCGGCGCGGCGCATAAAGTTTACGCCCGGTATGCCTTTATCGGCAAAAGGAATGGAATCGGATGAATAAATATCCTGATTTACGCTCATCGGATAGCCCAGTTCTTTGTAGAGATAGGTTATCGCATGGCAGAGGCTTTCCTCTCCCGTGACCACGGCGGCATCTCTGCCGAGTATGGGTCCCGCCATATCTATATTTATGCAGAGGCGTATTTTGGAAAGTTCATCCTCATGCGCCGCAACATAAGCTTTGCTGCCGAGAAGCCCGCGCTCCTCCGAGCCGCACCATATAAAGCGAACGGTACGCTTCGGCGCATTCTCCGTATAATGGCGGAGAAGCTCCAGCAGCATGGCGCTGCCCGACGAATTGTCAAAATATCCTTTTGAAAACACCACGGAATCGTAATGCGCCGTGTAAACTATCACCTCTTCGGGATATTTTGTGCCGGCGACATCGCAGATAATATTCTGCGACTCCGCCTCGCCCTCGTCCTGCGAAAGCGTGATTTTCGCCTTTGTCGGATGCATGGGGACAAGCTCTATCGCGTCCTTTATCTTTATGCATACGCCCGGAATCTGACCCGCTTCTATATGCTTTGCGCGGAGCATGCGCTCGTCCATATCAGTATCTTCGTCCCTGTCGAGGAATGTACCGCAGGTGCATACAAATCCCGCTACGCCCGCCTTGCAGAGCTTTTCGTATGAGGAATATCCCACGCCGCCCGCGATGAGGACTATTTTGCCCTTTACATCGACGAGATCGATATCGTCAAAACCCTCGATATAAACGAAATCCGCTTCCAGTCCGTTTTCGGCGGCATTGCCCGAAAAACCGTAGCCGGTAGCTTCTATTTCGCGATGAAACGGCTCCGTTATTTCAAATTTCACATTTTTTATCTCATATCTCGGCGCCATGAATTTTTCGATAACAGGCTCTCTGCCCGTGATTTCCTTTATTTCGTCGGAAATTATCTTTGCACCTTCTCTTTCCCCGTCAAAGGTGGAAAGTCTTACAAATCCCAGCTTTTCCAGCATGGAATACATTCTTTTACCCGAAATTGCCATTTGGCACACCTCCGTGAAAATATATTTTCGTCTGTTATTTTATCTCTTTGCGGAGCCTTTGTCAAGTTTATTTGAAAATATCTGATTTTAATTTACGCGTGTGCGCAAAAAAGCATTGCATTTTTGCCGCAAATCTGCTATACTTGAAAAAGAATCGCTTTTTTCAGAAAAGTAAAGAGGTAAATGATTTATGATACGAACAGACAGATTTCACGACGGCAAACAGCATATCGTAACTATGAGCTATGACGACGGTCCCGATACAGATGTCCGCCTGATAGAAATTTTCAATAAATACGGAGTAAAGGGCACATTCAATATAATCTCAGGCTCACTCGAAAACGATAAAAACTGGCTCCGCCCCGATAATATAGCGCAGGTTTACGCAGGCCACGAAATAGCCTGCCATACAGTGACGCATCCGCATCTCGAATTTCTCACGCCGAAAGCGCAGTACGACGAAATAATGAACTGTCGCGCGGCTCTGGAAAAGGCGAGCGGCACGATAGTACGCGGCATGGCTTTTCCTTTCGGCACATGGAGCGACGCCACTCTGAGCGCCATGAAAACGGCAGGCATAGAATACAGCCGCGCCGTAGCGCCCACATCGTCTTTTCTTTTCCCGAATGATTTCATGACATGGACGCCGACAAATCATCACAATCAGTGCATGAAAAACGTCGATCAGCTCGTTCACAATATTACAAAAGCGCCGTGGCGTGTCGGTTCCCTGCTGTATATATGGGGACACAGCTATGAATTCCGCCCGCAGAATGACAATAACTGGGATCTTATCGAAACGGTATGCGAAAAGCTCGCCGAGGTTTCGTACAATATCTGGTTTGCCACGAATATCGAAGTGGTGGATTACAAAAACGCCATGGACAGAATAAAGATTTCCGCAGACGAAAAAATCATATACAATCCCTCCGGCATAGACCTGTGGGTTTCCTGCGACAATGAGCCTCTGAAAATTCCCGCGGGCGCCACGGTAACGCTCTGATGAACGAAACCGAGCTTCTTCGGGCAAAAATCGCGGACAAAATACGCGAATGCGAAGAAAACTGCGTGGCGACCCATACATATTTTCTCGATATCGCTTCCGCCTCGACGGCGCTTTCCGTATGCAGAAAAGAAAACGCAAAATTTGCGTTTTTCGGCGGATACGACGATGCGGAAAGAAAAATATGCATATTTCTGCCGTACTACGCCGAGCATTTTTCGGAATGCTTCGATGAAAGCGATTTCCCGCTGTGCGTATTCCGCATAAAAAACAAAAATCCCGCGAAAAGCCTCTCTCACAGAGATTTTCTCGGTTCACTGATGAGTCTGGGCATAAAGCGCGAGCTCATGGGCGATATACTCGTATACGACGGCGGCGCCGATATAATAATTCTCTCATCGTGCGCGCGCTTTCTTGCCGAAAATTTCACAAAAGCGGGAAACTGCCCCGTGGAAACATCGGTATTGCCGACAAGCGAACTTCGTCGCCCCGATGCGAAAACTCTGGAAAAACGCGATACCGTAGCTTCTCCGCGACTGGACAGCATAGTTTCCGCGGCTTTTGACATATCGCGCTCCGCAGCTACGGAAGCGATAGCGGCGGGCTTGGTTTTCGTAAACGATGTGCAGGAGGAAAAAACCGACAGGCAGGTATCCGTCGGCTCCAAAATAGTCCTGCGTGGAAAAGGCAAAGCGGTGCTTCGCGAATTTCGCGGTGAAAGCCGGAAAGGCAGACAGATAGTCATTTTTGACAGATATATTTGATTTGATACATTTGTATAATAAGGAGAAAAACGAGGTGAAATCCGGTTTTTGCTGTCCCGTTTGCGGCGGCGCTCTCGAAAAAAACGAAAAAACGCTGACGTGCGAAAACGCCCACAGCTTCGATATAGCGAAAAAAGGATATGTAAATCTTCTCCTCTCGCAGAAATCCAAAGACAAGCGCCACGGGGATGACAGCGCCATGATAAAGGCAAGGCGCGATTTTCTCGATCTCGGCTATTACCGTCCGCTCTGCGATTTCACTTCCGATACGGCTGTGAAATATATAAAAAACGGCGATACCCTGCTCGATTGCGGTTGCGGCGAATGCTACTATACCGCGGCTGTAGCGGAAAAGGCGGCAGAGCGCGGATTATCGCTTCGCGTGCTCGGAATAGATATCTCGCGTGATGCGCTGATATACGGCGCAAAAAGATGTCTGGCGGCAGAGCTTGCCGTGGCAAGTGTTTTCTCGCTTCCCGTAGCGGACGAGAGCGTAAATATTCTCCTTAATATGTTTGCCCCGTGCGCCGCTGAAGAATATGCCCGCGTACTCGTGCCGGGCGGAATAATGATCCACGTTTATCCGCGCGAAAAGCATCTTTTCGAGCTGAAAAAAGCCATATACGACACGCCATATGAAAACGATGTGGAAACGGCTTCGTTTCCCGGTTTCCGCCTCATAAACGAGGATAGGCTGACATATACATTCGATATGAAAAGCGGAGAGGAAATAATGCGGCTTTTCATGATGACCCCATATTATTACAAGACATCAAAAGAAGGACAGGCACGTGCCGCCGCACTCGACAGGCTTTCCGCTACGGCGGATTTTGCGGTGGCTGTATACGAAAAATCATAATGCGGCATTTACGGAAACTACGCATTATTGTCAGGAGGCGAAAATGAGCAAACCAAATAAAGGCGGCTTTTTTTCCCAGTTTGCAAAGCTTCTCTGCCTTGTAATCGTGGTGATAACAGCCATAGTGCTTTTGCGTGACAGCGGCGATGAACCGGCGGAAAGCACCGATACTTCGTCTGTTATTACGACATCGACATCCGTTTCATCCGAAACGCAGACGACGGCAAAAACGACCGATTCCACGCAGACAACAGCCACCACAAAAGGAACCACTGCATCATCGACGACGCAAACAACGCAGAAAACCACGCCGACCACCGAAACCACGCGTGAAAGCGGATACATAACGCGCATCCCCACCGATTCCGAAATGAAAAATCTGGTATCGGACAAGTTGCTCACGATAAACAAATATTCTCGCCCCGCGACAAAATATCTCGACGAAGGCGTATCACGCAAAAAAATCACATACATCGTCATTCATTATGTGGCAAACTCCGGCACAAGTGCGATAAACAACAGAAATTATTTTGAAAATCTGCCGAAAAGAGAAAAAATTTACGCCGGTGCGCACTATATCGTCGGACTGGACGGAGAAATAATACGTTGCATTCCCGATGATGAAATAGCTTATCATGCGGGAAATGCGGATATGAATGCCTGCTCCATCGGCATAGAGGTCTGCCATCCCGACAACACGGGCAGATTCAGCTACAGATCTTATCTTTCCCTTTTGAAGCTCGTTTCGTGGCTGTGCGACAAATACGACATATCCGCCGCAAATGTGATACGTCACTACGATGTCACAGGCAAAGCCTGCCCGATATACTATGTTCAGTACCAGTCGGAATGGGAAAAGTTCAAAGAAAGGCTTATTTTCAGATAAAGTCAGAAAAGCCGCCGGTTTTCCGGCGGTTTTAGCTTTTCTTTGAAAGAAAAGGGAGAAGCGGGCGGCAGTCGCGCACCCGTTTCTTTACGTAGGAAGAAGAAGCGTGCGACTGCGGTCGCCCGTGACGGGGGTCGCGCTTTTCACTGACGAAGAGGAGGGTTCAGGGTGGCGAAGCCACCTCTGAACGGCGTCGCCGACACACATGCTACGCGTATGTGTCAATTTTTCTTTTCATCTCCTTCTGTCGCCTCGCGGCGACTCGTGCGAACATACTGCCCCGACAGTCCGACCATAGACTAAACCGGAAGTACGGTTCAGACCCACGTTTAACACGGACTTTAGTCTGTGCGGATTTCAGCTTTAGCCGCTCCGACTCGATGTACATCAAGCCATGCTCGATTTGGTGGAGTTTAGCCTACAGCGGGGAGCGTAACTGTGGCTTCGGCGTGGCACCACCCACCCCGTCGAATCTGCTCGCTTTTTGCGGCATACTGTGTTTGCACGCGCGGTATGGCTGATGATATGATGAGAGATGGACAAAAACATTTTTGATTTGCCATACATAGCACATACTTGCCGCGCATTACTTTTTGCGGCTGACTCGACGGGGTGCGAGGTAGTTTGCAAAGGAGGGCGAGGAGCCTTCCTTTGATGACTTTTGCCGCGCTTTTCGTCAGTGAAAAGCGCGATCGTACCTCGGGCGACCGCAGTCGCCCACCCCCTCTTGGCAAAGAGTAACTTTTTCTGCGCTTTTGCGAAAAGCGCGACCCCCGTCCTCCCCGCGGGGAAAAAACTATCTTTTGGCGCTTTTTCCAAAAGCGAAAAAGCGCAGAATATACAAAAAATTAACATTTATTTATTGATTTTATTTTATTTTTATATTATAATATCTAATTGCGCTATGCTCTTCGCCCCGTTACGGCAAAGAGCAAATCCACGAAAGGAAAAAAGTTTTTATGTTGAAAAAGCTTGCGAAAAGCATAAGGGAATTTAAAACATCATCTGTTCTTACTTTTATATTCATCACATTTGAAGCCGTGATAGAATGTATCATTCCCTTTATTACAGCCAATCTGATAAATCAGATAGAGCTCGGCGCACAGATAACTTACATACTGAAAACAGGCGGTCTGCTCGTACTGATGGCAGTCTGCTCACTCGCCTGCGGCGGTATCGCGGGAGTAACCTGCGCCAAAGCTTCGTCGGGTTTTGCAAGAAATCTCAGGCACGATCTTTTCTACAAAATCCAGACGTATTCATTTGAAAATATAGACAAATTTTCTTCATCATCGCTCGTCACGCGTATGACCACCGATGTCGGAAACGTTCAGCTTTCTTATATGATGATAATAAGAACGGCAATCCGTGCGCCGCTGATGATGATATTCTCCGTAGTGATGGCTTATATCATGGGCGGAGCGCTCGCTTCCCTTTTCGTAATAGTCATACCCATGCTGGTTTTCGGTCTTTTTATCATAGCGAAAAAAGCCATGCCCGCATTCCGCAGCGTATTTCTGAAATACGACCGCTTGAATGAATCCATAGAAGAAAACGTGCGTTCCATGCGCGTGGTAAAAGGATTTGCAAGAGAAGACTACGAAAAGAAAAAATTCGGCGCCGCCGCAGGCGATATCTGCCGCGATTTCACACGCGCCGAAAGAATAGTCGCACTAAACTCGCCTCTCATGCAACTATGCGTTTATTTCAATATGATATTCATAATGATAATCGGCTCAAAACTGGTCATTTCCTCCGCGGAGCTTGATCTCAATGTGGGTCACATGTCATCCATGATCACCTACGGCATACAGATACTCATGCAGCTGATGATGCTTTCCATGATTTATGTAATACTCACCATGTCGAGCGAATCCATGAAGCGTATCACCGAAGTGCTCGATGAAAAATCAGCTCTTGTAAATCCCGATGCCGCAGAAAAAACAGACGACAAAGGCAGAAAGATTTCTCTGCCCGTGAAAACCGTGGCGGACGGCAGCGTGGATTTCGACGGAGTGAATTTCAAATATTCCGCCGAGGCGAAAAAATATGCGCTTTCCGATATTGATCTGCATATAAAATCGGGCATGACGGTAGGCGTGCTCGGTGTTACAGGTTCCGGCAAATCCACTCTTGTTCAGCTCATACCCCGACTTTACGATACCACTACCGGTTCCGTAAAGGTAGGCGGCACGGATGTGCGCGATTATGATCTGAATGCCCTGCGTGACAGCGTGGCTTTCGTTTTGCAGAAAAATCTGCTTTTTTCCGGCACGATAAAAGAAAATCTCCGCTGGGGCAACGAAAATGCCACAGACGATGAAATAATCGAGGCGTGCAGGCTCGCGCAGGCGGATGATTTCGTCCGTTCATTCCCCGATGGCTATGATACGAAAATAGAACAGGGCGGCACAAACGTTTCCGGCGGACAAAAGCAGAGGCTTTGCATAGCGCGCGCCCTGCTGAAAAAGCCGAAAATCCTCGTGCTCGACGACTCCACCAGTGCCGTGGATACAAAAACCGATGCGCTCATCCGCGCGGGTTTCCGCAAATTCATTCCCGAAACGACCAAAATCATCATAGCGCAGCGCATTTCTTCCGTAGAAGATGCGGATATGATACTCGTGATGGAAAACGGTAAAATCGCAGCGCGCGGCACTCATGACGAGCTGATGAAGACGAGCGAAAGCTATCGCGAAACTTATCTCCAGCAGACGAGAGGAGGAAACGGCGATGAAGAATAAAAAGCAAAACAATATTTCCGGCGCGCCCGCAGGCATGCCGAAAAAGCGCAGAATGGATATGAAGCTGCTTTCTCGCGTACTGAAAATGCTTTTCGCCGCTTATCCCGTACTCGTTCCGATAGCGGCTGCATGCACGGTGCTCACGGCGCTGGTTTCCTCTGTCCCCTCCATATTCATGCAAAAGGTTTTCGCCATTATCGGCGATCACATAAACATAATAAAAGAAGCGGCAGGCGTTCCGCAGAGCGGGATTGTTTCCCTTGAATGGGTAAAGGCAAACGGCGCATTTCTTTCCGAGAGATGGGCGGCGGCAAAAGCGGAAATACTCCCCGTAGTCGGCGTGCTCATCGCGCTGTATGTGCTTTCCATCATATTCATCACCGTACAGTCGCAGCTCATGGCGAAAATAACCCAGGGCTTTCTCGACAAAATGCGCCGCAAAATGTTCAACGGGATGCAGAATCTCCCGATAAAATATTTCGATACGCATAAGCACGGCGATATAATGAGCTATTATACAAACGATATCGATACGCTCCGCGAATTGGTTTCGCGTTCATTCCCGCAGATGCTCCAGTCGGCTGTGATAGTACTCACCGTATTTTTCATCATGCTCTGGTACAGCATACCGATGACGCTCGTCATCATGCTCGGCATAGTGATAATGGCTTTCGTATCGAAAAAAATCGGCGGCGGCAGTGCAAAATACTTTGTACGCAATCAGAAATCCGTGGCAAAATGCGAAGGCTACATACAGGAAATGATGAACGGACAGAAAGTAATCAAAGTTTTCTGCCACGAGCGCGATGCCGAAAAAGATTTTGACAAAATAAACGACGAGCTTTACGAGGACAGCAAAAAAGCTCATGCCTACGCAAACATACTCGGTCCGATAATAATGAATATCGGCAATGTGCTGTATGTAATATGCGCAGTGGCAGGCGGACTTTTCATCACGCTCGGCGCGGCAAATCCCAGTATGCGCGGTCTTATACAGGGCGGCAGTCTGCTGGCACTCGCCTTTTCAATAGATATTATCATTCCTTTTCTGAATATGACAAAGCAGTTTACGGGAAATATAAACCAGCTTTCCCAGCAGATAAATTCCATAGTAATGGGCATGGCGGGCGCAGAGCGTGTATTCTCGCTGATGGATGAAAAGCCCGAGCCTGACGACGGTTATGTCACGCTGGTAAATTGCAGATACGATGAAAACGGAAATATCGTGGAAACGACGGAGCGAACGGGCAAATGGGCATGGAAACATCCGCACGGCGACGGTTCGCTCACATATACGCCTCTCGCGGGAGATGTGCGTATGTTTGATGTGGATTTCGGCTATGAAGAAAACAAGCCTGTCCTGCATGATATCACGGTTTATGCGGAGCCGGGACAAAAAGTTGCTTTCGTAGGCGCTACGGGTGCCGGCAAAACCACAATAACAAATCTGCTGAACAGATTTTATGATATAGCGGACGGAAAAATCCGTTATGACGGCATAAATATAAACAAGATAAAGAAAAGCGATCTGCGCCGAAGCCTCGGCATAGTATTGCAGGATACAAATCTTTTCACCGGCAGTGTAATGGATAATATACGTTACGGCAGGCTCGACGCCACCGATGAGGAATGCATGGAGGCGGCAAAGCTCGCAGGCGCCGATGATTTCATTTCACGTCTGCCGCAAGGCTATAATACGGAGCTTTCCGGAAACGGTGCAAACCTCTCGCAGGGACAGCGCCAGCTCATAGCGATAGCGCGTGCGGCTGTAGCCGATCCTCCCGTAATGATACTCGACGAAGCCACATCGTCCATAGATACGCGCACGGAAGCGATAGTTCAGCGCGGCATGGATAAGCTGATGGAGGGCAGAACAGTATTTGTCATCGCGCACCGACTTTCCACGGTAATGAATTCCGATGTGATAATGGTGCTCGACCACGGCAGGATAATAGAGCGCGGCAACCACGAAAAGCTGATCGCCGAAAAAGGCGTATACTATCAGCTTTATACGGGCGCATTCGAGCTTGAATAAAGGCATGTAAAAAGTAATCGCGGGAAATCCGAGGCATGGATTTCCCGCGATTTTGTTTTTTACGGATTATTGTGTTTCTCTTAGCCCAAAGAAAAGGGTGTACTTTTGCGTGACCAAAAGTACCAAAAAAGTTCCCTTGTGCAAGGGAATAAACCACTTTTTCGGCTCCTCTGTGCAGGGAATTAAGCAATGTGCGAAGCACGTTGCTTGGCTTCGCCGAGAAAGGGTCGGAGCTGGCATGGCGCAGCCATGACTGAGGGATTGTTCTCCTCCCACAGGAGAGATGGCGGGCGACCGCAGTCGCCCGTAGCGGTGGTCGCGCTTTTTACTGACAAAAAGCGCGGGAAAAGTCATCAAAGGAAGGCTCCTCGCCCTCCTTTGCAAACTACCTCGCACCCCGTCGAGTTAGCCGCAGGAAGCAATGCGCGGCAAGTATGTGCTATATATAGCAAATCAAAAATATTTATGTTCATCTCTCCGCATATTATCAGCCATACCGCGCGTGCGAACACAGTACGCCGCAAAAAGCGAGCAGATTCGACGGGGCGGGTTGGTGCCACGCCGAAAGTTCAGCAACACTTCCCACTGTAGGCTAAACTCCACCAAATCGAGCATGTTTTGATGGACATCGAGTTGGGGCAACTAAAAATTAAGTCAGAACAGACTAAAGTCCGTGTTAAGCGGGGGGTCTGAACCATACTTACGGTTTAGTCTATGGTCGGACTGTCGGGGCAGTATGTTCGCACCGGTCGCCGCGAGGCGACAAAGAAAGAGTTCAAAAGAGGAATACTTTCCTCTTTTTGACTTTTGGTACTTTTCTTCACAGAAAAGTACACCCGCGTTTCCTTCGTAAAGGAAAGTAACTTTTTGTTTCTTTACCCAAAGAAAAACGAGCACGGGCGGCAAATGCCGCCCGCTTCTTTTCCCTTCTTTTCTTTAAAAGAAAAGAAAAACGCGGCAGTTTTGCCTGCCGCGCCCTTCCTAAAAAATGAAAAGGAGATGGAAATAGCTTATTTTATCAGCCCGCCATGATTATATAATCATAGAGAGGCTGACCTCCGGAAAGGAGATTTACTTCCGCGTCGGGGATGACGCGCTCTATTACGCCGCATGCCACGGAGGCTTCGTCCTCGCTTACATCGCCGCCGTAAAATACGGTGAAATTGTCAGAGGAAGAAAGCTCGTGCGCCAGCTTTTCTATACATTCGGTGCCGCTTTTCGCGCTGCATTTTATTTTCCCGTCGATAAGCCCCATATAGTCGTCTTTATCTATTTTCAGCCCGTCTATATCGCAATCGCGCACCGCGCGTGTCACCGTAACGGATTTCACGGCGGAAAGCGCCGCTGTCATGGCTTCGAAATTTTCCTCGGGCGAAGCTTCGGAATCGAAATTCATCATGGCGGAAATGCCTGCGGGGATCGATCTCGAATGTATAACGAAAGCGCCCTTACCGAGCTTTTCCGCAGCCTGCTCCGCCACGAGATATACATTTTTGTTATTCGGGAGAATGAATATATTTTCCGCGCCGAGTTTATTTGCGGCTTCTATAATCTGCTCTGTACTGGGATTCATGGACTGACCGCCTATGACAAATCCGTCCACGCCGAGATCGGAGAAAACATCGCGTATGCCGTCGCCGTTGCAGACACATACAAAACCGTATTTCTTCGTTTTTGCCGGTGTTTCGGGAATGGCGGCGAGAGAAGAATGCTGCTTGAGCATATTTTCTACTTTTACAGTCATCAGCGTACCGAAACGCAGTGCGGATGTGAGCACGGTGCCCGGCTCATTTGTGTGTATATGAAGCTTTATCAGGTTTTCGTCATCTACGAAAACCATGCTGTTTCCGAGAGGAAGAAGTGTTTTGTAAAGCTCGCGCGCAGTGTCTTCGCCGCGGTATTCCGCGCTTTTTTTCACTATGCACTCCGTGCAATACATAAATTCTATGCTTTCACCGGAAAATTCCGCAAAATCCGCTTTTGCTGCGGTTTTGACTGCGTTTTCGTCGCCCATGTATGCTATGGGATGATTCTGCAATGCGGCAAGCATGCCCTGAAGCATTATTACAAATCCTCTGCCGCCCGCGTCCACTACATTTGCCTGCTTGAGTATCGGGAGCAGATCGGGAGTTCTGTTCAGTATATCTACGCCCTCTTTTATTACATAGCCGAAAAACTTTTCCATATCGTCAAAACCGACAGCCTCGGCTTTTTCGGCTGCTTTTTCCGCGCATACGCGCATTACCGTGAGAATAGTGCCCTCGGTAGGCGTCATCACCGCTTTATAGGCTTCGGAAACGCCCGCTTTCAGCGCGTTTGCCACCTGTACGGAATCGGCTTCCTCCAGTCCGGCAAAAGCTTTTGACATTCCGCGGAAAAACATGGCGAGTATAACGCCGGAATTGCCGCGCGCGGACATGAGCGTCATATCAGCCACATTTTTGGCGCAATCGGAAAGATTTCCGTCGAAATCGCCCAGACTCGTGCGTGCCGTGCACATGGTCATGCTCATATTGGCGCCCGTATCGCCGTCCGGAACGGGATATACATTCAGATTGTTTATTTCTTCTTTATTGTTTTCCAGCGCGTTTGCCGCCGATATTACCATATCGCGGAAGGATATGCCTGTGATATTCATAGTAAAATTCCTTTCGGTTTATCTTGTTTCGCAGATGCTGTAAACGGCAAGCGTACCTCTGCCGCAATGTGCGCCGACCACGGGACCTATTTCGCCCATGCGGACATCCTTGGCACCCGCTTCGAGAAGCATTTCTTTCAGCTTTTCAGCGTCTTCGGAACTGTCGGCGTGATTTACAAATATTATCTGATTTTCAAAATCGCGGGCATTTTCTATCGTCTTTTCCACCAGCATCTTCATGGAAGCTTTTCTGCCGCGCGCATTGTACATGGGGATGAGTTTGCCGTCGTCGCTCATGTGAAGTACGGGCTTTATGCCGAGCATGGTGCCCACTACCGCTTTCGCTGCGGAAACTCTGCCGCCGCGACGGAGATGATTCAGATCGTCCACGGTAAACCAGTGAGCGATATGTGCTTTTGTTTCCTCGGCAAATTCGGCTACTTCTTCTATTGTTTTGCCTTCGTTTGCCTTTTCCACGCAAAGATTTACAAGCAGAGCAAGACCAAAGGATTCGCAAAGAGTATCAATCACGATAATCTTGCTTTCGGGATATTTTTCCGAAAGATCCGCAGCCGCGAGAGCGCTTATATTATATGTGGAAGAAAGATTTGATGAGAAGCAGAGGAAAAGTACATCATTTCCCGCGAGGACTTCGCGCTCCATAACTTCCGTTGCCACAGCGGGATTTACTGCCGCGGTTTTTGCGCGTTTGCCTTCTTTTAAGCAATCATAAAAATATCTTATGTCGAGGTCTTCATTGCTTATCGGTTTTTCGCCGTCGATCTGAACTGTGAGAGGTACTATTTTTACTCCGAGTTCCGCTTTCATTTCCGCTGTAAGATCTGCGGAAGAATCTGTCAGTATTACAAAAGGTTTCATTTCGTAAATGCCTCCGTTTTTTTTGCTTTTTCTGTGGGTTAGTACCGTAAGAAAGAAAAAAGTTACACATTTTTCCGAAAAAAGCCTTTTATTTTTTCCGGCGCAAAAAATTTTTCTTGAATAACGCGTGAAAATGTGATAATATAAAAGAAAAAAGCAAACAGAGGAAGAAAAAATGAAAAAAATAATCAAATATATAATATGCGGCGCGGGAGTGACATTTATGTTCACCACGCTTGTGCTTTGGATAGGGGCAACGCTCCTCGCGGGAAAAGACGGAATAAACGATATTTCTTTCCGCAGTGAAACATTTGCAGCCATATTTGTTTTTTCGCTTCTCACTGCGCTTATTTCGCTTGTGCTGAAAGCAAAATTCATTCAGGCGATGCTTTTGCGCGTAAGTCTGCACTTCGTGCTCAGTATAGGCAGCTTTGTGCTTTTCGTTTATATGGCGGGAGTTACGAGCAGAGGCAGCGGCGTGCTCACGCTCACGGCTACAGTGGGACTGATATACATTATAGTCGCGGCGATAACGCTGGCGATACGCTCCTCCTCGGCAAAGAAGGCAAAGGAAAAGCAGAAATACGAATCGCTTTACGACAAGTAATAAGTCATAACCACCGGCTAAGCCGGTGGCTTGCACAGCCCTGTAAGGGCGTGGTACCGGCAGGGCTGAAAGCCCTCTGAAAAGTCTGACATTTGAAAATTTGCACCGCAGTCGCAAATGCGACAACAACTATTTTTCGCATCCCTTTACACAAAGGAGCCACCGCCTACGGCGGGATTGCTCATCGGCAAAAGCCTCTTTGGAACCACCCGCTCAGCGGGTGGTTTTCTTTAGACAATAAAAAAGCCTTCTCGCAAAGGAGAAGGCTTTTTTTGCCAAACTTTATTTCGACTGGGAAAGAATCCAATCCACAAGTCCTGCCTCGGCATAAGCGTAGGGCCATACATTGTGCCCCACACCGGAGTAGTATGTAGCTTTGAATTTTGTTCCGCCTGCGGCTTTTACGGCTTTTTCCATATCCTGTGTTCCGCTTACGGGGACTGTGGGATCGGAAAGACCATGGAAAGCCCATATAGCCATATCCTTAAGATCGGCAGCCTTGGAAGGAATGCCTGCACCGCAAAGAGGAACAGCGGCTGCAAAAAGATCGGGATTGCGTGCGATTATTTCCCATGTGCCGTAACCGCCCATGGATATACCTGAAACATAAACTCTCTTTGTATCTATTTTGCCCTCAGCTATATAGTCTTTGAGAAGAGCCGTAGCTGCCTCGAGAGAAATCGTGGGTTCTGCCGTAAGTTCGCGTGAGCCTGTTTTCCATTCATGATTGAGCGGAACCCAGTTGTATTCCGCGGGATCATTGCACTGCGGAGCTATGATAACGCAGCTTCCGTTTGCCATCATCTTGTCGAGCAGAAGATTGGATCCGCCCAGTACTCTTATCTGCTTTTCATTGTCATTTCCTATTTCGCCGTAACCGTGAAGGAAAAGAAGCACGGGGTATTCGGCTGCCTTTGCGCTTTCATATCCTTTGGGAAGATATACACGGTAAGGAAGCGTTACACTTTTGCCTGTTTTTTCGCTTTTGTATTCATAAGTTTTGTAAAGCATATCGTCCACTGATCTGGAAACTTCGCTCATATCTACGGCATAATCATAGATATTCAGCTCGTCGATAGCGCCCACAAACTGACCGTCGTCACCGTTGTAGCCTATGGTAAACGGGCATCCCGAAGAAGAAGCATCTATAGCGGGAAGCGTGCATACCAGCATATTGTCGTAGTAGAAGCAGATTGTTCCGGCTTCCGCATCCTGAACAGCTATCGCATGATGCCATGCCGTGCCTACAGCCTCGCCTGCGGGGTTGTTGCTGTATTTGCTTGCGGGATTTGAAGATGTGATACCGAGATTGAGCTTCTTATCACCGGAAGCCACCCAGAAACCTACGTATTTATAAAGATCCTTTTTCTGTACAAGACCTTTCTGGATAACGCAGGGCCAGTTTCCGCCGGCGGTTTTGCCGCTCCACTGGAACCATATATCTATAGTAAAGCTGTCATTTCTGGAAAATTTGAAATCTTCGGAATCGGGGATTTCCACGTGCTGACCGATTTCCTCAAAGCTTACAGCCTTGCCGAATCTGCCGTCCACGAGTTTGAGCGATTTGCTTGCCGTGGCATGATGTCCGTTTCCGGAATCATCGGAAAATACGAGCGAATCCGAAAGCTCGTCAAATGTGATATGTACTATCGGATTTTTGATTTCCGGTTCGGGTACTACAACCGTAGTTGTTTCTGTAGTAGCTTCCGTAGTGGTCGCCTCCGTTGTCGTTTCTGTTGTTGCCGTAGTTGCGGTAGTTTCCGTCGTTTTCTCGGCGGTAGTCGTGGTTGTAGCCACGGTGGTGGCGGAAGTGGAATTTTCGGTGGTCTTTTCGGAACCGCCGCCACAGCCTGCCACAGCGCACGCGAGTACAATTACCGCAAGCATGAGAGCAATGATTTTTTTCATGTGTAACTCCATCCTTGAAATAATAATTTTCGCTGAAAAGCGATTTATATATATAATATCACACTTGTATAAAAAATACAAGTGATTTTTCGATAATCGCTTACATAATTGTGAAAAATCGCCATTTATTTTTCTCTTTTTTATGCAATAAAACATATTCGATAAAGCACTCGCATATATGTATACAAAAAATATCCGCACGGAGGAAAATATGAAATACAGAAATTATGCTCTGATGCTTTGCATCGTCATGCTGATACCGCTTTTTACCTTTGGCGTTGGAGCGGCAGAATTTTCGGGAGAAACAGATGCAAAAAGTGCAATACTTATGGAAATAAGCACGGGACGCGTGCTTTATGAAAAAAATGCCGATGAAGCTCTGCCGCCCGCTTCCGTCACGAAAATAATGACCATGCTTCTCGTCACCGAAGCAATAGACGGCGGCGTCATTTCGCTTTCCGATATGGTGACGGCGAGCACAAAGGCAAGCAAAATGGGCGGCTCGCAGATATATCTGAAAGAAGGCGAGCAAATGAGCGTGGATGACCTGCTCAAAAGCCTTACTGTAGCCTCGGCAAACGATGCCGCAGTGGCTCTCGCCGAACATCTTTGCGGAAGTGAAGAGGCATTTGTCGCCAGAATGAACGAGCGCGCAAAAGAGCTGGGCATGACAAATACGAATTTTGAAAATACAAACGGGCTCGACGATACTACGGTAAACCATGTGACCAGCGCCAGAGATATCGCGATAATGAGTTGCGAGCTTCTGAAGCACGATCTCATTTACAACTATACCATGATATGGATGGATACCATACGCGACGGCGCTTTCGGTCTGACAAATACAAACCGTCTGATCCGCTTTTACAAAGGTGCCACGGGACTGAAAACCGGCTCCACATCAAAGGCGAAATTCTGCATCAGTGCCTCCGCAGAGCGTGACGGGCTGGGACTCGTAGCGGTGATAATGGCTTCGCCCACGCGCGATGTTCGCAATGCCGCCGCGGCAAGTCTGCTCGACTACGGTTTTGCAAATTATGCTTTTCTGCAAAAGGAAAGCGAAGCGCAGAATGAAATTCCCGTAAAGGGCGGCGTGAAGAAAACGCTTGCCACAGTAAGCGAAAGCTTCGGCGAAGTGATAAACAAAGGCGACGATAAAAAGCTGGAAAGTGAAACCGTTCTTCCGGAAAGTATCGCCGCGCCGATCAAAAAAGGCGACAAGGTGGGCGAGATAATATACAAAGTGGACGGCACGGAAATAGGCAGGGCAAACATCGTGGCTGATGAGAACGTGGAGAAAATAAGCTTTTTCACGCTCCTGCCGCGCATGTTCAAAATGCTGATCGGCGCGAAGGTGTGATTTTCTTTCAAAGAAAATATGAAAAAAGAAGCGGGCGACTGCGGTCGCCCGTGCTCGTTTTTCTTTGGGCAAAGAAACAAAAAGTTACTTTGTCCCCAATGAGGAAACGATCGCGCTGCCCCGTGACCAAAAGCGCGGGAAATTACTTTTCCTTACGATGGAAACGAAGGTGTACTTTTCACTGACGAAGAGGAGGGTTCAGGGTGGCGGAGCCACCTCTGAACGGCGTCGCCGAGACGGAGTATACCAAAAGTCATCAAAGGAAGGCTCCTCGCCCTCCTTTGCAAACTACCTCGCACCCCGTCGAGTCAGCCGCAAAAAGCAATGCGCGGCAAGTATGTGCTATAAGTAGCAAAGCGAAAATCTCAAGTGCATTTCTCATCACATCATCAGCCATACCGCGCGTGCGAACACAGTATGCCGCAAAAAAGCGAGCAGATTCGACGGGGTGGGTAGTGCCACGCCGAAAGTTCAGCTACACTTCCCACTATAGACTAAACTCCGACTATGCGAGCATGGCTTGATGGACATCGAGTTGTAGCGGCTAAGGCTTAAATCTGCACGTGCTAAAGTCCGTGTTAAGCGGGGGTCTGAACCATATTTCCGGTTTAGTCTATGGTCGGACTGTCGGGGCAGTATGTTCGCACGAGTCGCCGCGAGGCGACAGAAGGAGATGAAAAGAGGAATTGACACATACGCGCAGCGTGTGTGTCGGCGTCGCCGAGACAGGAGTTAATACCTTCCTCTTTTTGACTTTTGGTATACTCCGTCTCGGCGACGCCGTTCAGAGGTGGCTCCACCACCCTGAACCCTCCTCTTCGTCAGTGAAAAGTACACCCCGCTTCCTTCGTAAGGAAAAGAAACATTTTCTCGGCAGATAAAAAAGGCAGCATGCGCAAAACCCTTGCGCGTACTGCCCTTTTTGATTTTATACTTATGTATTAAATCCTTTATTTATATACCCGAGATCACGTGCGCCGTCTATTTCGCGTATCAGACAATATGTGGGATTGTGCTCTGCCTGATACCATTCCGGAGAATAGTGAAACCACCTCAAAAGAAATGTGCGCAGCGCCGTTCCGTGAGTGAATACAAAAATAGTATCTACTCCCTCGCGTTCATAATCGCGATATATCGTGCCCATAAACTGATGTATTCTTATCGCCACATCGAAAGGGCTTTCGCCCAGCGGCAATCTCGCATAAAATTTCCCCTGATTCTGCGTCTGACGCAGATATTCTTCATATTCCACGGGATATTTTCTCTGCCATTCCTCCTCGGGAAGCGAATCGAAAAGCCCGAATTGCTGCTCCGCAAGAGTTATATCCTCGCGTATATCGTTTATGCCCAGCGCTTTATTGAATTCATCGCTCGTCTGACGCGTGCGCAGATACGGACTGCGCCATATACGCGCATGGGATAAATCCACTCCGTGCTCGCGGCAATATGCGGCGAGCCACTCACCGTTTCTGCGCGATTGCATTATTCCCTTCTCCGTCAGGGGGACAAGATGATCCGGCGTTCTTTTTATATAATTCCCGCCTGCGCTCGCTTCGGATTCTCCGTGCCTTATCAGAAATATATGCATGGCTTCTCCTTTATCTGCTGTAGCGCACGCGCAGTATATTCCACAAAATCAATGCTATCTGCACGGGTATACCCACGAGAAATATCGGCCACATATTGTATTTCAGAAATTGCAGGAATATGGAAGCCAGCATAGTCCAGCAAAATATACTTGTGTATATTATCTCATATTTGCGCTTGCCCCATTTCAGATTCAGACGGTAAAGCAATACGCATGATATCGGAACGCTCCATACAAAAACAGTCCAGTTATTGTGTCCGCGATATGTAAACGCGTATGCGTAAAAAACCACGGCGGCTATCCATACGCACGCCATCGCGAGCAGGGAAATTATCACATGATATCCTCTTTCCTGCTTCGGCGCGGAATATTTTTTCACTTCGCTGTCGGCGCCCTCGGTGACAAAATAATCCACGGAAACATCGAAAAGCTCCGCCATCCGGCATATGGTTTTCAGGTCGGGAAGCCCGTCGCCGCGTTCCCATTTCGAAATGGTTTTATCGGAATAATTCAGCTTTTCCGCAAGCTCCAGTTGCGTCCACTGGCGACTTTTGCGCAGCTCCGTCAGATTGGCGGCAACTATTTTTTCCAATTCCATTGCAATTCCTCCTTTGTCGGGATTTTGCTTTTATACAAAAGTATAATTCATTTGATTGATATGGTAAAGCTTTCTCCCGCCTCGGTTTTTACCGATACGATATCATTTCCGATGAAAGTCATCGGCTTTTTTGATGTGCCGTTTGCCATACCGTCGCATTTTATTTTAAGTTCTCCGCCGACGCGGCTCAGCACGCGGATTTCATTTGCCTTTCCGCCACTCCAAGTTGCACCGATGACAAAATTTCCGCGCGCTACCAATCCGTCAAAGCTGCCGCTTTCCCATTCGTGCGGCACCGCGGCGAGTATATCCGCATAGCCCGCGTGGCTTTGCAGCAGCATTTCCGCTATCCCCGCGCAGGCACCGAAATTCCCATCTATCTGGAAAGGCGGATGCGTATCCCACATATTCGGCAGAATATTGTTTTTCAGCATGGACGCGAGCAGATCGTGAGCGCGGTTCCCATCGCCGGTGCGCGCCCAGAGGCAAAGCCTGTGTGCCGCCGCCCATCCTGTGGATTTGTCGGAACGCTCCGTCAGGGTTATTTTTGCGCCGCGCATCCATTCGGGCGTATTTTTGTTTATCAGCGTGCCGGGATAAAGCCCCACCAGCTGGGAAATATGCCTGTGGCAATATTCGCCTATATCTCCGTAATGCACCTCCTCGCGGAATTCCTTTACCTGCCCGTCCGCGCCGATGAGCACGGGATCGAGCAGATCCGATTTTTCGCGTATCTCGTCGAGTATAGACTCATCTATGCCGAGGATTTCCGCCGCTTCCAGCGTGCGTTTGAAATTTTCATATATCATCTGCTGGTCAAAGGCACAGCCGCGCGTCACATAATATTTTCCGTCCGGTCCCTGCTGCTCCGGAGAAGCGGAAACCTTGGCGAGGTATTTCCCGTCTTCTTTCACGAGGGCAGGCAGGAGCGCACGCGACATTTCGCGCAGATACGGATATGTGATGCGCGCGAGATATTCCCCGTCGCGAGTATAATCGTAGTAATCCCAGAAAAGCAGCGATGTGAAAGCGCCCGTGCCCGGACCGGAATGATTGTTTTCGTTTCCGAGCCCGTGATCAAGCGAGTAAAGCGACGCTCCCGTGGCGATTATCCAGCCGTTTTCGCCGTCGGCTTTCGCCTTTTCCGGCGATATTTTTCTTATATATTCATCGGCGCAGGCGCGTGCCTCCGCCATGTAAGCCTCACTGTATGCGCTGTACGGCAGAAAAGTTTCCGCGATATTTGCAATGCAGGCGCACCAGTAATTCATCTGCACATTTATATTGTGATGATAATCGCAGCCCCACGGCGAGCTGTCATAAGCATCCCATGTTCCCTGAAGATTTGCGGGGTACGCGCCCTCGCGCGACGACGATATCAAAAGATACCTGCCGTATTGGAAAAGCAGCATTTCGAGATATCGCGACTGCACACCGTTTCTGTAATTTTCGATAAGCTCGTCTGTCGGTATATCGGGCATGTCCTCGCAAAGATCGAGCTTCACCCTGCAAAAAAGCGAAGTAAAATCCGCCACGTGGCGTTCACGCAGCTTTTCATAGCCGAACTTTTTCGCCTGCAAAAGAAACCCCGACAGTTTCTCATGCGGATGCGGATACGGCGCCAGTTTCTTTTTCGGGTCTTTTTCCGTGAAAACGCGGCTTTCCATTTTGTAATTTGTGCCGCAAGTATAATAAATATATGCCCGGTCCGCGCCCGAAACGGAAATTTTCTTTCCCGTATTTGTCATACTGCCGCCGACCGTTTCGACAGTCAGTATCCCCTCGAAAAGGATATTGTAATAATGCGAAACCCCGCTTTCGGAAAGCGTATCGCCCTCTCCCGAAAACACCGCGGATTTTCCGCAGCCGTCGCCTTCTTTTATGCAATAGTCGCGCAGAAAAGGATCATAGAGATAGACATCAAAGGAAAGCGCGCCGTGCCTGTCCGCTGAGAGCTTCACCGCCAGCACGCGATCGGGATACGAAGCGAAATATTCACGCGAATATTTCACGCCGTCGCACACATATTCCACGCCCGCCACGGCATTTTCCGTATCCAGTGTGCGTCTGTAATCGGACACATCGCCGTGAGGAAATTCCAGCACGATATCGCCGAAAGAACGCACGCCGCCGCTTCCGTCGCGCCAGTGCGAGCCGCGCAGATACGGATTGCAAAGGCTGTTTTCCGTTATCTGTATGCGTTCTCTTGCTACCCTGCCGAAAATACTCGCGCCGAAAAATCCGTTTCCTATCGGGAGCGACCATTTTTCCCAGCCCGCCTCGGGGCTGTCATTCTGCCTTGCGAAATCGTAATCGTAAACAGTGGGCGCGGGTTTTGTATACCACAGCATCGGTTTCGGCTGATTTGTCATCGTTTTTCCTCCGTCGCGCGGGCAATCGGCGTTTTGATTATTTTATATTATAACATGGTGCAAAACAAAATGCAAGCCTTTATTTTCCGCGGGGAAAGCGCCGTGCGTTTTTTATTTTACTGAAAAAAGCAGTCTTTCGACTGCTTTTTTTCTGGCACTCCCAACGGGAATCGAACCCATAACTAACCCTTAGGAGGGGTTTGTTATATCCATTTAACTATGGGAGCATCGCTGCCGGTATTCCCGACAGTTATTTTTCATATATTCTCCGCGTCATCGGATGTGACCGACGCCATGGCGGCTGCTTCCGTTTCGTTTACGGTTTCCGCATGCGCCGTGTTTTCATCATTTTCGGGCAAAGTGCCCTCGCTCTCATCCGTAATATCCGATTTTTCCGCTATGCTCTTTTTTGCCGCTTTCTTTGCGGAAATTTTCTTTCCGAGCTTTGTATTCGCCGCGAAATCATGAATTTTCTTTCCGAGCTTTATATTCGCCGCGAAATCATGAATTTTCTTTCCGAGCTTCGTTTCAAAAAATCCTCTCGATTTTTTCTCGGCACGGGCGGCACGCTCGGCACAGAGCTGTTTTCCCGCCTCGGTGGTATAATAAGCAGTCGTTTCCGATGGGAGTCCTTTGTTTTTCAGGCGGTTTTCCACGCCGTTCTTTACAAAGGCATATATAACTGCGAAAATCGGCACGCCGAATACCATTCCCGTAAAGCCGAGAAGCCCCGACATCACCGTAATGGAAACGATGATCCATACAGGCTCCAGACCGATGGAGGAGCCTATCAGTTTCGGTCCGATATAGTTTCCGTCCAGCTGCTGTATGAGGAATATCAGAACACAGAACCACAGCGCTTTTACAGGGCTGATAATGAATATGATAAACGCGCCCGGTATGGCACCGATAAAAGGACCGAAAAACGGGATGACGTTTGTCACGCCCACGATAAGGCTTATCAGCGGGTAATAAGGCATTCCCAGCAGAGCCATGCTGATAAAGCAGATAACTCCGATGATGAAGGAATCGAGGATTTTCGCGGAAATAAATCCGCCGAAGCTCTTATCCGCCATGGCTACGTTTTTCATAAACGACTCATATTTCTTTTCGCTCATGCAGGCGCGGGCAATCTTTTTGGACTGTGCGCCGAGGCGTTCCTTCGCGAGAAGAAAATAAACCGACATGATGATACCGATAAATGAATTTTTCACCACGGTAATCACATTGGATATAATCTTTGTTATGCTCGGGATGAGCTGCTGCACTATTTCGGAAATCCTGCCGATGACATCATTGAGATATGCAAAAATCTTTTCGGTGAATTCCGAAAGCAATTCGTTTTTTTCCGCCAGTCCCGTGAGCCAGTTCTGAATCGTCCTGATGTAGTTGTTCATATTGGACAAAAGGTCGGTATATCCGGAAACTATCTGCGGCACGATGAGCGCGACAAATCCCGTGATGGCAAGCAGGAGAGCAAGATATGTGCACGTCACGGCGAGCGCACGCGAGTGCCCTCTCTTCCCGCCTTTCCGCACGATAAAGCCGAAAACTTTATTTTCGAAAAAGCGCACTATGGGATTGAGCAGATAAGCAAAAAGTATGCCGAGCAGCACAGGGCTGAGTATACTGAAAAATTTGCTTATATATCCGCCGAAATCGCTGTAATTCAGAAAGAAAAATACCGCAAGAACGGCGAGCAGTATCACGATAAAGGCATACACTGCTATTGTGGTATATTTTTTATTCCAATCTATCTTTTTCAAAAATGCCGCTCCTTCCGCAATATATCATATTTATTTTAAACCTTTATTCGCTTTTCGTCAATATGTTTGGGTCATTTATTTATGAAAAAGTTGTTAAAAGAAAAAAGCATTACGACATTTGTAAAGTAATATTGACGAAAATATGCCGAATTCGGTAATTATACTTGAAAATTCATGCGTTATGACTTATAATAAGCGTAACCTTGATATTTTGGAGATGATGAAAATGAAAAACACCAAAACAAAGAAAATCGTTCTTACCGCATTGATGGCAGCACTCTGCTATGTGGCATTCAGATTTCTGAAAATAGATATACCCACGCCGAGCGGAACAAAAACGGCACTTCATATAGGAAATGCTTTCTGTGTACTCTGCGCACTGCTTCTCGGCGGCGTTTACGGCGGAGCTGCCGGCGCCATCGGCATGACCATAGCGGATCTGACGGACCCCTCGTATATACAGAGCGCGCCGAAAACCTTTGTGCTGAAAATGATAATCGGTCTGGTAGCTGGCTTTGTCGCGCACAATATAGCGAATATATCCGACAAAAAGCATGATGCGAAATATACCGTAAAATGGTCGCTCATCTCGAGCATAGCGGCTCTCGGACTGAATGTGATACTCGACCCCGTGGTGGGATATATCTACAAACGCCTCATCCTCGGCATAGATGCCGACGCGGCAAAGATAATCGCTACATGGGCGGCAGGCTCCACGGCGATAAATTCGCTGGTAGGCACCGTGCTCGTATGCGTCGTATACAATCTCATCCGTCCCGCCCTCATCAGATCCGGTCTTTACTTTGAAATACCGAAAAAGCACAAAAAGAAAGATTCCGCCTCAAGTGGGGAAAGCGAAGGCAAAGCGGAATAATCCGCGCCTTTGCATTATAAAATAATATAGAAATCACACGGCTTTTCGCATAAAAATTCTCCGGGAAATATTATTGCCCGCAGGCATTGCGAAAAAACAGAAAACGGAGGTTTTGAAATGAAAATTTTACCCGAAAATTTCAGTGAAAATCCTTTCCGCCTCATCGGCAGGGACTGGATGCTCGTAGCCGCGGCAAAGGCGGACGGTTCCTCCGATATGATGACGGCAAGCTGGGGTGGCATGGGCTTTCTCTGGAATAAAAACGTCTGCTTTGTTTTTGTCCGCCCGCAGAGATACACGTATGAATTCTGCGAGGAAAGCGACAGGATGACGCTCTCGTTTTTCGATGAAAAATACCGCTCCGCGCTTAATTTCTGCGGAAGCAAAAGCGGCAGGGATTATGACAAGGCGGCAGAAACGGGACTCACAAAGCGCATATCGGACGGCTATGTCACATTCGACGAGGCGAGAATAACGATAAAGGCAAAAAAGCTTTTTGCCACTACTCTCGCGGAATGTGATTTTATAGACAAATCGCTCATCACCGCATGTTATCCCAAAAAGGATTTTCACAAAATGTACGTTTGTGAAATAGAAGAAATCGAAGAAAAATAAAACAAAAAGGAGATAAAAATATGCGTTTTTCGGAAATGCCCTACAAAAGACCGGATATTGCCGCAATATCCGCAGAATACGATGCTCTCACAAAGAAAATGAGAGAAGCGGCAAACGTTTCGGAGCAGCTCGAAGCTTTTGACGAGCATGAAAAGCTTAATTCTCACATCGGGACGCTGAGCAGTCTCGTCTACATCCGTTATTCCGTAAATACAAAAGATGAATTTTATGCGGCAGAGCAGGAATTCATGGACGAAGCAGGTCCCCTTTTCGAAGAAAAGCTTCAGGCTTTCTACACGGCTCTGCTCGAAAGCAAATTCCGTCCCGAACTGGAGGAAAAGCTCGGCTCGCTCATTTTCAGAAATATCGAAATTTCCCGCAGAACATTTTCTCCCGCGGTGATCGGGCTGATACAGGAGGAAAACAAGCTTGTTTCCGAATATCAGCGCATGTATGCTTCCTGCACGGTGGAAATCGACGGCAAAACTCTCCCCGTGACAAAGCTCCGCCCATACAAGGAAAGCCCCGACAGAGAAACGAGAAAGAAAGCATACACTGCCGAAGGCGAATGCTTCGATTCTCACCGCAAAGAATTTGACGAAATCTATGACAAGCTCATAAAAATAAGAAGCGAAATCGCCGCAAAGCTCGGATATAAAAACTTTATCCGGCTGGCTTACGACCGCCTCGGCAGAAACTGCTACGGCACAGAAGAAGTCGCCGCTCTGCGCGACCAGATAGCAAAGGAAATCGTTCCGCTCGTATGCGCCGCAAAGGAACGTCAGCGCGCGAGAATAGGCGTTGACAGGCTGTATTTCTATGATGACGGCTTCTGCTTCCCCGACGGAAATGCAAAACCCGAGGGTACAGCGGAAGAAATCCTCGCCGCAGGCAAAGAAATGTATCACAAGCTCTCTCCCGAAACGGCTGAATTTATAGATTTCATGTTTGAAAACGAGCTTTTCGATGTGCTCGCAAAGGAAGGCAAAGCGCCCGGCGGCTACTGCACGGAGCTTCTCGACTACAAATCGCCCTTCATTTTCTCAAATTTCAACGGAACCGCAGGCGATGTGGATGTTCTCACGCACGAGGCAGGTCATGCTTTCGCGGGATATATCGCGGCAAAGCACGGATACATTCTCGAAAATCTCAGCCCCACGCTGGAGGGCTGCGAAGTTCATTCCATGAGCATGGAATTTCTCACATCGGAATATCATAATCTTTTCTTCGGCAAAAATACGGCAAAATATGAGCTTTCCCACTGCGAGGATGCACTCGTATTCCTGCCCTACGGCTCTATGGTGGATGAATTTCAGCATATAGTTTATGAAAATACTTCTCTCACGCCCGAGCAGCGCAATGAAGAATGGCTGAAACTGGAAAAGAAATACCGCCCCTATATGGATTTCGCGGGTCTTCCCTTCTATTCACGCGGTGCCGGCTGGCAAAGACAGACGCATATCTATATGAATCCTTTCTATTATATAGATTATTGCATGGCGCAGACAGTCGCTTTCCAGTTCTGGCTCAGAATGCTTGAGGATAAAAAAGCGGCATGGGAAAGCTATATGAAATATACAAATCTCGGCGGCACAAAAACATTTGCCGAGGCTGTGCCTTATGCGGGCATGAAGCTTCCTTACGAAAAAGGATGCGTAGGCGAAATAGCCGCAAAAGTTTCCGCATGGCTTGAGAAAAACGATAAAATATGATTTCATTTTAAAGAAACAAAAATATCCGCGGGTTTCCCGCGGATATTTTTGTTTGCCGTACTTTTTACAAAAAGCGTGAAAATGATTCTCTTTGCCGAGAGAAACAATCCCTCACCCGACTTGCGTCGAGAGCTCTGACCATTTTTCGGCGAAGCGGGGCAACGAGCTCCGCACATTGCTTAATTTCCTGCACAGAGGAGCCGTTTTGTTTCTTTATGAAAAGAAAGAAATTTTTATTTGCGCACCTGCAAGGTGCTCATTTTTTTATTTTCCGATATTTTCGCGCTTTTTGCGGTATAATATAGTCAAAAAATCCGATTTTTCTGATTATTTCCGAAAAAAGCACCCTGTGGTTGCGCATTATTCCAATGCGTGTTGGTAGCAAATAAGCAAAAAAGAGTATATCATATTATCACGAAGCAAAATCCCGTAAAAAAGAGGTAAAATCATGACGATAGGTGAAAAAATAGCAAAACTGCGCGCGGCGGCGCACATATCTCAGGAGCAGCTCGCAGAAAAGCTTTCCGTTTCGCGGCAATCCGTTTCCAAATGGGAAATGAATATTTCCACGCCGCAGATAGAAAACGTTCTCATACTGTGTTCGCTTTTCCGCGTGACATCGGACGCTTTATTGCGCGATGATATATCGCTTTTCGACGATATAGCCGGCAAAAAATCCGCCATAAACGAAACAGGTGCAAAAAACAAATATTTCGGCACGGACGGTTTTCGCGGAGAGGCGGGTGTCACGCTCACAGCCGACCACGCCTACAAAGTGGGGCGGTTTCTCGGTTGGTATTACGCTTCCCCGCTTTCGGGCTTTCACGAGCCGAATTACCGCCCGCGCATCGCCATAGGCAAAGATACGCGCCGCTCCTGCTATATGCTGGAATATGCCATGGCGGCGGGAATAACCGCATCCGGCGCGGATGCGTATATGCTCCACGTCACCACCACGCCGAGCGTTTCCTATGTGGTGAGAACAGAGGAATTTGACTGCGGCATAATGATAACGGCATCGCACAATCCGTATTACGACAACGGCATAAAACTGATAAACCGTTACGGTGAGAAAGCCGACGACGAAACAATCCTGCTCGTGGAAGCATATCTCGACGGCGATATGAAAAAGCTCGGTACAAACGGCGCCGATCTTCCCTTTGCGGTAAAAAGCGACATCGGCAGTGCCGTGGATTATGTGGCGGGCAGAAACAGATATGTCGGATATCTCATTTCCCTCGCCTCGCATTCCTACAGAGAAATGCGCATCGGTCTGGATTGTGCAAACGGTGCTTCATGGATGATAGCAAAAGCGGTTTTCGACGCGCTCGGCGCGAAAACATATATCATCGGCGCTTCCCCGAACGGACTGAATATAAATAATTCATGCGGCTCGACGCACGCCGATGTGCTCGGCGATTTCGTGAGAAAAAACAAGCTGGATGTCGGTTTTTCATTTGACGGCGATGCCGACCGATGCATGGCCGTGGATGAAAACGGAAATATTATCGACGGCGATATGATACTCTATATCCTCGCAAAAAGACTGAGGCGCTTCGGCACGCTCGACAAAAATACGGTGACAGCCACGGTCATGTCGAATTCGGGGCTTCTACGCGCGCTTTCCGAGGCGGGCATCGGCTGCGAACTGACGGGCGTGGGCGACAGATATGTATACGAATGTATGCAGAAAAACGGCTATATGCTCGGCGGAGAGCAATCGGGACATATCATCATCCGCAAATATGCCACCACGGGCGACGGGATGCTGACGGCAATAATGCTCTGCGAGGAAATGCGCGACAGAAAAATGCGGCTTTCCGAGCTTGCCCTGCCCGTGCGCCTCTATCCGCAGAGCACAAAAAATATCCGCGTATCCGACAAATCCGCCGTGCTTGCCGATCCCGCGGTAAAAGCGGAAGCGGAAGCGGTAAACAAAGAAATCGGCGGCAACGGCAGGATACTTCTGCGGGCGAGCGGCACCGAACCCGTGGTGCGCATAATGCTGGAATGCGAAACGGAAAAACTCTGCCGCGAATACACGGAGAGAATATCCGATATAATAGCGAAAAGGGGGTATTCCTGTGAATGATATAAAAACATCCGCGCTTTTCGACTGCCGCGTGCCGTATCTTTCGGCGCTCTTTTCGGAAAGCGAATATCCGTTTTCGGCAGTCGGGAAAATAAAAGAATATATTCTCTCTCTGATATCGCGCGGTCTGCCGGAATTCACGGAAATTTCCGACGGGGTATTTGTCGGCAAAGATGTGAAAATACACAAAAGCGCCGTGATAGAGCCGCCCGCGATAATCGGCGACGGATGCGAAATACGCCCGTCGGCATATATCCGCGGCAATGTGATAACGGGGAAAAACTGCGTCATCGGGAATTCGTGCGAGCTGAAAAACTGTATTCTTCTCGATTTTGTTCAGGTGCCGCATTTCAATTACGTCGGCGACAGCATACTGGGAAACCATGCCCATCTCGGCGCGGGAGTTATATGCTCAAATCTGCGCGCCGACAAAAAGAATATTTCCCTGCACACGGATGAGGGAAATATGAAAACCGGCATGCGCAAGCTCGGCGCGATAATCGGTGACGGGGCGGATATAGGTTGCGGCGCGGTCCTGAACCCCGGCACGGTCATAGGCAAGGGGACATGGGTTTATCCGCTGGTTTCCGTGCGCGGCACGGTGCCGTGCGACAGCATAGTGAAAAGCGATAAAATCACGATTGCAAAGGAGGATCGGACGCAATGTGCGGAATAATAGGCTTTTGCGGCGCTGGAAATGCCGCCGATGTGATAATACAGGGGCTTCATGCGCTGGAATACCGCGGATATGATTCCGCGGGACTCGCCGTGGAAAGCGGCGGCGAAACGATAACGGTGAAATGCGGCGGCAGAGTAAGCGAGCTGGAAAAGCTCGTGCGGGAAAAAGGCGTTTCCGGAAACTGCGGCATAGGTCATACGCGCTGGGCGACGCACGGCGCGCCGACAAAATCAAATGCGCATCCTCATTCCTCGGGGCGCGTCACGCTCGTTCACAACGGAATAATAGACAATTATCCCGAGCTTCACCGCGAGCTTGCCGATCTCGGTTACGGCTTTTCAAGCGAAACGGATACGGAATGCATCGCGCATCTGATACGCCGCGAATACGATGCGACCGGCGACGCCGCAAAAGCTGTTTATCGCACCTGCGCACGCCTGCGCGGTTCTTATGCCTTAGCCGTCATTTTTTCCGATATGCCGGGCAAAGTATGGGCTGTGCGAAAGGACAGTCCGCTCATACTCGCAAAAGGGGAAGGCGCCTCTTTTGCCGCATCGGATATTCCCGCTCTGATACCGTACAGCAGAGAAATCATCCGCCCCGACGACGGCGTGCTTTTTCTCATCACGGCAAAAGGCATATATTCCGTTTCCGAAAACGGAACGGAAACGGAAGAAAAAACCGAGCATTTTTATCTCGATACGGGTGCCGCAAAAAAGGACGGCTATGAATTTTTCATGGAAAAGGAAATTCATGAAGAGCCCGAAGCCGTGCGCCGCGTATGTATGCGAAGGATGAATGACAAAGGTCTGCCCGATTTTTCCATAGACGGCATCGGCGACGATATGTGGCGCGATACCGAAAATATTCAGATAATAGGCTGCGGCTCCGCGACGCATGCGGGCATGGTGGGCAGATATCTCACAGAAAAGCTGGCGGGCATCCCCGTGACGGTAAATACCGCATCGGAATATCGCTACGATATGCCTGCCGTGACAGGCAGAACCCTCGCCGTACCGATTTCCCAATCGGGCGAAACCGCGGATACTCTCGCGGCTTTGCGGCTGGCAAAGAAAAGCGGCATAAAAACGGCGGCGATAGTAAATGCCGTAGGCAGTGCGGCGGCGCGCGAAGCGGATTTTGTCATGTATACGGGCGCGGGACCCGAAATAGCCGTAGCCACCACGAAAGGCTATACCACGCAGGTCGCCATGCTTTGCATGATGGCGATAAAGCTCGCGCTCGTGCGCAAAAAGGTAAGCGAAGAATTTGCCGCCGACTTCTGCCGCAGGCTATCTCATGATATTCCGAAAGTCATACAAAATATCATTTCAAGGCACAATGAAATAAAAATAATAGCTGAAAATATATATGAAAAAGATGATATTTATTTTATCGGGCGCGGACCCGATAACTATGCGGGATATGAATGCTCACTGAAGCTGAAAGAGATTTCATACATTCACAGCGAATCTTATGCGGCGGGCGAGCTGAAGCACGGAACTCTTTCACTGATAGAAAAAGGCACGCCCGTGATAGCGCTCGCATCCGACAGCTCTTACTACGACAAAACCGCGGGAAATATCCGCGAGGTGCGCGCCCGCGGCGGATATACCGTACTCGTGTGCGGCAGTGATTTTTCTGAACCGGAAGCTTATGCCGAAAAGTATTTCGTGCTGCCGCCGATGCCCGGATATCTGTCGCCTCTCGCCACGGTGGTTTTCTCGCAGATACTCGCCCTCGAAACGGCAAAGCTGCGCGGTTGCGACGCAGATCACCCGCGCAATCTGGCAAAATCCGTGACAGTGGAATAAATATAATGCAAAAGCACGCAAAAAGTCGAAGCAGATAAGACCTTTTGCGTGCTTCTGTTTGCATATACGGGCAACCCGCGGTTGGCTTTTTCACCCGTATTTTTCATAGAAATTTCAAAATGCACAGCTTTTCCCGCCTTTTTTGTGCAAAACGCAGAAAATAAGTCATTTCCATTTGCCATTCTACGCAAAATTAATAAATCTATTGACAATATTATATATTTGTTGTAAAATATATGTTAGCAAAGTATGAGCCGACGGTGTCGGCTTCATAGCGCCGCGGGAGAAAAATGCAGTTTTTTCCGCGGCAAAACAATATCATAAAAGGAGAACAAAACATGAAGAAAATCTTTTCCATGCTGCTCGCGGTACTGATGATCGTCACGGTTTTCGGTGCCTGCCTGCCCGTAGCGGCGGCAGATACTGCTCCCGCCGTTTCGTGCAGTCTTGTGCTCGATGAGAAAATCTCTCTCAGGCTCTCGATAGCGGCAACAAACTTTCCCGGTAAAAATCCGGTTCTCGTGGCAAAAACAGGTTCTTATGAAGTAACCGTAAACGGCACGGCTTCCGGAAACAACTACGATTTCAAAGTAGGCGTTGCTCCCTCGCTCGCTTCCAAAACGGTTTCGCTCACATTCAAGGACGGCGATACGGAAGTGGTCACAAAAGAAGCTTCCGTCCTCGCATACATAGCTGCTATGCTTCCGAATGCGGACGATGCTCTCAGAACTCTTCTCGTGGATCTTCTCAACTACTGCGCCGAATGCGAAACACTCGCAGGCACAGCAGGTGACGAAGGCTCCGTAAATTCCGTTCTTTCCCGGTTCGAAGATTATCAGAAATACGCCACAGGCACTCTCGTTTTCGGAACAACAAAGGCGCTCACAGGTACCGAAAACGGCGTTACGCTCAAGAACATAGCTGTTCTCAGCGCGGCTGCCCCCATATTCAGACTCACATTCGTTTCCGCCGCTTCCGACTGCAAGGTAACGGTGAAATACACAGATCTTGCCGCAGGCGTTGAAACGGAAAAAACAGCTGTTTTCGCTTCCGTTCCCGTTGAGGGCAAGGAAAACACATATGCGGCAGACGTAGCCATCCCCGCAGCCTGCATCACGGGTAAGGTCACGTTCACCGTAAACGGCACAAACGTAAACAGCAAAACGCTTTCTTACAATATTTTCGATCTTCTCTCGCACAATCCGTCTTCCAAAGCGGTAAACGCTCTCGCGAAATACTCCAGCTCCGCAAGAACTTATTTCAATCAGGCGGCTTGCGATCACAAGTATACCACAGAGCCCTCCGTGGTATCCGCGGCTTCTCTGACGAAATCGCAGATACTCTGCAAGACTTGCGACACATGCGGATACAAACTCAAGTACGCCGGCGAGGCTCCTCTCGCTTTCGTTGACGTAAGAGTAAAGCAGGGTCTTGAAGATGCTTCCGTAATCGCATCGGCAACCGGTGCAGACTCGGGAACAAACCTCACCGATTACTTTGATTTCAAAGGCGTCGGCGCAGAAGACGTATACATCACAGCCGAAACTCTCCAGTCCTATATCGACAGCGATACGGCAAGAAATGTAGACTTCGTGACAGGCGGAGCAAAGCTCAGCATAATAAAATCAGCCAACTATTCCCAAAGATTCGGTTACGATAAGCCCAAGACAACAGCAGACGGCAAACTGAGATATATGCATCTTTCTTCCGAAAATGCAGCGGCTGTCGGCGTTAAGCTCATGGGTCTTGCAATAGCTGCAAACAATGAACTCGGCACTGATTTCGCAAACACAGATGCCGGCGATTCTCAGGCTTACAAAAAGCTCATCACTGATTACGGTTTCACTCTCGAAATGACGATGCGCCTTAAAGTATCGTCGACAAAGAAAGTTATCGGTATTTTCTGCTGCACGGCAGGAAGTTCTTCTCAGACGACAAACGGCGTGACCGGTAAAGGCAACTGGGGCTTTGCAGTAAATGATAAATGCCTTCCTTACGCTTACATCTACAATAAGGCAGGCAACGGTGGCTTCAATCCCTCATTTATGAAAAGCAAAGACTTGTGGTCCGCTTCCGTTGACGGCAACTGGTTCTATACATACACGATAGTCGTGACACCCACGGAATCCGGCAACACTGTTGAGTTCTATGTCGATGGCAAGAAAGTAAACAGCGCAAGTAAGACTATCCAGAAAATATACCTCGCAGACGACGCTGAAAACCTCCACAAATTCTACATAGGCGCCGATACCGCAAACGACGGTACTCAGACTCTGATCAACGGCGGGATAGATTTCCCGCTCTACGGCAGCGCAAGCGGAAACTTTATAGACCTCTACGGCTTCAAATTCTACACGGCTGCCCTCACGGCAGATCAGGTAGCCGCAAGCTTCATGGATTCCACAAGCCTCTTTACGGAATGCGCTCATACTCCCGTAAAAGGTGAAATCCTCCAGAAGACAGACGGCACATACACAACAGCTGCGGAAGGCTATAAGACAATTAAACCCGCAACATGCGAACCCGCCGAAAACGGCACAGCAGGCGTAACATGCGCACACTGCGGTAAAGTTTACGGTGACATAATAGAAATTCTCGGCGGTCACAAATACGCTGCAGACGGCGTGACGGGTCTTACCGGCACAATCAAGGAAACAGAGCAGACAGTTTCCGATACAAAGGCTTCCGACGGTTGGAAAACTGTGACAGCAGCTTCCTGCACGGAAGACGGCGAATACACAAGAACATGCGTATCCTGCGGTAAATTCACGCAGACTCTCGTAGTAAAAGCCAACGGTCACAAATGGGGTGAAGGCACTACGGGTCTCGCCGGCACTATCGACGGCACAGACGAAACAGTGACAAATTCCAAAGCCTCCGACGGCTGGAAGGTTACTTCCGAAGCCACATGCACGGAAACGGGCAAAGCCGAAAGAAAATGCTCCGAGTGCGGAACTGTTCAGTATCTCACAGTATCCACATCCGGTCACGATTTCACGGCGGCTACGGCTTACGGCACGGATGCAGACGGAAACAGAACTCTCCACTGCTCCAAGTGCGACAAAGACGTATCCCAGAATCTTCCCGTTCCTTACATGGATCTGCTCGTAAGCAGAACCTATGACGGCACAGCCGCCCTCACTACGGACGGCACATTCACAAATCTCCTTTCCGGCGGCGCAAACGTTCTCTGGAACAGAGGTCTTGGCGCGGATAAGATAACCGTACGTTCCTTCTCCATGTCAAATGAAGGCATCGATTACAAGGCGCCCACAAATGACAGCAATTTCGCTTCCATCACGCTCAAAGGCTCCGAAAACGGCGGTTCCTCTCTGGCTGTACAGTTCACAGACAAGACAAATGAGGATATGCTCGAAATAGCAAAGACAGGTTATACTGTAGAAATGCTCTACAAGATCAAGAATGTAAAAATCGAAAGTAAAGATCTCGGTCTTTTCTCCGGCATGCTCGGATTTAAAGAAGGTCTGAAGTACAATCCCTACAATACAGCAAACGCAGGCGGCTTCGGAATAGCTCTTAATACCTGTGCCGGCGAAACGCTTCAATACGCAAACAGCTTTAAAATCGTAGCAAATTCGCCGTACTTTGCATACGCAACAACATTAAAATCCGGTTATTTCCAAGCACACAACTCTACTGCAATATCCGCCGACGGTACATCATACGTTCATCTCCTCGCAACATATAATCCCATAACGATAAGCGGTGTGCAGAGATATGCGTATATGTTCTGCGTAAACGGCACTCCCGTTGATTTCATGACAAACGTTGCCGCCAACTATCTCGGTGCCACAACAAACGCTTCTACAGCGCTCATAGGCTACAAAGCAGGTATGTCCGGTGGCTCCACTGCTGTAGCAAATCCCTCCAAAAATACCGATGCAGGCAAGAACAACTCGTTCTTCGCAACATACGCCGGCGATGCTCCTCTCAATCTTTTCTATATAGGCGCCATTGCAGGTCAGCTTAATGGAAATGATACGGAAGGCACTTTAGGCTCGCTCAAAGGCTCTGCCGACAACAGCATAGAAGTAGTAAACGTGAAATTCTATCTCGAAGGTATGAATGCTACGCAGGCACACGACGCTTACAAAGCTACGACATCCGAATTCGGTCTTAACTTGGATTAACCCCAAAGAAAGGAAATAAATATGAAAGAACTTTTCACAGCACCTGAAATAGAGGTTATCGAGTTTGCCGGTGAAGATATAATCACATCCTCCGATCTCGGAGGCGGCGAAGAGCTCGGTAGCGAGGATCTCTGATCCCTCTGATTTCAAACGCCATGGCGCACATGGCGCAAAAAAAAGAACGGACGCCCGAAAAAAAACGGGCGTCCGTTCTTTTTTTATTTTCGGATATTTTTTAAAATTTCTCTTGATAAATCGGGAGAAATTTATATTGTCCCGTTTCAGAGTCCTTTAGCAAGCTCTACCGACGAATACGGCAGGATGACCGATGAAGAAAAGGTGGCTTTTATCGGGCAGGTAAAGACAATGCTTCTCGGAGAATAAATCAAAAATACGGCAAAACACAGGGAAACCTCGCGGATTCCCTGTGTTATTTCTTGACATCAAAAGCAAAAGAGTATATAATATATTCATAATGAATTTTACGGTGTGCAATATGAAAAAAATCTTAATTCTAATCATGATAACGGTATTGCTTTCGGCGGCGATAATTCTTTGCGGCTGCGCAAAGGATAAACCAGCGCCTAAGCCCGATCCCGCTCCCGATACGCCCGCAGCCTCTTCCTCGTCGGAATTTCTCACCTCGTTGGACACATCGGAATATACGCAAAGCACCGATATGCAAAAAACAAGCGAGCTCACTGCGGAAATTTCCGATACGACAGAAACGACGACGCAGACGACAGAGCAAACTGCGACCACTACGCAAACAGCGACACAGACAACAACGCAGAAATCGTCGGCGACTTCCTCGACTCAAACTACAAAAGAAGCAGAAATGACCGTCACCGCGACGACGAAAGCGACAACGCGCGCGACGACAAAAACCACATTTACCGCGACGACGCGCACGACAGAAACAACAAAAACCACCACATCGCGAACCACCTCTGCCGCCGAAACCGCAACCGTGACAACTGCGACAACCGCAACAACTGCGACTACTGCCACGGTAACAGCCGGCACGGCGACGACAGCAACCACTGCCACGACAGCGGAAACCACAGCCACCACGGCTACGACTGCGACTGCCGAGCCGGAAGAAACGACGCAGGAAAACAGATATACCACTCCCACAATACTTTTGTAAATCGGGAAAATTACGGAGGACAAAATGAAAAAAGGCAAAATCATATCAAAGCTCGCGCTGTGTCTGGCAGTGGTAACATCGGCTTCGGCACTTCTCTGCGCGTGCGGCAAAAATACCGCGCCGATAGATTTCCTGATGAACGAAAATCTGTCGGATTACATTTCCATAGATTACGGCGGCGCAAAAACCCCCTCTTTTGATTACAGCACCATACGCGCCGATCTGATATCTGGCTATGAAGCTTTCCGCCGCTCGCTCACAAACACATATTTCGGTTCCAATGCTTTTGTGGAAGAGGGATGCACTCTTTCCTTTGTGCTCACGGCAGAGCTGACAGACGGCGAAACCGCAAAGGAATACAAGCTGAACGGCGAAAGCGCCCTTCAGGTAAACGATTACCGTCCGTTTTCAGATCCCGAATACGCTTTTTTTGACAAGGCGCTGGCAGAAGCCGGAGATGAAAACAACGGAACAAAATATCTCACCATAAATAAAGGCACCTCGAGCGAAATAAAATCCTACGATTTCGAAGCGGTATTTCCCGAGGACTATAAAAACAGCGAACTCGCCGGAAAGACGATGAAATTTTCGATAGTCGTTTCCGACTATATTTCGCGATATGCGCTTTTGTACAGCGGCAGAGAATATACGGAAAATGTGCTTTCCGGTTATTATTCCGCGATAATCCCCGCCATCGTAAAGCCCGCTGAAAATGCGGAAATGGAGATAGGCGATCTCGTTAAACTCGACGTGACGGACGTGACGAAAACAGACGGCGAAGAGGACAAAACCGATGTTTATGACGACAGGTATTTTTATATAACCGAGGATTATCTCGAAACATTCGGCACGGGACGCAAATCCGGCGAAACTTTCACAAAAACTTATGAAGAAGAAAACGACGGCAAAAAAACCGTGATAGAAGAAAGCATTCATATAAAAGAAATTTTCAAAAAATCCGATATTGCATCCGCGGTAAAAGAAAAATACGGTTTTGAAAGCATGTTTGATTTCCGCGAGGAGCTGTATATGTGGAGCTATGCCGAAAATAACGACGGCATACTGAATTATCTCTACAACAGCCCCGCTGTGACATTCAAAAAAGATGCCAAGGCGCTCAGAAACGCATATATGAAAATCGAGGACAAATACTGGGAAAACGATGATATCGACGAAAGCGGAAACGGCGGCTGGCGCAAATATGTGATGGATGCAGCCACGCGTTTCGGCGACGAAACGGCGCTCGCCATCTACAATAAAACAGGCAATACCTACGGCAGCGTAAAGGAATTTCTGAAAGCTTCCCTTTCCGAGCATGTGGATACTATGACAAAGCAGCTGATTTTTGCATACAAGCTCTCGGAAGATTTCAATATACTCGACGGGCTTTATGAAAAATACGAAAAAGATATCGCCGAAATAATAAGCAAGCACAATGCGGACAGAGAAAAAATCCTTTTCTCCGTGGTTTACAACGGCGATGACGCATACGAATTTTATACTGGATATCTCGCCTCTTCACTCGGCGATAAACTGAGCCGCTCTGTTTCGGGAGCAGAATACATCGACCTTATAAATGCCGCAAAAAACTAAAGCTAAATATCAAAACGGAAGTTTTAAAAAAACTTCCGTTTTATTTTTCTGCGAAGTCGCGCGGATTTTCTATATACTGTATGAAAGCAAAAACAAAAAAGGAGATCACTATGAAAAAATTTCTATCTCTCATTCTTACGGTAATAATTTCCGTTTGTCTTTTTGCCTGCGCCGCAAAAGAAAATAATAAGGAAACGGAAAATTCCTCTTCATCCGTGACAACCGCATCGGATATCACGAGCGCGACGGCAGACACCGGCACCACCGCATCCGAAACCACGCAAACCACCTCAAATTCACGCTCGTATACTGAAGTCCCGCGCGCGGATGTATCGTATTCCCACATTTATCTGAACGGGAAAGAAATATCTTATTTCAATATTCTCGGCTGCAAAACCATTTCTACAATCATTCCCGAGCGCACGATATATCACGACGGCGAGGGAATACTCTTATCAAAACACATGCTTCCCTACAAGGACAAAATGCCCGTATACGATATCGGAGAGGGCGACATATTTGAAATAGAAAACGTGGGCAACAGCGAAATGAAATACCGCGAGGTTCTGGATATGGAAGGCAACGCCGTGGAATGCAGCTTTGACAAGCTGTGGGAGCTGCCCGCGGGAGAATATTATCTGCGCTTTGACCTGACGGAAAAAGCAAACGAATATCTTTTCAAAGATACGTATGACGAGGGCATATGGTATGTGGAAACATGGTATTGCTCTTATGTGAAAATAAACGTAAAATAAAACGGCAAAAGCCGTTTTATTTTTTGCGCTTTTTGCATTTTTTAACAAAAAAGCCGCCGCGGCATATATTGAAACCGAGGTGATAAAATATGGAAACCGTAATACGCCGCAGAGCGCCGCACAAACTGAAAAAAAGCCATAAAGCGGCTATAATAATCGCAGTGATTTTATCCCTCGCGATAATGCTGATTTCTTATGTAAACAACAAGCTCGATCCGCTTGTCACGCTGGAAGCGACCGTGCAATCGCGCAATACCGTGAGCGAAATGATAAACAAAGCGACGGCGCGTGCCCTTGCCGAAAGCGGTATCGGATATGAAGAACTGGTAAATATACGCCTCGATGCAAACGGAAAAATCACTTCCATTTCCGCAAATACAATGAAAATGACGGAACTTCGGACAAAAATAACGGAATACATAATAGAAGATTTCAACAATTACGGCGAATTCAAAATAGAAATTTCTTTCAGCAATATGTTTGATGATGAGGTGATTTTCGGCAGATTTCCGAATCTGATGATGCCCGCTTCGATAGATCCTCAGGCAGCTGTAGAAAGCACGCTGGAAAGCGAATTTATTTCCGCCGGCATAAATCAGACTCTGCACAAAATATATGCGGATATAAATGCAAAAGTCTGCATACTGACGCTGATATCAAATGTGGAATTTGAGCTGAATGCAAAAGTCGCCCTCGCCGAAACAGTGATAGTGGGCGATGTGCCGCGCTTTTACATGGGCGGGAAGTAGAAAGATACTTTTCTTTGCAGAAAAGTATCAAAAGAAGTTTCTTTCTCCGCAGGAAAACGGGGTGTACTTTTCACTGACGAAAAGTACCAAAAGTCAAAAAGAGGAAAGCATTAACTCCTGTCTCGGCGACGCCGACACACACGCTGCGCGTATGTGTCAATTCCTCTTTTAAACACCTTCTGTCGCCTCGCGGCGACTCGTGCGAACACACTGCCCCGACAGTCCGACCATAGACGAAATCGGAAGTATGGTTCAGACCCCGCTTAACACGGACTTTTGCCTGCTCAAGCCAGAACTAAACCTTCCCCAACTCGATGCCCATCAAGCCATGCTCGCATAGTCGGGGGTTTAGCCTACAGTGGGAAGCATATCAAAATCCATGGCGGAAGCCAACCCACCCCGTCGAATCTGCTTGCTTTTTGCGGCATACTGTGTTCGCACGCGCGGTATGGCTGATGATGAGCGAAAGAGAAATACTTGAAATTTTCGATTTGCTATTTATAGCACTCACTTGCCGCGCATTACTTCCCGCGGCTGACTCGACGGGGTGCGAGGTAGTTTGCAAAGGAGGGCGAGGAGCCTTCCTTTGATGACTTTTCCCGCGCTTTTGGTCATTCAAAAGCGCGATCGTTTCCCCATTGGGAACGAAGTAACTTTTGTATCTTTGCGCAAAGAAAACATAAAACAGGAAATCCGCGGGGATTTCCTGCTTTGCTTTTGATTATCTGTGCCTTATACCATCTCGGCTATGTCGTAAATGAGCCGCTCGGTTTTGTCCCAGCCTATGCACGGATCGGTGATGGATTTTCCGTAGATATTTTCGCCGATTTTCTGCGCGCCGTCCACGATATAGCTCTCTATCATCAATCCTTTTACGAGCTTGCGGATTTCGGGATTGTAATTGCGGCTGTTCATCACTTCTTTCGAAATGCGTATCTGCTCTTCATATTTTTTGCCCGAATTTGCATGGTTTGTATCTATCACGGCGGCGGGATTTGCGAGATTTTTGGAAGCATAGGTTTCCACCAGCGCCATCAGATCTTCATAATGATAATTCGGCATGGACTGCCCGTGCTTATTCACATAGCCACGGAGTATCGCGTGCGCATAAGGATTTCCTTTGCTCATTACTTCCCATCCGCGATAGATGAAAGAATGCGCATGCTGTGCCGCCGTGATGGAATTCATCATCACGGAAATATCACCGCTCGTCGGATTTTTCATGCCAACGGGAATATCGAGTCCGCTCGCGGTGAGGCGGTGATGCTGATCCTCTACGGAACGCGCACCCACAGCCACATACGAAAGCAAATCGGAAAGATAGCGGTGATTTTCGGGATAGAGCATTTCATCCGCGCAGGAAAATCCCGTTTCGGCGAGTGCTCTTATATGGATTTCACGCATGGCTATCACACCCTTCAGAAGATCGGGGCGCGCATTTGAATCGGGCTGATGAAGCAATCCCTTATAGCCGTCGCCCGTCGTTCTCGGTTTTCCCGTATAGATTCTGGGCACTATGACTATTTTATCCGCCACTTTGTCCTGAACCGTGCGCAGACGGCTGATATAATCGAGCACGGCATCCTCTCTGTCTGCCGAGCACGGACCGATGACGAGCAGAAATTTATCGCTCTCACCCGAAAATACCGCCTTTACGGCTTTATCGTTTTCTGCTTTTTTTGCCGCCAGCTCGGGAGAAACGGGAAATTGTTCCTTTATCTCCTTCGGTATCGGCAGTTTTCTTAAAAATTCCATATTCATAGTTTTTTACCTCTTTTACTTTATCTGAATTTTGAATTTATTTTTTATCAAAAAGCTTTCTGCGTTCGGTGGAGCGACGCATCATATCGCGTATGCCTTCCCTGTCGCCCCATTCTACCATTTCTCTCATGCGGCGGAATTCGTTTTCGAAAAGCCGCATCTGCTCTGCCAGCGCGTCCTTATTCATGAGAAAAAGCTCGCTCCACATGCCGTCATTTATTTTCGCTATGCGGGTAAGATCGCGGAAAGAGTCGCCCGTATAATCCACAAAATGCTCGCATTTATCGCGGCATGTCATCAGCGAAACCGCTATGCAATGCGTCAGCTGGGAAAGGAAAGCTATCATTTCGTCATGCTCGCGCTCGCCGAGCTCCGTTATTCTCGAAAAACCCAGCTCTCTGCCAAGCGAGGCGCAGAAATCTATCGCCTCGCGCGTATTCTTTTCCGTTGGCACCACGATATAGTTTGCGCCCGCAAAAACGGAATCGTCGCTGTGTTCCACGCCGTAAAGCTCTCTGCCCGCCATGGGATGCGCGGAAATAAATTCCGCCTGCGGCAGCATTTCCTGCACAGGGCGCACTATTCCGCTTTTCACGCCCGTCACGTCCGTCACCACGGCGCCCTGCTTTATCAGATGACCGTAATTTTTCACCCAGTCGAGAAACGTATGCGGATACAACGCGAATATTACTATATCTGCGCCCGAAACGCTTTCTTCGTTTGCCTCGGTATAGCCGCGTTCTATTATCCCGAGCGACAGGGCGTAATCTATATCTTTCTGCTCTAGCGTGAGCGCTTCTGTGTGATAACCCTTTTTCGAAAGGGCTTTTGCATAGCTTCCGCCCATCAGTCCCAGACCTACTATCAGTATTTTTTTGTTTTTATCAAGTATCATATTTTTCCACCTCTATGCCGAGTGACGCGAGCTTTTCAAAATAATCGGGAAAGCTTTTGTTCACAGCCTGAGCATCCGATATTTCCCCGCCGAAAACGGTGAGCAGCGCCGAAAGCGCCATCACTATCCTGTGATCGTTGTGCGATTTCAGAATATCCGCGGGTGCATGAAATTCCGCAGGATAAACCACTATATCATCCTCGTTTACCGTCACATAAGTGCCGAATTTCGCCAGCTCCTCCGCCATGGCGGTGCCACGGTCGCTTTCTTTCATTTTCAGTCGGTGCGTCCCCGTGAAAATTCCGCCGTGTTTTGCCGCCGCAAGAGCGAAAAGCACGGGGCCGAGATCAGGGCAATCGGAAATATTCACCGAGGGTGTGCCGCGCTCCAGCATGCTGAAATATTCACCGTAAGCTTTGTCGCCCTGACTGCTTTCGGGATCCAGCCCCGTGACGGTGACATCGGAGCCGAGATGACTCAGCACATCGAAAAACGCCGCATTGGAATAATCCGCCTCTACCGTCACATCGGTGCTTTTGTATTTCTGTCCGCCGGCAACAAAAAGCGTTCTCTCGTTTTTCCAGTATGCGGTGATGCCGAAAGTATGGAGCGCTCCGAGAGTAAGCTCTATATACGAGCGGCTTTCTATCGGCGGAGCTATGGTGATCAGGCTGTCTCCCTGCAAAAGCGGGAGCGCGAAAAGAAGTCCGCTGATAAACTGGCTGCTTATATTTCCGGGTATTTTGAAATTTCCCGCCTGCAGTCTGCCGCCGACCTCGACGAAATCCGTGCCTTGCTTATATGGCAGCTTCAGCGTGCGGCATATATTTTTGTAAACATCAAGCGGACGCGAAAGCAGCATCGGCGTACCGTAAAGGCGCGATTTGCCTTCAAAAAGCATGCAAAGCGGTATGAAAAAGCGAAGCGTGCTTCCGCTTTCGCGGCATTGCAGCTCTCTTTTTCCGCCAACGGAAAAATCCGTGCCTTTCACGCTCACCGCGTCGCCCTGCACCGTGCATTTTGCACCTATCGCGCGAAGGCAATCCAGCGTAGCCAGCACATCCTGCGACGGCTCCACGCCGCGTATCACGCTTTCTCCGCGGCTCAGACCCGCGCATAACAGAAGGCGGTGCGCCATGCTTTTGGAAGGCGGTGCCGCCACCGTGCCTTTTGCCTTTCCTTTTTTTATTTTCACATTCATAAATTTATCCTCAGTATGCAAAATAATCCGTGCCGTAACGGCAGGCGAGCATATCGTATATCGCTATCTCCGTCACGGCGCTTATCACCGGGCAGGCGCGGTGAACTATGCAGGGGTCGTGCCGCCCGTGTATTTCGAGCACGGCTTCCTCACCTGTTCTGAAATTCACCGTTTCCTGCGCTCTCGCTATGCTCGGAGTAGGCTTCACGGCGCAATTGAATATCAGCGGCATGCCGTTAGTTATGCCTCCGTTTATTCCGCCGTTGTTATTTGTTTTTGTATAAATTCTGCCCTGCGAGGAATAAAAGGCGTCGTTTGCCTCACTGCCGCGCATGGAGCAGAAATCAAATCCCGCGCCGAATTCTATCCCCTTTATCGCGGGTATGGCAAATACGGCATGCGATATGATGCTCTCCGCCGTATCGAAAAAAGGTTCGCCCACGCCCGCGGGAAGCCCCGCTACGGCTGTCTGTGTTTTTCCGCCGATGCTGTCGGAATTTTCCCTCGCGGCGATTATCTTTTCCTGCATTTTTGCGCCGATATCGCGCGAAATCGTCGGGAAATCCGCCTCCTTCAGCGCTTTTACGGCTTCACTCGGGTCCGTGCCGAAAGCGTCGTCTCTTACTCCGCCGAGAGAAAGAATATGCGTGGCGGCATTTACCCCCCTGTCGCCGAGCGCACGCTCGACTATCGCACCGGCGGCAACCACTGCGGCTGTGATCCTGCCGGAAAAATGCCCTCCGCCGCGTATATCCTGATATCCGCGGTATTTTGCCTGCGCCGTGAAATCCGCATGACCCGGGCGCGCCAGATAACGCATATCGGAATAATCCGCGCTTTTCGTATCGCCGTTTTCTATCTCTATGCAAAGCGGCGTTCCCGTGGTTCTGCCGCCGTATACACCGCTTATTATGCGGAATTTATCCGCTTCCCTGCGCGATGTGGAAATATTCCCGCAGGGGCGACGCTGAGAAAGTCTTTTTTCTATCAGCGATTCGTCCACGGGTATGCCGGGGGCAAGCCCGTCGAGCACGGCGCCTATCGCCGCCCCGTGGCTTTCGCCGAATATCGTCATGCAAAGGCTCGTTCCGAAAGTATTTTTCATTTGTCTCCCTCCCGTGAAAACGCCTCCTGCGCCATGCGCGCTATTTCCGATGCCGTATATCTGCGCATAAAGTAAGAGCCTATTTTGTCACAGCATACGCATACTATGCCGTTTTCAGCCGCCTTTTTATCGTGGGAAACGAGCTTTTCCGTATCTGTTGCGCCGATATCCGCTCGAAAAGGCAGATTCAGCTTTTTGAGAAGCGGCACCAGACGCGCCCTCACCTCATCGGAAACAAAAACCGTCATTCCCGCCGCCACGCATTCTCCGTGAAGCCAGCCGAGTCTGCTCTCTATCGCGTGTCCCACGGTATGCCCGAAATTCAGCGTGCGGCGAAGCGAATTTTCTTTTTCGTCCGCCTCCACCACCGATTTTTTTATTTTCAGCGAACCTTCGATTATTTTGTCCGTATTTTCGAAAACCGTGCCGTTTTCGGCACATTTTTCTATGAAAGCAAAAAACTCCTCATCAAAAATGCACGCCATTTTCACAGCCTCCGCGAGTCCCTCGGCATAAATGCGGCTGTCGAGAGTTTTCAGCGTATCGGGATCTATGAGAACGCATTTCGGCTGATAAAAAGCGCCCACGGCGTTTTTTACCCCCGCGAGATTTATTGCCGTTTTCCCGCCTATGGAAGAATCCACCTGCGAAAGCAGTGTGGTCGGCACATTGTAAAAATCCACGCCGCGCATATATGAAGCCGCGACAAATCCCGCGAGATCGCCGCACACTCCGCCGCCCACGGCAACCACCGCGTCGCCGCGCGTAAAGCCTTTTTCCAGCATGATTTTGCAAAGCGTTTCAAAAGATGTCATGCTCTTGCTTTCCTCGCCGCTTTTCAATGTCGCCACGGTAGGCGCAGCGCAAGCCGCGGCGACTTCATCCGCATACTTTGCCGGTACGCCGTCGTCCGTGACGACGAGGACTTTTCTCGAAAGAGAAAAATATTCCCCCGCGCGCGAAAGCGAGCCGCGTTCGATTATTATATCGTATTTATCCGTGCCGGTATTTACTGTCAGCTTCATTTTGTGCCTCCGTCAGATTTTTATATGCAGTCCGAATGTTCCCGCGAGCTTCAGCCTGTCGCTGATTTTTGCAAGCTCGGCGAGCATTGCTTTGCCGTTTTCCGTATTTATATCGCCCTCCAGCTCCGCGTGGAAATAGTATTGCCACATCAGGTCCTTTTGCGGACGGCTGTGGAGCGATCGCATATTGAAACCGTGCGCACCGATTATATTTATCGCATTTGCGAGAGCACCGGCTTCGTTTTTCACCGCAAACATTATCATGCAGCCCTGTCCCGTGGGGAAATTCTGCTTATCATTGCGCACGCGGGAAAGCACCGCAAAGCGCGTCGTATTGCTTCGCTCGGAATTTATATCCTTTTCTATTATTTCCAGCCCGTACAGACGTGCCGTTTCTTCGCTCGCTATGGCGGCTATCGTCATATCTCCGCTTTCGGAAACAAATTTTGCCGCCGCCGCGGTATTTGCAAAAGAACGCACTGCTATTCCCCGCTTTTCCAGAAAAGGCGCGCATTGCAACAGCGCCTGCGGATGGCTGAGCACCGTTTTTATATCGTCCTTTTTCGCGCCGGGCAAAGCCATCAGATTCTGATCCACTGCCAGCTCGTATATCCCGTTTATATAAAGATTTCCCGCGAAAATGAGGTCCATCACCTGACCGACTTCCCCGGCGGAGCTGTTTTCTATCGGAAGCACGGCGACCTCGCATTCGCCGCTTTCCACAGCGGCATAAGCCTCGGAAAAGCTCGGATACGATACCGTTTCCGAATCGGCATATATTCTTTTTGAGGCTATGTGGGCAAAAGCGCCCTCCACGCCGCAGTATGCCGCTTTTATACCGGAAAGCAATGCGCGCTGATATTCGCGCGATATCGCCATGGTATCGCGTATAAAGCTGACGTAATATTCCTTCAGTGCCTCGTCTTTTATCAGAGCGGAATTTGCCTCCATCACGGCATTTTCGCGCGCCGTATCCAGCACGGGAAGCCCATGCTCGCGCTTGTATTCGAGCACATCCTTTACCGCAGCCATTCTGCGGCAGAAAAGCTTTGCCATTTCCGCATCGGTTTCGTTTATTTTCTTTCTTGCTTCGATCAGCTTGTCCATACTTTCTCCAAATAATTTATCAGTGCTAATTTATTTATATTTTATCTCCGATGCGGCAAAAAGTCAATGCCCGCAGCGAAAAAAATTGTATCTTTTCGGATTTTTGTGATAATTTATATAAAAATATTCCGCAGTTTTGTTCTTTTGGTGAAAAACGCTTGAAAAGCGGCGGCATTTATGCTAAAATAAAGCCTGAAAAAGATTTCGGGAGGGGAAAATATGAAAGATACCGCCGCGCTCGCCACTCTGCGCGAACGCATCATCCTTGCCGGAATATCGGAAATAAGCCGCAACGGAATAACGGGTTTTTCTATGCGCAGAGTTGCCGCCGCATGCAATATATCCTGTGCCACTCCGTACAGTTATTTTGAAAATAAAGATAAATTCATGCTCGAAATGCTCCGATATATACGCGGACAATGGGGGCTGATGGAAAAAGCCGTATGTGATTCATGCGAAAGCGAAAGAGAAAAAATAATGAAATCGTGCATGACATACATTCGGTTTCTGAATGCAAATCCGCAATTTCTCGCGGTGATAATGCTCGGAAATATAGACGCCACGAGCGAGCAGACCGAAGAAAAGCACAAGCTCACCGCTTCTATAGGAACGCGGATAGAAAGCTATCGCATTTCGCTCGGCGACGATGAAGAAACAGCCGCAGGCACCGCGATAATAGTGAAATCCGTGCTTTACGGCGCCACATTGCTCCTCGGAAACGGCGAAAACGAAAATGCGGTATTTCCCCGCGTGAAAGAAGCCATAGCGCACGAGATTGATGCGCCGTCAAAATAAAAAAGTAACCTCGCACGAGGTTATTTTTTTATTTTCGCTTTATGGGGGAGGTTTTTCTCCACCGAGAAACGGGGTCGCGCTTTTCATAAAAGCGTGGAAAAAGTTGCTTGTCCACCTCGAGGGGACGAAGGTGTACTTTTGCGTGACCAAAAGTACCAAAAGTCAAAAAGAGGAAGGTATTCCTCTTTTCATCTCCTTCTGTCGCCTCGCGGCGACTCGTGCGAACATACTGCCCCGACAGTCCGACCGTAGACT
>CAKRQU010000009.1 GCA_934394585.1 uncultured Eubacteriales bacterium | reverse complement strand
AAGTATACGGATATACGGGAGCTGACACCCGAGATCCTGCGGACATTCATCAGCAAAATCGTGATTCACGAGCGCCCGTCACGAAAGAAAAACGAGGGCGAGCAACGAATCGACATTTACTTCACGCACATCGGCTCCATGCCGGACAGTGAATCGGAAATAGCCGATCATTGCCGGAACCAAGCCATCTCCGCAAGAACAGCGGGATTTTCGAATGCACATCAGAAACCGTTTTCAACGATCCGGGCGTAACAAGAACAGAAAGCCGAACGGCTCCAAGTAAACTATTCAGATTCACAAAGCTTTTTGCAAAACGAAAAGGACGAACAGCCGAAACTGTTCGTCCTTCCCGCCTGATTGCTTCTGTTTCTCATAATTCATCCTTATGAGAAGGAAGCAAAAGCCGCCCGCTTCTTTTTTTCGCTTTTCTATAAAGAAAAGCACTTTACTTTTTCTGAGAAAAGAGCCACTCTGTCAGCCCCTCGGTTTTATACGCGGGTATCCATGAATCATGCCCCACGCCGGGGAAATATGTAGCCTTCATTTTTGTGCCGCCGGCAGCTTTAATCGCCGCCTCCATATCTCTCGTCCCCTGCGGAGGAACAGTGCCGTCTGCTTCCCCGTGAAAAGCCCATACGGCTATATTCACGAGTCTGTCCGCCATATCGGGTATACCCGAGCCGCATACGGGCACAGCCGCCGCAAAAACCTCGGGACGGCGTGTTATCAGTTCCCATGTGCCGTATCCGCCCATGGATATTCCCGCGGCATACACGCGCGAAAGATCCACTTTGCCGCACGAAAGAAATTTATCGAGCAATTCCATTGCCGCCGCCATGCCGACAGTCGGCTTTTCGGAAAGCGGACGCGAGCCTGTATTCCACTTGTGATTTACAGGCACCCATTCCAGCTCCGTATTGCAGGGACACTGCGGAGCTACGATAATGCAATCGTCGCGTTCCAGCACCATGTCTATCAGCCTGTTTTCCTTGTGCAAAACTCTTATCTGAAGCTCGTTATCCGTGCCGCATTCGCCATGTCCGTGCAGAAAAAAGAGCATCGGATATTTTTTCGTATCATTTTCATTGTATGAGGAAGGATGATAAAATCTGTACGGCATGGCAAAAACCCTGCCCGTTTCTTTATCGGCATATTCGTATACCGCTCTTCCCATTATATCGACATTCACTGCCATTTATATGCCTCCGAAGCGCCGCCGCGCTTTATATTTCCGCCGTTTTATCAGCCGTTTGAGCTGTAGTTCGGCGCTTCTTTTGTTATGCTTATATCATGAGGATGAGATTCACGCAGACCTGCGCCCGTAATGCGGATAAATCTGCCGTTCTTTTTCAGCTCATCCACCGTAGCGCATCCGCAGTAGCCGAAGCCTGAACGCATACCGCCCACAAGCTGATATACAGTATCGGCGAGCGGACCCTTGTAAGGTACTCTTCCCTCTACACCCTCGGGAACGAGCTTTTTCGAATTGGTCTGGAAATATCTGTCCTTTGAACCTTTTTCCATAGCCGCGAGAGAACCCATGCCGCGATATACCTTGAAACGTCTGCCCTGATAGATTTCGCTCTCGCCGGGGCTTTCCTCGCATCCCGCAAAAAGCGAGCCTATCATTATTGCATCCGCGCCGGCGGCTATGGATTTCACCAGATCGCCGCTGTATTTTATGCCGCCGTCCGCAATGACGGGAATATCATACTGCGCTGCCACCTGTGCCACATCGTATATAGCCGTAACCTGCGGCACGCCTATGCCGGCGATAATTCTCGTAGTACATATAGAGCCGGGACCTATACCGACCTTCACCGCGTCGGCGCCTGCCTCGATGAGATCGCGCGCAGCCTCCGCCGTAGCTATATTGCCCGCGATAAGCTGGCAATCGGGGAATGCCTCTTTTACCTTGCGTACACTCTGTATTATTCCCGCGGAATGACCGTGTGCCGAATCCAGTACAAGCACATCCGCGCCCGCATTGAGCAGTGCTCCCGCGCGCTCGAGTATATCTGCGGTAACACCTATCGCCGCGCCGCAAAGCAATCTGCCTCTTTCATCCTTTGCGGAATTGGGATAGCGCGTGGCTTTCTGAATATCCTTTATCGTGATGAGTCCGCAGAGATTGCCTTTTTCATCGACAAGCGGAAGCTTTTCTATTTTATGCCTGCAAAGAATGCGGCTGGCTTCCTCATGCGTGGTGCCCGCAGGTGCCGTAATGAGATTTTCCTTTGTCATTACATCGCCTATTTTCATATTCATATCGGTAAGAAAACGCATATCGCGGTTTGTGATGATGCCGACGAGCTTTTTGCCTTCCGCGCAGACGGGTACGCCCGAAATTTTGTATTTGTGCATCAGCGCTTCCGCCTCATAAACAAAATTTTCGGGAGAAAGATAAAAAGGATTTGTAATAACGCCGTTTTCACTGCGTTTCACTTTTTCCACTTCATCCGCCTGCATTTCTATAGGCATATTTTTGTGAATGATACCTATTCCGCCCTCGCGAGCCATCGCTATGGCTAGTCCCGATTCCGTAACGGTATCCATCGCCGCGGACATTATAGGCGTATTCAGCCTGATTTTCTTTGTGAGCCTGGTAGAAAGATCCACCATATTCGGCAAAACATCGCTTTTTGCGGGAATAAGAAGCACATCGTCAAAAGTAAGCCCTTCTTTCCCGAATTTATTGTTTATTTCCGGCATTTCGATTTTCCTCACTGCTTTTTTATATATATTTTCAATATTATACATAAAAAGTGCCGTCGTGTCAACCGATTGACGCAAAAAACAGAAAAATTAAAATCGGTATTTTCGTTATTTCACGGGCTGAATTTAAAGAGAAAACGCGAGATTTTGCGAGAAAATCAAAGGTATTGATATCGCAAATTGAAATTTTGAAGTTTTTTTGCAAAAAAGTATTGACAAATGTATTGCTATATGCTATAATCCTATCGTTGCAAACGGGTGCTTTGCGCCCAAATCAAAGAAAAATTTCATCGGAGGAATAAAAGATGTCCACTTTCATGGCTAAAAAAGAAACTCTGGAACGCAAATGGTACGTCATCGACGCCGCAGGCAAGCCCCTCGGTAAAACAGCCGTTGCCGCTGCCAACATTCTCAGAGGCAAGCATCGCCCCGAATTCACACCTCACGTGGATTGCGGCGAATTCGTTATCATAATCAACGCTTCCAAGGCTGTTCTCACAGGCAAGAAGCTCACTCAGAAGTATTATCGCCGCCATTCCGGCTATATCGGCGGTCTTAAGGAAGTTCAGTACAAGACTCTCATGGCTACAAAGCCCGAGCTTGCCATGACTCTCGCAGTCAAGGGTATGCTTCCCCACAACACGATAGGCGATACCAGCATCACACGTCTTAAGGTTTACGCAGGCAGCGAGCATAATCAGGCAGCTCAGAAGCCCGTTCCTTACACGGTTGACTAATTAAAGGAGGAGCAAAGATTATGTATACAAGCGCTAAACCCTACTTCTACGGCACAGGCAGAAGAAAGAAATCCGTTGCCCGCGTCCGCCTCTATGCAGGTACAGGCAATATCACAATAAACGGCAGAGATGTAGACGATTACTTCGGTCTTGAAACTCTTAAGCTCATTATGAACCAGCCTTTCGGCGTAACTTCCACAGAAGGCAAATTCGATGTAGTATGCACCGCTCAGGGCGGAGGTATCTCCGGTCAGGCAGGCGCTATCCGTCACGGTATAGCAAGAGCTCTTCTCCAGGCAGATGAAACATACAGACCCGCACTCAAAAAAGCAGGCTTCCTCACTCGCGACCCGAGAATGAAGGAAAGAAAGAAGTACGGTCTCAAAGCCGCTCGTCGTGCAAGCCAGTTCTCCAAGAGATAAGGTTTTATACGATATTTTCAAAATCCCGATTGCAAAAGCTTTCGGGATTTTGTTTTAGAGGTACAAAATGGAAAAAAAGAAAAAATCCGATGCCGCTTTTGCTTCGAATTGCGAAACATGCGAATTTTTCGATTGGGATGAGGATATCGGCGATTATATCTGCACGGCAGATATCGACGAAGATGATATGTATCGCCTGACGGAAAATCCCCGTGCGCGCTGCCCTTTTTATAAATATTACGATGAGTACAAAAGCGTAAGGAAACAAAACTGATAAAAAGAGGTCTGTAAAATTTATTACAGACCTTTTTTCTTTGGCAAAAAGGTGGGTGCTTTTTATAAAAGCGTTGGAAAAGCGGGCGGCGTTTGCCGCCCGTGCTCGTTTTTCTTTGGGCAAAGAAACAAAAGTTACTTTCCTCCAAAGGAAACGAGGGTTTACTTTTGCGTGACCAAGAGGAGGGTTCAGGGTGGCGGAGCCACCTCTGAACGGCGTCGCCGAGACGGAGTATACCAAAAGTCAAAAAGAGGAAGGTATTAACTCCTGTCTCGGCGACGCCGACACACACGCTGCGCGTATGTGTCAATTCCTCTTTTAAACTCTTTCTGTGTCGCCTCGCGGCGACTTGTGCGAACATACTGCCCCAACAGTCCGACCGTAGACTAAACCGGAAATATGGTTCAGACCCCCACACTTAACACGGACTTTGGTTTGTTCTGACTTAATCTTTAGCTTCTCCAACTCGATGTCCATCAAGCCATGCTCGCGTAGTTGGAGTTTAGCCTATAGTGGGAAGCGTAGCTGAACTTTCGGCGTGGCACCACCCACCCGTCGAATCTGCTCGCTTTTTGCGGCATACTTTGTTCGCACGCGCGGTATGATTGATGATGCGCAGAGAGATAGACAAAAGCTGTTTGATTTGCTATATATAGCACATACTTGCCGCGCATTGCTTTCTGCGGCTAACTCGACGGGGTGCGAGGTAGTTTGCAAAGGAGGGCGAGGAGCCTTCCTTTGATGACTTTTGCCGCGCTTTTGGTCATTCAAAAGCGCGACCCCGTTCTCTTTGGGCAAAGAGAAACTTTTTCTGCGCTTTTGCCAAAAGCGCAACCTGCCCCCTCTTGGCAAAGAGTAACGAAAGCGCAAAAAAGCACAGGACCACGTGCCCTGTGCTTTTTATTTCAAATCAAACCTATAATCAGATAAGTTTTACGATAGCCATTTCAGCTGCGTCGCCGCGACGGGGACCGAGCTTATAGATAGCTGTGTAACCGCCGTTTCTATCTGCATATTTGGGAGCGATTTCGTCAAAAACCTTCTTTACAACGGATTCCTTTGTTATAAAAGCAAGTGCCTGACGGCGGGAAGCAAGTGTATTTTTCTTGCCGAGAGTAATCATCTTCTCTGCAAGGCTTCTTACTTCTTTTGCTCTTGTAAGAGTTGTTTCTATAGAACCGTTTTCCAAAAGATAAGTAACCATGCCTCTGAGCATAGCCTGTCTGTGGGCAGTAGGTCTGCCGAGTTTTCTGGTTCCGGGCATTTCAGTATTCCTCCTTTGCCTGATTTTTATAAAGGATTATCTATACCAAACTTAGATAACTCTTTTATTTTGATATGATCAGTCGTCCTCGCGGCGAAGAGCCAGTCCGAGCGAATGAAGTTTCTGTATAACTTCTTCAAGCGACTTCTTGCCGAGATTACGTACTTTTATCATATCTTCCTCTGTCTTGCTTGTGAGATCTTCAACCGTGTCAATGCCTGCACGCTTGAGGCAGTTGAAGCTACGAACAGACAGGTCAAGCTCCTCAATGGTCATCTCAAGGACTTTTTCTTTCTTGGTTTCTTCGCGTTCAACCATGATTTCCGCCCTCTTTGCTTCATCGGAAAGCTCTACAAAGAGGTTGAGGTGTTCGTTGAGTATCTTGGCAGCAAGCGATACGGCTTCCTTTGCGGAAATAGTGCCGTTCGTCAATACGTTTAAAGTAAGCTTGTCATAGTCAATGCTGTTTCCTACACGGGTATTGTCTACCTCGTAGTTTACATTGTAAACAGGCGTGAATATTGAATCTACAAATATCACACCGAGCTGACCTGCGGAATATATCTGTTTATTCTTTTCCTGAGAAACATAGCCGCGACCGTGATCGAAAGTAAGCTCCATGTGGAAACGTACACCTTCGCTGACTGTAGCTATATGATGGTCGGGATTGAGAATTTCCAGCTCATTGTCGCATACGATATCACCCGCGCAAACATCCTTTGTGCCTGTAACGTCAATGTATACAGTCTTGGGGGCGTTGCCGTGAAGCTTTGCGGTTATTCCCTTTACATTGAGGACTATTTCGCATACATCCTCTTTTACTCCGGGAATAGTGGAAATTTCGTGAAGAACATCCTTTCCGCCGCCTGCGATTTTTATGCTGACTACCGCTACACCGGGAAGTGAGCTGAGCAGCACTCTGCGGAGCGAATTTCCGAGCGTAGTGCCGTAGCCCCGCTCAAGAGGTTCTACAGTAAAAGTTCCGCTTTTACCGTCTGCGCTGAGATTATCCACCGATATATTCGGCTTTTCTATTTCTATCATTAAGTAACCCTCCTTTTAACCGAAACATAATGTTTTCGAATGTTTTTTTGATATTCCCGAAAAACCGCCTGATAGTACCTGCGATATTTTCGGAATACCGCGGGTAACTATTATTTGGAGTACAACTCGACGATAAGAGATTCCTGGAACGGGAAGTCGATATCATCTCTCTCAGGCAGAGCAACTACTGTAGCGCTTGCTTTTGTCTTGTCAAGGTCAAGCCACTTCGGTGCTGTTGTCTTTTCCATGAGTTCGAGGAGAGATTTGATCTTTTCGGAATCGCGGGAAGAATCCTTCAGAGCGATAACGTCGCCCTTCTTTACGATGATGGAAGGAATATCCGCCTTTTTACCGTTTATAGTGAAATGTGCATGGAGAACGAGCTGTCTTGCCTCATTGCGGCTCTCAGCAAGTCCCATTCTGTAAACTACATTGTCAAAGCGACGCTCGAGCAGGCAAAGCAGATTTGCACCGGTCTGTCCTTCTTTCTTGTCGGCAATTTCAAAATATGTTTTGAACTGCTTTTCAAGAATACCGTAGTATCTTCTTGCTTTCTGCTTCTCACGAAGCTGCATATAGTACTCTTTGTTTTTCTTAACCTGTGCTGCGCCGTGCTGACCGGGGGCTGTGCCTCTGCGTGTTACAGGGCATTTATCGGTAAGGCAACGTTCGCCTTTGAGGAAAAGCTTTGTTCCCTCTCTGCGGCAAAGTTTGCACACAGGACCTGTATATCTTGCCATAGTATTTTGAATCCTCCTTGTAAATTAGACTCTTCTGATTTTAGGCGGTCTGCATCCGTTGTGAGGAACAGGCGTTACATCGCGGATAAGGCTGATTTCAAGACCCTGTGTCTGAAGCGCGCGGATAGCGGATTCTCTGCCTTGTCCGGGACCCTTTACAAATACTTCAACAGTCTTCATGCCGTTGTCGGCTGCGATTTTAGCAGCTGTTTCAGCAGCCATCTGAGCTGCAAACGGTGTGGACTTTCTGGAGCCTCTGAAACCGAGCTCGCCTGCAGAAGCCCAAGAAACTGCATTGCCTGCGGTATCCGTGATAGTAACGATAGTATTGTTATATGTTGCACGGATATGTGCTACGCCTTTTTCGACATTCTTGCGTTCGCGGCGCTTTCTGACTACCTTTTTGGTTGTTATTTTAGCCATTAGCTTCTATCACTCCTTAATTATTTCTTCTTGTTTGCTATTGTCTTTGCAGGACCTTTTCTGGTTCTTGCATTTGTTTTTGTTCTCTGTCCGCGAACAGGAAGACCTTTTCTGTGTCTTGTGCCACGGTAGCAGCCTATTTCGATCATTCGCTTGATATCGAGAGCGACATCACGGCGAAGGTCGCCTTCCACTTTGTGGAAGTTTTCGATTTCGTCACGAAGCTTGGATACGTCATCTTCTGTGAGATCCTTGCAGCGTGTATCGGGATTGATTCCTGTCTTTGCAAGAATCTGATTGGAAGTTGTTCTGCCTATACCGTAAATATAGGTAAGACCGATTTCAACTCTTTTGTTGTTTGGAACTTCAACGCCAGCTATACGAGCCATTCTGGAAATACACCTCCCTCAATTTGTGTTGGCTTAACCCTGTTTCTGCTTATGCTTCGGGTTTTCGCAAATTACCATTACATGGCCTTTTCTTTTGATGATTTTGCACTTGCTGCAAATCTTTTTAACGGAAGGTTTAACTTTCATGTGTATTTCACCATTCCTTTCACATAATTTTTAGATTTTTTGTTTTATCAGTGGCGCCATGTGATACGACCCTTATTCAGGTCATATACGGAAACCTCTACGGTAACCTTATCACCGGGACCGATTTTTATATAGTTCATTCTGAGCTTGCCCGAAATCTGAGCCGTAACTATATGCTCATTGGGAAGCTTTACCTTGAAGGTGGCATTCGGCATAGCCTCAACTACCGTGCCTTCAAATTCAACAACATCGCCCTTTGGCATTATTGCCCTCCTTAAATTATTTCAATTTAAATTAGGTCATCGTCATCGATTACCGTGCTGTCAAGTACCCTGCGTATGAAGCTGTCCGTGGCAAGCCCGGAGGCTATGCGCGAAACGCTTTCTTCATCCGCTTTTGATACTATTTTCAAATGCCGCAATTTTTTCTTTTTCGGCGTGCCTGTCTTTCTCATTTTGCCGTCCGCCACAAAAACGCTGTCCGCGTCGCAGACTCCGGTTATTACCAGTGTCCGACCTTTGTCGCGTCCCGCCAGAGAAACCGCAAGCGAGCCTATCATATTTTCCGAAGTCTTCATATCATTCCACCATCGTCATAAGCACCGGCTCGCCGTCTGTAATGGCAACCGTATGTTCATAATGGGCGGAAAGCCTGCCGTCGGCGGTTTTCACCGTCCAGCCGTCGTCCATTTCACGCACGAGATAAGTCCCCGCGTTTATCATGGGCTCTATGGCTATTACCATTCCGGGCACCAGCCTCGGACCTCTTCCGGCAGTACCGAAATTCGGCACTTCGGGATCTTCATGCAGCTCCATGCCGACACCGTGGCCGACATATCTTTTCACAACTCCGTAACCGAGAGCATTTGCATATTCAAAAACCGCGCTTCCGATGTCGCCTATCCGATTGCCTGCCTTTGCCTGCGCTACGCCGCGAAAAAATGATTCTCTCGTGGCTGCGATGAGCTTTTCGGCTTCTTCGCTTATCTTGCCTACGCCAAAGGTATTCGCACTGTCGCCGTGAAATCCGTGATAATACGCGCCGACATCTATTTTCACGATATCGCCCTCGTGCAGTATACGGTTTTTATCCGGTATCCCGTGGATAACCTCGTCGTTCAGGCTGATACAGGCGCTGCCGGGGAAACCGCCGTAACCGAGAAAAGAGGGCTTTGCGCCGCATTTTTCTATATACTCGCGGATTCTTGTATCCAGCTCCTTTGTGGAAACGCCTTCGCGGATATGCTCTCTCGCGACAAGAATTGCCTCGCCGGTGATGCGCCCCGCTTTACGCATGATAGCCAACTGTTCGCTGTTTTTTACTAAAATCATAAATTTTAGCCTCTTGTTTTTTCAATAGCCGCTGTTATTTCCGCGGTTATATCATCTATTTTGCCTTCTCCGTTTATCGTGCAGAGCTTGCCCTTTTTACCGTAGTAATCCTTGAGCGGCTCCGTCTGCTTGTGATAAACCTCAAGTCTGCTTTTCACGACTTCGGGCTTATCATCAGCGCGGAGCTTCAGAGCACCGCCGCAATGGTCGCATTTGCCTTCCGCTTTCGGAGGCTTGTGAGCTATGTGATAAGTCGTGTCGCATACGGTGCAGAGTCGCCTGCCGCCCATGCGCTTTACTATCGCGTCATCGCTGACCTCGATGCTTATCACCAGATCCATTTCCACGCCCATTTTGTCAAGCGCTTCCGCCTGCGGCACTGTTCTCGGAAAACCGTCGAGAATAAAACCGTTTTCGCAGTCCTTTTCCGCCAGTCTTTCTTTGATAATGCCTATAACAAGCTCGTCGGGCACGAGTGCGCCCGCGTCCATGTAGCTTTTTGCGCGGATACCGAGATCCGTGCCCTTTGCCATGGCTTCACGAAGCAAAACGCCTGTAGATATAGAAGGTATATGATATTTTTCGGAAACAAAAGCCGCCTGAGTCCCTTTTCCGGCACCGGGAGCGCCGAGAAACATAAGGTTCATAAATTCTTGTTCCTTCCCGCCGCAAATGCGGCTCGCAGTACACCCGCCTCCCTTTTAAAGGGAAGCAGGCATACATTATTTCTTATTCAAGGAATCCTTTGTAGTGACGCATTGTCATCTGAGCTTCGATTTCGCGGACTGTTTCTATGATAACACCGACAACGATGAGCATAGTGGAACCGCTGAATGCGATAACTCCGAGCAGACCGCCGGAAACAACGTTCAGTATGAGCGGAACGCAGGCGATGATGCTGAGGAAGAATGCGCCCATGAGAGTAACCTTATTGAGTATCTTTGTGATATACATTGCAGTGGGCTTGCCGGGACGAATGCCGGGAACAAAGCCGCCGTTCTGCATAAGGTTATTTGAAACCTCAACGGGGTTGAATGAAATAGAAATGTAGAAGTAAGCAAATGCGATGATGAGCACCAGAAGCAGGATTATATAGAACCAGCTTGTGGAATCAAGCGCACTCTTGAGCCATGTACCGAATTTGCCGAGAGAACCGCCGTTTTTGATTTTTGCGTTTTCAACTATCGTAACTATCGTTATAGGGAGAGAAACGAGAGTATTTGCAAAAATTATAGGCATAACGCCGGACATATTCAGTTTGATGGGCAGATTTGTATTCTGACCGCCGTAAACTTTTCTGCCCACTACGCGCTTTGCATACTGAACAGGAATTCTTCTTTCGGCATCAGACATAGCAACTACGAATATTACATTTGCAAGCGTGATAACGATTGCAAGTGTAGCCATGAGAACTATTATCCATGTAGCCTTTTCGGATGTGCTGAGCGTATTGGAATACGCGGCAATCTGATAAGGCAGACCGGATACGATATTTGCAAAAAGGAGGATGGAGATACCGTTTCCGATACCCTGCTCATCTATCTTTTCGCCGAGCCACATAACTATCGATGCACCCGCAACATAGCAAGCTATGATTACGATGATACCGAAAGCATTGTCGTAGCCTGTTTTAACAAGACCGTACTGGTTTTCCATGATGAAGTAATAGCCGATAGCCGTTACTATGGAAAGGGCGACTGTCACATATCTCGTGATCGTATCGATTTTCTTTCTGCCGTCTTCGCCGTTCTTCGCAAGTCTTTCGAGAGCGGGGATGGCGATGGTAAGAAGCTGGATAACGATCTGCGCCGTGATGTACGGCGATACGCCGAGAGCGAAAAGCGTGCCCTGCGCAAATGCCGAGCCGGAAAGCATGCTCATGTAATTGAGAAAGCCCGTCTGGCTGTAAGCGGCACCAAGCTCGCCTACGTTTGTGAAAGGTACGGGGATAACCGAACCTATACGATAAATAACTATTATAAGAAGCGTGAAAAGTATTTTTGATCTAAGCTCAGGAATTTTAAAAGCATTTTTGAATGTCTTGAACAACTCAGATCACCTCGCACTTTCCGCCTGCCGCTTCAATTTTTGCTTTTGCACTTTCGGAGAAAAGCTTGGCCTGTACGGTTACGCTCTTTGTAAGCTCACCGCGGCCGAGTATTTTTACTCCGTCAAGCGTCTTGCGAACTATGCCTTTTTCGAGAAGTGCTTCTGCCGTTACAACGTCGCCGTTTTCAAAGGCATTGAGAGCTTCAACATTCACTATCACATATTCTTTTGCGAAAATGTTATTGAAACCTCTCTTGGGAAGCCTTCTGTAAAGCGGAATCTGTCCGCCTTCAAATCCGGGTCTTACTCCGCCGCCGCTGCGTGCGTTCTGACCCTTATGTCCCTTTCCTGCTGTTTTTCCGTTTCCGGAGCCTGTGCCTCTGCCTTTGCGCCATGCGCTCTCGGCGGAGCCGACTGCAGGTGAAAGTTCATGCAGCTTCATCTTGGTATTCCTCCTTATACTGTGAATTTTTGATTTAATCAATTATTTTTTAATGTATATTGATTATACATTCTCCACCTTTATAAGGTGAGCTACTAACTTGATTTTGCCCTTAACGGATTCGTCGTTATTCTGAACGGTGCTGCTGCCGATCTTGGTAAGACCGAGAGATTTTGCTACCGCTCTCTGCTTGGGAGAAGTACCGATAAGACTGCCTGTAAGAGTTATTTTAATCTGTTCCATAACTTGCCTCCTCAGTTCTTCAGCGCTTCTTTGTCTATGCCGCGCATAGCAGCTACCTGCTCTGCGGAGCGGAGCGCCTTGAGTCCCTCGAATGTAGCTTTTACTACGTTTGTGGGATTGCTGGAGCGCAGACACTTAGCACGGATATCCTTGATACCTGCCATTTCGACAACGGCACGAACCGTTCCGCCGGCGATGATACCTGTACCGGGAGCAGCCGGTTTGAGAAGAACTCTTGCCGCGCCGTATACGCCGATAACTTCGTGGGGAATGGAAGTACCCTTCAGAGATACCTCTATGATGTTTTTCTTAGCATCTTCAATACCCTTGCGGATAGCTTCGGGATATTCTGCTGCTTTTCCAAGACCGTAGCCGACATGACCGTTTCCGTCGCCTACTACCATTATTGCAGTCTGACGTGCTATACGGCCGCCCTTAACGGTTTTGGAAACACGGTTGGTGGCAACTGTTCTTTCGGTAAGCTCAAGAGTTGCCGGATTGATTATTTTAGCCATTCTTGTTTCCCTCCTATCAGAATTCGAGGCCGCCTTCGCGGGCGCCGTCTGCAAGTTCTTTTACTCTTCCGTGGTAGATATATCCGCCGCGGTCGAATACTACTTTCTTTATACCTTTAGCCATAGCCTTCTCGGCAATCATCTTGCCTACAGTCTTGGCTGCTTCTTTGTTTCCGCCGTTGCCCTCAAACGCTTTTTCAAGGGTGGATGCGGATACAAGGGTTACACCGTTTACGTCGTCGATAATCTGCGCTCTGATGTTCGCAAGCGAACGATAAACGCAAAGACGGGGGATATCGGGTGTACCGGATATTTTGGCACGAACTCTTTTATGGCGAGCAAGACGTGCCGCGTTACTATCTTTACGAGATACCATTTATATCCACTCCTTTCATTATTTACCGGTTTTTCCGGCTTTACGGCGAATGTGTTCGCCGGCATACTTGACACCTTTGCCGAGGTAGGGCTCAGGCGGTCTTTTCTCGCGGATCTGAGCTGCGATCTGACCTACATCCTGCTTGTCGATGCCGTTTACTATTACAGTATTGGAATCGGGCACATCGAATGTGATGCCGTTTTTCTCTTCAAATGTGATCGTATGTGAATGACCGAGGCTGAGCACGAGGTTTTTGCCGTTTTTAACAGCTTTGTAACCTACGCCCACGATTTCCAATCTCTTGGAATATCCGTTTGTAACGCCTTCTACCATGTTGGCAATAAGCGTTCTCGTGAGTCCGTGGAGAGAGCGGTTTTCCTTCTCATCGTCGGGACGTGTAACGGTGATAACGCCTGCGTCAACATTTACGGTCATATTGTCATGGAGCTTGTGTGTGAGAGTTCCCTTGGGACCCTTTACGGTCAATACGTTGTTCTCACCGAGAGTAACTTCAACGCCTGCGGGAACTGTAATAGCTTTTCTACCAATTCTTGACATTTCGTTTACCTCCCGATTACCATACAAACGCAAGAACTTCGCCGCCGACATTGAGGCTGCGAGCCGTCTTGTCGGTCATGATGCCCTTGGATGTGGATACGATAGCGATTCCCAGACCGTTCATTACTTTGGGCATATCCTCGCAGTTGGTGTATATACGAAGACCGGGCTTGGAAACACGGCGAAGACCCTGGATGATCTTCTGCTTGCCGCGACCGTATTTGAGTGTGATTCTGATGACTCCCTGCTTGCCGTCTTCTATTATCTGATAGCCGGAAATATATCCTTCTTCAGTGAGAATGTCGGCAATGGCTTTTTTCATCTTCGAAGCGGGAACGTCTACCGTTTCGTGCTTTGCGTCGTTTGCGTTTCTGATGCGTGTGAGCATATCCGCAATTACGTCTGAAATTTGCATTGTTTTTTCCTCCTTTTATGCAAGTAGTTCGGTTATTTGGGCTTTCGCCCTTCGCCTAATCCTTGCTGCCGGATTTTGCATCCGGCGGCGAGTCGATGGTTAAAGCATTTGCTTTCCTTCCGACAAGATTGGAGCGTTTACTGTGTCAGGTGCCGGTAAATTACCAGCTGGCTTTTCTTACGCCGGGGATTTCGCCCTTGTAAGCAAGCTCTCTGAAGCAGATACGGCAGACACCGTATTTGCGCAGATATGCATGAGGTCTACCGCAGATTTTGCATCTGTTGTATTCTCTCGTGGAGAATTTCTGCGCTTTCTGCTGCTTCAGCTTCATAGCAGTTTTTGCCATATTCTTCCTCCCTATTATTTGGCAAACGGTGCGCCCATAAGCTCGAGCAGCGCCTTTGCTTCTTCATCGTTTGTGGCTGTCGTAACAAAGGCGATATCCATGCCTCTGATTTTGTCAACCTTTTCGTATTCGATTTCGGGGAATATGATCTGTTCCTTCAGACCGAGCGAATAGTTGCCGCGACCGTCGAAAGCATTGGGATTGATACCCTTGAAGTCACGAACGCGGGGGAGCGCCAGGTTGAAAAGTCTGTCCATGAACTCGTACATTCTCGAGCCGCGGAGAGTAACCTTTACGCCTATTGTCATTCCCTGTCTGATTTTGAAGTTTGCCACCGACTTTTTGGCATGTGTCGGTACGGCTTTCTGACCTGTTATAGCAGTAACGTCAGCTATTATAGCATCTATTACCTTCGCATTGTCCTTAGCCTCGCCTGCGCCTACGTTGATAACTATTTTATCGAAACGCGGGATCTGCATGGGGCTTTTATAATTGAATTTCTTCATCAATGCGGGAGCAACTTCTGCCTTGTAAAAATCCTGTAATCTAGCCATTTTACTTTACCTCCGCATTAAAATTCTTTGCCGCATTTCTTGCAAACGCGGACTTTTTTGTCGCCGTCTGTCTTGATGCCGGTGCGAACGCCCTTGCCGCATTTGGAGCAGAAAAGCTGTACCTTATCGGCATACATAGCGCCTTCCACATCCATAATACCGCCCACGTCGCCCTGCTTTCTCGGCTTGGCGTGCTTTTTCTTTATGTTTACGCCCTCGATGATAACTTTTCTTTCATCGGGGGATACCGCAACAACTTTACCCTTTTTACCCTTTTCGGTTCCGGATATAACTATAACGGTATCGTCTTTTCTTACATGAAGCTTATTCATTTTCAAATCCTCCCATTATAATTACAGTACTTCGGGAGCGAGAGAAAGGATTTTCAGATAATCTTTCTCACGAAGCTCTCTTGCTACCGGCCCGAATATACGTGTTCCTCTTGGCGTCTTGTCGTCTTTGATGATGACAGCCGCGTTCTCATCGAACTTCAGGTACGAACCGTCTGCACGCTTCACACCTTTAACGCTGCGTACGATAACAGCCTTTACAACTTCACCTTTTTTAACGGTGCCGCCGGGGGCTGCTTTCTTTACAGCTGCAACTACAACATCTCCGATATTGGCATATCTTCTGCCAGTACCGCCAAGCACGCGAATACACATGATTTCTTTAGCGCCTGTATTATCGGCGACTTTCATCAATGACTGCTGTTGTATCATTGTGCTTACCTCCTAAAATTCACATCTCACAGGTTGCGGCTTTGCCGCTCTAACCTTGCACTATGAAATTATTTTGCTTTTTCGATGATTTCAACGACTCTCCATCTTTTCTCTTTGGAAAGCGGTCTTGTTTCCATGATGCTGACTTTATCGCCAACTGCGCATTCGTTATTTTCATCATGCGCCTTGAACTTAACTGTTCTCTTGATGACCTTGCCGTATTTGGGGTGTTTTACGTTGTCCTGGATTGCAACAACTACTGTTTTATCCATTTTATCGCTTACCACCATGCCTACTCTGGTCTTTCTGAGGTTTCTTTCTACTGCTTCACTCATGACACATTCTCCTCTCTTCAAGCCTTTTCAGCGTTCTTCTTTTCCTGAAGAACGGTCATTACTCTGGCGATATCCTTCTTGACATCGGCAATCTTGTGCGGGTTGTCAAGCTGGTTTATCGCATTCTGGAAGCGAAGATTGAAAAGTTCGCTTTTCAGCTCCTTGAGCTTAGAGGTAAGTTCAGCGGAAGTTAATTTACTGAGTTCTGTAGCTTTCACTGGTTTAGCCCTCCTCTACTTCTTTTTTAACGAATTTGCATTTGATAGGCAGCTTGTGGGAAGCAAGTCGCATAGCTTCCTTTGCAGTTTCCTCCGGAACGCCGTCCATTTCGAACATGACTCTTCCGGGTTTAACTACTGCTACCCAGTACTCGGGTGAACCTTTACCGGAACCCATTCGGGTTTCAGCGGGCTTTTCCGTAATCGGCTTGTCCGGGAAAATTTTGATCCATACATTACCGCCACGCTTGATATATCTTGTCATAGCGATACGGGCAGCCTCTATCTGGTTGCTTGTGATCCAAGCGGGCTCCAGAGCCGCAAGACCGTAGGAACCGTAAGTTACGGTATTGCCCTTGTGCGCGGTACCTTTAAGTCTGCCGCGCTGTACGCGTCTGTATTTAACTCTCTTAGGCATTAACATAATTACTTCGCTCCTCCTTCTCTGGGCTGTCTGGGAGCGCGGGGACGACGATCGCCGCCGCGGTCATTTCTTCTGCCCTCGCCCCTGTCATTTCTTCTGGGGAATCTGGGCTTTTCGCGCTCGGGCGCGTCTGCCTTTCTGTCGGCAAGGACTTCGCCCTTGTATATCCAAACCTTTACGCCGATTTTTCCGTATGTGGTGTTAGCCTCATAGAAACCGTAATCGATATCGGCTCTGATGGTCTGAAGCGGAATTGTACCCTCGTGATAATGCTCACTGCGGGCGATTTCCGCGCCTCCAAGACGACCGGATACCGTGATTTTGATACCCTTGGCGCCGAGGCGCATTGTTCTGCCGATAGCCTGTTTCATGGCGCGGCGGAACGCTATTCTCTTTTCAAGCTGGCTTGCGATGCTTTCGGCAACGAGCTGCGCATTGAGATCGGGGGATTTAACCTCCATAGCCTCAACGGAAACAGCCTTGCCTGTCATCTTTTCGAGAGCCACGCGGAGCTTTTCGATTTCAACACCGCCGCGACCGATAACCATACCGGGTTTTGCGCAGTGGATGATAACCTTTACTCTGCCTGCTTCGCCGCAGGTTCTCTCGATTTCGATTTTGGAAACGCCCGCGAGCTTCAGCTGCTCTTTGAGATATTTTCTTACGTTATAGTCGGAAACAAGTGTATCGCCGAAAACTTCGTCGCGTGCGAACCATCTTGAATCCCAGTCTTTGATAACGCCTACACGTAAACCGTGCGGATTAACTTTCTGACCCATTATCTGCGAACCTCCTTCTTATGCTTCTCTTTCCTTAAGGGCAAGCGTAACGTGGCTTGTTCTCTTAAGGATTCTGTCTGCGCTGCCTTTGGCTCTGGGCATTATTCTCTTGAGAGTTTTGCCCGGGCATACAAAGCATTCGCTCACATAAAGCTTGCTTGTATCCATGCCGAAGTTGTGCTCGGCATTTGCCATAGCGCTTTTCAATAACTTTATAAGGTATTCACTCGCAGACTTAGGAGTGTTTTTAAGAATTGCCATTGCCATTCCCGCATCCTTACCTCTGATAAGGTCCAGTACGATCTGTACTTTGCGCGGGGATATTCTGGCATCTTTGAGATATGCTCTTGCTTCTTTCATTTAATGTTTAGCCTCCCTTCGCATTGGTGCGAGATTATTTACCGTTGTTCGATGTTTTGCTTCCGGCATGACCCTTGAATGTTCTCGTGGGTGCAAATTCACCGAGCTTGTGTCCTACCATGTCTTCGGTTACATAAACCGGAACGTGTTTTCTTCCGTCATGTACCGCGATTGTGTGACCTACAAATTCGGGGAATATCGTGGAAGCACGCGACCAAGTTTTCAGTACCTTCTTTTCACCCTTCTCATTCATAGCTTCAACTCGGGAAAAAAGCTTTGCTTCAACGAAAGGTCCTTTTTTAAGGCTTCTACTCATTTTATGCTTCCTCCTTATTTACCGTTTCTGTGTTTTACAATGAACTTCTCTGTTCTTGCCTTCTTATCTCTGGTCTTGTAACCGAGAGCGGGCTTGCCCCAAGGAGTAACAGGAGAAGGACGACCGATAGGCGAACGGCCTTCACCACCACCGTGCGGGTGGTCGCAGGGGTTCATGACGGAACCGCGGACTGTGGGACGGATGCCCATGTGGCGTGTTCTGCCGGCTTTACCTATCTTTACGTTTTCGTGGTCGATATTGGAAACCTGACCGATTGTAGCTCTGCAATCGAGGCGGACTATTCTCACCTCGCCCGAAGGAAGTCTTATCTGAGCAACACCGTTTTCCTTAGCCATCAGCTGAGCTGCGCTGCCTGCACTGCGTACAAGCTGACCGCCCTTGCCGGGATAAAGCTCGATATTGTAGATGAAAGTACCTACGGGGATATTGGCTATCGGGAGCGTATTGCCGGGTTTGATATCGGCGCCGGCACCGCAGTAAACCTTGTCGCCGTCCGTAAGACCTACGGGAGCGATCATGTATTTCTTTGTGCCGTCTTCATACTGGAGCAGTGCGATGTAAGCCGTGCGGTTCGGATCGTATTCGATGCCGATTACGGTAGCTGCCTGCTCGGTGAAGTCACGCTTGAAATCGACTATTCTGTATTTCTGCTTATTGCCGCCGCCTTTATGACGAACGGTTATTCTGCCGTAGCTGTTTCTGCCGGCGTTTTTCTTTTTGATAACTACAAGACTCTTTTCGGGGCTGAACTTCGTGATTTCCGCAAAGTCCGAAACCGTCATGTTTCTTCTCGCAGGAGTCGTAGGTTTATACTTTATAGTAGCCATAATTCGTTACTCCTCCTTAAATCATGCCGTTAAAGAACTCGATGGACTTAGAGCCCTGTGCAAGAGTAACAATAGCTTTTTTCCAAGCTTTTGTGTAACCGGAATGCACGCCGAGCGTTTTGGGCTTTCTTTTCATATTTATTGTGTTTACATCCTGTACCTTAACACCGAAAACCTCTTCGACCGCTGCCGCGATTTCGGGCTTTGTAGCGGACTTGAGAACTTCAAATGTGTATCTCAGGTTCTGTGTAGCAGAAAGACTGGATTCTGTGATAACAGGTCTGATTATGATATCATGTGCTGTCTTCATTACGCATAAACCTCCATGATTTTTTCTGCCGCAGCCTTAACGACAACGAACTTGTTGCAATTAAGGATATCGTAAACATTGAGCGTATTTACATAAGCCGTCTTGACGCCGGGTATGTTTGCAAGGCTCTTGTTTACGAAATCGTTCTTCTCGGAGAGAACAACGAGCGTTTTGCCTGTAGCGCCGATAGCGCCGAGCATGCTTACCATTACTTTTGTCTTGTATTCCGTAGCCGTTACAGCGTCGAGAACGACAAGCTCGTTACCTGCAAGCTTGGAAGAAAGAGCGCTCTTCATAGCAAGTCTTTTAACTTTCTTGTTGAGATCCACTCTGTAGCTTCTGGGCTTCGGTCCGAGTGCTACGCCGCCGTGTGTCCACTGGGGCGAACGTGTAGAGCCCTGTCTTGCTCTGCCGGTGCCCTTCTGTCTCCACGGTTTCTTACCGCCGCCGGAAACTTCCGTTCTTGTGAGAGTCGACTGTGTGCCCTGTCTTTGATTAAGGAGGTAAGCGCGAACAGCCGCGTGAAGAACCGCCGTATTCACTTCAACAGCAAAAACGGAATCCGCAAGCTCCATCGAGCCCACTTCAGCGCCTGACATATTATAAACTTTTACATTTGCCATCGTGATTTTCCTCCTTTTTAAGCTTTAACGGTATTGCGGATGAATACGATGCCGCCGCGTGCACCGGGAACGGCGCCCTTAACGGCTATAAGATTCTTTTCCGCGTCTACGCGTACTACATCGAGGTTCTGTATAGTAACCTTTTCGTTACCGTACTGACCTGCCATGTGTTTGTTTTTGAATATTCTGGAAGGCGAGGAGTTTGCACCCATGGAACCGGGCTGACGGTGGATAGGACCTGTACCGTGAGTCATTCTCAGGATGTGAGCATTCCATCTCTTTACAACGCCGCTGTAACCGCGACCTTTTGTCATGCCTGTAACGTCTACTCTGTCGCCTGCTGCGAATACATCCGCAGAAACGATATCGCCTACGTTCATGCTCTCCGCGTCGTCAAGTCTGAATTCCTTCAGATGCTTTTTCATAGCGACGCCTGCCTTTGCGAAATGTCCCTTTTCAGCTTTGTTAAGACTCTTTTCGCGTGCATCCTCAAAACCGAGCTGTACGCTGCTGTAGCCGTCGTGCTCCACAGTTTTCTTCTGTGCCACAACGCAGGGACCTGCTTCAATGATAGTAACCGGCACTACATTGCCGATTTCGTCGAAAATCTGAGTCATACCGATTTTCTTTCCGATGATACCCTTTTTCATTACCTTTCTTTGCCTCCTTTTAAGGTTATTGGTTGACCATCCGTGAGCGGGTCAACATGACCAAAAGCAGCCATAATAATATAAGGAAGGATTTTTCCGTATATCGTTATCTGTTGCTCTGCCGAAAACGAAATTAAAGCTTAACCTCGATTTCAACACCGGCCGGAAGTTCAAGACTCGTGATTGCTTCGATAGCCTTCTGAGAGGGCTTGATCACATCAATGAGTCTTTTGTGAGTTCTTGTTTCAAACTGTTCTCTGCTGTCCTTATACTTGTGAACGGCGCGGAGAATTGTGATTATTTCCTTTTCTGTGGGAAGCGGAATGGGACCGGATACGGTCGCACCGTTTCTCTTCGCAGCGTCAACAATCTTTTCTGCCGCAGCGTCAACCAGTGTATGGTCGTAGCTTCTCAGTCTGATTCTGATTTTCTCGCTAACTGCCACTTGATTTTTCCTCCTTGAATATTTTTTCGGGGGGGTCGCGCTTCCGCAAGCAAAGCGCTGTGGATTTCATTGAACATATCATCGGGTGTTTCCACCCTCTCAAAATTAAAACCGGAAATTCCGGTTCAGCGCTTTTGCCGGATTGACACTGCACGCAGTGCAATATCCGCGCCGTAATTTCGGTTCCGAAACCCGTTCGCCCGTTTTGTTCGGACATACTCTGCGAAAATTACCCGCTATACGCGGCAACCTCTCGCTTCATCGCACATCAAGCTTATATAGTTTACATTAAAAGAGCGCAAATGTCAATAGTTTTCGGCATTTTTATTAAATTTTTGCAAATTTTACTCCATAGAATTTCAGAGAAATTTTTGCCATATTTTTGTGCAATTATAACAAAAATATAAAATTTTCAAAATTTTGCGCCCCGCTATTGTTTTTTGCGGCTTTTTTTGGTAGAATATATAGGAAAATCCGAGGAAAACAGCGGAAAGGGAAAATCAAAATGATAAAAACATCCGTATACAAGCCGAAAGGCGTTTGCTCGCGCCAGATAGAAATAACAATGGAAGACGGCGTGATAAAAGAAGTAAAATTTACAGGCGGCTGCAACGGCAATACAAAAGGCATATCCGCCCTCGTGGTCGGCATGAAAGCCGAAGACGTGGTAAAGCGCCTGCGCGGAACCGATTGCGGCGGCAAAGGCACATCATGCCCCGACCAGCTCGCGCGCGCCATCGAAGAAATGATGGAAAAATAAAAACAATACCGCATCTGCGGTATTCATATCCGCCCTTGGCTCAATTGGATAGAGTATCAGATTCCGATTCTGACGGTTGCAGGTTCGAGTCCTGTAGGGCGGGCCAAAAAAATCCATCCGCATCCGCGGGTGGATTTTTATTTTCGCCGCGAAAGCACCGCGACGATGTTTTTTATTCGTGAATTTTTGCATTTTTTCATTGACTTTCCCGTAAATTTATGATAATATATTTTAAGTAAAATTTAGAATGGGGGAGGATTGGATTTGATATTCCATGCTCTCTCATCCCAAAACTAAGAACAAAATATTCTTATAACCGTCCAATCGGTTGGAAAGGAAGAAAAATATGGCAAGTTATGAAACAAGCGCCGAGCTTCGCCGTGCGGTGGAAGCCGCGGAAGCGTCTGCCGACGCAAAGCTTGCAAAGCTCGGAAAGCTCAGTGCCGCCGCGCGTATGAAGCTTCTCTTCGATGAAGGTACTTTCGTCGAAACAGGCAAATATATCGGCCGCAAGACAACAGAGCTTGACAGCGGCGATGACGACAGCCTCGAGCCTGTAATCACGGGCTACGGCGCGGTAAACGGCGTTCTCGTTTTTGCATTTTCGCAGGACTTTTCCCGCCTTTCGGGTGCCCTCGGCGAAATGCACGCGAAAAAGATCTGCAATATCTATGATATGGCAAAGAAAGCCGCCGCTCCCATCATAGGCATATTTGACAGCGCAGGTGCAAAAATTCTCGAGGGAGTCGATGCTCTCGCGGGATACGGCGAAATAATGGCGAAAGCAGCCACTGCGGACATCCCGCAGATAGCTGTGGTTTCCGGTCTTTGCACCGGTGCGAACGCCGTCATTTCCCAGATGATGGATATCACCGTCACGGCAGCCAAGACAGGCGAACTGCGCATGGCTTCATCCGCTGTACTCACCGATAAAACCCTCGGCACGCCCGAAAAGCTCGCCGAGCAGGGCGTTTCCGCAATCACTGCGGCAGACGATGCCGATGCTCTCGCAAAGGTACGCACGCTCATTTCCTATTTCGGCGGCGAATTTGCATCCTCTGACGATGCAAACCGCGCGGTGAATGTGGAGCCCCTCATGCAGGGCGAATATGATATTCACCCCGTAATAAGCGAAATTTTCGACGTCGGCTCTTTCACCGAACTGTATGCCGAAAGCGCAAAAATGCTTGTTTGCGGTTTTGCCACGATAAATTCCAAAGTAGTCGGCATACTGGCAAACAATCCTGCGGTAAAGGGCGGAAAGCTCTGCCCCGGCTCCGCCGACAAAGCGCTGAAATTTGTAAATCTCTGCAATCGCTATACAATCCCGATGGTAACTCTCGTTGACAGCTGCGGCATTCCCTCGAGCGACAAAGCCGAGGAAAAAGGCGTCGCATACAAGCTCGCTCTCTTTGCCAAAGCATATGCCACGAGCTATTGCCCGAAAATAAGCGTTGTTCTCGGCGGCGCTTACGGTTCGCTCTATTCCGTTTTCGGTTCCAAAGCGATAGGCACCGATATAGCTCTCGCGCTCGACAGCGCAAAAATAGCCGCGATGAATCCCGTTTCCGCCGTTGAATTTCTCGGCGAGGTAGAGGATGAATCAAAGCACAACGAAACTGCCGAAAAATGGGCACGCGAATTTGCTTCGCCCATACGCGCCGCAAAGAGCGGTCATATCGACGATATCATCGCTTCAAGCGAGCTTCGCGCGCGAATAGCCGCCGCAGTGGAAATGCTGACGGCGTAAAGGAGGGATTGCCATGTATCTTTACGATATGGTTGTGGCTACGCAGGAAACCGTCGAAACAACAGCGGAATCCGCGCTTTCCATGGGAGAGCGCGTTTCCACCGGACTCAGTACAGCCCTTCTCGGAATGGTGACCATTTTTGTGATGCTCACCGTGCTTTTCCTGATGATGAAGCTGATGAGCGCCGTTTTCGCTGGAAGCGGCAAAAAAGCCGAAAAATCCGTTCCCGTCACACTGCCGGCAAATGACCCTGTCCCCGTAGCCATTCAGGAAACGGCGGATGACGATGAGGAAACCGTAGCCGCCATAGTGGCTGCGATATCCGCCTACACGGGAAACTCACCCGCTTCTTTCCGCGTAGTATCTTTCAAGCGCGTATATTTCAACTAAATATATAATTTTTACGGAGGAATCATGAAAACTTATAATGTAACAGTAAACGGAAAAGTTTATACCGTTTCGGTAGAAGAAGTAAACGGCGTTTCCGCGGCTCCCGCGGCAGCACCCGCTCCCGTTGCAGCACCTGCTCCCGTTGCAGCACCTGCCCCCGTTGCCGCTCCCGCACCCGTTGCGGCTCCCGCAGGCGAAGCAAAAATCAAAGTTTCGGCGCCCATGCCCGGAACAATAGTTGCCGTAAACGTAAGCGTAGGACAGAAGGTTGAAAAAGGCACTGTTCTCTGCCTGCTCGAAGCCATGAAAATGGAAAACGAGATCATGGCTCCCGACGGCGGCACCGTTACAGGCGTGCTCACGTCGAAGGGCGCTTCCGTCAACGCGGGCGATCTTCTCATCACAATAGCGTAAATCCTTTTGTAAATTTATGTATTGGTGGTGAAAGAAATTGTTGGATGCTATAAAAAATCTATGGGAAACTACCGGTCTCTTTCGCTTTGAAAATACAGAGTTCATGCTGAAAACCCTCGCTATGTACGCCATAGTGGCTGTGCTTGTATATCTGGCAGTGGTAAAGGGCTTTGAGCCTCTGCTGCTGCTCCCGATAGCTACGGGCATGCTCCTCGCGAATCTCCCCGGCGCAAACCTTTTCCACATGGAATGGTTTATCGACGGCGTGCCGGTAATTCGCGACGGCGTTGAAGTAATGTCTACCAACCTTTCCGATGTGGTGGCACACGCCGTCGGAAACGGAGGTCTGCTCGATATTCTGTATCTCGGCGTAAAGCTCGGTATTTATCCCTCGCTCATATTCCTCGGAGTAGGTGCCATGACGGACTTTTCTCCGCTCATATCCAATCCGAAAAGCATATTTCTCGGCGGTGCCGCACAGCTCGGCGTATTTATGGCTTTCTGCGGTGCGCTCCTTTTCGGTTTCTCGCCTCAGGTTGCCAGCGCTATCGGTATCATCGGCGGTGCGGACGGACCTACGGCCATACTCGTGACGAAAATCCTCGCCCCGCAGTATCTCGGACCGATAGCCATAGCGGCATATTCATATATGGCGCTCATTCCTATGATTCAGCCCCCGATAATGAAGCTGATGACCACAAAGAAAGAGCGCAGCGTAGTGATGACCACGCTCCGCAAGGTTACGAAAAAAGAGCTGGTAATATTCCCTATTCTCGTAATAATAGTGGTATGTCTTATGCTTCCCGATGCCGCTCCTCTCATAGGCTTCCTCATGTTCGGAAACCTGCTTAACGTAAGCGGCGTCACGGATCGTCTTTCAAAGACTGCTCAGAATGAGCTTATCAATATAGTGACGATATTCCTCGGAATATCCGTAGGTGCCACGGCAAGCGCGGAAACATTCCTCGCTCCCCAGACTCTGCTCATCATAGCGCTCGGTCTTGTGGCATTTGCATTCTCCACATTCGGCGGACTCCTCGGCGGCAAGATAATGTATCTGCTCTCGGGCGGCAAAGTAAATCCGCTCATCGGTTCGGCAGGCGTTTCCGCCGTTCCTATGGCGGCGCGCGTATCGCAGAAGGTCGGTCAGGAAGAAGTTCCCGGCAACTTCCTTCTCATGCACGCAATGGGACCGAATGTAGCCGGCGTTATCGGTTCGGCTATAGCGGCGGGCGTATTTCTCGCGCTCTACCGCTGAATCCAAAATAAAGAAAGGATAAAGTCATGGCTAAAGTTAAAATATGCGAAACCGTGCTGCGCGATGCGCACCAGTCGCTCGTCGCCACGAGAATGACGACGGAGCAGATGCTCCCCATTCTCGAAGAAATGGATAAAGTCGGCTATTATGCTCTCGAAGCATGGGGCGGCGCAACATTTGATGCCTGCCTGCGATTTCTCGATGAGGATCCGTGGGAAAGGCTCCGCAAAATAAGAGATAAAGTAAAAAATACAAAACTCCAGATGCTTTTCCGCGGTCAGAATATCCTCGGATATCGCCATTATGCCGACGATGTGGTGGAATATTTCGTTCAGAAATCCATTGCAAACGGTATAGATATAATAAGAATATTCGACGCGCTCAATGACCCCAGAAACCTTAAAACGGCAATAAACGCCACTATAAAAGAGGGCGGTCATGTTCAGGCGGCAATAAGCTATACCACCAGCCCCGTTCATACAAACGAAGGCTTTGCAAAATATGCAAAGCAGCTCGAGGAAATGGGCGCAAATTCTATATGTATAAAGGATATGGCAGGTCTTTTAAAGCCTTATGACGCTTATGAGCTGGTTTCACTCATAAAGCAGAATGTAAAAATCCCCGTTCAGCTCCATACGCATTACACATCCGGTCTTGCTTCCATGACCGTGCTGAAAGCCATAGAGGCAGGCGTGGATATAGTGGATACGGCTATTTCTCCCCTTGCCATGGGTACGAGCCAGCCGCCTACGGAATCCATCGTCGCCGCTCTCGCGGGTACGGAGTACGATACGGGACTGAATCTCGCGCAGCTTGACAAAATATGCAAATATTTCACGCCCATACGCGAGCAATTCATGGAAAGCGGTCTGCTCAATCCAAATGTGCTGAAAGTGGATGTAAATGCGCTTCTCTATCAGGTTCCCGGCGGCATGCTTTCAAACCTCGTTTCGCAGCTGAAGCAGGCGGGTAAGCTGGATAAGCTTCCCGAAGTTCTCGCCGAGGTTCCCAATGTAAGAAAAGATGCCGGATATCCTCCGCTTGTCACGCCGTCCTCTCAGATTGTCGGCACGCAGGCTGTGCTGAATATCATCAGCGGCGAACGCTACAAGATGGTTTCCAAGGAATTCAAAGGCATAGTGCGCGGTGAATACGGCAAAACTCCCGTGGAAATCGCTCCCGATTTCCGCGAAAAGATTATCGGCAATGAAAATCCGATAACATACCGCCCCGCAGATGCGCTTTCGCCCGAGCTTGATAAGCTCCGCGAGGAAGTGAAGCCGTGGGCAATACAGGACGAAGATGTCCTTTCTTATGCGCTTTTTGAGCAGGTAGCCGTAAAGTTTTTCGAGAAAAGAAAAGCGAAAATGTACGGGCTTGACAAAAATTCCGACAGCGAAAACAAAATACATTCCGTATAAGAAAACCTGAAAAAGCAGAATCGGGTCGGTACACATCGGTTTTGCCGATATGTGCCGACCCCAATTTTTTATATTTATTTTCAAGGAAAAGCCATTATGAAATTTGACAGATCATTTTTTCAGTTATTTGATACGTCGTGCTTTCCGGTTTTTGTCTGCGATGACAAAGGAAACGTGATATTCAAAAACAACTGCGCCGCAAAATATATGCGCAATGTACGAAAAGGCACAAATCTGTTTTCACGCATGACAGAAGGAAGCAAGACAGACAGTTTACATGAAGGCAAGATAGGACTTGCCGTATTCCCTTCCGATTTTGTTTATTTCCGCTCTCTCGTTTTCACGCAGAAAGCGGGCGAAGAGGAATATTTCATTTTTACATTCATCGCTAGACTGCAGACGGATGATTACAAATCCACATACGCATTTCTTGAAAAGCATTTTTCATCCGATTTTACAGAATTACTTGCCATGATAAAATCCGATGAATACGATACTTCTCCCGAAAAGCCCTGCACAGACAGACTCTATGCGGAAATGCTCGGCAGAGTCTGCTATGAACTGGATGAATTTACAAATGCCCGCACATGCGATATGGCAGATTTCATTTTGCATATAAAATCGCGCTGTGCGCGTGCGTTTTCGGCGCTCGGCTACAGAATGAATTATTCAGCCACGCCGGAATTTATGATGAACAGATTTGTATCGATAGATATCGGAGATTTTTCTTTTGCGGTTTTCCGTGCGCTTTATGCGGTAATGCGCAATTCCGAAAATAAAATCATTTCGGTAAATGCGGATTTTGATGAACTTTATTTCGGCATCACGATTTCGATTGAAACCGCGGTAAAAGGCATGGAAAACGGAATTTATACGCCGGAAGCGCTCATTCCCGAATGTATCACGGAAATAGAGCTTCTCAAAGGCATGCCGTGCTACAATGAAAAATTTTCTTTTTGCGTAAAGGAAAATATTCTCCGCGCGAAAGCGGGCATTCCGCTCTTCGGTATGCGCGATGCGGTGGTGCGCAGTCACAGCACGAAACCGTCATACACTTACGCGGATTCCATGCTTTCAAATATTACAAAAATGCTCCGCGAAATTTCCGTCGGGCAAAATAAATGAGCTTTTGCGGTTATTTCGGCTGTTTGCGGGGACTGCAAAAATAAAAACGACACACAGGAGAAACTTATGAAAAAAATAGGATTTGACAACGCGAAATATATAAAAATGCAGTCGGAGCAGATAAAAAAGAGGATTTCCAAATTCGGCGGAAAGCTCTATCTCGAATTCGGCGGAAAGCTTTTCGACGATACTCACGCCGCGCGCGTGCTCCCGGGATTTGAGCCGGACAGCAAGCTGAAAATGCTCCTCGAGCTGAAAGATCAGGCGGAAATAGTCATCGCCGTGAGCGCCGGCGCACTGGAATCCAGCAAGCGCAGAGGTGATCTCGGCATAACCTACGATATGGAGGTGCTGCGCCTCATCGACATGTTCCGCGGCGTGGGGCTTTTCGTCGGCAGCGTGGTCATCACGCAGTACAATGGGCAGCAGGCGGCGGACAAGCTGAAAGCTCAGCTCGAGGCGCATAATGTAAAGGTTTTCCGCCATTACATCATAGACGGATATCCTTTCAATGTCGCGCATATCGTGAGCGAGGACGGATACGGCAAAAACGAATACATAGAAACATCGCGTTCGCTGATAGTAATAACGGCGCCGGGACCCGGCAGCGGAAAAATGGCGACCTGCCTTTCCCAGCTTTATCACGACCACAAACGCGGCATAAATGCGGGATATGCGAAATTCGAAACATTCCCGATATGGAATATTCCGCTGAAGCACCCCGTAAACCTCGCTTATGAAGCGGCGACGGCGGATCTCAGCGACGTGAATATGATAGATCCTTTTCATCTTCAGGCGTATGGCGAAGCTACCGTAAATTACAATCGCGATATAGAGATATTTCCCGTTTTGTCCGCCATGTTCGGCAAAATCTACGGCGAATGCCCGTATAAATCCCCCACGGATATGGGCGTAAATATGGCAGGCTACTGCATTTTCGACGATGAAGCCGTGAGAGAAGCGGCAAATCAGGAAATAATTTTCAGATATTACCGCGCGCTCACCGAAAATATAAAAGGCAAAAACGGCTCCAAAAAGGAAATAGAAACCATAGAAACCATCATGGATCAGGCGGGAATTTCGCCTTACGACCGCAGAGTCGTGCGCCCCGCAGTGGAACTGGAAGCGGAATGCGGCACATCATGCGCCGCGATAGAGCTCGCCGACGGCACTATAATCACAGGCAAAACAAAAGATACACTCGGCGCCTGCTCCGCTATGATAATAAATGCGCTGAAATATCTCGCGGGGATTGATGACAGCGTGGTTCTCGTTCCGAAAAAGCTGCTGAAGCCTGTTCAGACTCTGAAGATAAAATATCTCGGCAGTAAAAATCCGTGCCTGCATATAGACGAGGCAATGATAGCCATTTCAGTAAATGCGGCAACCGATGAAAATGCGGCAAAGGCGCTTTCAAAGCTGAGCGAACTCCGCTCATGCCATGCGCATTCCACCGTAATTCCCTCGAGCATAGATCTCGCATTCATGCGCAGGCTGAAAATAAATCTCTCCTGCGAACCAAAGTACAACGAAAACAAACTTTTCAATCTGTAATATAAAAGGTCGGCTTTTCGCCGACCTTTTATTTGTAATTATCAGATTTCAGATTCTTCCGATTCCGGAGACTCATAAATATGTTCTTTGCCCTGCACGAGCGTAAGCTTTTTTTCCTTTGTGCCGAGCGCATTGTACATGGCGCATACTCCCGCCGGCGGCGTGGTATAATCGCCCAGCCCCGCGCGGATATTTGTTTTCACGCAGATATACGGCGCGCGCAGTGACAAATCAAAAAATCGCATCGCATTTGACGAAAATTCGCCCCAGCCGCAAAGTCTGCCCGCGCTTTCCGCATTGATATCGCACAGCCACGGGACGAAAATATCGAGAAAATTCACCTGCGGCACGAGAAATGTCGCCTGCATTGCCTGCACGGCGCCCTGACTTCCTCCGCGGGCGATGAGATTTTCACCGTCCCACTCGGGCAGTGTCATCAGATAGCGCAAAGCCTGCGCCGCGCGTACCATCATATATTTGAAATAGCATGTATGCGGATTTTTATTCTGCTCCGCGTCAAACCCGTAGCCGCGAAGCCTGCCCTCCGACAGCTCCGCATAATATTCATCAGGCATGGCATTGGGTATGCCGTGGGCATTTATGCAAAGCATTATTTCATCATCGGAAAAATCAAACCACGCGCTTTTTACGCCGTAGCCCTGATATATGGCGCGGCAAGGATGCTTTTTCCCGTCGCGCGGCACGGTAAGAATGCCCGAAACAGGCACTCCGCCCGCGCAGGCTATGCGTATATCGTAAATATCGTGGTTTGCATGCTCGGCATCGCAGGCGAGCTTTTTCTTTTCTATCACCTGCGGCGGCACGGCGTAAAGCTCCGTGCGGCAGCTTTCCCAGAAAGCATCGTAGCCGTCGGGTTTTTCCGTTACGCCCGATATTTTTTTCGGTTCAAAGGCGGCTCCGCCGTAAAATTCATCGGCATCCGCATCTTTTTCTCCGTTTTCGTCGAGCGCCCATACGCGCACATATACAAATCCCGGCTTTTCAAGCGAAGCCGTGAGAGTGATATGACCGCTTTCTCCGTTTTCCTCTCCTGCGCTTTCATAGCCGAAATCGGCTTTTATTTCCCATTTCAATGTGTGGCAGGATGAAACCTCGCCGTCTTTTTTGAGAAAAATATCAAAAACAGCCTCTTCATTGCAGGCATAACAGGCAGGATTTTTATTTGTTTTGCAATAAAAATACTTTTTAGGCATTTACGCTTCCCTTTCCGCGGCAGCTGTTTCGCGCATGGCGCAGGCAAGCTTTTCCATCGTCGCCTCGTCAAATTTCGGCGTGCGATCATAATGGTATATGCCGTTTTGCTCCTGCTCCACATCGTAAAGCTGCGTATAGCAAACACCGCAGATATGCGGATTTGCCGCGAGTATGCGTATCATCGAGCAATAGCGCTCGGCATATTCCTCCACGGATTTCGGCGTATCTCCGTAGCCCCAGCTTTTTTCATCCTGCGACCAGCGGATGCCGCCGTATTCGCTCACCATATACGGCTCGCCGTGATATTCCTGCCTTCCGGGGCGGTTTTCGAAAACGCCGCCCGAAAAATCGTCATATCTTCTGTGATATGCGGCTATATCCTGGCAGTAATCGTGAATATCATAAATATCCGTCACCACATGGTAATTTCCGCTCGTATCTATGCACGGGCGCGACGGATCCAATTTTTTTGTAAATTCGTATACGTCGGAAAGCAGCTTGTTATTCTGCTTTGCGCCGTTTTTCGCGTCCCATGTTTCGTTGAAAGGACACCAGCCTATCAATGCGGGATGATTGTAATCGCGGAGCATCGCCTCCGTCCATTCGGGAAGGAAATATCCGAGCATTCCCTCGCGCGTATGGTCAAATCCCCAGTTTGCATACTCTCCCCATACGAGAAAGCCCGCCTTGTCCGCCTCGTAAAGATATCTTCTGTCGAAAACACGCTGGTGAAGCCGCGCACCGTTGTATCCGAGCCTTTTCGCGCGCTCTATATCGCGCAGAAATTCGTCCGTATCTGCGGGAGTATAAATTCCCTCGCCGTAATATCCCTGATCGAGCACGAGGCGCTGAAATATCCGCTTTCCGTTTATGCGCATGCATGCGCCGTCCATCTCGATTTTTCTCATGCCGAAATAACTTTCCACCCTGTCGCAGCCGTAACCCGATGTCACATTTATCACGAGATCATAAAGAGCGGGAGAATCGGGACTCCAGAGCGAAAGCCCGCTTATATCCATGGAAACCTCTGCGAAATCGCCGTGCGTTTTCGTTTTTGCCGAGCCGACGCTCCTGCCGGAGAGAAAAGCCTTTGCAGAGATCGTCTTTTCTCCCTCTCCGCCGAGGAAAAAGCGCAAAAATACGCGCGAATTTTCCGTATCGGTATCAATGCGGATATTTTTGAGATACGCCGCGGGGACCTCCTCCAGCCATACGGGAGCATAAATTCCCGTACTCCTTGTGTACATGCAACCGTAGGAAGCATATTTTTCGCTCTGCTTGCCGCTCGGCTGAGTTTTGTCGCGCGGGTCGCCGTCGCACAGAACGGTGATATCGTTTTCGCCGTCCGAAACAAAATCTGTTATATCAAAGGAAAAAGGCGTATAACCGCCGCTGTGCCTGCCTACGGATTTCGCATTCACGAAAACTTCCGTATTATAATACGCCGCCTCAAAATTCAGCATCAGGCGCGTATTTTCCTTTTTTGTGCAGTTTATTTTCTTTTTATATGCGCAGGCATTTATAAAATCTTTGTATCCTATCCCCGAAAGAGAGCTTTCGGGGCAGAAAGGCACCGTTATTTCCTTCGCGAGATGCGCCGCCTCCGGCACACCGCGCTCGCGCGCACTGCCGCCGAAATCAAAATCAAATTCCCATTTGCCGCAGAGATCGACAAAACTGTCGCGCACAAATTCGGGGCGCGGATAATTTTTATTTGCTGTCATATTTTCTCCCATCTCAGGTCTTGCTCATTTTCATTACAAGACCGTGCGGCAATATTTTTGCGAGAAATCTGTAAAATTTATAAAAAGCTTTCGGCGTATATATATTTCTGCCGCCGCCAGCGGCTTTCAGCGCGCCCGCAGCAACTTTGTCGGGGTCGCAGTAAGGCAGGGTTTCGAATGTTTTCGATTTTCCGCCGCTTATCCCTGCCACATCGAGAAATTCCGTAGCCATAGGTCCGGGGCATACCGCACATACGTTTATTCCCGTGCCGCGAAGCTCAAAATTCAGCGATTTCGTAAAGCTGAGCACATAAGCTTTTGTCGAGCAGTATACCGTCATGCGCGGATTCGGCGCAAAAGAAGCGATGGAGCAGGTATTGAGTATAAAGGAGCTGACTTTTTCTTTTTCTGTGCGTCTTTTCATATACGGCAGGCAGATCGTCGTCACGGCGGTGAGCGCACGGCAATTCAGATCCACCATGCCCGCCTGATCGGGATAAGTCATATCCGCCATATTGCCGAGCTTGCCGAAGCCCGCATTGTTTATCAGAGCAAAAATTTCCGGCTTTTTCTCCTCGAGCATAGCGGAAAGCGCCTCATAGCTTGCATAATCGCAAAGATCGAGCGGCACGGGAACTATCTTTGCCCCGCCTGTGCATTTTGCGGCGAGCGCTTCGAGGCGCTCTTTTCTGCGCGCTATTATCCATATTTCATCGAGCGAAAAACGTTTTCCCGCTTCATAAAGAAATTTCTCTCCCAGTCCCGATGAAGCGCCTGTGATGATTGCTATTTTCATTTTTTTGCCTCCGTTTTTGTTTTGTTTATCGCCTTTGCTCTCTCTTTATTCTGCGCACGTTTTACAAAAACGTATATTCCTATATAAAGAAAGACGGAAACGCCAAGACCCGCATATACATCGAGAACGGAATGCTGCTTTATGAATACCGTGGAAAGCGAAATAAGTATCGCGAGCAGGAGCCCCGATATATTCAGCCAGACTTTTTTTCCGAGCCTGCTGTCGCAAAGACCGAAATATGCGGCAAAAGCGCCGACCACATGCAGGCTCGGGAGCACATTCGTATTTGTATCCACTTTATAAATGGCGCCGATGAGCCGCGTGAATATATTGTCGTGCGCAAAAGCTTCGGGGCGGAGATTCTGCCCGTTCGGGAAAAGCGCCATGAATATGACGCTCGCCGAAAAACCTATCGCAATAAACCACATATATCTGCGGAATTTATCGCCGTCCTCAAAAATGAGCCATACGCCCACCGCGCCCATATAAACATACCAAAGATAATAAAAAATCACAAAATATTCGCAAAAAGGTATAACATCGTCAAGCGGGGTATACGATACCCAATAATCCGCATCCCAGCCTATATAGTGTTCCAGAACAAAGAACGCGATAAGGTATATCGGGAGATAGAGCGCCCAGAGCGCGTGCCTGTATTTTTTGAATATTTCTTTTTTCATTTTATCCTCCGTTATCTTGTAACATTGGAGAGAACAACATTTTTGGAGCTGTAATATTTCATGGCGCCGAGAAGCACGCCGGATACATTGAAATATATTTTCGTATCGCTGTAAACGGCAAAATAAAGATTGTCGGAATTCATGGAGGAGGAGTAGTCAAGCACCTGCGCGAAATTTCCGTTTTCCTTTTCCGCATATTCTCCGCCTGCGGGAGCTATTATTTCCGCATCTGCTATACGGTGGCGGAAAACTTCCTTTCCTTTGCCGTAGCCGTTTACACGGAAAACGTAAAATTCACCCTTGCAGGTAACGTAAGTATATTCGATATTCGTATATTTCCATGTGAAAAAGCAAAGTATCCACAAAAAGAGAGGAAGCGCCGCTATCACGGGAGGCATTTTTACAAGCACGAGAAATACCGTGCAGAAAGCGGCGGCAAAAGCTATGTAAAGTAAAACGAGCAGAATTTTGTTTCTTTTCAGTTTTTTGTCGTGAATGCGTTTTACGGTATATTCGGAATATCCCGTACCTTCGTTTTCAGCATTGAAAGGGATACTTCTTTTCTGTATTCTGTCCTTTTTAGCCATTTTTCATATTTTCCTTTCAGTCAGCATTCGATGTGGCAATGATATCGGTTTCTCCGAGAATATTTTTTATTACCACGTCGCCTATTTTCACGGGTGCGCTTATTTTTGCCGCGCGGATTATATCCATCGCCTCAAACATTTTGGATTTTGTTATCGGTGCGGCGCTTTTTACGGAAACAAAGGTATCTTCCCTGTTGTCCACTTTCACTATGGAAGTAACCACTCTTTTCGGCGCGGTCATTTCCGTTATGCCGTATGTTTCGCCGCGTTTGCAGGTATTTCCCGTAACGGTTATCGTGCCGTCGTCCGCCTTCGTCACGGTGAGAGAACAGCCCATAGGGCAGTTTATACAAATCATTTCTCTTGTCATCATTTTTATCACCCGCCTCAGTCCTCAAGTCCTATCGTTATCGTATCGCCGGACTTATCTATCATTTCTCTTTTCAGGATAACATATTCCATCTCGCCGGGAGCGAATTTGCGTCCCTTGCGGGTATAGAGAGGCTCTTCCCCGCCGCCGCGGACCACTATGCTTTTGTTTTTGAAAATATCGGAAACGCGGAAATATACCTTTACATTGTCGGTATCCGCGTAAACGTCTATCGCCTGCGGCACCGTATAGCGGACGCCGGGTGCTGTTTTCACGGCTATTCTGCGCTCGGGCGCGGCATCGTATTTGCCCATGGCAAATTCGGCTGCGGCACTGCCCGCTATCTCCGCTTCCTCGGAAACATAGTCCACCAGATCGTGAACATGGAGCACATTTCCGCAGGAGAAAATGCCTTTTTCCGCCGTTTCTCTGTTCTGATTTACGGTGGCGCCGCCCGTTATCGGGTCGTCGGCTATGCCGGCATCCGTAGCAAGACGGTTTTCGGGGATGAGTCCGCAGGAAAGCAGCAGCGTATCGCATTCCACATATTCACGCGTGGAATCTATGGGTCTGCGGTTTTCATCCACCTGCGCCACGGTCACGCCTTCTATTCTGTCCTTGCCGTGGATTTCGGCTACGGTGTGGCTCAGGCGGAGCGGAATATTGAAATCGTTGAGGCACTGAACTATATTTCTGTTCAGACCGCCTGAATAAGGCATCAGCTCGCATACCATTTTTACATTGGCTCCCTCGAGCGTCATACGGCGTGCCATGATAAGACCGATATCGCCGCTGCCGAGGATAACCACGTTTTTGCCGGGCATTTTGCCCTTGAAACGGATAAATTTCTGCGCGGTGCCGGCAGTATAGATGCCGGCGGGACGCGTGCCGGGGATGCTCAGCGCACCGCGGCTTCTCTCGCGGCAACCCATAGCCATTACCACGGCTTTGGTTTCCAGTATGCTCATGCCCGTCTGAGAACTCATCACTGTGACGGCATGACCGCCCTCGCAGCGGTCTATGGCAAGCACGGAAGCATTTGTGATATACGGGATTTCGCGCTCCTTCACCATATCTATATAAAGCTGCGCGTATTCCGGTCCCGTAAGCTCTCTGCCGAATTTATGCAGACCGAAACCGTTATGTATGCACTGGCGGAGAATGCCGCCGAGCTGAGGCTCGCGCTCCACTATGAGCATATTGCGTATGCCCTTTTCGTAAGCGGCTACAGCCGCACTCATTCCCGCAGGGCCGCCGCCGATTATTACTATATCGTACATTTTCATTTACCTTGCCTTTCCGAGAAGCATATATGACTTCCCGCCGAATTTCGTTACCTGCTCCTCCGGTATACCCAGCTCACGTGCGAGTATCTCCGTCACCACGGGAGCGCAGAAGCCGCCCTGACAGCCGCCCATTCCCGCTCTCGTGCGGCGCTTCACCGCGTCCACGCTTCTCGCGGGCGGATTTTTATGTATGGCGTCGAGCACTTCGCCCTCGGTTATCTTTTCGCAGAAGCAAACCACATGGCCGAATTTCGGATCACGCTTTATCACCTCGTTTTTCTCCTCTGTGGTGAGATGAGAAAATCTGCGTGAAGAAATGCGCTCCGACCTGAAATCGGCTTTCTTTTCCATCGCCAGTCCCGCTTTTTCAAGCATATCGCATACATACAGCGCTATCGCGGGCGCCGATGTAAGTCCCGGGGACTCTATGCCTATGGTATTTATCGCATGGTTGCCCGATGCGGAATATTCTATTATGAAATCTTCGCTTTCAGAGCAGGAAGCGCGCAGTCCCGAGAAAGATGTGATTATCTTTCGGAAATTGAGCTTCGGCACGCTCTTGCATGCGGTATTTCTCACGGTGGCAAGCCCCGCTGCGCTCGTCGCGCGGTCGGTCTTTTCCGTTTTTTCCGATGTCGGACCTATCATCAGGTTTCCGTCCACTGTCGGCGTCACGAGTATACCCTTGCCGAGCTTTGTCGGCACCTGGAATATCGTATGCGAAACGGTTTTTCCCTCTGTTTTGTCGAAAAGCAGATATTCGCCCTTTTTCGCCACCACGTTATATTTGTCTCCGAGCATGGCTGCTATCGCATCGCAGTAAAGTCCCGCCGCATTTACTATGTATCGCGCCTCTATATGCCTGTCCCCGCTCGATACGACGTAATGGTCGCCGCTCTTTTCTATTGCCGTAACGGGAAAATTGCATTTCAGCTCCGTACCGTTATCCATGGCATTGCCTATGGCGGCTATGGTAAGCTCGTAGGGGCATACTATGCCGGATGAGGTGCAACGCAGAGCGCACACCACGCTTTCGGAAAGATTTTTTTCGAGCTTTCTCGCCTCATCGCCCGTGATGACGGAGAGTCCCTCTATCCCGTTTGCCACGCCGCGCTCGTAAAGCTCGCGCACGTGCGGCGCTTCCTCCTCCGAGAAAGCCAGCACGAGAGAACCGTTGTTTTTGTACGGCACATCCAGCTCGCGGCACAGCTCGCGGAACATGCCCACGCCTTTCGCATTGAGCTTTGCCTTCAGCGTGCCGGGCACGGGGTCAAAACCTCCGTGTACTATGGCGCTGTTTGCTCTCGTCGCGCCCATAGCCACGTCGTCCTCTTTTTCGAGAATGCACGTGCTCAGCCTGTATTTTGCAAGCTCGCGCGCGATAAGTCCGCCTACTACGCCTGCGCCTATTATCGCTACATCATAAATCATTTTGCTTTTCCGCCTTTCAGTATATCAAGAATCACGCCGCAATCGTCAAAAATCGCGTCGGGTTTTATTTCGTGTGCCTGCGCCTGCGCGAGCGTGGTTTCGCCGCTCAGTACGAGCAGGGTTTTTGCGCCCGCGTTCACGCCGCTGGCTATATCGGTATATATTCTGTCGCCCACCACGAGCGTATTTTCCGCATTGACTCGGCTGTCTGCTTTATTTATCCGCTCTATCGCAAAAAGCGGCATTTCGGGTCGCGGTTTGCCTATGTAATACGGCTTTTTGCCGGTGGCATTTGTTATCATCGCGCATACCGAACCGCAATCCGGCACATAGCCGTATTCCGTGGGGCATACGAGATCGGGATTTGCCGCGATGAAAGGAATATCGCGCGTGAGCAGCTTTGACATAGCTTCCAGCTTTGCAAAAGTAAGCTCCGTATCAAAGCCCGTCACCACCGCCTCTATATCCTCGCTGTAGGTATCGTGAATATTTTCCACGCCGTTTTCCGCGAGCTCGCGCAGAAAAGATTTTGTTCCCGATACAAAAAGCTTTTTTCCCGCGAGATTTTTCTTCAGATAATCGGCTGTCGCCTGCGACGATGTGATGAAGTCGTCCTCCGTCGCCTCTATGCCGAGTCTTGCCAGCTTCTTCACATAATCGGATACGCTTTTTGACGAATTATTCGTCATGAAAAGGTAATGATTTCCCTTTTCGCGTATCGTTTTCAGCAGCTCTTTTGTGAACGGGAAAAGATTATCTCCCAGATATATCGTCCCGTCCATGTCGAAAAGATACAGCCGTATTTTTTCAATGTCCAACATTCTCTCTTTTTTCTCCTTGCCGCAAAGCATATTTTAACTTTGTTATTATATCATAATCCGACGGAATTTACAAGAGATATTATAAATAAATTATACCTTGTCTTTTATATATTCTATAGTACTTATGCCGTAAATATCTTCAAATGCGCTCAGAGCGGCACGCACGCCGTCGGCACTGCCCTTTGCAAAAAGTATGTTTTCATTGGCAAAAGCAATCGCCGCGACTTCCGCCGGGTCGCACGGCGGCTGCTCGTAGCTTTCAGAAAGCAGTTTTGCCGTTTCCCCTCCGTCCGCCTTCGCCAGTATCAGCCATATTTCCCCGCCGCCTGCAGAAAATTCCGGTCTGTATATTCCGGCGCATGCGATGTGCGCTTCAAATTCCTCCTCGGACAGGCATATCATATATCCGTTTTCTGCCGTCACGTTTTCGGCAAAATACGGCTCCCCCGCAAAAGCCGCGCAGGCTATCGCGTCGCCCGCTTCCGCCGCCGCGGTAAAACCCCGCAGGCACATCATCATAATCGCAACTGCGACGCAAAATTTCCGTATCTTCATAAAAAATCCTCCCGCAAAAAGATAATATTATCTTCTGCAAAGGAGGAATTTTTTATGCTATTTTGCATCGTACCATGTTTTTCCGCAGGAAATTTCCACCGTCAGCGGCACAGCCAGCTTCACGGCATTTTCCATCTCATATTTCAGCAGTTCGCGCGCCTTTTCCGCGCAGGAAGCGTGCGCTTCTATTATCAGCTCGTCATGCACCTGAAGCAGCAGGCGCGCGTCGAGCTTTTCTTTTTCCAGTCTGCGTGAAACGTTTATCATGGCTATTTTTATTATGTCGGCGGCGCTTCCCTGTATGGGGCTGTTCATCGCGACGCGTTCGCCGAAAGCCCGCTCGGTATGCTTTTGCGAAGCAAGCTCCGGTATATATCTGCGCCTGCCGAAAAGCGTCGTCACGAAAAGATCTCTTTTCGCCTGCTCCACTATATTATGCAGATATTCGCGCACTTTCGGATACGAGCAGAGGTAATTTTCTATATATTCGCCCGCCTGTTTGCGCGAGATATGCAGATCCCCCGCGAGCGAAAATTCGCCCATGCCGTACATTATGCCGAAATTCACGGCTTTCGCGCGCTTTCTCATTTCCACCGTCACCATATCTTTCGATACGCCGAAAATGCGCATAGCCGTATCGGTATGGATATCAAAACCGCTCTTGAAAGCGTTTATCATATTTTCATCTTCGGAAACGGCGGCGAGCAGTCGCAGCTCTATCTGCGAATAATCCGCGTCTATCAGCAGATAATCGTCGTTTTTCGCCGTGAAAAATTTGCGCAGTTCTCTGCCCAGCTCCGTCTTTATCGGTATATTCTGGAGATTCGGTTCCGTAGAGGAAAGACGCCCCGTAGCCGTCAGTGCCTGGCGGAAGCTCGTATGGACTCTGCCGTTTTCGTCGGCTACCTTTTGCAGACCGTCGGCATAAGTGCTTTTCAGCTTGTCCACCTGCCTGTAGTCGAGTATATCATCTATTATCGGGCTGTACGGGCGCAGTTTTTCGAGTATTTCCGCCCCCGTGGAATATCCGTTTTTTGTCTTTTTCGCCGCGGGAAATCCCATTTCTTCGAAAAGCACGGTGCCGAGCTGCTTCGGCGAATTTATATTGAATTCCCTGCCTGCCATCATATATATGCGCGAGGCGTATTCGCCTTTCATTTCATCGAGCCTGCGTGAAAATTCCGCCAGCTTTCCCGTATCCACGGTAAAGCCCTCGCTTTCCATTTCGAAAAGCACCCGCGAAAGCGGAAGTTCTATATCGGTATAAAGCGCCAATTGCTCGGTTTTCTTCAGCTCGGTATACAGCATATTATACAGAGAATATATATCTTTTGCGCAATCAGCGCCGTTTTCCGATTCGCGCATCAGCAGTCTTGCGCTCAGCTTCGGAAGCGAAAAATCATTCTCCCCGGTCCCGCAGATATAGCCCATCAGCATCACGTCGTCGCATTCCGCCGTAACGGAATATCCCGCGTCGGCGAGCCTGTGAAGCAATGCTTTCCTGTCGCAGCACACATATTTTCCATCCGAGGATAAAAGCGCCGCGCCCTCGCCGACGCTCATTTCCTTTGCCGTTTTCCCGTCGCAGATGTATGCCTTTTCCGCATCGAAATATATCGCCGTGCGCGCCGGAGCATCGCTTTTTTCCGCAGCCGCGGGCATTTCGTGAAATTCCGCTTCGTCCAGCGAAAATTTCTTTATGAATGCCGAAAATTCCAGTTTCATGCAGAGTGAAAGCATGGCATGCTTATCCATACCGGTATATTCCAGCTCCGAAAGCGTAATGCCGAGCGGTACATCGCGCTTTATCGTCGCCAGCCACTGTGAAAGATATGCGCTCTCTCGCCCGTCGGCGAGCTTTTTCTTTACGGAAGGCGTGAGCGGCTTTTCAGCCAGCCCGTCGTATATCCCGTCGAGCGTACCGTAATCGGAAATCAGCTTCAGCGCTGTTTTTTCGCCTATCCCCGCTACGCCGGGAATATTATCGGAGCTGTCGCCCATGAGCGCCTTCACATCGATAAACTGCGCGGGAAGCACGCCGTATTTTTCGAAAAAGTGAGCGCCGTCGAATTTCACATATTCCGTATTTGTCGCGAGCATCACATAAGTTTTATCAGAAATAAGCTGCAACGAATCCTTGTCGCCCGTAGCCACGCAGGCTTCACATCCCTGCGCCTCCGCCATGGCGGAAAGCGTGCCCAGTATATCGTCCGCCTCATATCCGGCAAGCTCTATCGTATGAAGTCCCATCGCACGCATGATTTCCTTTGCATAAGGAAGCTGCATGAGAAATTCGGGCGGCGTGGGCTTTCTCGTGCCTTTGTATTCCGTAAAGCGTTCATGGCGGAAAGTCGGCGCTTTCACATCAAAAGCCACGGCGGCAAAATCCGGCTGTTGCTCGGAAAGCAGCTTTGATACTATATTCACCATGCCGTAAACCGCGTTTGTAAAAATCCCTTCGCGCGTGGTAAGCGGGCGTATGCCGTAAAATGCCCTGCTCAGTATGGAATTTCCGTCTATTGCGAGAAGCCTTTTCATATATCCTCCGTCCGGAATAAAGTTTTTTTATAAGTATACCACAAAAAGCGCCTTTGCGCCATAGTTTGTTAAAAAATTTTTAATTTGCGGAAAACCCGTTGACAATCGTTCAATTTTGAACTATAATGGAAATGTTCAATTTTGAACCTTTATGGAGGCGGAATATGAAGAAAAATACATTTGCGGATTTTGCGATATGTATGGCGAGAGCTTACGAACCTTACCGCAGGCGGATAACAGAGCGCTTTTCCCTTTCCGCGGCGGAGACGGATGTTCTGATGTTTCTCGCAAACAATCCGGAATACAATACGGCGGCTCAGATTTCCAAAATACGGATGATACCGAAATCGCACGTTTCCCTCGCGGTAAGCTCTCTCTCGGAAAAGGGGCTTGTCGTAAAGAAAAACGGAGCGGATCACCGCTCGGTATGCCTGAACATATCGGATGCCGCAGTGCCGATAGTCGATTTCGGCAGAAAAATGCAGAATGAATTTCAGGAAACGCTTTTTGGCGGTTTTTCCGTGAGCGAAAAAGCGCTCTTTGATTCCCTGCACGAAAAAATGAGAGAAAATCTCGAAAATATGAAAAAACAAAACGGAGATCAGACAAAATGAAAATTCTCACGGAAATACTCGTATGCTTTTTTGCGGGGCTCGGCGCGGGACTCGGCACGGGATTTGCCGGCATGAGCGCCGCCGCGGTGATAACGCCCATGCTCGTCACGTTTCTCGGCGTGGAACCGTATACAGCCGTCGGCATAGCTCTCGCTTCCGATGTTCTTGCCAGCGCGATATCGGCATACACCTACGGAAAAAACAAAAATCTCGATGTGAAAAACGGACTTGTCATGATGGTGAGCGTTCTCGTTTTCACCGTGGTCGGCAGCTGGGTATCCAGCCTCGTACCGTCGGTCGCCATGGGCAATTTCTCGGTGATAATGACATTCCTGCTCGGCATCAAATTCATAGTGAAACCGGTAATGACCACGAAAGAAGCCATGGGTGAAATTTCGGCAAAGAAAAAGCTGATAAAATCCATCCTGTGCGGCTCGGCAGTCGGCTTTATATGCGGATTTATCGGCGCGGGCGGCGGCATGATGATGCTCCTGCTTCTCACGAGCGTGCTCGGATTTGAACTGAAAACAGCCGTCGGCACGAGCGTTTTCATCATGACATTCACCGCGCTCACCGGCTCTGTTTCACATTTTGCGATAGGCGGCATGCCGGATATACTGCTCCTCGCGCTCTGCATCCTTTTTACGCTTTTGTGGGCGAGAATAGCCGCTGTGATCGCAAACAAGGCTCAGCCGAAAACGCTGAACCGCGTAACGGGCATCGTGCTCGTCGTACTGGGCGCGTCGATATTTGCCTTTTCGCTGATAAAATAATCATCCCGTGAGCCTTTTTCCGGTATACTTTGCGGAAATTTATCGCAAAATATGCCGGAAATCGGGCAAAACCTATTGACAACGGCTTTTTTATATGATATTATAAATATACCTCATAGGATGCGGTTTTCTTGCGCTCCTATCCGAGGGAGGTACTAAACAATGCCGACGAAAAGAATAATACGGCGTTTTCTCACCTGAAAACCGCCTTATTTTGTCGCGCTTCTGTTTTCAAAACCGAAGAGCGCTTTTTTATTTTTCCATCGGCTAAATCAAAACAGGAGGTCCCGAAAATGCGCGTCAGAATCACACTCGCATGCAGCGAATGCAAGCAAAGAAACTACGACACAATGAAAAACAAGAAAAACGACCCTGACAGACTTGAACTCAACAAGTACTGCAAGTTTTGTCGCAAGCACACTTTGCACAAAGAAACCAAGTAAAGGAATTTGAGCTTTTTAGCTCGGCAAGGAGGAAAACATGGCAGAAAAAACAAAAACTGCAAAAGTAGGATTTTTCAAGAAAATCGGAAAATTCTTCAAAGACTATAAGAGCGAATTCAAAAAGCTCGTATGGCCCACTCCGAAGCAGCTTTTCAAGAACACGGCTGTCGTTCTTGTAAGTATCGTTGTTTTCGGCGCGTTCCTTGCGGCTGTAGACACAGGTTTCCATCATCTTTTTGTCGAACTCGCAAACTGGTTCGCACTTCTCTGATTCTATTTTGACAATCGCAGAATAGTTTACAGGAGGAGCGTATGGATCAGACAAACGAAGCCAAGTGGTATGTTGTTCATACCTATTCCGGATACGAAAACAAAGTAAAGACCAATCTTGAAAAGATCATCGAAAACCGCGGCATCTCGCATCTGATTACAGATGTGAAGATCCCTTCCGAGATCGTTGTTGAGCAGTCCGGCGACAAAACAAAAGAAGTGGAAAGCAAGCTCTTTCCGAGTTATGTTTTCGTCAAGATGATCATGTCCGACGAAACATGGCACGTCGTAAGAAACATCACAGGCGCTACCGGTTTTGTCGGTCCCGGTTCGCGTCCCGTCCCGCTTTCGGACAAAGAAGTGGAGGCACTCGGCGTAGATACGCGCGTGGTGGCACCCGCCTTTGCCGCAGGAAACAATGTAAAGATCGTAAACGGTCCCATGTCCGGCTTTATCGGAAAAGTGGAAAGCGTTTCGGCGGACGGCAAAAAAGTTACGGTTATCGCTTCCGTTTTCGGCAGAGATACCGCAGTCGAGCTTGATACGTCAAGCGTCGCTCTCGCAGACTGACATTTATTTTGGGCGCATGATACAGCCTTTATTGTGCGCTTTTGTGGGAGGGAGAAAATTTTTATTTTGATTCTCCCGAAATACTACCACATTCGGAGGTATAATTATGGCAAAGAAAATTACAGCTTATGTAAAGCTTCAGCTGCCTGCGGGCAAAGCTACTCCCCAGCCGCCTGTTGGTCCGGCACTCGGTCAGCACGGCGTTAATATCGCAGCGTTCACAAAGGAATTCAATGAGCGCACAAAGAACGATATCGGTCTTATCATCCCTGTAGTAATCACAATATTCGCAGACCGTTCCTTCTCGTTCATCACAAAAACTCCTCCCGCTGCCGTTCTTATAAAGAAGGCTTGCGGAATCGAAACGGCTTCCGCTGTTCCGAACAAGACAAAGGTTGCTTCCCTCACAAAGGAGCAGGTACGCAAAATCGCCGAAACAAAAATGCCCGACCTCAATGCGGCTTCCGTAGAAGCAGCTATGAGCATGATTGCAGGCACAGCCCGCAGCATGGGTATCACGGTAGAGGACTAAGGAGGTAAGCAAGAATGTTTAAGGGTAAGAAATATCAGGATAGCGCAAAGCTTATCGACAAAACAAAGCTTTATGACAGCAACGAAGCAATAGCTCTCGTTTGCCAGACATCGAAAGCAAAATTCGACGAAACAATCGAGCTTCACATCCGTCTTGGTGTTGACAGCCGTCATGCAGACCAGCAGGTTCGCGGTGCGGTAGTTCTTCCTCACGGCACGGGTAAAACAGTAAGAACACTCGTTTTCGCAAAAGGTGACAAGGCTGAAGCAGCCAAGGCAGCCGGCGCTGATTACGTAGGTGCAGAAGATATGGTAGCAAAGATCACCGGCGAAAACTGGTTCGATTTCGACGTAGTTATCGCAACACCCGATATGATGGGCGTTATCGGTCGTCTTGGTAAGATACTCGGTCCTAAAGGACTTATGCCTAACCCCAAGGCAGGCACAGTTACCATGGATGTGGCAAAAGCCGTAAACGAAGCCAAAGCAGGTAAGATCGAATATCGTCTTGATAAGACGAATATCATTCACTGCCCCATCGGTAAGGCTTCTTTCGGCGCAGAAAAGCTTCAGGATAACTTCAATACGCTCATGGGCGCAGTTATCAAAGCTAAACCTGCCGCTGCAAAGGGTCAGTACATCAAGAGCTGCGTTATAGCAAGCACAATGGGCCCCGGTGTAAAGATCAACCAGGCTAAGCTTGATGTTTAATTGATTTGAATAAAGCAAGAAACAGAGCCTCGGCTTTTGCCTCGGCTCTGTTTTTGTTTTTGCGTGGGAGATTTTTTATAAAAAGGGGAAAATGAGGCGCTTTTTTGTAAAAGCGCGGGAAAAAGTTAGTTTTTCTCCAACAGGAGAAACGGGGTGTACTTTTCACTGACGAAAAGTACCAAAAGGAAGTTGCTCTTTGCCGAGAGGAGGGCGGGCGACTGCGGTCGCCCGTGGACGGGGTCGCGCTTTTGAGTGACCAAAAGCGCGGGAAAAGTCATCAAAGGAAGGCTCCTCGCCCTCCTTTGCAAACTACCTCGCACCCCGTCGAGTTAGCCGCAGAAAGTAACGCGCGGCAAGTAAGTGCTACAGATAGCAAAGCAAAAAAGCTTTTGTCTATCTCTCATCATATCATCAGCCATACCGCGCGTGCGAACATAGTATGCCGCAAAAAGCGAGCAGATTCGACGGGGTGGGTGGCTTCCGCCATAGCTTCAGCTACGCTTCCCACTATAGTCAAAACTCCACCAAATCGAGCATGGCTTGATTGACATCGAGTTGGGGAAGCTAAGGCTTAAATCTGCACAGACAAAAGTCCGTGTTAAGCGTGGATTTGAACTGTGCTTCCGGTTTAGTCTACAGTCGGACTGTCGGGACAGTATGTTCGCACGAGTCGCCGCGAGGCGACAGAAGGCGTTTAAAAGAGGAATTGACACATACGCGCAGCGTGTGTGTCGGCGTCGCCGAGACAGGAGTTGCTTTCCTCTTTTTGACTTTTGGTACTTTTCGTCAGTGAAAAGTACACCCCCGCTTCCCGGTAGAGAAAGAAACTTTTCCGCACTTTTATGAAAATCTCCCTCCCACTGAAAAAAGGCGACCGGACGGTCGCCTTTTTTGCGCTTCTCTTATTTTGTCAGCAAACGCGGGGATGAAAGTATGCCTGTCCTCTTCGTAACATATTCGGGGCACCAGAATCTGCCGCCGCGCGTCACCCAGCTTGCCGGACCGCAATAGCTTATATTTTCATCGATATTGTGAAGCGTACCGAAAGTATTTGCTCTGTTTCCGTAGAGCGTTATTTCCAGCGTATGTTCTCCCGCGGGGACTGTTCCGAGCGCCAGTCTTGCCGGCGGATAAATCAATGCGCCCTTCTCCGCTCCGTCGAGGCGCACAGTCATCAGCGACCCCGCGTACTTGGCTATTTCCAGCGTTTTGTCGCCGCCGTCGGAAATGAACGAAGTTTTGTATGTTATATTTCCGCCGTAGAAAGGCAGTTTCTGAGCCACTATGTCAAAGTAACCGATTGTCTCCGGCATTGCAGTGATTTTTGCCTCCGTGCCGAGAAGCTCCACGCCGAAATTGCCGAGTATAAAGCAGCTTTCCAGCTGTGTTATATCGCCGAAACGATAATTTATTTCCAGTCGGTTTTTGCCTTTTCTTATCGTGGGCAGCGCAATCTTTGTCAGCGCTTCTTCATCTACATAATAACCTTTTCCGCTCTTGTCCGCCTTTTCGCCGTTCAGCAGAATATCATCGGTATATTCAAGACATTCTATAGCCAGCTCCGCACCGCTGTATTCGATATCGCTTTCGAAATCATAAAAAAGCTTCAGCTTTTCTTTCGGATTTTTATCGAGCGGCTCCAGCCACGGCTGTTTCATTTTGCCGCCGCGTCTGCGTATGCCCAGTTCATCGCGGACCGCCATATCCGTGAAAAGTATATCGCGCTCGCGCTTTTCCGCGCCGCCGTTCAGGCTGTAGGAAGGCTTGTCGAGAAGGAGCACATTCGGCTCGGAAAGCGAAAATTCCGCTCTGCCCGAAAGAAATTCTTCGGCGGCAAAGCTCTCTTCTTTTGTCTCGCCTTCTTCTCCTCTTCCCGCTTCCAGCTCCAAGAGAAGCGAATCGCAGACGCCGCACACCCATTTTATGCGCGTATTGCCGCCGCTGTATCTCGCGGGCATCGGCTTTATTTCGCCTGTCTGCGTATCCATGAGAGAAACTTTCCATTCGCCATTTATTTCCACATTCAGCGTTTCTATATAGGCGAGATTTATATCCGCGGGGCGATAAATATGCGAAATGAAAATATGCTTTTTATCGCCGTCGCTCTGCATTCTGTATGCCGAATTTGAATACGGATCTCCGTTTCCGTCGCAGATTTTTATATCTCTGTATTTTTCCAGACCGAGAATGAGTTCATCCTTTGCCGCATTTATATGACGGCAAAGCTTTGCAAATTCATGCGCGCGCGATGATTCGCATGCGTCCACATGCGTGGGGATATTGCCCATGAATATTATATCGCCGCCTGTCGCGCGGAAATTTTCCAGCGCGTCGAGCGTTGTTTTGCGTATGGTTTTCAGATTGGGCACGACTACGGCGTCGTATTTCATCTCGCCTATTTTAAGCCCGCTGTCCGTCTTTTCATACTGCGCGGGAAGCATGGATTCGTTTATGTAATCGAAATCTATGCCGCCGGTAATAAGCCATCTTGCCGTATCGCAGAAAAGATTATCCATTTCGCGCAGGGAAAGCGTCGCGCGGTCATTTGGTCCGACCGCGAGCCAATAGCTTTCTATAGGATGAATAACAGCCACTCTCACCGCGGGTTTGCCGCGCGTCATCGCTGTATTCACTCTGGCGAAATGATCCTCTATGAGCGAATATTTCTCATGCCACGGCGACTGATGACCGATGGGCGCGGGATAATCGCGTTTTGCCTCTCCGCGCATGGAAGCCCAGTAAAGGTGCGGCACGCGCACTGTCACGCCGAGAGCCGCCTGCCAGTCGCCCTGCAATTTATGCCCGCGGAAATCAAATTCCCAGCGCGTAACGCCGTAAAGCTCGGAAAGCACACCCGGCGCTCCCATCTGACGGCTCATGCTCTGCGCCTGCTTTGCCGTGGTAAGCTCGCGTTTGTCGGCAAGCATATCTATGCCCGGCAGACCGAAACCGCGGTACTGGCGCATGCAGTCGCCCACTGCCCATGTCTGTGTTTTCAGCAGGAATTCATCCATCACATGACCCGAAAGCAATATGTTGTTTTCGCGGCACCATTTGCCGATATTATCGGAAAAAGCCTCGGCAAATCTTTCAGCCACGTGGTCATAATAAAGATATCTCGCGCGGGAAACTTTGCCCTCGGGCAGGTTCCATACCACCTCGGGGAAATGATCGAGCAGACTTATACCGTAGGCGGCTCTGAATGTATCGTCAAAATCGTTTGTAAATGCGTAAGAAGCGCCGCCGCTTTCCTGCGCGGCGAAATTCAGCTGTGTTATATGTGAAAACTGCGGCTCGTCCGTGAATATGGCGGGTACGGCTTTGCCGAATTCATCGCCTACGCACGCTTTGTATCGCTCGTGCGTCACGGCGATAAATTTATCTATGGCTTCTTTTTTTAATGTATCCACATACGCCTGCCCGTTGAAACGGTCGTCATCGGCATCGTATTCGAGATAAGCAAAATACTTTCTCGCCTCTGCTCTCTCCGAAATATCAATGCGGCAATATGAAAGAAGATCGCCGTTTTCGTCGAGCTTCACATCATAGCAGCAAAGAAATATATATTTTCCTTCCGGTTTTTTGTCGGTGGCTTTTTCGATATCGCTGTCGAGCACGAGATTTTCATCGCGATACGGCACGGGCGTGATAAAAATCTTTTTGCGGCGCATCTCCACATCTTTTGTGACAAAACCGCCCGCATAGCCCGATGGCCATTTGTCCTCGTCGTATATCCAGGAATACATTCCCTCCGCCTTTCCTTTTTCTATGCAAAGGCGGACGAGATTCATAAATTCGTCCGAAAGATAAGGCGTGGCAAGACCTACGCGCGAATGCATATTGTAGCCGCCGAAGCCCATTTTTTTCATGCATTCTATCTGCTTTGTGAGCAGGTCGGGTTTCAGTTCGCAGTTCCATGACCAGAAAGGAACCGCGCGATATTCACTCGTGGGAGCTTTGAAAAGCTCGGGCGAAAGAGTGCTTTCGCCGTTTTTCGGATAAAACATAAAAACCTCCGTAAAAAATAATGCAGGTGCCGTAAAAGCACCTACATTATAAACCAAGAGAGGATATAAGTCAACATTTTATATTAAAATAAATTATTTTCCGAAAGCGCCTATAAAAGCGGCAAGTCTTTCATTCGCATTATCGGAAAAAAGCTCGTCCGGCGTGCCGTAAGCGGCGCATACGCCTTCGCTCATAAACATTATTTTGTCGGAAACCTTGCGCGCAAATTCCATTTCGTGAGTAACTATTATCATCGTCCTGCTGTTGTCGCGAAGCTCACGTATCACATTCAGAACCTCGCCCGTCAGCTCCGGATCGAGCGCGGATGTCGGCTCGTCAAAGCAAAGTATATCGGGACTGAGCATGAGTGCCCTCGCGATAGAAGCGCGTTGCTGCTGTCCGCCGGAAAGCTCGCAGGGATAAGCGTCGCGCTTTTGCGATAGTCCCACTTTCGCCAGAAGCTCTTTTGCCTGCACATCTATGCTTTCGAAAATGCGCTTTTTTGCGGCGGGATCTTTTTTCTTTTTTGCGTCCTCTGCCGCGCGCAGACGCGGAGCCAGCGTGAGATTTTCAAAAACGGTGTACTGCGGAAAAAGATTGAAAGACTGAAAAACCAGCCCGAAATGCAGTCGCTTTTCGCGGAGAGCCGCGGCGCCGCTTTCCTTTTGCGAAGCGTCGAAAACGCACTGCCCATCCACCGTGATGCTTCCCTCATCGGGCGTTTCGAGAAAATTCAGGCAACGGAGCAGCGTGGTTTTTCCGCTGCCCGATGAACCTATTATGCTGAGCACATTGCCTTTTTCCAGCGTGAAATCCACACCGCGCAGCACATCGGCTCTGTCAAATTTTTTTACCAGACCTTTTACTTCGAGAAATGCCATTTTACACTCCGTTATATTTTATAGTAAGCAAGCTTTTTTTCGAGATGCCCGAAAAGAAGCGTGAGTATGCCGACAAAAATGAGATAAAATACACCCGCATAGAAAAGCGGCCATATAAGTCCGCGCATGCTCATCAGATCCTCGGCGCATTTCAGCACCTCGGTGACGAGGATAACGCGTGCGAGCGCCGTATCCTTTACGAGGGTTATCACCTCGTTTGACATGGGCGCGAGTATGCGCTTTATCACCTGCATCAGAATAACTCTGAAAAATATCTGGCTTTTTGTCATGCCGAGAACCTGCCCCGCTTCATACTGCCCCGCGGGTATGCTTTCTATGCCGCCGCGGTATATTTCGGAAAAATAGCAGGCATAATTTATGCCGAAAGCTATTATCACCGCGGTAAAGCGCGACGATATCGGCGTACCGAAAACAAAGCCAGGCACATAAAATACCACAAATATCTGGAGCATCAGCGGCACGCCGCGGATTATCCATACAAAAACCTTTACTATGTATGAAAGCGGCTTGAATTTCGACATGGAACCCCATGCGATGACCAGACCGAGCGGCAATGCTGTCACCAGCGTCAGCGCAAATATAATACAGGTTGTTTTCAGACCCGAAAGCAGGCTGAGCGTAACTTCAGCAAAACTCATTTTTGTCGTCCTTTACTATCAATAGTTTATCGTTTCCTGAACGGAAAGGCTGTTTTCAAGCCCGTATTTTTTCGCGATTTCTTCGAGCTTGCCGTTGTCGCGCAGAATTTTTATGGCTTCGTTTACCTTTGCCGTGAGATCGCTGCCGCGGCGGAAACCTATGGCGTATATTTCGGATTCAAGCTCTATCGCATCCACTATGCAGAGATCCTCGTAGCTGCCTTTGCCGCAGACATTCTGCGCGAGGATTATATCCACTACGGCAAAATCCGCAGCGCCCGCCTTGACTTCAGTGAATGTATTTATCTGCGCAGCAGCTTTTATCACCTTGCCATTGTCGCCCACAGCGCCGTCGGCGTAGCTCTGACCTGCACTTCCCGCTTCCGCCACAGCCGTTTTGCCTGCGAGATCCGCTTCGCTTTTGTAATTATCGAGATTTGATTTCTTTACCACGACGCACTGCTGATTGAGCATATAGCCGTAGGAAAAATCGACCAGCTCTTTTCTCGGCGTGCCGTCGTCGGAGCTGTTTGCCGTAAAGCCGTTCCATATACAGTCGATGGCACCGGAAGCGAGCTCGCTGTATTTCTGACCCCATTCTATCTCCTGAAATTTCACTTCCATGCCGAGGATTTTGCCCACTTCCTTTGCAAAATCACTGTCGAAACCGACCCACTCGCCGTTTTCGTCCTTATAATTTATGCGGTCCACGAGCGTCACTCCGCATACGAGAACATTGTCATCCTTTTTGCCGCACGAAGCAAAGGCAAAAAGCATCATTGCCATCATGGCAAAGCAAAGCACCAAAGAAACGATTTTTTTCATAATTGATATACCCTCCTGATTGAAGCACAATTTTGTTTTAGCGTTTTAATATGTTAAAACGATGATACGATAATATCATATAAAAAACGATTTGTCAATAGCTTTTTTGAAAAAAATCGCAAAAAAATCCGCTTTTGCCGAAAAACCGACAAAAGCGGGATTTTTATTTGAGAAATTTTGATATTTTGTCGCGGTATTTAAAGAAATAAATCCGCAAAAGCGAGCGGTACAGCCTGTCGCTGAGGACAAAAATCGCATTTGCCGTGACAAATACGGCTATTTTCATCCATGTCACCGTCGGCATATCCATCAGCTCACTGAAAAACATGTATATCAATACGAGCGTAGCATTCATTATCACGATGCGGATTACAAAAGAAGCCCACCGCGGCAGTTTTGAAAACAGCGATATGAGCATGGCATGAAAACCGAAAAACAAGGCAAAGCTCCATGCCGCTTCCTTTGCGGGAAGTATCATAAGCGCCACGGCTCCGGAAGCTATGTAAACAAGCCATCCGTAAACAGTACCGAACTCCACCGTGCAGAAAGCGACCACCAGCGCCGCCACCGCTGCCGTACATATATCAAGAAAACCCGATATCGAGCCGATGAACATGACCACGACGCACGCGGATGTCATCAGCGCGCAGAGCGCAAGCTTTTTTACCTTTTTCAAAGCAACCTCCAAAAAAGCTTCAGCAGCAGCTTATCAGGTCGCCGCCCATTGCTTCGCAGCAGCAATCCGCACATATCAGCCCCGAGCATACATCGCATGTACTGCATGCGGTGTGCCCGTTGCCGTTACCGCTGTCGTAATTCTGCGAAAAATTCTTCATACTGTTCACGGCGGCGGCATATTCGGGATTTTGCGGGTCCATTTCACAGGCGCGGTGAAAATGCTTTGATGCCTCAAAATACCATCCTCTGCCCATGAAAACACAGCCCTTCAGATAATACCATTCCGCATTTCTGCCGTCCTTTGCAACGGCGTCGAGCTGGATTTCCGCCTCGTAGAAATTGCGGTTGTTTATCAGTGTTCTGATATATCCGAAATTTCCGTCGGAAGAACCTGCTCCGTAGCCGGCATTGCTGCTTCCCTGCCCGCTTTCGTTTCTGCTCTGGCGCTCGCGCATCACGGTATCGTAGGCTTCGTTTATCTCTTTCATTTTCTCCTGCGCGAGATCGGCAAGAGGACTCGTGGCATAATTATCCGGATGATATTTCCGCGCCAGCTCGCGGTAAGCCTTTTTTATTTCTTCTTCGCTCGCATCGGGAGAAACCCCCAGCACTTTATAAGGATCGTTCATCATGCCACTCCTTTCTCATGGTTATGTAAAACGAATTTTTCATTCCGTAATGAAGTATATTCTCTATACAGGCATTTATATGCGCATCGCGGCAATCGGCGAGTGCAAAAGCATTCTGAGCCGCCGCAAGATCGGGAACGGTAAGCTCGTAAGCTTCCTCCTCTGCGAATTTTTTCATTTCCTCTGCGGTATATTCCGCGGCAAAGGGATTAAATCTCCCTCTTTTCACGTCTTCGGGATAATCGCATACGGCATCCGCGAGATATATCCATCTGCCTATATGAAAAGCTATCTCGCGCATTATCGCGTATTTTTCGCCTTCCAGACCGAAAGCTGCTACTCCCGCAAGCATTTCGCCCGAAATATCGGCGCACGCGTCGGGAGAGGCATTTTCCTTTTCCGCCGTGGCAAGCGCCGCGAGCCTGTCCGCCATGATATCGTCCGCCTCCGGAAAATCCGCTCTGCGACTGAATTTTTTTGCATAAGGAGCGACCGCTTTCGCCGCCGCTCTTTTTTTGCCTTTTTCATCGGTTATGTCATCGCGCAGCTTGCCGTAAAGCAAAGCGGCGCTCGCCTTTGCCGCAAACGAAAGCGAAGCGGATTCCCGCATCACCGCTCTTTTGCGGAAAGGATGACGTAAGCATTTTTCGCGTACCACTGTGTAGCTTTCGCCCGTCACCGCGAGCCGTGCCAGCGCAAGAAAAACGGCATCGTAGCTTAAAAATGCGCAGGAAAGCGCGCCGGTTTCCTTTTTCATCGCGCGGCATACTCCGCAGTATACGCTTTTATAGAAATCGCTGTCCTTTATCCTCATTTCGGGGAAAAAGGGCTTTACAAATCCAAACACTTTCTCAGTTCGTAGAAGACTGATATCTTGTATTTACATAGTCGCTGAGAAATGCCTTTACAAAGCTGTATTTGGAAACTACGCTGTCGTTTACGACTATCTTGTCCACATATTCGTCGCACATATCGCTGTATTTTCCATCCTTCATATCGTCGTCAAAGGATGTGAAAAATTCTTCGTATTCTTCCTCTTCGTAAGCTTTTACGGGAAGCTCCACTTTCTTTACGAAATATGTGTAGTTGTCATTGGAATAGGATATTCCCTCTTCCGTATAGTCGCCCACTTTAAAATCCTTTACCTTTTCCTGTACGGTGGTGTTTATGAGCGTGCCGTCTTTGGAAATGATATAAGCCTTTGCATGCTCTACGGATTCAAAACTGTCGGAATATTTTTCGATAAGCTCTGCGAAATCCGCGCCTTCTTTGAGCGCCTTTTCTATTTCCTTTACGGTATTTTTCTTTGCTTCCTTCTGATCGTCGGTCAGATTTGTGTATTCGTATTCGTCGAGAGTGGTTTCTTTTCCGTCCTTGTCCTTTTCCGTTTTCCGAACTCTGTTTCCGTCCTCATCTCTGGTCACGTCTTTATTCATATCGAGCATGATAAACTGATAAGCGTAGTAGTTGTCGGCGTAGTATTTTTCCTTTTCTTCATCGGAAATCTTCATTATGCCGTTTTCGCCGAAAAGATATTCCACTATAGCGTCGCCTTCAAGACCGCGCGTGTAATAATCCAGCTCCTGCTCTGTGGTATAGCCGAAATATCTCTTGTAGTAGCCTTCCTTGCCATATCCGTAATAATTGAGTTTTGTTTTCACAAGCGTCTGATATTCCGTGAGCTTTTCGCTGTCGATGGCGGGACTGCCGTATTTATCGTAAAGATATTTCGTCACGAGCAGATTTTTTGCCATTTTGAGGATATTTTCCGTCTGAAGCTCGCCTGCGGTCGTCTTTGTGCCGTCTTCTCTTTCGGTTTCACCGGACCAGATGGATGGTGTATTGAAATCGGTGGTAAAGCCGTAGCTGTAGAAAAGATTGGTTTTTACGAAGGGGAAAAGGAAATCCAGCTCTTTTGTGGTGACGGTATATGTTTTTCCGTCTATCTCGAGCGACATGGCAACCTTTTCGCCGCATGATGCGAGTGTGAGTACAGCCGTAGCCAGCATGAATACAGCCAAAACGATTGAAATAAGTCTTTTTGCTTTCATTGTGAATGAAACTCCTTTGTTTTTTAGTGCTTTCCCGCAAAAAAATGCAGGAAAAAAATGAGTATAATAATATTATACATATATTTTCAAAAAAATCTACTCTTTTTTCGATTTTATTTGTATATATTTCTTTAACAAATCGGAAACTGCCGTTAAAATCGGCTCCGAACGCTTTATTTTCAGCGTAAAATACGTTCGCTCCGACGGGACTATGGTTATTCTCGCTGGAAAAGCCGCGCTGATCTGCGAAAGCACGGAGAAATCCGCCTGCTCCGGATAAAATATCACGCCGCCCTCGCGCTTGTCTATCTGTGTTATGCCGCATTCGCTTCCGAGCGCGCGCACCAGCGACGCGGAAAGCAGGGTTTCCACCGACTGCGGCATATCGCCGTAGCGATCGAGCAATTCGTCCGCGATATCGTCGGCATCCGCCTCGTTTTCTATGGCAGCTATTTTTTTGTACATATCTATTCTCTGTGAAACGGAAGAAATATAGCTTTCCGGTATATATGCGTCCCTGCCCACGGAAACGGTGCATTCCGTTTTTTTCGGCGGTGTTTCCCCGCGCTCCTCCAGAATGGCTTCGTTCAGTATTTTCAGATACATATCATAGCCCACGCTTTCCATGTGTCCGTGCTGGCGGGCGCCGAGTATATCGCCCGCGCCGCGTATTTCCAGATCGCGCAGAGCTATTTTGAAACCGGAACCGAATTCCGTGAAATCACGTATCGCGGCAAGTCTTTTTGTCGATATGTCGCTCAGCGCCTTTCCCTGCCGGTAGGTGAAATAAGCATAGGCACGCCTTGCGCTTCTGCCTACTCTGCCGCGTATCTGATGCAGCTGGGAAAGCCCCATCATATCGGCATTTTCGATGATCAGCGTATTTGCGTTCGGCACGTCCACGCCCGTTTCTATTATCGTGGTGCAGACGAGAATGTCCGTATTGCCTTCGACGAGGCTCTGCCATATATCGGCGAGCTCCTCTTTTTCCATCCTGCCGTGTGCTATATCTATATTCGCATCGGGAAATTCCTTTTTCAGCCGCGCCGCCGTACCTGCTATGTTTTCTATCCTGTTGTGCAGGTAAAAAACCTGCCCGCCGCGGTGAAGCTCGCGTCTGATCGCCTCGTTTATCACGAGATCGTCGTATTCCAGCACATAAGTCTGCACGGGCATCCTGTCGCCGGGCGCTTCATCGAGCACGGACATATCGCGTATCGAATTCATCGCCATATTCAGCGTCCTCGGTATCGGCGTAGCCGTCAGAGTGAGCACATCCACGTTTTTCGATATCTGCTTCAGCTTTTCCTTGTGAGCCACGCCGAAGCGTTGCTCCTCATCTATGATGACGAGCCCGAGATCGTGAAACTGTATATCCGAGGAGAGCAGCCTGTGCGTGCCCACCACTATATCGGTATCTCCGCGCCGCAGTGAACGCACCGCCGCTTCCTGCTCGGCATGCGTGCGAAAACGCGACAATAGCGAAACCTTCACGGGAAAGCCGCGCATACGCGATACTATCGTCTGGTAATGCTGCATGGCGAGTATGGTTGTCGGAACGAGAATGGCAACCTGCTTTCCGCCCACCACGGCTTTGAAAGCCGCGCGGAGCGCCACTTCCGTTTTGCCGAAGCCGACATCACCGCAAAGCAGGCGGTCCATCGGCACAGGCTTTTCCATATCGCGCTTTATATCCTCGGAAGCGGCGAGCTGCCCTTCCGTTTCCTCATATTCGAAAAGCGATTCGAATTCTCTCTGCATATCGTCGTCGGCATCAAAAGCAAAACCCGGGCGGCGCATACGCTCGGCATAAAGCGCGATCAGCTCCTTTGCCATCTGCTTTACTTCGCCTTTCACGCGCGATTTCGTCTTTATCCATTCCGTGCCGCCCAGTTTCGAAAGCTTTATCGTTCCCTCGTCGGCGCCCGCGCCTATATATTTGGAAACGGTTTCTATCTGTTCGCAGCGGACGTAAAGCACATCCGTGCCGGAATACTGTATTTTTATATGGTCGTGGCATACGCCCGTGTAATCGCGTATCGTTTCCAGCCCCATATATCTGCCTATGCCGTGCGTGTCGTGAACTACATAATCGCCCACTGTCAGATCCGCGTAGGAAAGGATTTTTTCCTTCGCCGTTTTTCTGTTTTTCGTCCTGTGCCTGCTCCGGGTGCGTGCTTTCACCGCTTCCCCCTCGCCGAGAGAGAAAAGGATGAATTTCGAATTCACCGTTTCAAATCCGGTGCAGGGGAAAACCGTCACCATCGGTATCCCGGGTACGATTTCCGTTATGCCCGATATATCGGGGGCATAAGTGGATTTTATCTCGTGCTCCGAAAGAATATCGCGCGTATTTGCCGCTTCCGTTTCGTTTTCCGCGGCTATCACTATGCGGTATTTCGCGCGGATATACGACTGCGTATCTTCGCAAAGCGCCTCCGCGTTTCCCGCAAACGACGATGTCGAGCGGGTATGCACCGAGTATATTTCCCAGAGCCTGCCCGCATACTGTGAAAGGAATGAATTTGCTATTATCGCGCCGGTACGCTCGGCAAATGAAAGCAGATCCGTTTCGTCGCAGTAAAGTATTCCGCAGCCGGCGGGCATAACGCCGTCGGTGAGAAGCTGCTTTGTCGTTTCCTCTCCGTGGCGGCAGGCGGCGCGCAGTCTTTCCGAAATGCCCGATGATTCTATCATGAAAACGGCGCTGTCCTCATTGAAATAATCGAGCAGGCACGTGCGCTTTTCATATATCAAAGGAAGATATTTCTCCGCCGCGAGAACCTCGGCGCCGCTTTCCACGGCTGTTTTCTCCGTCATCAGCGAATTCTGCGCCGCTTCGCTTTTCGCCTTTTTCAGCAGGCGGTCTATCGCTTTTCCGATGCGGACGCGCGCCTCCCCATCGGGGATAATCTCCCGCGCGGGAAGGATTTTTACCGAGCGCAGATTTTCCGTCCATCTCTGCGTCATTATATCGAAATATCCTATTCGGTCGATCTCGTCGCCGAAAAGCTCCAGGCGCACGGGCATATCCGATTGCGGCGTGAAAATATCCGCGATGCCTCCGCGCACGGCAAATCTGCCTTTGCCGTCCACCAGCTCGCACGAAACATATCCGCTTTCCACCAGAGCACGGGAAAGCTCCGCCATATCCACGCTGTCGCCCACTGAAAGCGTAAATTCGCAGGCGCAGAGCCTGTCCCGCGGCATGGTAGACTGCATGGCCGCATCAGGTGTGGCTATCACAGCCACGCCGCTTCCGGCGCTTATTTCGGAAAGCGCGGAAAGCCTGTTATACTCCGCATCGTGCGAAGCCGTCATATTGTAAAAAACGGGATCGCGCGCGGGAAAAATCATGCTTTTTATGCCGAAGCAGGCGAGCGCGGAATTTATATGCCGCGCCGTTTTTTCATCCTGCACCAGTATCAGCGAAGGCTCGTCTGCGCAGTCCGCGCCGATGAAAGCAGCGAGAAAAGCGTCGAGCGCCCCCTCGCAAAGCCCAGTTATCATAGAGGGCAGTTTTTTGGATTTCCCCTTGTTTTCCCGGCGGGTTTTCAGCAGCTGCGCAAACTCTCTCTGCGCCGAAATCTGATTTGAAATAATATTGGCTTTAATCATATATCATCTATTTATTATATAAATTCATCGCACGATCGTAATCTCCGCGAAGTATCAGACGGAGCGCCTCGTATACATCGTCAAATCGGGAAACGAGCGCCTTCATATCCGCGTCGGGGAGCTTTCCCGTCACCCAGTCGGCGAGATCGTATTCCGGTGCAGGCTTTTCTCCCACGCCCATGCGGATACGCGGAAATTCACTCCCGCAAAAGCCTATCACGCTTTTCAGCCCGTTGTGCCCGCCCGCGCTTCCGCTCTTTCTTATGCGGATATGCCCGGGTTTCTGCATGATATCGTCGCACAGCACTATTATATGCTCCGGCGGTATTTTATAGAATGAAGCCGCCTCGTCTATGGCTATACCGGAGGCATTCATGAGCGTCTGCGGCTTCATCAGAAGCACCCCCGTGCCGTCTATTGTCGTGCGGCAGCAAAGCGACTGAAATTTTGACGAATTTATCTTTTCGCCCAGCTTCTGCGCTATGCTGTCTATCGCGAGGAAACCCGCATTGTGCCTCGTCTTTTCGTATTTTGTCCCGGGATTTCCCAGCCCTGCCACTATATACGATACGGGCGCGCTTTTTCCATCGCTTTCTATCTTTTTGAATAAATCGAAAATCGACATATTTCTACCCTTTCCGAAAACAGCACGAAATGCGGAAAGGAGATCGCCTCCCTTCCGTAGCAATGCCGTATTTATGCCGCGCCGCGGCTTTTTTCACTTTATTTTACCCCCGAAAAGCGATTTTTGCAATAGGTAAACCCGATTTTCTTAAATTTTTCGCTTTTTTTCTCAACTTTTTTCATAAAAGCTATAGATATTTGGAAAAATCTATGATATAATACCAAAATGTATAGATTTGTAAAAATCTCAATAAAAACTATGGAGGAAAAAAACAAATGGCAAAGAAGTATGTTTACCTTTTCACAGAAGGTAACGCAGGTATGCGTGAGCTTCTCGGCGGTAAAGGCGCAAACCTCGCGGAAATGACAAATATCGGACTTCCCGTTCCGCAGGGCTTCACAATCACCACGGAAGCATGCACAAAGTATTATGAGGACGGCAAGCAGATCAATCCCGAAATCCAGGCTGAAATCATGGAGTACATCGAAAAGATGGAAACCATCACAGGCAAGAAATTCGGCGATCATGAAAATCCGCTTCTCGTTTCCGTTCGTTCCGGTGCGCGCGCATCCATGCCCGGCATGATGGATACCATCCTCAACCTCGGTCTTAACGAAGAAGTTGTGGAAGTAATATCCAAAAAGTCCGGCAATCCCAGATGGGCTTGGGACTGCTACAGAAGATTTATACAGATGTATTCCGACGTCGTTATGGAAGTCGGCAAGAAGTATTTCGAGCAGCTCATCGACAAGATGAAAGAGGAAAAGGGCGTAAAGCAGGATATCGAGCTTGACGCAGACGATCTCAAAGAGCTGGCTCGTCAGTTCAAGGAAGAATACAAATCCAAAATCGGTACGGATTTCCCCTCCGACCCGAAAGAACAGCTTTTCGGCGCTATCAAGGCAGTATTCCGCAGCTGGGACAACCCCCGTGCAAACGTATACCGTCGTGACAACGATATTCCCTATTCTTGGGGTACAGCCGTAAACGTACAGTCCATGGCTTTCGGTAATATGGGCGACGATTGCGGTACAGGTGTTGCATTCACGCGTGACCCCGCTACAGGCGCAAAGGGTCTTTTCGGTGAATTCCTTACAAACGCGCAGGGCGAAGACGTTGTTGCTGGCGTTCGTACACCTATGAAGATTGCCGAGATGGAGCAGAAGTTCCCCGAGGCATTCGCTCAGTTCCAGCAGGTTTGCAAAACTCTGGAAGAGCACTACAGAGATATGCAGGATATGGAATTTACCGTTGAACACGGCAAACTCTATATGCTCCAGACACGTAACGGTAAGAGAACAGCTCAGGCCGCTCTCAAGATCGCATGCGATCTCGTTGACGAAGGCATGAGAACCGAGCAGGAAGCCGTCCTCATGATCGATCCCCGTAACCTCGATACACTTCTCCACCCGCAGTTCGACGCCAAGGCTCTCAAAGCTACAAAGCCTCTCGGTCGCGGTCTCGGTGCATCTCCCGGCGCTGCATGCGGTCAGGTAGTATTCACGGCTGAAGATGCCGAAGAATGGAAAGCAAAGGGCAAGAAAGTTGTCCTCGTTCGTCTTGAAACATCTCCCGAAGATATCACAGGTATGAAAGCCGCTCAGGGTATCCTCACTGTTCGCGGCGGTATGACAAGCCATGCAGCCGTTGTTGCACGCGGTATGGGTAAATGCTGCGTTTCCGGTTGCGGCGATATCGCAATGGACGAAGAAAACAAGAAATTCACTCTCGCAGGCAAGACATTCCATGAAGGCGACGAGATCTCCATCGACGGTTCCACAGGTAACATTTATGAAGGTCTTATCCCCACTGTCGACGCTACAATCGCAGGCGAATTCGGCAGAATCATGGCATGGGCTGACAAATACAGAAAGCTCAGAGTCCGCACAAATGCAGACACACCCGCAGACGCAAAGAAAGCACGTGAGCTCGGCGCAGAAGGCATCGGTCTTTGCCGTACAGAGCACATGTTCTTTGAGCCGGACAGAATAGCCGCTTTCCGCGAAATGATCTGCTCCGACACAGTGGAAGAAAGAGAAGCTGCTCTTGCTAAAATTCTTCCCATGCAGCAGAGCGACTTTGAGAAGCTTTATGAGGCTCTCGAAGGCTACCCTGTCGTTATCCGTTTCCTCGATCCCCCGCTCCATGAGTTCGTTCCCACAGCTGAGGAAGATATAGCCCGTCTGGCAAAGGATCAGGGCAAGAGCGTTGAAAGAATCAAAGAAATCATCGCTTCTCTCCATGAATTCAACCCGATGATGGGTCATCGTGGCTGCCGTCTCGCGGTAACTTACCCCGAGATAGCTTCCATGCAGACGAGAGCCGTTATCCGCGCCGCTATCGCAGTAAAGAAGAAACATCCCGACTGGAACGTTGTTCCAGAAATAATGATTCCTCTCATAGGCGATGTAAAAGAGCTTAAGTATGTAAAGAGCTTCGTTGTAAAGGTTGCCGATGAAGAAATCGCAGCAGCAGGCAGCGATCTCAAGTACGAAGTAGGTACGATGATAGAAATTCCCCGTGCCGCTCTCACAGCCGACGAAATCGCAAAGGAAGCTGAATTCTTCTGCTTCGGTACAAACGACCTTACACAGATGACATTCGGTTTCAGCCGTGATGACGCAGGCAAATTCCTCGGTGCTTACTATGATTCCAAGATTTACGAGAACGATCCTTTCGCCAAACTTGATCAGGTAGGCGTAGGCAAGCTCATGAAGATGGCTGTAGAACTCGGTCGCAGCACACGTCCCGGACTCTCCTGCGGTATATGCGGTGAGCACGGCGGCGATCCGTCTTCCGTAGAATTCTGCCATGAAATCGGTCTTGATTATGTATCCTGCTCGCCTTTCCGCGTGCCGATAGCAAGACTCGCAGCAGCTCAGGCAGCTCTCAAGAAATAAGATACAAGCATCGAATGATGTATAATAAGCGGCAGAGAATTTCGGTTCTCTGCCGCTTTTTTCTTTCCTCTCCGAAGGAAACGAGGGTGTACTTTTGCGTGACCAAAAGTACCAAAAAAGATGTTTCTCTTTGCCAAGAGGGGGGGCGGGCGACTGCCGTCGCCCGTGGACGAGGTCGCGCTTTTCATAAAAGCGCGGGAAAGTTACTTTTCTCCTCGCAGGAGAACGGGGTGTACTTTTCTGTGAAGAAAAGTACCAAAAGTCAAAAAGAGGAAGGTATTCCTCTTTTAAACACCTTCTGTCGCCTCGCGGCGACTCGTGCGAACATACTTCCCCGACAGTCCGACCATAGACGAAACCGGAAGCGCGGTTCAGACCCCCGCTTAACTCGGACTTTTGCCTGTTCAAGTCAAAACTAAACCTTCCACAACTCGATGTCCATCAAGCCATGCTCGCGTAGTCGGAGGTTAGCCTATAGCGGGAAGCGTAGCTAAAGCCATGGCGGGAGCCATCCACCCCGTCGAATCTGCTCGCTTTTTGCGGCGTACTTTGTTCGCACGCGCGGTATGGCTGATGATGCGCGGGGCGATAGACAAAAATATTTTTGCTTTGCCATCTGTAGCACATACTTGCCGCGCATTGCTTCCCGCGGCTGACTCGACGGGGTGCGAGGTAGTTTGCAAAGGAGGGCGAGGAGCCTTCCTTTGATGACTTTTCCC
>CAKRQU010000008.1 GCA_934394585.1 uncultured Eubacteriales bacterium | reverse complement strand
GTTCAGGGTGGCGGAGCCACCTCTGAACGGCGTCGCCGAGACGGAGTATACCAAAAGTCAAAAAGAGGAAAGAATTAACTTCTGTCTCGGCGACGCCGACACACACGCTGCGCGTATGTGTCAATTCCTCTTTTGAACACCTTCTGTCGCCTCGCGGCGACTCGTGCGAACATACTGCCCCGACAGTCCGACCGTAGACGAAATCGGAAGTATGGTTCAGACCCCCGCTTAACACGGACTTTTGTCTGTTCAGACCGGAACTAAGCCTTCCCCAACTCGATGTCCATCAAGCCATGCTCGCATGGGTGGAGTTTAGTCTATAGTGGGAAGTGTAGCTAAACTTTCGGCGTGGCACCACCCTCCCCGTCGAATCTGCTCGCTTTTTGCGGCATACTGTGTTCGCACGCGCGGTATGGCTGGTGATATGATGAGAGATAGACAAAGGCTTTTTCGATTTGCTATATATAGCACTCACTTGCCGCGCATTACTTCCCGCGGCTAGCTCGACGGGGTGCGAGGTAGTTTGCAAAGGAGGGCGAGGAGCCTTCCTTTGATGACTTTTCCCGCGCTTTTTGTCAGTAAAAAGCGCGACCGTACCTCGGGCGACCGCAGTCGCCCGCTTCCCTTTCTTTATGAAAAGAAAAAAGAGAGCCGACGCTCTCTTTTTTCCTATTCTCATTCCGGAAAAACTTCCTCCGGCGGGACGTCCGTTATCTGCTTTATCCATTTTTTGCTGAAAAAGCGATACAGGCAAAGCGAGCCTTTCACCACGTCCTCCGCAAAAAATATCGCAAAAACCGTGAGAACAAACGACGCACCAAGTGAGCGACAGATATACGCCGCGGGTATTCCCAGCACATATATGGCGAGTATCTCGAAATAACATCCTGTTTTAGTATCGCCGCCCGCGCGGAAAATCCCGCATATCGCCGTATACGGTATCATTCGCACGACGAGCCAATAGCCGTAAATCAAAAGAAGCGAGGACGCCACGGCGCGTGCGCTTTCCGTTTCCACCGGCATTATCGAAAGCAGCGGTCCGCGCGTAAATGTTATTATCACGCCCATGAGCAGTCCCATCAGCGGCACCATCACGAGAAAGCGTTTTGCCGCGGCAAAGGCTTCCCTGTGCTTCCCGTCGCCGACATATTTGCCGACTATTATCGCGCTGGAATGACATATTCCCACAAAGAAAACGAAAAGCAATTGCTGTACCGATTCATATATGGTATATCCCGCATAATTGTCATCGCCCATGCTGGCGAGTATGATAACATAAATGTTTGTGCCCACCGCCCACATCACTTCATTGAGTATCACGGGTGAAGCTATGCGGAAATATTTCAGGAAAAATTCCTTTGAAAGCGAACGGAAATCCTCTATTTTCGATTTTATCGCATTATCCGAGAAAATGATAAACAGCAAAACTATGATTGCCTGTACAGCCGCGCTGATGACGGTGGCAAGCGCCGCGCCGCGAAGCTCCATGCGGGGAAAACCGAGTTTTCCGTTTATCATTATGTAATTGAGACAGGTATTTACCAATACGGAAATCGCAGAAGCAATAAGCGGCACGGAAACTTTTTCCGTGGCACGCAGAGCCGCGCAGCCTATCTGCGAAAAAGCGATGAATATTATTCCGAAAGCATAAATGCGCACGCATTCCGCACCGAGTGCGGCTTTCACGGGGTCATTTGTAAATATGCGCATGAGAAACGACGGCGCGCAGAACATAGCGAGAGCAAATATCAAACCGAAAATCATTATCGCCGTAAGCGCCGTACAGAATGTGCGGCGTACATTTTTTCTGTCGCCCGCGCCCCAGTATTGCGAAAACATAGTGGCACCGCCCGAGCAAAAGCCGAAACAAGCCACATTAAAAAGAAACATCAGTCTGCCCGCCAGACCTATGGCGGAAAGCTTGGTATTTCCCAGTCCGATAACCATTATCGTATCCACGAGAGAACCGCTCGATGTGAGCAGATTTTGCAGAGCTATCGGTATGGCAAGAGAAAACGCTGTTTTATAAAAGCCCTTCGGCAGGCAGGAGCTTTCGCGTTTTATCTTTGTTTTTTCCTTCATTTCATTATCACCATATCCTTTATTATTGCAGAAGCCATAGTAGTATATCACGAAGCGGCGGATATTTCAATATTTATTCGCAATTTATTTACAACTTCATTGCCTTTTCACTAAAATAAGTCGCCTGTGCACTTGATTTTTCGCTTATTTTACTGTATAATATTACTTAAAGCTATAATAATGGGAGGAAAGTTCTTTGGCAGAGAAAAAATTGCTCCTGATAATAAATCCTCATTCCGGCGACGGTGCGGCAAAGCGTTGGATCTATGATATGATCACCATCCTTTCGCCCGTATATCCGATGATAACCGTCTATTTTTCCAAATGCACGGGCGATATCATCCGCGCTGTTTCGGAAAATATCGCGGGATATGATGCCGTGGTATGCTGCGGCGGCGACGGCACGCTCAATGAAACGCTCAACGGTCTGCTTCTCACGGGAAGCAAGGCGGCGCTCGGCTATATTCCCACAGGCACGGTAAATGATTTTGCCGGAAGTCACGGTATTCCGCGCAATATAAAAATGGCTATAGACAAAATAGCGCGCGGAAAACCCGAAAAATACGATGTGGGCAGGCTGGGAGAAAAATATTTCTCTTATGTGGCTGCATTCGGCGCTTTCACGGCGGTGGCATATCAGACATCGCAGGCAAAAAAGGCTTCTTTCGGCAGGATGGCTTATGTGGCGGAGGCGGCAAAAAGTCTGACGGAATTAAAGCCGTATAAGCTGACGCTGAAAACGGAAAACGAAGAGGTTTCCGGCGAATTCATATACGGCATGTTTTCAAATTCAAAAACAGTCGGCGGCATACGCTTTTTCGGAAATAACGAAAGCGAGCGCCTGCGCGACGGACTGCTCGATATCACGCTGATACGTTTCCCGCGCAACGCAACGGAATGGCAGGTCGCTATAAGCGCGCTGATAGCGCAATCGGATTCACCCATGATAGTTCGGATGAAAGCGGCGCAAGCCACGCTTTCCTTTGATACGGAAGTATCGTTCACGGCGGACGGTGAATACGGCGGGGCATACACCGAAGTTTGCGTTTGCGACGTGCCGCACAGCATAAATATAATAGAATAAATATCATTTCTATACAACAAATACGTTTTCAAAAAAGGAGATTTCGCATGGGACTTTTCGACGCATTCAAAAAGAAGAAAACCGAAAGCAAAAACAGAAAAATACTTTCGACAAACAGCGGAATGTGGGTTTTGTGGGATTACGATCACTACAGGCATATCAATTCTCTCGACGAATGGGAAAAATATTTTTTGGAGGACAGTGACATACTCGCGCAGATAGATATCGCAAAAATCGTCCCCGTAAACATACGCTCCGATGCCAGCCTTGAATTTGAAGTGAAAATAAACGAGACGCTGAGCGAGAGAGAAAGCAAATATGTTTACCTGAAATCCGAAGAATATCTTTTTGAAACGGACGGCACAGCCATGCTTTCCGGAATAGAATACGTGGATTCCGATGCCGAGAATTCACTGAAGCTAACTCTGGAAAAAGGCAAATACGATGTCACGGTATATATGATGGATTGGGAAGCGGAACCCGGGATGCAGCTAAAAAACGGAAAACCCGCGCCCGGTGCCCTGCCCGATTTCATAATCGGGATAAACAAGACCGAAGGAAACAAAAATTACAGAAAATCAATCGAAACATTTGATTAAAAAAATGAGCATACAAATCACGGAGGAAATATGATAAAAATCGAGCATCTCGTAAAAAAATACGGCGAAAGATATGCCGTAAACGACATCAGCTTTGAAGTGCATCCGGGCGAAGTGGTCGGTTTTCTCGGTCCGAACGGCGCGGGAAAAACCACTACGATGAATATTCTCACGGGGTACCTTTCTTCCACCTCGGGCAAAGCGATGATAGACGGCATGGATATACTGGAGCATCCGCTGGAGGTAAAGAAAAAAATAGGCTTTCTGCCGGAGCAGCCGCCGCTTTATATGGAAATGACACCCTATGAATATCTCGGCTTCATATACGATCTGAAAAAATGCGATTTCGATAAAAAAGCGCATCTTGATGAGATATGCGACGTGGTAAAAATAAGCGACGTGAAAAACCGCATGATAAAAAACCTTTCCAAAGGTTATAAGCAGAGAGTGGGCATAGCGGGCGCCATAGTGGGAAATCCCGAAGTGGTCATTTTCGACGAGCCGACAAACGGTCTTGACCCGAAGCAGATAATAGACATACGAAATCTCATTTCCAATCTCGGCAAAAAGCACACGGTAATACTCAGCACACATATACTTTCCGAAGTGAAAGCGGTATGCGACCGCATCATAATAATAAACGAAGGCAAAATAGTAGCCGACGAAAAGACGGAAAATATAGAAAACGTGATAAAGAGCCACAAAATTTCCGTGCGCGTGGACGGTCCCTCTGCCGCAGTGCTCTCCGCTCTGAAAAAGATAAACGGGGTGCGTTACGCGAAAACAGCGGCGACATACGACGACGGCACGGCTTCTTACGTAATAGAAGGCACGGAAAAAGCGGACATCCGTCGCCCCGTATTTTTCGCCATGGCGCAGAATTCATGGCCCATACTTTCCATGGAACAGCTCGGCGCCACTATAGAAGATCTTTTCATAAATGTGGTAGACGAAGCGGAGCAGGCGGAAAATGCCAAGCCCGAAAAAAGCAGATAAGGAGGAAATGTAAAAATGACGGCTATTTTAAAAAGAGAATTACATTCTTATTTCACATCGCCGATAGGCTATATATTCATGGCGCTGCTTCTCGCAGTCAGCGGATTCTTTTTCACAAACTATACCGTTCAGCTCGGTGAAAACGCGAGTCTTTCCTCTTATTTCGCCATAATGATGCTGCTTTTTGTGCTGATAATCCCGCTGCTTACGATGAAATCCGTAAGCGAAGAGCGCAAAATGAAAACAGATCAGCTGATACTCACCGCTCCAGTAACGCTTTTTGATATCGTTTTTGCGAAATATCTCGCGGCGCTCATACTTTTCGGCGGCACATTCATTTTTGCCTCCGTGCTTTATTACATTCCGCTCGCCGCCTACGGCACGCCGAACCCCGCCGCTTATGCCGGCAGTGTATTTGCCATAATACTGATGGGCGGCGCTTTCATAGCGATAGGTATTTTCATTTCCGCCACTACGGAAAATCAGTTTATCGCCGCTCTCGGCACCATCGCCGTGATAATATTTCTCCAGTTTGTGGACAGGCTCAATAATTTCATAAATTCCGAATTCATACGCAATATACTTTCCGGCATTTCCTTTGCTTCGAGATATTCCGATTTCACCGCGGGTATTTTCAATTATGCCGCTCTGCTCTACTATATCTCGTTTACCGGCGCATTTCTTTTCCTCGCCGTAAGAGTATTTGAAAAACGCCGCTGGGCATAACTTCCCGAAAAGAAAGGACAACGGAAAATGAAAAACAAAAATCTGAAATACGGCGGCACTGCCGTGGCTTTCACGGCGGCTTTCATCGCCATACTGGTAGTGGTAAACGTGATATTCACCGCGCTCGCCACAAAATTCAATTGGTATACCGACCTCACCTCCTCGGGCATATATTCCGTATCGAAGGAATTCAAAAGCGTGCTCGATTCGCTTTTTGAAGGAAGCGACGAAAATACCACGGTAAATATCGTTCTCATGAGTGAGGAAGACAGATTTGCCGCGTCCTCCACAGAGGCGGGATATGTTTACAAAACGCTCAAACAGGTGGAAGCATACTGCGACAAAATCCATGTGAAAGGCATAAATTCCGTTCGCGAAAAGGAAGAAATTTCCCGCTATCAGCTCACGGAATACGATACCGTTTATACAAACGACGTGGTTTTTGAGCTTGCCGACAAGGACGGAAATCCCGTTCTCACCGCCCCCGCGAAAAAATATCAGCTCAGCGCCTTTTTCAAGAAAAATTCCGAGAAAAAGGTGATCGGCTACGATGCGGAAGCGAGAATACTTTCCGCCGTTTCGCAGATACTCAATAAATCCGAAAAGCCCGTGGCTTATTATCTCACGGGACATGGCGAACCCACCCTCGCAGAGGCTTCCGAATGGGAAGAGCTGCTCACCACGGTGGGATATGAGATACGCGAAATAAATCTCGCCCTCGAAAATTTCCCCGTAGAGGAAAATGAAAACAGAAACAACGATATCATAATAATAAATGCGCCCGTATTCGATCTGCTTTCGCCCACTGCCGATGACCCCAATCTGGCAAACGAAAAGCAGAAAATAGACAAATTCTTAAAAAAGAATTACGGTCATCTGATAGTGACAGAAGGCGCTGCCACCACGAGATTGCCCATACTCGACGGGCTTCTCTCCGAATGGGGCATAAATATGAGCGGTTCCGTTTCCGACCCGTCTCATTCGGCATCCGCTTCCGGCGGCGTTTCCGTAATGGCGGACAGCTCCAGAACTACGGAAAATGTTCCGAAGCAGATAGTGGACCGTGCCATCGGCGCTTCCTCCACGGCACATGTGGTATTCCATTCGCCGCGCGCGATGACGGTGGATTCCGGTGCGCTTTCGCTCGTATCGTCGCTGGGAAATCAGGGCGTTTTCCCGCTCCTGCTCTCTTATGACACGGCACAGACGCGCATTTCCGATACGGAAAAAAGCACGGGTAATGCCATACTCGCCGCCATCGGCATAGCCGACTGGAATATAAACGAGGACGGCGATACTTCTTATGTTCTCGCGCTCGGCTCCACGGAATTCCTCTCCTACGGAAGCAGCGCAAACGAAAGCATAATGTACAGCGTTCTTGAGCTGATGTGGACATCCAGAACGACATTCTCGGATATCAAATACAAGTCATTCGATCAGAATTCGCTCAGTTCCACCACGGCTCAGGCAAATACATGGACAGTAATGTTTGTCATCGTGCTGCCTCTCGCGGTGGCTGCCGCGGGCGTTATCGTATGGATAAGGAGACGTCATTCATGAAGAAATTTTTCTCCGGCATAAAGGAGCTTTTCTCCCGCGGCGAAAAAACCACTCTGCAAAAACAGCTCCGGCTGATAGTGATTTTCGTGCTCGTCGCAGCTATAGGAACAGGCGTATATTTCGCCGCCATTTACCCCTCGATAAAAAAAGGAAACGAATTGCCCCCGCTTCTCGACGGCGAGGAATATTACAACAATAATATTCTGCTCGTCCCCTACACCTCGCGTGATCTCATGCAGAGCATAGAGGTTCACAATGAATACGGCGACTATGTTCTCGACAGCAGTGTAGCGGAGAGCGGCGGCACGACATTTGTCATACGCGGCAATGAAAAAATAAGCATGAATGCAAACAGCATCGCCGCCGCTGCCGTCGCTTCCGGCGTGGTTTATTCCACGAAGATAAACGATATGCAGCGCGTAAACGAAAATGCGGCGCCCGAGGATCTCGCCCAGTACGGACTCACTGAGGACGCGCGTGAATACGCGTGGTTCCGCGTGACGAAAAAAGACGGCACATCCTATAAAATAATAGTGGGCGATCTCATTCCCTCCGGAAATGCTTATTACGGGATGGTGGAAGGCAGAGAAAACGTGATATATGCCGTTTCCTCTTCCTGCGTCATTTTCAAAAGCAAATCCACCGTTTATGTAAATTCCACGATAAGCAATCCGCTCGGTCAGTCCATACTTTCCGTAGAGGATTTCAGCATACTGCGTTTTTCGGGTGATGAGCGCTCACTCGTAATCCGCCTGAAAACCAAAAATACCGAAGGCGAAGAAAACGCCACAAGCGGCTATGAGCTGATTTATCCCGCCGCTTATTATCTCAATGACGATAAATTCGGCTCTTCCGTAATAAACAATATAACATCCGTTTCCGCCGCGGAAATAATGGAATACGGAAGCGATGTATTCAAAGAAGAAGTATATACAAAATACGGACTGGATCTCGACCCCGACAGACTGGACAATATAACCGATAAAAATAATATTGTGATTTCCTATACCTGCATCGTGGCAGGAACAGGTGACGAAGGAAATATACAGGTTTCGAATGTGCTGTACCTGAGCAAAAGCTTTACGGACAGCGAGGACGGAGAGAAATATTATTATGTTTATTCTCCCGATTTCGAAGTGATAGCAAAAGTTTCCGTCTCTACGCTCGAATTTGCCGATTGGAATATCGCCGCTTTCACCAGCGACAGAATGTATTACAATTATATCGGCACATGTGATTTCTTTGAGCTGCGCAATCTCGCCGCCAACAAAGGCGTGAGATATACATTCAGCGGCACGGAGAAAAATTTCAATGTGAAAGTTACCGAGGCAGGCGAAGGCGCCGCACCGATAATAGGCAAAGACGGCAAGCCGCGTGAATTCAATGTGGAATATATTCCCGATGATTTCGGCGGCACATACACGGGCGAATTTGAAAATTTCCGAAATCTTTATCTCGTGCTCATCACGCGCACATTTGATATATCGGGCGATCCCGAGGGACGCGATGTTTCGGAAAATCCCGCGCTTTCCGTTACGATATCCACCTCGCCGAAAGACCTGGCAAAAAGCTTTGTGATATTTGACGAGGAAGGAAACAGACTGCGCGACAGCAAAGGCAATACGCTCTATGCGCGTTATCGCGGCGGTTATCTCGTATGTGAAAATGCCAAGGCTACACCCAAAGACGGCGGCGATACCTATGATTACGGCACGCTTTATTACGATGAAACGGTCGGTCGCTTTTTCCAGAAAAAAGTGGACAGCAACGACGGCGAATTAAAGCCCGTAAATCTGACGTATGATGACGATTACAATGTAGTGATCAGCCGTTTTGTAGCGGCAAGCTATAATGTGACGGCGGAATTTGCAAAGACAGTATCGACATACGATTTTTATTACATTTATGAAACATATACTGATGCCGCAGGCAAAGAGCAAAAAGTTATCAGCCAGACGGAAATGTATGTGGTTCCCACTGTCACCACGATAAAATATGAAATTTCCACCGATAACGGTATAAAGGAAATCTCGCGCGAATCGGTGACCGCCGAAAAAGGTATGATAATGCGCAAACCTGCCATAGACAAGCTTTTTGAAGATTCCGACAAGGTTATCGGCGGCATAGAAATAGGCGCTTACGAAGCAAACTGATGTAAAGCAAAATGCAGGAAACCCGCGCGGGTTTCCTGCATTTTTTGCTTTTCTGAGGAGAAAAGCGGAGAAGCGGGCGGCACCGCCGCCCGTGCTCGTTTTCTTTGGGCAAAGAAACAAAAGTTACTTTCCTTTACGAAGGAAACGAAGGTGTACTTTTGCGTGACCAAAAGTACCAAAAAGAAGTTTCTCTTTGCCAAGAGGGGGCGGGCGACTGCGGTCGCCCGTGGACGATGGTCGCGCTTTTTACTGACAAAAAGCGCGGCAAAAGTCATCAAAGGAAGGCTCCTCGCCCTCCTTTGCAAACTACCTCGCACCCCGTCGAGTTAGCCGCAGGAAGTAATGCGCGGCAAGTATGTGCTATATATAGCAAAGCAAAAATCTAAAGTCTATCTCTCCGCGCATCATCAGCCATACCGCGCGTGCGAACAAAGTACGCCGCAAAAAGCGAGCAGATTCGACGGGGTGGGTGGTGCCACGCCGAAAGTTCAGCTACACTGCCCACTATAGACTAAACTCCGACGGAGCGAGCAAGACTTGACGGACATCGAGTTGGAGCGGCTAAAGCTTAAGTTTGCACAGACTAAAGTCTGTGTTAAGTGGGGGTCTGAACCATACTTCCGGTTTAGTCTATGGTCGGACTGTCTGGGCAGTATGTTCGCACGAGTCGCCGCGAGGCGACAGAAGGTGTTCAAAAGAGGAAAGCGTTCCTCTTTTTGACTTTTGGTACTTTTCTTCATAGAAAAGTACACCTTCGTTTCTCCTGCGAGGAGAAAAACTAACTTTTTTGCGCTTTTATAAAAAGCGACCTTTTTCAAAGGATTTTCAATATTAAAAAATAAAAATCATAAAAACCGTTGACAAATGCAAATAGCTTTGATATAATATTAGAGCATTCGCTGATATGGCTCAGCAGGTAGAGCACATCCTTGGTAAGGATGAGGTCACCGGTTCGAATCCGGTTATCAGCTCCATAAAAAAAGAAAAAGTCGCTTCTGGCGGCTTTTTCTTTTTTTATTCTTTTATTACCGCGGCATTGACTTTTTACGCGTACTACTGTATACTTTATTTCAGAGAATAGCCCTCATTTTACATTACTTTAAAACAACAGGAGAATTTTATGAAAAAGATACTGTCGCTGATACTTACAGCGGCGCTTCTCTGCTCCGCCGTGATGCTCATTTCCTGCGGCACAACGCCTGCGGAAAATACTCCCTCTTCATCCGATACCGAAACGACAGCTTCATCAACGGATGCTTCCGCATCGACACACGGCACTGAGGCGACTACCTCCGCATCGACCGAAAAAACTACCGAAACCACCTCCGCGACAACCGCAACAACCAGCACGGCAAAGCCGGCAGAGCCGGTAGTCGCAGGCAAAATCTCGCTGAAAATACTCGCCATAGGCAACAGCTTTTCCGAGGACGCATTGCAATATCTTTATGATATGGCAAAAGGGGCGGGATATACCGATATAGTGCTGGCAAATGCCCGCATAGGCGGCTGTTCTCTTGCCACGCATTTTGACAATGCGGAGAAAAACCGCGCCGCATACGAATTTTTCCTGAATACCGACGGCAAGTGGACATCGCAAAAAAGCTTCACGCTCGCGAAAGCGCTTTCCTATACGGATTGGGACTGCATTTCGCTCCAGCAGGCGAGCGGCTACAGCGGAATGGAAAGCTCTTATGAGCCTTATCTTACCTCGTTGATAAAATATGTAAAAGACGCCTGCCCCGAAGCCAAGCTCGTATGGCATGCGACATGGGCTTATCAGGGGAATTCTTATCATAATGATTTCGCAAGATACGGCAAAAATCAGATGACCATGTACAATGCCATAAATGCCGCTGTGGAAAATGCCGTTCTCGCGGCGCACGGCGATGATTTCAGCGCCGTAATCCCATCGGGAACAGCCATACAAAATCTCCGCACGAGTTTTCTCGGCGACAATCTCACGCGCGATACATATCATCTTTCCTATGATGCAGGCAGATATACTGCCGCACTCACATGGCTGAAAGTCATCACTGGTGCCGATCTTTCAAAAATAACTTATATCCCCTACAATTACGGCTATGCCATAGGAGAAAGAACGGCATCCGCCGCAAAAGAAGCCGTGGAAAACGCAGTGGCTTCGCCTTTTGCCGTCACGCAATCATCTTACAGTGCGGCTTCATACGAATCGCGCAAGGAAGAAGATCTCAAAAAGCTCGGTCTGGATCCCGAAAACTATACCTCGCTGGAGCTTGATTTCATCCCGTATTCTTATTACAATTCCGTTTCGGGCATGAAACTGACAAGCAAAGCGGGAGGTTCGCAGGCGGGCAATATAAATAAATTTGCCGCTTCGAGAATGTTTGCAAAAGCGGATATTCCGGTCGGCTCCGTGATTATCCTCGAAAAGGGATATACTTATCGTCCCGAAGGCTGGCGCGCGCTTGATTACAAAAATTCGGACAAGACACGTCCTGCGGAAATTTCCGATGAAACCGTAACGGTGACAGCCGACTGGTGGGGGAGATTTATCTATCGAGCCTTCAATATATCAAAATCGGATAAATCCGATTTTACCGAAAGTGAAATTGCTTCTCTTTCGGAAATACTGAGAATTTATATACCGAAAAAATAACAGGAGAAAACCCAAATGTCCCTCGATAAAGTACGCGCATTTTTCGAAAAAGCCGGCATTGCCGACAGAATAATAACATTTGATGTTTCCACAGCCACAGTAGCTCTCGCCGCCGCGGCAATAGGTTGCGAAGAGGCACGCATAGCAAAAAGTCTTTCCTTTTTGCTCGACGGCGCGCCCGTCATGATAGTGATGGCAGGCGATGCACGAATAGACAATCACAAATACAAAGCTGCATTCGGCGCAAAAGCAAAAATGCTTTCGCCCGAGGAGGATGCGGAGCTGATAGGGCATGCCGTGGGCGGCGTATGTCCTTTTGCGGTAAATGAAAATGTCCGCATTTTTCTCGATGAAAGTCTGCGGCGGTTTGAAACGCTTTTTCCCGCCTGCGGCAGCTCGGACAGTGCCATCGAGCTTTCTCCCGCCGAAATAGAAAAATATTCCGGCTATGAAAAATGGGTGGATGTCTGCAAGATAGCGGAGTGAATGTTTCTTTAAAAGAAAAGACTGGAAAGAAGCGGGCGGCATTTGCCGCCCGTAAAAATTTCTTTTATTTTGCCAAAGAAACATATCTTTTTATCAATCAAAAAAGCAGCCGTGCGGGATTCCGTGCGGCTGCTTCTTCTATTTATTTCACATATATTTCCGTTTTCAGAAGCGATGAGAGCGAACCGCCGACAAAAATTTCAAATTTTCCGGGTTCCACAGTCAGCTTTCCGTCGGGAGAGATAAATCCGAGATCGCGCGCATTCAGCGCAAACGATACTTCCCTCTCTTCTCCCGCGGGAATAAATACCTTGCAGAAACCGCGCAGAAGCTTTACGGGAGTGATCACCGAGCTTACGACATCGTTTATATAAAGCTCCGCTGTTTCCGCGCCGTCGCGATCGCCGATATTTTTGATTTTCACGCTGACGGTGATATCTTCATCGGCGGAAATCTCCTGCGCCGATACCGCAAGCGAAGAATATTCAAATTTCGTATACGAAAGTCCGAAACCGAAATCAAAAAGATTTCCCGCTTCGAGATCGCAATATTTATCCGTATGCCAGCCGGGATATTCCGAATAATAGCACGGTATCTGACCCGAAGCGCGCGGGAAAGATATGGGCAGTTTTCCGCTCGGATTGAATTTACCCGCTATCAGCTCGGCTGTGCAAAGTCCGCCGAGCTCGCCGCTGTTGAATCCCGTGATGAGCGCATCGCAGTTTTCTGCGGCTTCTCCTATGCAAAGCGGTTTGCCGCTGATGAGCACGCCGATGAGCGGCTTGCCCACGGCTTTTACTCTGCGGATAAGCTCATTTTGTCTGCCGGAAAGCTCCAGCACGGCGCGGTCTTTCATTTCGCCGTTTTGCGTGCAGTCGTCGCCGAAAGCGAGAATTACCGCATCCGCCGCCTCTGCCGCCGCTACGGCTTTTGCGATTTCCGCCTCATCATCTTCCGCACCGCGCACGGAGCAACCGCGTGCGTATATTATTTCGGAATCGGAGAATATCTCCTTTACGCCGCGCAGGAGAGTATACTGATCGTTTTTTATCTCCTTTCGCTCTTCCTCCGGGCGATGGGTAAACATGGTCCAGTCGCCGCACTGGGAAACTATATCATCGGCATTCGGTCCTATTACGGCTATTTTTTTCGTGCCTTCCGATATGGGCAGAATACCGTCGTTTTTGAGCAGAACCAGACTTTCGCGCGTGAGCGCATGATTTATTTCCACATGCTCGCGGCAACCGATAACGCTTTTCGGCATGCGTTTTTTATTTTCATCGAAAAGACCTATCGCAAATTTTGCTCTGAGTATGCGGCGCACGGATTCGTCAAGATATTTTTCGTCTATCGTACCGTCGCGCACCTGATTTACTATGCAATCGAAAAATTCATAGCGGTTCATCGTCATGTCATTTCCCGCTTCCACGGCTTTGCGCGAAGATTCATTGAAATCGGCTGCGGCATGCTGCATTCTTATCAGATGAGAAATATTCATCCAGTCCGTGACGACAAAGCCTTCAAATCCCAGCTCGCCTTTCAATATATCGGTGAGAAGCTCCTTATGCACGGTGAGCGGAGTGCCGTCTATCGAGCCGTAAGCCGTCATCACGCTGCCCGCGCCCGCTTTCACGCACTCGGCAAAAGGCGGGAGAAATGTTTCGCGTATTTTGCGCATGGTCACTTCCGTATCATATGAATCTTTGCCGCCCGTCGCCTCTCCGTAGCCTATATAATGTTTCAGGCAGGAAATAATGAGCGAATCTTTTTCATATCCGCAAACGATAGCGGCGCCGAGCTTGCCGGCGAGAAACGTATCTTCGCCGAAAGTTTCATCTATTCTGCCCCAGCGCGTATCTCTGCCCAGACAAAGCACGGGAGAAAAAATCCAATCCAGCCCGTCGGCATTTACTTCCTCTGCCGTAGCCACGCCCATTTTTTCTATCAGATCGGTATTCCATGAGCAAGCCATGCCCAGCTGCGACGGGAATATCACGGCGCCGTTCAGAAAAGCATGCCCGTGTATGGCATCTATGCCGAATATCGGCGGTATTTTCATGCGGGTCTGCTTTGCCGCCTCTATTATCGGCGCGGTATCCTTGCCCAGCACATGGAGAAAAGAACCTGCGCCGAGCTTTATGAATTTTTCGTATGTTCCCTCGGGATAAAAATCCACGTCGCTTATCTGTATCATCTGGAGAACTTTTTCTTCCGGCGTCATCTGCGATATCAGATCGGTTATTTTCTTTTCGGTTTCTTTAGTTATTTTCATTGCTTACCTCACTGTATTTTTACAAAATCTATTTTTTCTTCCGGTATTTCAACTGTTTTTCCCGCGAGATAGCCGAGCGGACCTTCTTTTTTTGTGAATATCACACGATATGAGCAAAGCGCCTGCCTGTATATTCCCTTTGAACGTGCGTCCGCGTTTACGGCGTATTTCCCGTCGCCGAGGAGAGGATGCCCGACGGAAGCGAGATGCGCTCTTATCTGATGGGTGCGCCCCGTCACCAGCTCCACCTCGAGAACGGCTTCATTTGCCTTTTCGTCTTTTCCCACCACGCGGTATTTTGTGATGATTTTTTTCGCATCGCCCAGCTTTGCGGGCGGCTTTTTTCTGTAAATGCGGACGATATTTTCATCGCCGCTTTTTATCAGATAACCCTCCAGCACGGCTTCTTTTTCGCGCGGTATTCCGCATACGCGGCAGAGATAAAATTTCTTTATGTCGCGCTCGCGTATCTGCTCGTTCATTTCGCGCAGAGCCTCGGCGTTTTTCGCCGCTATCACCAACCCGCGCGTATTTCTGTCTATCCTGTTGCACAAAGCCGGCTCAAAGGAACGCGCCTCCTGCGGTTTGTATTCGCCTTTTTGCCAGAGATAGGCTTTTATCTGCTCTATCAGCGTATTCTGCTCTCCCGCCTCGTCGCTGTGGCAAAGCAGTCCCACGGGTTTGTCGCAGATTATTATATTTTCATCCTCGTAAGCTATATCAAAACGCGGCTTTATGCTTTTGAAAAAGTCCTTTTTCTCTCCCGTCACGAGAAATTCCTCATTCACGAAAAGCTCTATCGTATCGCCCTCGCAAAGTATATCGGAAATTTCGGCGCGTTTTCTGTTGCGTTTTATCTTTTTTGTGCGGATGTATTTGTACATCATGGATTTCGGCATATTGGGAAAGGCTTTTGCGATAAATTTATCGAGCCTCTGACCGGAATCGTTTTTTGTTATCACAACGGTCTGCATACTCACCTCACAAAGCGCGGCATACGAGAATGCCGTTCTTTACTTCCGTGCATTTCACGCGCACTTCCTTTCCGCGCATGTCCTCGCCTTCCGTCACGGCTTCCAGCATATATTCCGTATGACCGTGATTTTTGCCGTTTTCATAAGTTTCGAAAAGCACCGTGCCGACATAATCGGAATGCGCTCTGTAAACCGCCTCGGAAAGCTCTTCTCCGAGCGCGGCAAGCTCGCTTGCCCTGCGGGTTTTTATATTTTCGGGAATCTGATCCGGCATAGTCGCCGCTTCCGTACCCTTGCGCGGGGAAAACGGGAATGTATGTATATGCAGAAATCCCGCTTTTTTTGCAAATTCCTTTGTCTTTTCAAAATCCTCTTCCGTTTCGCCTGGGAAACCGACTATTATATCGCAGGTGAATGTGGCGCGTGGGATTTTCTTTTTTATATATTCCATAGCCTCCATAGCCATGTCGGCATTATATCTGCGGCGCATGGCGGCGAGAATTTTGCTGCTTCCGCTCTGGAGCGAAAGATGAAACGACGGCATAAATTTTTTATTTCCGGCAATACTGTCCGTAAAAGCCGGCTTTAAAACGGAAGGCTCCAGCGACCCCAGTCTTATGCGATGTATGCCGTCCACGGCGCTTATTTGCGTGATGAGATCTTCCAGCCCCACTCCCGCGAGATCTTTTCCGTAAGAAGCCGTTTCTATCCCCGTGAGAACCACTTCGCTGTAGCCCGCGTCGGCGAGTCCGCGCACTTCCTCAAGTATATCGTCGGGCAGGCGGGAAACCACGCCGCCGCGCGCGTCTTTTATTATGCAGTAGGCGCATTTATTGTCGCAACCGTCCTCTATTTTCACAAAAGCGCGGGCATTTTCCGTATGATAAATGCGCATATTTTCGATAGGAGTATTTTCCGTGGAAAGTATTTCCACGCTTTGCTCATCCTTGCCGAGCGAAACGAAATCCGCGGCGTAACTTGCCGCGCGGAGCTTATTTCTGTTGCCGAGGACAAGCTTTACCCCCGGGATATCCGCCACATCCGCCGCGGCTATCTGAGAATAGCAACCCATCACTATCACGGCGGCATCGGGATTTAATTTCACGGCATGACGTATGAATTTGCGGGATTTTTTTTCGCTTTCCGCAGTTACGGCACAGGTATTTATTATATAAACATCGCATAAATCATCGCGATCAGCCATTTCAAAGCCGTATTTTTCCAGCTCTGCCGCCACAGCCTCGGATTCATACTGGTTTACGCGGCAACCGAGCGTATAAATACAGGCGCGCGGCTTTTTGGTTTCGTTTTTCAAATCGAAATCCCTCCCGTGGGAAATGTATATTCATTTTATTTTACCGCAGAAACGCGCGTTTTTCAACAGTTTGCCCGAAATTCGGTATATATTTTTTGCTTTTGCGAAAAATATCTGCGAGGAGATGAATATATCTTATGGGAAAAGGAAAAAACGATATACTTTTTTCGTTTATCTGCGTGTGGGCGATAATATTTTTCGCGGGATTTTTTGTCGTGATCGGTTCCATAGAAAAAGAAAATGCATGGAATGCCGCGCATTATGCCACGGATGAATTGCAGGCTTATGCAAAAAGCGGCGACGCACGCGAAGCAAATGAAATAATCGGCGATGAATTTATAAAAATAAAAACAGAAAAATCCGATGGCGAGAAAAATGTGCGCGCCGTAATAACGGCTTCCGTATGTGCCGTGCTCGCGGGCGCGGTATGCGCCGCCGCCCTGCGCAAGAAGGAGAGGTAGGGTACCTTTTCTTTTGAAGAAAAGAGGGGAAAAGAAGCGGGCGACTGCGGTCGCGCACAGGCTTCTTTTCGCAAAGAAAAAGGCGGGCGACTGCGGTCGCCCGTGGACGGGGGTCGCGCTGCCCCGTGACCAAAAGCGCGGCAAAAGTCATCAAAAGAAGGCTCCTCGCCCTCCTTTGCAAACTACCTCGCACCCCGTCGAGTTAGCCGCGGGAAGTAATGCGCGGCAAGTATGTGCTATAGATGGCAAATCAAAAATCTCAAGTCTATCTCTCCGCATATCATCAGCCATACCGCACGTGCGAACAAAGCATGCCGCAAAAAGCGAGCAGATTCGACGGGGTGAGTTGGCTCCCGCCGAAAGTTTAGCTATGCTTCCCACTATAGGCTAAACTCCAACGGAGCGAGCATGATTTGATGGACATCGAAACGTGGCTGCTAAAGCTTTGGCTTGAGCAGACTAAAGTCCGAGTTAAGCGGGGGTCTGAACTGCGTTTCCGGTTTCGTCTACGGTCGGACTGTCGGGGCAGTATGTTCGCACGAGTCGCCGCGAGGCGACAGAAGGTGTTTAAAAGAGGAATACTTTCCTCTTTTTGACTTTTGGTACTTTTGGTCACGCAAAAGTACACCCCCGTTCTCCTGCGGGGGACAGAGTAACTTTTTGTTTCTTTACTAAAAAGAAAAAATAAGGGCGGCATGCGCCGCCCTCTTTTTTTATTTCTGTTCTTCTTTTGCGAGATGATTCAGTGTTTTCTTTGCCATTTCGGAAATGGAAACCGTTCCCACGCCGAAAATGGATGTATGGAGCGTATCATTTACCTGATCCGTCCATTCTTCGGGAAGCGCAGCAGCACCGAGCATTACGCCGAGCACAGAGCCGGCAGTAGCCGCATTGCAGTCCGTATCAAAACCGGGAGTGACAGCCATGCATACGGTCTTGCCGTAATCGTGCTCGCCCCAGAGCAGAGCCATGGTAACTATTTCGGCATTCGAAACGGTATGGCACCAGTCGTGACCGTCCGCTTCATTCCATCTCGTGCGGATATCAGCCATGCAATCGTCATAGCTCATGCCGCTTTCGTAATAAGAAATTATCTTATTTACAGCTTCATAAAGACGGGATGTTTTCGGAACAAAAGCCAGACCGCCGCGGATTACGGCTTTCATATCATTCGTGCCGAAAGCGCAGGCTATCATAGCGGAAGCCCACATTTCGCCGTAGATACCGTTTTTCACGTGAGAAATGCTGGCATCGCGGAAAGCCATATCGGCAGCTGTTTTGGGATCGCAGGGATTTATGTAACCGTAGTAATCGCCGCGGATCTGTGCGCCGATCCATTCACGGTAAGGATTTTTATAGTGAGCGGATGCCGGCGGGAGATAACCGTTTACGAAATTGCGGAAAGCCACACGTTCTGCCGTGCAGTAAGCATCCTTAGGCTGAAGTTTCAGCCAGGATGCGGCAACATCTGCCGCGGTGAATTCTCTGCCGTAGCCCTGGAGAATCTTATAGCCGAGCACGATATAGTTTGTATCGTCATCCGGCGGCATAGCACGATAATCTTTCGGATATGCGCGCTTGTTTATCGGGAATGCAAGTCCGTTGCATACCTCTTCCGTCATTTCTTCTCTGTTCAGATATCTGTGCAGGGGGTAATTTCCCGTGCGCTTGAGAATGCAGTCGAGCGAACCTTTGTGAATGCCTTCCACAGGCTTTCCGAGCAGACAGCCGCATATTCTGCCGAGCCAGCCGCCATGAATTTTGTCGAGAAGCGCATCGCCCTCGGGTGCTTTGCCTTCACATACATATCCGTCGCCGAGCTCAAATATCTTATCCAGTTCGGAAGGCTCACTGTATTTGTAATTGCGTACCTGCGGAGCATTTTCCACTATGCGGAAAATAATATTTGCCGCATCATCCTTTTCGGGAGTATCGGGCATGGAATTTACCGCATCAAAGAATTTCTCGTAAACGGAAACATCTTTTCCCTCATCGAGGCACTGGCGGTATTCTATGGGGAGCTGCTTGAAATAAGCTTCCCATGTGGGCTGCTTGGAATATGTCGGCATAGTATTGTGAGTAAGACGGAGCAATTCCGTATCGCGAGAATCTATACCGCTGAGAAGATAATCTACGGAAACATCAAAAAATTTCGCTATGGCGACAAGATTTTCGATATCCGGCATGGAAGCGCCGGATTCCCATTTCTGTATAGCCTGACGCGAAACAGATAGCGCCTCTGCGAGCTTTTCCTGAGAAATGCCCACCTTGGCTCTGAGTTTGTAAACGGTTTCATTGAACATAATTACACCTCATTATAATAATGGTTATGTCATAATAATACATCCGTACGCACATTTTTGCAAGCAATCCCCGGTCGCTTTCTTTGACAACCCACAGTGGCACATTTTTTGAAATTCCGCTTGATTTTGCGGTAGATTTGTGGTATATTATAAAAAACTGCGCAAAACAACCTGCAGTTGAGCGGAAAAACACCGTATAGTTGAGCGAAAACAACTATTGTTCCCTTAAAAACAACTCTTTTTGATGATACAATAGAGTCATCAAAAACGAAAGGAGACATACAGATATGTCACAAACACTTGGTGAAAGAATAGCAAATCTCAGAAAGAAGGCAGGTCTTACGCAGGAGGAGCTGGCGGAAAAGCTCGGGATTTCTCCGCAGGCTGTTTCAAAATGGGAAAACGACATTTCGTGTCCCGATATAATGAGTATCCCGAATATAGCAAAAATCCTCGGAGTGAGCACGGATATGCTCCTCTCGGGTGAAGCGGTGGCGCCTGTTTCTTATGTTCCCGCGGAACAGCGCAAGAAAATAGACGATATGCTTTTGCGTCTTGTACTCACGGCGAGCGAAAACGACGGCGAAAATATAAAAGTAAAAATAAATCTTCCCATGGGCATTGTAAAAGCGGCGCTTGAAACGAATATGATTTCTTCTCTGATAAACATCGGTGACGCCGACAAAATCAAAGTAGATATGAATAAAATCATATCGCAGGTTGTGGAAATGGCGGAAAGAGGTCTGATGGGCAATATTCTCGAGCTGGACGTCGGCGGCGAAGACAATGTTCACATGGAATTTTTTGTGGAGTAAGCAGTGAAAATAAAAATTAAAACGGACGAAGGGCGCCGATTTACTTTCACATTGCCGAATTTTCTGGTTTTCAGTCCGCTCTCGGCAGATATAATAGCAAAGAAAATAAATAAAATCAAGAAGGAAAACGGCGTGCCCGACCGCGTAAAAACAGAAAGCATGCGAAAGCTTTTTCGCCTGATGCGCCACGCAAAAATGAAAGGAAAACATTTTCTGGAGCTGGAAGCAAATGGCGAAGTTGAATTGATTGTATAAAAGAAAAAAGCACCCGATCGGGCGCTTTTTTCTTTTGGTGCCGGTGGCGGGGGTCGAACCCGCACGATGTTGCCACCGCGGGATTTTGAGTCCCGTACGTCTGCCAATTCCGTCACACCGGCGTGCGACGATGTTATTATACTATATTTTTATTTAAATTGCAATAGATTTTTTGAAAAGAAAGCGCTTTTTTCTCCCGCAGGAGAAACATTGGCGTACTTTTCTGCGGGGAAAAGTACGAAAAGAAGTGGGCGGCAGTCGCGCGCTTGTTTCTTTACGTAGAAAGAAAAAGGCGGGCGACTGCGGTCGCCCAAGGTACGATCGCGCTTTTCACTGACGAAAAGCGCGGCAAAAGTCATCAAAGGAAGGCTCCTCGCCCTCCTTTGCAAACTACCTCGCACCCCGTCGAGTCAGCCGCAAAAAGTAATGCGCGGCAAGTAAGTGCTATATGTGGCAAATCGAAAAGCTTTTGTCTATCTCTCATCATATCATCAGCCATACCGCGCGTGCGAACAAAATATGCCGCAAAAAGCGAGCAGATTCGACGGGGTGGGTTGGCTCACGCCATGGCTTTTGATACGCTTCCCACTGTAGGCTAAACTCCGACTATGCGAGCATGGCTTGATGGACATCGAGTTGGGGAAGCTAAGGATTAAATCTGAACAGACTAAAGTCTGTGTTAAGTGGGGGTCTGAGCCATACTTCCGGTTTCGTCTACGGTCGGACTGTCGGGGCAGTATGTTCGCACAAGTCGCCGCGAGGCGACAGAAGGTGTTCAAAAGAGGAATTGACACATACGCGCAGCGTGTGTGTCGGCGTCGCCGAGACAGGAGTTAATTCTTTCCTCTTTTTGACTTTTGGTACTTTTGGTCACGCAAAAGTACACCCCGTCCTCCCCGTAGGGGACAAACGGGCACGGGCGACCGCAGTCGCCCGCTTCTTTCTTTTCCAAAAAAAGAAAACAAAAACGGCAGAGAAAAATCTCTGCCGCCTTCATATTTACTTTTAACAGATCAGTTGAGCTCTGCGAAATACTTGATTGTGCGAACCATCTGGCTTGTGTAGCTGTTCTCGTTATCGTACCAAGAAACAACCTGTACCTGATATGTGTTGTCATCAATCTTGGAAACCATTGTCTGTGTAGCATCAAAGAGCGAGCCGTATTTCATACCGATAACATCGGAAGAAACGATAGGATCTTCATTGTAACCGAAGGAAGCGGAAGAAGCAGCCTTCATAGCGGCATTGATGCCTTCCTTTGTTACATCTGTACCCTTAACAACAGCTGTAAGAATTGTTGTGGAGCCTGTGGGAACAGGAACTCTCTGTGCGGAACCGATAAGTTTACCGTTCAGCTCGGGAATAACAAGACCGATAGCCTTTGCTGCGCCCGTAGAGTTGGGAACGATATTTGCAGCGCCTGCTCTTGCACGACGGAGGTCGCCTTTTCTGTGAGGACCGTCGAGAATCATCTGGTCGCCTGTGTAAGCATGAATTGTGCTCATGATACCGCTCTGGATAGGAGCATAATCATTGAGAGTCTTAGCCATGGGAGCGAGGCAGTTTGTTGTGCAGGAAGCAGCGGAAATAACTGTATCATCTTTTGTAAGAGTCTTTTCATTTACGCTGAAAACGATTGTAGGAAGATCATTTCCTGCGGGAGCGGAAATAACAACCTTCTTAGCGCCTGCATCGATATGTGCCTGTGCTTTTGCTTTGGAGCAATAGAAACCTGTGCACTCGAGAACTACGTCTACATCAAGTGCTTTCCAGGGAAGATCCTGAGCCTTGGGCATAGCATAGATAGTGATTTCTTTGCCGTCTACCGTGATGGAACCGGGAGTAACGACTGTCTTGCCGTCTTCTGCAAGAACGGGTTCTTTAGAAGAAACTGTGTGTGTGTTGTCACCGATTTTGCCGCAATAACCGCCCTGAGCCGTATCATATTTGAGAAGATGAGCAAGCATAGCGGGGCTGGTAAGGTCATTGATAGCAACAACTTCATAACCCTCTGCGCCGAACATCTGTCTGAAAGCCAGACGACCGATTCTGCCGAAACCGTTAATAGCAACTTTAACTGACATTGTAAAAATCCTCCGTTTTGATAAATTTAGTGGAATTGGGGTAACAAATTCCCATACATTCTTATTTTAACCCATTTCGGAAAAATATACAAGTCCTTTTTGCAAAAAATATTCCGTCAAATGTGAATTTTTTTGCATTTTCACATTCCCGCTGCGGCGAAAATGTATAAAAATCCGCCTTTTGCGGACAATATGAAAAAAAGCAGGAGAAATAAAACATGGAAAAAGAAAAAAATTTAAACCCGGGTGAAGCATTGCTTCGTGAAATATATAAAAACGCAAATATGGGTGAAGATGCACTCAATTCGCTGATAAGCAGGGCGACGGATGAAAATCTGCGCCGTGATATCACGCATCAGCTGGAAATGTATGCCGGTTTTGCCGACAAAGCCAAATGCAGACTTTATAAAATGAATATAAAGCCGAAAGAAATAAATCCCATGGCAAAAATATCGAGTGAAATCTCCATGACAATGAGTACCATGGCAGACAGCTCCGCGGGAAAGCTGGCGGGAATGATTATAGAAGGCGCCACTATGGGCATAGTCGAGTTGAAAAAGCAGATTACAGCCGCAAAAAATGAAAATGCGCCCGCCGATATCACCGATCTCGCAAACGATGTGGTAAAATTTGAAGAAAACAGCATAAACAAGATGAAAGCATATCTGTAAAGAAGCGGGCGGCACTTGCCGCGAACAGACTTCTTTCACAAATAAGGAGAAGCGGGCGGCGTTGCCGCCCGTGACGGGGTCGCGCTTTTCACTGACGAAGAGGAGGGTTCTCAGGGTGGCGGAGCCACCTCTGAACGGCGTCGCCGAGACGGAGTCAGCGGGAAAAGTTGTTTTCCTCGCGCAGGAAACGGGGTGTACTTTTCACTGACGAAAAGTACCAAAAGTCAAAAAGAGGAAGGTATTCCTCTTTTAAACACCTTCTGTCGCCTCGCGGCGACTCGTGTGAACATACTGCCCCGACAGTCCGACCATAGACAAAACCGTAAGCGCGGTTCAGACCCACGCTTAACACGGGCTTTAGTCTGTTCAGACCAGCACCATAGCCGCCCCAACTCGATATCCATCAAGCCATGCTCGCGCAGTCGGAGTTTAGCCCACAGTGGGAAGCGTAGCTGAACTTTCGGCGTGGCACCACCCACCCCGTCGAATCTGCTCGCTTTTTGCGGGCGCTATGTTCGCACGCGCGGTATGGCTGATGATATGCGGAGAGATAGACAAAAGCTTTTTATTTTGCTATCTATAGCACTTACTTGCCGCGCATTACTTTTTGCGGCTGACTCGACGGGGTGCGAGGTAGTTTGCAAAGGAGGGCGAGGAGCCTTCCTTTGATGACTTTTGCCGCGCTTTTCGTCAGTGAAAAGCGCGACCCCGTTTCTCCTTACGGAGAAAAACCAATCCCTCACCCGACTTACGTCGGGAGCTCCCTTTACACAAAGGAGCCGAGCAACGTGCTCCGCGCATTGCACAAGGGAATCTTTTCGTACTTTTGGTCACGCAAAAGTACACCCCGTCCTCCCGCAGGGGAACAAAGTATCTTTTTGTTTCTTTTGGAAAAGAAAATCCCCCACGCACAAAAAATCGCGGAAAGCCAATAGCTTTCCGCGATTTTTCATTCTGTCTCATCAACCGAAATTCAGTATCTCACTGAGAATATAATTTGATATAAGCATGCCGTTTCTGGAAAGGCGGAAATTCCCGTCGCCCTGAATTATAAATCCTTTATCTATAAAAGGCTTCATTTTGCTGTAATATTCTATCGCAAAATTCCCGCCGAAACGCCTGTTGTATTCATCGGTATCCACGCCGTCGGATGTGCGGAAAGCGAGCATGACAAACTGAGCGGAAAGCTCCTTTTGCGCGGGAATATAATTTTCGCCGAGCATTTTCATATCATCGTCACATGAAAGATACAGCTTCAGATCCTTTTTATAAGAAAACATCCTGCCGTCATTGAACGAATGCGCCCCCGGTCCGAAACCGAGATAATCCATGCTTTTCCAATATTTCAGATTATGTCTGCTTTCATATCCGGGTTTGGCAAAATTGCTTATTTCATACTGCCTGTAGCCGTGTTTTTCCAGCTCCGAAGCGGTTTTCATATACATATTCACCTGCGTATCCTCATCGGGTACGGATTTTATCACGTCGGGATTATTGCCGAAAGGCGTATCCGGTTCTATTTTCAGTCCGTAAAAAGAAATATGTTCCGGCGCCAGCTCCATGGCATAATCCACCGTTTCGGAAAGCAGTTTTTCATTCTGCCGCGGAAGCCCGTACATCAGATCGAAACTTATATTATCAAAACCTTCCATGCGCGCGAGAAGATAAGAATTTTCAAAATCGGCGCGCGTATGTATGCGTGAAAGGCGGCGCAATTCCTCATCGGAAGCGCTCTGCATACCCATGCTCAGCCTGTTCACGCCCGCGTTTCTGAAAGCGGAAAGCTTTGCGCTGTCCACCGTGCCGGGATTTGCCTCCAGAGTGATTTCCGCGCCGCGCGAAATTTCAAATGTATCGCGCAGAGCCTGCATTACAAAAGCAATATCCGCCTCTGTCATAAGCGACGGTGTACCTCCGCCGAAATATACGGTATCCACCTTTTTCATAGAAGCGGAATTTCCCGTGCGGCGTATCTGCGCCGTCAGCGCTTTTATATATGCATCCATCGCCTGCGGCTTATGCGGAACGGAATAAAAATCGCAATATGCGCATTTGTGCATGCAAAAAGGTATATGAATATAAATCCCGAGCAGCTTTTCCGACATTTTGTTTCACGCGCTCACTCGTTGTCCAGCTTCAATACCGCCATAAAAGTTTCCGGCGGAACTTCCACGGAACCGAGCTTTCTCATGCGCTTTTTTCCTTCCTTTTGTTTTTCGAGAAGCTTCTTTTTTCTTGTTATATCGCCGCCGTAACATTTTGCCAGCACATCTTTGCGCATGGCTTTTACAGTTTCGCGGGCGATTACTCTGCCGCCTATAGCCGCCTGTACAGGCACTTCAAAAAGCTGACGCGGTATATTTTCCTTCAGTGCCTCCACTATTTTTCTGCCGCGGGCATAAGCTTTATCGGCATGTACTATGAAGGAAAGCGCATCCACCACTTCGAGATTCAGAAGAATATCCAGCTTCACCAGTCTGCTTTCCTCATAGCCCGCAAGCTCGTAATCGAGCGAAGCATAGCCTTTGCTTCTGCTTTTCAGCGCGTCAAAGAAATCGTATATTATTTCATTGAGAGGCAGAGTATAATGCAGTTCCACGCGGTTTTTATCTATATATTTCATATCGTAGAAAACTCCGCGTCTGTCTTTGCACAGATCCATTATGCCGCCCACATAATCCGTGGGTGTGATAATGCTTGCCTTTACCACAGGCTCATAAGCTGTGGCTATTTCATCGGGAGAGGGATAAACGGCAGGATTGTCGATATATTTTTCCTCTCCGTTTTTGTATGCCACTTTATAAATAACACTCGGCGCGGTGGTGACGAGATCGAGATTGAATTCGCGTTCCAGCCGCTCCGCGATTATTTCCATGTGCAAAAGCCCGAGAAAACCGCAGCGGAAACCGAAACCGAGCGCTATACTCGTTTCGGGTTCAAAGGTAAGCGCCGCGTCATTCAGGCGCAGTTTTTCCAGAGCATCGCGCAGATCGGGATATTTCGCTCCGTCCGCGGGATAAATTCCGGCGAAAACCATGGGAAGCGCCTGTTTAAATCCTTCAAAAGGCTCCGCCGTCGGATTTTCCGCATCCGTCACGGTATCGCCCACGCGCGTATCGCTCACATTTTTTATGCTCGCGGTGATATATCCCACCTCGCCCGCACGGATGCTTTCCGCCGGTATCAGACCGAAAGCGGACATATAACCCACATCCACCACTTCAAATTCCGCGCCGGTATTCATCATGCGGATTTTCGTTCCCGCGCGGACAACGCCGTCCTTTATGCGGACATAAACAACCACGCCGCGGTAAGAATCGTAGTAAGAATCGAATATCAGGCATTTCAGCGGCGCATTTTCATCGCCTTTCGGCGCGGGGATATCCGTCACTATGCGTTCCAGCACATCGCCTATATTCAGTCCCGTTTTTGCGGAAACCGCAGGGCAATCCTGTGCAGGTATGCCTATCACATCTTCTATTTCTCCGCGCACGCCCTCTATATCGGCGCTCGGCAGATCTATTTTGTTTATCACGGGGATTATTTCCAGATCGTTTTCCAGCGCGAGATACGTATTTGCCAGCGTCTGCGCCTCTATTCCCTGCGTGGCATCCACTACGAGCAGTGCGCCCTCGCATGCTTTCAGCGAGCGCGAAACTTCGTAATTGAAATCGACGTGTCCGGGCGTATCGATGAGATTGAATTCGTATACTTCCCCGTCCTTTGCTTTGTAATTCACTTTTACGGCACGCGCCTTTATTGTGATACCGCGCTCGCGCTCTATATCCATATTGTCGAGCAGCTGATCTTCCATATCGCGCTTTGCCACGCTTTCGGTGGATTCGAGAAGCCTGTCCGCCAGCGTGCTTTTTCCGTGATCTATATGAGCTATGATAGAAAAATTGCGTATTTTTTCCTGTCTTGTCATTTTATATTCCTCGGTTTATCAGATTAAATATATTGTAGCATACTTTGCGGAAAAAGTCCACAAAATTTTTGCGACGCGAAAAATTTTCCGATAAAAAACATCCCTTTACGAAAATAAAGGGATGTTTTAGCTTTTTTATATTTATTTTGTACCGCCAAAAAGCGCATTGAATGCGGCGATCACTTCATCGCAGTAGCTTTCGCTGCCCATGACGCCTATCACATATTCTCCGCGGTACGCTGTTTTCTTTGCGTCCGCTATGACGCATATCCATTTGCCCGTATCAAGCCCCGCAAGCATTTCATCCGCTACTGTTGCGGCATCGCTTGTATTCTTTACCTTTACTATCACGATGGAAGAACCTCCGAGCATACTCGGCTCGCATACGGCGCCCGTTTTTTCCACGAGAGAAAGGCTCTTTTCCAGACCGAAATAGTAAGAGCTGAGCTCGCTGTCGGTATCGACAGTCATCATCGACATTCCTTTTCCCACGGTTTTTACCAGATTTTTCATAATGTATCTGGCACTCGATCTGTCCACCTGATCGGGAGTTTTCACTATATCCTCCGTGCAGATAACGACAAAGACAAATTTACCTTCATATCCCGCTTCGCATTCCGTGGCTACCACGCATACGTTGAAAGCAAGATCCGCATTTTCTTTCAGCAGATTTGCAAAATTTTCCGCATCCGTGCCTTCCTTCAGCTCAAAAATATGCGCGACAAACGGATTTGGCGTCATTTGCGGGATAATATCCGTCATTTCCACGTAATCGGGCACTTTGAAATCTTCCTTCATACCGATTACAAAAGGCTCGTAGCCCGTCGGGCGCGGAAGCGTATATACATCGAGATCCATATCGGTCAGATAATCATGGTTGCAAAGCAGCTGTGCTATATCCATGGAATCCGCATCGGGATTTTCCTTTACCAGTCTTTTGAATTCCGAAAGCAATGTCTGCGCCGCATTCATTTTTGCGGGCGGTTCCGCAGGTTTATCCGTGGTGGTTTCGCTTGATTGCGTACCGGCAGTACCGGCGGCAGTACCGCTGCTTCCCGTGGTTTCATCGGGCGATTTTCCGCACGATGTAAAAACGGTAAATATCATCATCACCGCAAGTATAAATAAAAATATCCTTTTCATTTTTGTCATCCTTTCACAATTTCCTTTTTCTCATATCCGCGGCAGTTTTTTATGATATCGCGCATAAGCTGCCGCGCATTTTTTTCGTTTACGGAGAATTTCAGACGAACACCGAAAATATCGGTGTATACTACTCCTTCTTTCGTGAGATAAATATTTGCTTTTTTGTTTCCCATGGCGGGGATTTCCGTTTCAAATACCATGTATTCTCCGTCCGGCTTTCCCGCGGCAGGCTGAATTTGCCGAGCCTTGCCGAAAAGCAGGGAATTTATTTTCCCGCTCTCCGCGCCGATATATTCGGCTGTTTTTACGATACCGTTTTTATCCGTATTTTTTCTTTGTTTCCGCTATAGCCGCCTCGGATCTTTCCCGGAAAAGATTAATTATTTTACCGTCGTCCATTACCTCTCCTTTCCGCCGTTTTTGTCCTTCATTGCAATACCCGTATTTCGCATGCAAAAGGTTACGGATTTTTTAATTTTTTTATTTTTTATTTTATTTATAGCATAAAACAGATTTTCAGTCAAGGAAAACGGCGCTTTTTCATAAAAGCGCGACCACGTCACGGGTGGCGACTGTCGCCCGCTTCTTTAAAGAAAAGTCATAACCACCGGCTAAGCCGGTGGCTTGCACAGCCCTATAAGGGCATGGTACTGGCAGGGCTGAAAGCCCTCTGAAAAGTCTGACATTTGCAAATTTGCACTGCAGTCGCAAATGCGACAACAACTACTTTTTGCCTCCCTTGTGTAAAGGGAGGTGCCGAGCAACGCGAGGCGGAGGGATTGCTCATCGGCAAAAGCCTCTTTGGAACCACCCGCGGCACGGGTGGTTTTCTTGATACAACAAAAGCCATACCCATCGGCAGCACCGATGGGCATGACTTCCCTGTTATCGCATTATTTTGATTATTTGCCGAAATATCTTTCGAGCAGACCCGCGAAAGCCTTGCCGTGGCGGGCTTCGTCCTTTGCCATTTCATGAACAGTATCGTGGATGGCATCGAGATTTGCCGCCTTTGCACGGCGCGCGAGATCGTATTTGCCTGCAGTAGCGCCGTTTTCCGCCGCCACTCTCATTTCCAGATTTTTCTTTGTGCTGGGAGTAACAACCTCGCCGAGTATCTCCGCAAATTTGGCGGCATGCTCTGCCTCTTCATAAGCTGCTTTTTCCCAATAAAGACCTATCTCGGGATAACCCTCGCGGAAAGCAACTCTTGCCATGGCAAGATACATACCTACCTCGGAGCATTCTCCGTTGAAATTGGCACGGAGATCAGCGATAATATCTTCGGAAACGCCATCTGTGATACCTACGACATGTTCTGTCGCCCATGTAACACTCTTTTCCTCTACTTTTTCGAATTTGTCCCCGGAAACACCGCACTGGGGGCATTTTTCGGGCGCGCTGTCGCCCTCGTAAACATAACCGCATACCTTGCAAACAAATTTTGCCATGATAAAATCCTCCGTTAATTTTTATTTTTTGATATTTTTTATTTGTATTTTTCCGCGCACTCGGCGCAAACGCCGCGCATGGTGATATCCGCCTCTTCTATTTCGCAATTCAGTCTGCGCGCCGTATCTTTTATATATTTTTCCGGAAAAGCCTGAAATACATCATATATTTTTCCGCATTGTCTGCAAAAGAAATGCGCGTGCGGGCTTATATCTCCGTCAAAATAATCCTTATCATGCTCCGAGAGCCGCAATATCACGCCTTTTTCGGCGAGCGTGGTAAGATTTCTGTAAACCGTACCCAGACTGATATTCGGATATTCGCGTCGCAGGTCCTCGTAAACCATATCCGCGCTCGGATGATCTTTTCTTGCGCGGAGATTTGCAAGAATCGCCTCTCTCTGTTTTGAATAGCGTTCCATTAATCACCTCATGTAATGATAATCATTACTGATTATATATTATCACGCTTTTGCGCTTTTGTCAAGAGAAAAATAAAAAATTTATGTTGACTTTTTTATTTTTCGTGATATAATGCTTGCGTGACGTGCGAAAGCACGATTATATTATAAGGAAAAGGCAAAGATGGAAACTCCAAATTACAAAAGAACACTGCGCGCCTGCTATATAGGCTATATAACGCAGGCTGTGGTAAATAATCTGTCGCCGATATTTTTCGCCATATTTCAGACGGATTTCGGCATATCGCTTTCCCTGCTGGGCACGCTGATACTGATAAATTTTGCCACTCAGCTCGCCGTGGATCTGCTGGCGGCAAAATTCGGCAACAGATTTACTTATCGTTCGCTCATGGTAACGGCGCATTTTTCAAATGTGGCGGGACTTATCGCGCTCGCTGTTCTGCCGAGGATAATGCCCTCTTATGCGGGACTGATAATAGCCACTATGCTGAATGCCATAGGCGGCGGTCTTGCGGAAGTGGTGGTGAGTCCCACTGTGGATGCGCTTCCCAGCGACTGCAAGGAAGCTTCGATGAGTCTGCTCCATTCGTTTTACTGCTGGGGGCAGCTTCTCACCGTAGCCGGTACAACTCTGCTGCTGAAACTGGTCGGCAGTTCCCGCTGGTGGATAATACCGCTCGTGTGGGCATTGATTCCGCTTTTCAATGCTTTCAATTTCATGAAAGTTCCGATAGTACAGCCTGAAGAAGACAGCGAAAACGGCAGTATTTCCCATCTTTTCAAAAATAAATTTTTCTATATAATAATGATAATGATGCTATGCGGCGGGGCGGCGGAGCTTACCGTTTCGCAATGGTCATCGCTTTTTGCCGAAAAAGGTCTTGCCATTTCAAAAGTGGTGGGCGACCTGCTCGGACCGGGACTTTTTGCGGTATTTATGGGGACGGGACGTATGCTCTACGGCATTTTCGGTTCAAGAATAAATCTGCATCGCGCACTCGTCGGTTGCTCTGTGCTCGGTATAATCTGCTATTTTGCGACGGCGCTTGTCCCGAATGCTTTCATATCGCTTCTGGCGTGTGCGCTGACGGGGCTTTCCGTCAGCCTGATGTGGCCCGGCACGCTCTCGGCGGCTTCGGCGGAATTTCCCCGCGGCGGAACGGCAATGTTTGCCGTGCTCGCGCTCTGCGGCGATTGCGGTTGCTCGCTCGGTCCGTGGCTCGCGGGTATAGTTTCGGATACGCTCGGTAAAAGCGATGCCGTGGTTTCTCTCGCGGCGAAAGCAGGGCTGGATGCGGAAAGTGCCGCGCTGCGCACCGGCATAGCCATCGGCACGATATTCCCTATGCTGATGCTGATAATGCTCGGCATAATCGGTTCGCAGAAGAAGAAAAAGGTATAAAAACGAAAAGCAGAAGCGGCGCGACGCCGTTTCTGCTTTTTTGTTTTTTATTTTTTGGGGGAGGGGTACTTTTCACTGACGAAAAGTACCAAAAGGTTACTTTGTCCCAACGGGACGGGGTCGCGCTTTTCACAAAAGCGCGGGAAAGTTACTTTCCTCCACAAAGGAAACGGGGGTGTACTTTTCACTGACGAAAAGTACCAAAAGTCATCAAAGGAAGGCTCCTCGCCCTCCTTTGCAAACTACCTCGCACCCCGTCGAGTCAGCCGCAGGAAGTAATGCGCGGCAAGTATGTACTATAGATAGCAAAAGCAAAAATTTCAAGTATATCTCTCCGCAAAACTACAGCCATACCGCGCGTGCGAACAAAATACGCCGCAAAAAGCGAGCAGATTCGACGGGGTGGGTGGTTCCACGCCGAAAGTTTAGATGTGCTTCCCACTATAGCCAAAACTCCGACTATGCGAGCATGGCTTGATGGACATCGAGTAGGGGAAGGCTATAGATTAAGTCTGCACAGACTAAAGTCCGTGTTAAGCGTGGATTTGAACCGCGCTTCCGGTTTAGTCTACAGTCGGACTGTCGGGGCAGTATGTTAGCACGAGTCGCCGCGAGGCGACACAGAAAGAGTTTAAAAGAGGAATACCTTCCTCTTTTTGACTTTTGGTACTTTTCTTCATAGAAAAGTACACCCCGTTCTCCTGTGGGAGAAAAAGTAGCTTTTTGTTTCTTTGCACAAAGAAAAAACGGGAAATCGCGCGGATTTCCCGTTTTTTTATTTCCTGTATTTCTCGCACAGACTGCGGACGTATGCCACGGTGCGGTTCAGCTTTTCCGTATCTGCCGTGCCGTCGGCATTCAGCACGGGGGATTCCACCGTTATCATCGGCGTATACGAAGGCATGGCGGCAAAAAGATCTTCAAAATCTATCGCGCCTTCGCCCGGGTGCAGTATCGGATGTATCATTTCCCCACCGAAATCGCTGATATGCGTATGACATACATTTTCCCAATGCGGCGAAGCGAATATTTTTTTATATTCATTGTGAAACGCGCCGAAACGCGAATCGAAAATAAACTTTGCCGCGGGATAGTACGCGGCTATTCTGTTCCATGCAAAAAGCGGCGTGCCGTAAACGCACGGTATATTTTCTATAGCCAGAGTTATGCCGTAAATATCCGCCGCCTCATAAAAACGCGGTATATACGGCAGATTTTTATCTATATGAAAATCCGAACGTCTGCCGCCCCAGAAATGAAGCACGGCAAGATCTGCGCCGAGCTTTGCCGCCGCTTCGATATCGCGCATGAAAGTATCGAGCGCCTGCCGCGCACGCTGCTCCGAGCCGTCGGACAAAAGCACGCCTATGCTTTTTTCCAGATGAATTGTTTTCGGATGAAAATCCGACGCGACAAGAAAATCGCATACTGCGGGTAGGCGGTTTGTCCAGTCCTCCAGCAGCATCAGCTCAAATCCGTCGCAGACGGCGTTTTCGGCTATCACGGGTATCAGACGCTCGTTCCTGCCGTTCGCCCTGCCAATGAAAGTACCTGTGGAAACAAGTATTTCCGGCTTTTTTGTGTTATTCATAATACCTTACGCTTGCTATGACCTTTCCGAGAATATATACGCTTTTTACCACGATGGGTTTCATCGTGCGGTTTTCCGGCTGTAATCGGAAAACGCCGTTTTCGCGGTAGAATGTTTTCACCGTGGCTTCATCATCGAGGAGCACCACGGCAATATCGCCGTTCTCTACATAGCTCGTGCGGCTCACTATGACAAAATCGCCGTTCATTATGCCCGCTTCTATCATGCTTTCACCCTTTATGCGCAGAGCAAAAAGCTCATCGTTTCTGCCCACTTCGCGCGGCGGGCAAAAAGATATATATCCCTCGCGGTTTTCTTCTGCAAGTATCGGCATGCCCGCAGCCACCTGACCGAGTATCGGCACATTTCTCGCCGACGCCTCCTCCTGCTTTTCACATGTGCGTATCGTGCGGCTCTTTCCCTGCTCTTTGCGTATATAGCCTTTTTTCTCCAGCTTTTCGAGATAGGAATGTACAGTGGATGTGCTTTTTATGCCGACGGCGCTTTTTATATCGCGCACCGACGGAGCATAGCCCAGCTTTTCTATTGTGCCGCTCACATAATCGTAAACAGCCTGTTCCCGCGGAGTCAGTATTTCCATAATAATCCTTTCCTTTCGGGTATTTTGTTTTTACGCATGATTATCCGTATATATTGTACCACAAATGCGGCAAAAAGTCAAACCTTTGTTCGCATTTTTTGCGAAATTTTTGGCAAAAACGAAAATTTGTTCATAAACTATGAAAGATGTATTATTTTGTCGGGGGTTTTTATGAATTATTGCGAGGAAATGAGCTATGAAAACGTGAAAAACGAGGTTTGTGCGCTGAAACGCGAGGGAAAAGCCGGGATTTTTTCCATAGGCAGAAGTCTGCGCGGCAGAGAAATATTCTGCCTTACGCTCGGCGACGGCGCGGAATGCGGCATTTTCGTCGGCGTGCATCACGGCATGGAAAGGATAACGGCGGCGCTGATACTGAAATTTGTCCGCGATATAGCGGAGGGGAACATATGGGGCGGGCGCACGGCGGATGTGCTCGCGTCGCGCCGCATTTATTTTATTCCCATGCTTAATCCCGACGGCGCCGAGATAGCGCTGGGCAATATAAGCGAAAAAGAAAAAGCGGAGCTTTCACGCCTTCGCGGCGGAAAAGAGCTTCGCTTCTGGCAGGCAAACGCCCGCGGTGTGGATTTAAATCACAATTATGATGCCGGATATTATATCTGCCGCGGGGACGAGCAGCGCGCGGGGATCTTCACCGCGGGAAATACACGTTACGGCGGGGCGCACGCGGAAAGCGAGCCGGAAACGCGCGCTCTCTGCGATTTCACGAGAGAAATATCGGAAAATCTCGCCTACACCGTGGCGCTCCACACGCAGGGAGAAGAAATTTACTGCGGCTACGACGGGAAAATCCCGCAGGGAGCGGAGAAAATGGCTCGCGCCGCGGCGGAAAAATGCGGCTATGTGCTCGCCGAGCCGGAAGCCATCGCTTCTCACGGCGGCTATAAAGACTGGGTGACGGACAAATTCGATATACCTTCATTTACATTTGAATGCGGGCTGGGCAAAAATCCTCTGCCGCCGACGGATTTTCCCGCGATATACGAAAAACTTTCGCCTGTTTTCGCCGATATTGTAACTTTTCGGAAAAAACACTTGCAATGAGCGCCGTTTGAAGTTATAATATATAGGTAAATATTTTCAAAAATAAAAGCAGTGATAAAAATCACCGCTCATTATTTCAGAGTATGCCGAGATATTGCTTTACCATGCTGTTGAGCAATTCGTCCCTGTCTATTTTACAGATAAGGCTTCTCGCGTTTTTGTAATTTGTGATGTATGTCGGATCCTCCGAGAGGATATAGCCGACTATCTGGTTTATCGGATTGTATCCCTTTTCGCTGAGAGCATCGTATACAGCCTGTAAAATATAGCGGTTTTCCAGTTCGCCTTCCATTTCGGGCGTAAATGTCACGGTTTTTTCGTTATCTCTGTCCATTTTACGTATGCTCCTTTTCTTTTTCAGATTATATTATTTATATTTTACATTAAAAATCCGATTTTTTCAATAACTTTGCAAAAATTAACAAAAAAATTTTAATATATCTTCCGGAGGATTATTTCATGGAAACAAAACTGAGCAAAATGACAAAAGAGAAAATTTTTGAAACGGAAACGGCTCTGCGCGACAAAATAACGGAGCTCTGCGGCGAATACGACGCGAAATTTTCCGCGCTCGGCTACAGCGTGAATTGCGAATTTGAGCGCTGCACGGAAAATACCGAATACAAAGCCGACAAAATGGAGGCACCCGCCGACTATTCCTTCGGATACAACTGCCGCGTGTGCGTGATAATAAAGCGCCCGAAAACAGCCGAGGAAAAAGCAGCCGACGAAAAAACGGCAAGCGAAATTTCCGCCGCGGCGGAGGAAATAGGCGAGGGCGAAACCTGCTCCATGGACGAAATAAGAAACGACGCCGCTTTTGATGCCGACAATAAAGCCGTGGCTGTGACTCAGCTCATGCTCACGAGAATATACAAATCTTTCTGGATAGATAAAATAATACTTTGCGACGATATTTCCCCGCTTTCGGACGATCTTTCGGAATTTCTCGCAAAGCTTGCCGAAGAAAAAGAGAAAGGCGATAAAATTGATTAAAAACGAACTGAAGCCGACGGAGCTGAAAACATCGGATTTTTATTACGAGCTTCCCGAGGAGCTGATAGCCCAGCATCCGAGCGAAAAGCGCGACGAGGCGCGCCTGATGGTTCTGGACAGGGAAAAACAGACCATAGAGCACAGGATATTCCGCGATGTCACGGAATATCTGCGCGCAGGCGACGTGCTGGTGATAAATGATTCCAAAGTGATACCGGCGCGCATTTACGGCGAAAAAGTAAACGAAAACGGCGAGGCGGGCGCCAAGGCGGAATTTGTCCTGCTGCGCCAGAAAAATCTCGATACATGGGAAACTCTCGTGCGCCCGGGCAGACGCCTGCGCGAGGGAATGCGCGTTTCGTTCGGCGGCGGCAGACTCGTCGCGCACATAGACGCGATAACCGAGGGCGGAAACCGCATAGTGACATTCGAATACGACAAAAGCGGCGGGCAGAATCTTTATTCCCTGCTGGACGAGATAGGCAAAATGCCCCTGCCGCCGTATATAAAAGAAGCGCTGGCGGACAAAAGCCGATATCAGACGGTATATGCCAGAGAAGAAGGCAGCGCCGCCGCGCCTACGGCGGGTCTGCATTTCACCACGGAGCTGCTGGATAAAATAAAAGCCATGGGCGTGGATATAGCGCCCGTGATGCTTCATATAGGTCTGGGCACATTCCGTCCCGTAAAGGCGGAAAACATCACCGACCATGTCATGCATACGGAATTTTTCAGCATAACGGAGGAAAGCGCCGCAAAAATAAACGGCGCACGCGCACGCGGCGGCAGAGTTATCGCCGTGGGCACCACATCATGCCGCGTGCTGGAAAGCGCCTCCGACGAGAGCGGCAATGTGCACGCCATGGAGGACGATACGGGCATATTCATTTATCCCGGGTATAAATTCAAAACAGTGGACGCGCTGATAACCAATTTCCATCTGCCGGAAAGCACTCTGCTCATGCTCGTTTCCGCTCTCGCGGGCAGAGATTTCATCATGCGCGCATACAAAGAGGCGGTAGACGACGGATATAAATTTTTCTCCTTCGGCGACGCCTGCCTGATCCTGTAAAAAAAGAACGGAGCGACAATGAAAGAAATTCTGGCTGTGGCGGGACCCACGGCGAGCGGAAAAAGCGCGCTCGCGCTCGCCTTATGCGAAAAATACGGCGGGGAGCTTGTTTCCGTCGATTCCATGCAGGTTTACCGCGAAATGGATATCGGCACGGCAAAGCCGGATAAGGACGAGCTTTCGCGCGTGCGCCATCATCTCATAGATATCTGCTCTCCGGAGCAGGCTTTTTCGGCGGCGGATTTTGCCGCGGCGGCGCATGAAGCCATCGCGGATATAAAATCGCGTTCACGCCTGCCGGTGCTCTGCGGCGGCACGGGGCTTTATATGGATACGGTGATTTCGCGCATGCCTTTTTCCGAGGCGGAGGCAGATCCCGCCATGCGCGAGGAGCTTCGGCGCACAGCCGAAAAGGAAGGCGCGCATGCGCTCTGGCTCATGCTGGACGCGCTCGATCACAGTGCCGCCAAAAAAATCCACGAAAACAATATAAAGCGCGTGATACGCGCCATAGAGATATGCCGCACGGCAGGCACAAAAACGGAAAGCGACGCGGCGGCACGCGCGGCGGCAAATCCATACGACTGCCTGCGCATCGTCCTCGACGTGCGCGACAGAGATTTTCTCTACGGGCGCATAAACAGGCGCGTGGACAAAATGATAGAGGCGGGGCTGGTAAACGAAACGCGGTATCTTTACGAAAAAGGCTGGCTTTCGTCAAATACCACTGCCGCATGCGCCATCGGCTACAAAGAGCTGCTCGGCTTCATAAGGGGCGAAAAATCCCTCGGGGAATGCACGGAAGAGCTGAAAAAAGCCACGCGCCGATATGCAAAGCGCCAGCTCACATGGTTTTCGCAGAGCAAAGACGCAGCGCGTTTTTATATCGACGATTATTCCGATGAAAAAGAGCTCGCGTCGGCTGTTTTCGACTATATAGACGCAAAATGAAATTTACGGGAGGGATATGGTGAACAGAATAGCAAAATATACCGCTTCGGCGCTCGCCTGCGTGCTTTTTACCGCCTATGTGCTTTATCATATTCTCTCCGGTTTCGGCAAAAACGTACAGCTATATACCGTGAGAAGCGATACTTTTTCCGAAACGATTTCCGCCTCGGGCTATATTTTCCGCGACGCCGAAACGCTTTACTCCGCCGCAAGCGGAAGCAAAAGCTATATTTACGAAAACGGCGAAAAAGTAAGCGCGGGCAGTGCCGTGGCAAAGGTTTCCGCCTACAGAAACGAAAATGCCGAGGCTGAGCTGAAAACTATAAACGAAAATATAAAAATATATACGCAAGCCGCCGTGCGCGCGGGCGACAGCGTTTCGGGAACGGACGAAGAAACGGAGCGCATCCATCTGCTAGCGGCAAAAGCCATGGCGGGCGGCGATATCACTGCCGCCGAGGGATATATGTACGAGCTTTCCGTGCTCACGAGCAAGCGTGCTCTGCTCACAAGCGGAAAAAGCGATTATTCGGGCGAAATTTCGATTCTCACGAGCCGAAAAGCGCTGATAGAAAGCACTCTCGGCGCAGGCACAAATTATGTGACGGCGGAAAAATCCGGATATTACTACCACACTTCCGACGGGCTGGAAGCGGCATTTTCACGCGAAGCCGCGCTTTCGCTCACACCCGAGGGCTATGACCTGCTCTCGGCGGAAAGCAATGCCGCGGCAAATACGGCGGGGTCGCTCGTCCGCACGCCGGAATGGTTTTTTGCCGCGAAAATCTCTGCCGAAAACGCATCGGGGCTTGAGGTCGGCAAAAAATATCAGTGCCGTTTCACGGACAATACGCATTCACAGGCGCTGGAAATGACGCTCTCGCGAAAGGAACGCAGTGCCGACGCGAAGACATATCTCCTCGTTTTTTCCTGTTCTCTTCTGCCGCGCGATTTTGATTTCATGCGAAAGCAGAATGCGGAAATCACGATAAAAACCTATTCGGGCTGCAAAATTCCCGCCTCCTCGGTGCGCGTTTCTCGCGAAAGCGGGGAAACTTATGTTTACATATTCAAAAAAGGCTTTGCCGCCGTGCGCAGAGTCACGCCCGTTTTCGAAAAGGACGGCTATCTGATAATAGCCGAGGGAGAGGAAATCCGCATTTACGACAGGCTGATAATAGGCGAGCCCGACCTTTACGAGGGTAAAATGATAGACTGACACGCTATCGAAAAAAATTTTTCGGAAAATGCGAAAAATAGATTGCAATTTTATACGTTTGTGTGTTATAATGTAAAAAAATATATTCCTGTATCCGAAAGCAGGGAGCCAATACGGCAAAAGTAATGAAAATAACGGAGGTTTCACATGGGATTTCTCAGCAAAATAAAAAGCATGGTAGGCACCGAAAAGGATTATGACGACGGCGTTTATCCGGTTTCCGATGACAACGATTACGCAGAGCCCGTAATTTCTTCTTCCAGAGCTTCTTCCGGCGTAGGCATCAGCTCCGCCGCCATCGAAATGAAAGTAGTGCGCCCCGAGCGCTATGAAGACGGCAATCAGATAGCCGATCATCTTCTCAACAACCGCACGGTTGTCATCAATCTCGAAGCCACAAATAAAGAAACGGCAAGAAGAATGCTCGATTTTCTTTCCGGCGTGGCTTATTCCATCGACGGTCAGTTCCTGCGCGTGGCAAACAATACTTTCGTCATCACGCCCAGAAACGTAGATGTTTCCAGCGATCCCATGGGTTCGGGCAGACCCGCATCGGCTGAAAAGCCCGCTTCTCAGCGCCCGCCTGTGGATCTCACCAGCGATACACTTTTCTGATATCGTAAAAAAACGCCCTCGCCGCATGAAAATGCGGAGCGCGCGGCATACATTTTTTGAAAAACGGGGGCGGCAAAAGCAAGCATTTGCTTTTGCCGCTCATGATTTAAGCCGCGTAAATAAAAAACGAAAGGTAAATGAAAAATGCCTAATCAGCAGAATAAAATATCGGGCAGAGATTTTTCCAAAACAATACTTGGCTATAATACATCCGAGGTGGATGAATATATAAATCGCTTAACGGAAAATTATTCGGCGCTTTACCGCGAAAATGCCGAGCTGGAATCAAATCTTTCGCAGGCTCTTTCCCGTCTTTCCGGCGTGGAAAAGGAAGAAGAGCAGGTGAAAAAGACACTGGAAGTGGCAAAACGCGCCGCGGATAAAATCGTTTCGGACGCATATACGCGCGCCGACGATATCATCGCTTCCGTAAAGAAAAGCTGCGACGCCATACTTGCCAATTTCCGCGAGAAAATAGAAACGCACAAAAGCGATCTCGCCGAAATACAGGAAAGCGTTTTCAATTTCAAAAACGAGCTTTTCGAAAAATACCGCCTGCACATAGAGCTGATAGATCAGCTCGCGCCCATTTACGAATACGACGAGCTGACCTCCGACAAATATGTGGACAGAATGATAACCAATATGAAGCGCGAAATCGCCGCGGAATATGATCTGAAACTGGAGGATATCCTGAGCGAGGACGAAAAAAATGCCGAGCTCCTCGACAAGGTGGACAACATGGCGGCAAAGCTTGAGGATGACGACAAAAAGGAGCGGGAAATTTCCGACGTGAAGGAAGCGCCGAAAAAATCCGAGAAAAAGAAGCGCAAATCCGCCGTTCCCTCCGTCATCGAGCTTCTCGACGAATGTGAAGACGCCGCCAAGGACGAAGCAAGCAGTTTCGGCAAGCAGCTGAAACTCGACGTGGATGCGCTGATAGCGCGCACGGGCGGCGAAACGAAATAAAAACGGAGATATAATGAAAAAAAAGAAATTTCCCGTGATGTGGCTCTGGACCGCGATAATCGCGGCGGGCATCATCATCGACCAGCTGACAAAACTTATCGTCACAAAAAATATGGAGCTTTATTCTTCCGCTCCGTTCATACCGAAAATAATAGAATTCCGCTATATACTGAACCGCGGTGCGGCTTGGGGCATGTTCAGCGAAAACCGCTGGATATTTCTCGTGATTTCCGCCGCGGCTCTCGTCGCTTTGCCGATACTTCTCTATAAATACAGAAATCTGCATTTTCTTTTCGGTTTTTCGCTCTCGCTCATCATCGGCGGCGCGGCGGGAAATATGATAGACCGCATTTTTTCGGGCGCGGTGGTGGATTTTCTGAATTTCCTTTTTATAGATTTTCCCGTATTCAATTTTGCCGACATATGCGTCACGGTCGGCGCGGCGCTGATGTTTGTCTACCTCATATTCATAGATAAGGAAATTTTCCGCGACGGCAAAAAGCAAAAAGCGGAAAATCCCGCTTCATCGGGTGATGAAAATGAAAATTATTCCGATAACAAATGACGCCCGCGGAAAAAGACTCGACGCTTTCGTTTCCGAGGCGGAAGGAATAACGCGTTCCTACGCGCAGAAGCTGATCGAAAGCGGCGCTGTGAAAATAAACGGCGAGGCAAAAAACAAAAATTACAAAGTATCCCCCACAGACGAGATCATGATAGAATATCCGCCCGCCGCAGCTTATGAGGTGAAAGCGGAGGATATCCCGCTCGACATCGTGTATGAGGACAGCGATATAATAGTGATAAACAAGCCGAAAGGCATGGTGGTACATCCCGCCGCGGGAAATTACGACGGCACTCTCGTAAATGCGCTGATGGCGCACTGCGGCGATTCTCTTTCCGGTATAGGCGGCACGGCGCGCCCGGGGATAGTCCACCGCATAGACAAAAACACCAGCGGACTCCTCATCGTGGCAAAAAACGATATGGCGCATCTCTCTCTTTCCGAGCAGATAAAGGAGCACGCCGTTTCCCGCATTTATTACGCCGTGGTGCTGGGAAATATCCCCGAAAACATCACCGTGGACAAGCCTATCGGCAGGCATCCGACCGACCGCAAAAAAATGGCTGTCACCGAAAAAAATTCAAAAAGAGCCGTCACGCATATTTTCCCGCTGGAACATTTTCACGGTGCCACTTTTGTGCGCTGCGAGCTGGAAACGGGCAGAACCCATCAGATAAGAGTTCATCTTTCGAGCATAGGTCATCCGATAATGGGCGATGATGTTTACGGCAGACCGAAAGACCCCGCCGAGCAGAAATACGGCAAAGGGCTTTGCGGGCAGACGCTCCACGCGGGCGAAATCCGCTTTGCTCATCCGCGCACGGGCGAAAAAACCGTGCTGAAATGTCCTCTCCCCGAATATTTTGAAAATCTGCTGAAAAAACTGCGTTCGGCTTCACAGGAGTAAAATGAAAAAATTTGAAAATATCATTCTCGCCTCCGACGTGGACGGCACATTTGCCTCCTACGGAAATCCGTCGTCGGAGAAAAACGTGGCTGCGCTCCGCTATTTCAAAGAAAACGGCGGAAAATTCTGCTTTGCCACGGGAAGAAACCATATAGATATAAATACCGTGGTAAAATGCGATCACCGCGATATTGCGGGGCTTCCTTACGTCCTCTGCAACGGTACATATCTCTATGATTTTATAAATAATGAAATAATCGACCCTATATATCTCGAACCTGAGCACACAGTGAGGCTTTTTCGCGCGATACGCGCGGCTTTTCCGCATGCGGGCGTGCGCGCCACCACGAAAAAGGGCTTTCTCGCGTTTGACGATGATGAAACAGCGCCCGCGCAGCTCGCAAAATACGGGCTTGCCTCCATGCTTTATACCGTGAAAGCCGAAGATTTCACTGGCGAAGGCGTATTCAAAGTGGTCGCGTCATACGATGATTTCGACACGGTGGAAAAAATCCGCCTTTTTGTCCTGGAAAATTTCGGCGATACGTTTTCCGCCACGCGTTCCACTTCAAAAATAGTGGAAATACTTCCCCGCGGCATTTCCAAGGCATATCGCCTGATAAAGCTGCGCGACAGCCTGAAAAAGCAAAATCCCGATATACGCCTGTGGTGCATCGGAGATTTTGACAACGATATAGAAATGCTTTCGGACGCGGATTTTTCCGTTTGCCCCGCAAACGCCTGCGACAAAGTGAAGGCAATAGCGATGCATCATGTATGCCATTGCGATGACGGCGCGCTCGCCGAAACAGTAGAGCTGATAGAAAAATCCCTGTAATTTTAACTGCGCGTCAAAAAAGACGCGCTTTTTTTATGCAAAATCACGAAGTGTAAAATTGTCGATAAAAATGATAGACTTTTTAATAATTTTATAGTATAATGTACTTTGCATACCGATATGAAAATGACAGAAATTGATGTTTACGGCGATTTTTGCCGTATTATCACAAAGTAAGAATTTTTCTTTTATTCAGGAGGAATTATGTTCAGAAAAATTTCATGTGCGCTCATCGCTTTTGTGATGGTGGCGCTTCTGCTCCCTGTAGGTCTGATGGCAGCAGATACAACCCTCACAGACCCCGGATTTACATATTCCGGCGTAGACCATCCCATCCCGCTCCTCGTTCTGGTAGTAAGCTATGATGCCGACGGCGACGGAAAAGACGCGTTTGAAGAAGGATACGATACGACAAGTCCCTCTTCCCCCGCATATAAGGAACAGTGGGCGCATACAGAGGCTTCCTACTGGAATAAAATCCTTTTCGGCGAAGACGGATACACGATGAAAAACTATTTCAAACTGATGTCGAACGACAAATTCTGGTTTGTCCCCGCAGAGGAAACTCAGGGCACGGCAAATGACGGCATCGTTTACGTCACGCTCAATGAGCAGCACCCCGGTACAAGCCCGAACGTAGCAAAAGCCGATATCGGTGCCACACGTATGTCTGCGCTCAAGGCAGCTGATGAATATGTGGACTTTTCAAAATACGATACCGACGGCAACGGCGGTCTGAGCTGGAAAGAACTGAGCGTTCTCTACATCATCGGCGGAAGAAGCTCCAAGCACGGCATGCCGCAGAATGCACAGGACGTATGGACTGTTTCAAACTTCAAATCCAACGGTACCACATGGTATCCCACGCTTGACGGCGTCCGCGTAATGTGCGGTTCCGACGGCGCAAGCTATTCCGCAGTGGGCGAAATGCAGGCGCAGAATCAGCCTCTCGCATTCGGCTCCATAGCACATGAGCTTTGCCACGTGCTCGGCGCAAACGACCTTTATACTTATTCCGGCTACACATGGTGCGGAAGCCCCGGCAATATAGCCATACAGGGCGGCGGCTCCGGAAACGGTGCGACAAAGGGCGTAAAAGCAGGCGCTGCCCCCTCCGCCATCGACCCCTATTATCTGACATATTTCGGTTTCCAGGGCGTGACGATAGCAAAAGACGGCGAATATACGCTTTATTCCCGTGAAAGCGAAAAAGGCGAATACAATATCATCCGCATAAATACAAACAATCCCAAGGAATATTACCTCATCGAAAACAGACATACGGTAACTCCCGAAACATTTGACGCAATAGAGCCCGAGGAGCGCGGCATTCAGATATGGCACGTGGATGAAGGCATAATGGAATCCGAGACTCTTCCTAACTGCTGGAAAGGTGCCGAGCATGCGCCCGGTCTTACTCCCGTATGTTCAAACGGCGTGAGCGGCAGAAAAGCATGGGACAATACCAACGGAAATAATCTTTTCGATTGCCGCAATTACACATTTGCGGGAAGCAAAACCTGGTATACTCAGATGTCCGATGAAGAGGCTGAGAATTATAATGTAAAAGTGGAAATTCTCGATGCCAAGGGCAATGAAATGAGAATAAAGATTTCCGGCACGGTAGCTCAGCCTACATATTCCAATCTGTATGTAAGCTCGCCCTCCTACGGCGAACTCGATATATATACGACAATCAATCTTTTCAATGACAATACGGTAACAGGCGGCAAACTTTCCGTTTACACGGACGAAGCCATGACAAACCTTGTTACTTCCGCAGATGCTACGATAAACGGCGCACGTTCTCTCGCGGCAAAGATTACGGGACTCCAGGAATACACCAGATATTACTACAAATTCGAAACTATCGGCTCCAACGGCACGGAAGTAAGCACTGGCGCATATACCGTTTCGGGCAAGCCCGTTGAAAAGACAAGCTACAAACTTCTTTTCTATACAAACGGCGCAGGCAAACGTTCGTATGGCGTTACTGTTCAGAAAGGCGAAGCCTTCAATCTCGAAAAGCTTCCCGCGATGAAGAAAACAGGTTATGTTTTCTGCGGCTGGTATACAGAAGAGGAATGCACAAACAGATACAATCTGCTCACTATAGAAGAAGAATGTGTTGATATCCCGCTCTATCCGAGATGGGAAAAGGAAGACGAAGCCATCACCATAGTGCTGAAAAATGCAGAATCTTCCGAGCCGCTTTTCGGCATGAAGGTAGGCGACACGCTCGAAGAAATAGTTCCCGTAGCGCAGGCAGGAAAAACTTTCGAGGGCTGGTATACGGATGAAGCGCTGACAAATCGTTTCAGCTTCTCCGATGAGCTTTCCGCGGCAGGCGAGATAGTTCTCTATGCGAAGTGGACAAACGACGGCGGTGAAACCTCCGGCACGACGGAAACCTCTGCAACAACAGCTACATCCGCCACAGCCACAGCTTCCGATTCCGCATCGAATACTACAGACAGCAGTAATTCCGGCACTACAGAAGGCAAGAGCAACACCGCTGTTATCGTGATAATAGTGATAGTTGCGGCAGCAGCCGTAGCAGCAGTAGCTGTAGTCCTCATAAAGAAAAAGAAATAATGCGTAAAATAAAAGCAAGTGCCGCAATCGGCACTTGTTTTTGTTTTGCAGAAAAGTTTCTTTGCCCCCGCGAGGGGAGGACGAAGTCGCGCTTTTGAGTGACCAAAATCGCGGGAAAAGTCATCAAAGGAAGGCTCCTCGCCCTCCTTTGCAAACCACCTCGCACCCCGTCGAGTCAGCCGCAGGAAGTAATGCGCGGCAAGTATGTGCTACAGATAGCAAATCAAAAAGCTTTAGTCTATCTCTCCGCACATCATCAGCCATACCGCGCGTGCGAACATAGCGCCCGCAAAAAGCGAGCAGATTCGACGGGGTGGGTGGTGCCACGCCATGGCTTTTGATACACATCCCGCTATAAGCTAAACTCCGACTACGCGAGCATGGCTTGATGGACATCGAGTCGGGGCGGCTAAAGCCAAAATCTGAACAGGCAAAATCCCGTGTTAAGCGTGGGTCTGAACCATACTTCCGGCTTAGTCTGCGGTCGGACTGTTGGGGCAGTATGTTCGCACGAGTCGCCGCGAGGCGACAGAAGGTGTTTAAAAGAGGAATTGACACATACGCGCAGCGTGTGTGTCGGCGTCGCCGAGACAGGAGTTAATGCGTTCCTCTTTTTGACTTTTGGTACTTTTCGTCAGTGAAAAGTACACCTCGTTTCCTGCGTGAGGAAAAGAAACTTTTTCTCTCATAAAGCGCACGCACAAAAACCTCCCGCGAACAGGAATGTTCGCGGGAGGCTTTCTTCATTTTTATCTTTCTGTCAGATCCGTTTCGGTCACGGTTTTGGTTCTCGGATCTATTCTCACTGTCTTGAATTCATAAAGACCGAGAGTAAAATCCTTTTCAAAACCTATCGACGGGATTGAAAGCACTGTTTTGCGCTCTGCCGCTGTCGGATTGAAAAGACGTATCACAAAATCATCACCTTTTTCCGCTTTTTTGAATACGGCGAGAGTGATCACATCATCGGAAAGCTTTGCAAAAGGAAGTATGCTTCCTTCCTTTTCTTTTTCACAGCCTATCGGGAAGAACGAAAGCGCCATCGGCTTTTCGGCTGCAGCCATAGCTTCGCGCTCTGTCTTTGCAAGGCGTTCGTCCGTCGCGCCCGCATTGATGACAAACGTATAATCATGCTCGCCCTGATCTATAAACGGAGAAAATCTGTCCTGCTCCATTATATACGGCTTGCGCACGGAAAAATCGCTCTTTCCGGCGGAATATCCGGGACTGCGGAGCATTGTTATGCGATATTCTCCATCGAGAAAATCGGAACCGTAAGTGCAGGAATTGATGACCGAGAGCGCTTTTTTGCCGTCGGACAAAATATTCCATTTCTGGCTGACCATTTCATTTCCGTTTGCGAGCAGGTTTTCGCTTCCGTAAGCCTGCTGACCGATGAATTTATCAAATTTATCGGTTTTGAGCGAAAGCTTCAGCATAGTCATTTTTTCATTCCAATAAACCTTGTCATGTACGGTTATTGCCGTGCCGTGCTTTGAAAAAATATATCTGCGGCATATAAACGAATCATGATATCTGAAAAGTGCTTCCGCTATCGTGCGGATATCGCCATCCTCTATGATGCGGACGGCGCGCGGTATTTCCCCGTTTATTATACCCGAGAAATCAGCCGCTTCTTTTGCATTCATCAGCGTAAATTCGCCCTTTACCTCGCGGAAAGCTTTTTCCTTATGCGCCCATGAATTTTCATCGTCCTTTATAGCCAGCGGCAGAAGCGAATTTTCATAAAGTCCGTTTATACCGCCTGCGCTGTAGCTGTCTATCAGACCCGTATTCATATTGAGCGTGGCTTTCATTTCGCCGTTATCAAAAACGAACGCATCGCCCTGCGGCTGTTTTATGGCGGCAGGCGTGGGGATTAGCTCTATTTTTATATCAAAGCGCGTCATCTGACCCGGAGCAAGCGTGGCATCAAAAACGCTTCTTATACGCCAGTCCACATTGAAATTCGATGATTCATGCTCGCGCTGAGAAGGAATTTCCACGCCGTTTTCATAGACATGCGGCATTGCATAGAGCGCGGGATTTTTATTCTGATCGGGCAGCTGATATTCCACCTGCACCGTTTCGGTGATTTCAAAAGGATGCGGATTGTATACGAAAACGGGGATTTCGCCGTCTCCGGCTTTCTTTTTATCGGAGCAAAGCGCGAGAAAAGCGCGTATTTTTATATCACTCAGTTCTTTCAGTCCGTGACCTGCCACGCCGAGCGAATATTCCTCCACCGCGGAAATTGCGGAACCCGGGAGAATATCATGAAATTCTATCAGCATGAGATCTTTTGTGGCTACTTTTATTTTATCTGCGGGATAATTCATCACGCCCGCCATAAAAGCATGGGCTGCCATTTTTTCCGTCATATAAAGCTCGTTTTCCAGTTTGCGATGAATATTTTTTATACGCATCTGCGTGGTATAGCAGCCTGTGTAGCGGGGATTCATTATTCCCGCATATTCGGGAAGCGTGGGCTCTTTTTCCGCCAGCTCGGCAAAATATGCCTCGGGCACGGAGTGAATTAAATTGAATTCCTTCTCTTTTTTTGCCAGATCGGCTATTTTCTCATAGTCGATGCGGGAAGGACCGCCGCCGTGGTTTCCTATGCCCCAGAGAACCATGCCCACGGATTTGCCGCGGTTTTTCTCCATCCAGCCCTTTATTTTTTCATCAGCCTCGCCGCGATGCGATTCATAAGAATTATATGCACGATGGCAGGCGATTTTCGAGCCGGAAAAACCTACCCAATTAAAATCCTCCGCGGGAAGATCTATCATATCGGGTTCGGGACGGCAGAATATATAGGAATCATATCCCGCTTTTTTCATTATTTCCACCAGACCGCGGGTATGACCGAAAGCATCAAAATTTATAGCGGTTTTCGGTTCCACGCCGAATTTATCGAGGAAATAATATTTGCCCGCGAGAATCTGACGTACAAAGCTTTCGCCGCTGGGCAGATTGCAATCGGGCTGAAGATACCAACCGCCCATGATATGCCATTTGCCTTCCTTTACCAGCTTTTGTATGCGGGCAAAAAGATGCGGGTCGTTTTCTTCCACCCATTCATAAAGCATGGCTTCATTATGGCAGAAAATAAAGCCGTCATAATCATCGCAGAAATCCGCGGCTACACGGAAAGTGGAAAGCGTTTCCGCTATGCCCTCTTCTATTTCCCAGAGCCAGACGGGATCGATATGCGCATTACAGATAAGATGCAGATTATTCATAAAAAAATACCTTTCATAAAAAATATTTTTACAAAAAGATTTTACCATAATCCGCCGCAGCTTTCAATAGAAAAATGAAATATATATAAATTTTTCCGCTCGGCTATATACTTTTTTCCCGATTTGTGATAGAATAAATACAGGTAAAGGGGTGTTTGAAAAATGGCATTGCAACTCAGAGAAAAAACCGATGTAAAAATTTTCATATTATATTTGCTTATGAATATAGGCAAACCCATTGATCTCATTACATTGAACGATATAGTGGTACAGGACGAATTTGTGACGCAGTTTGATTTCATGGATTGTATAAGCGAACTCGTGGATGCGGGCGCGGTAAATAAATTGCCGCTGGGCGATACGGAGCTTTACAACATTTCGCATGAAGGTATTATCGCGGCAAGAACTCTGCAAAGTACACTCCTGCCGCAGATAAGAGAAAAAAGCTTTCGCAGCGCCGTGCAGCTGCTCAGCTTCAAAAGGCGCGGGAGCAAGCCTTCTTCCCGCATAGAACAGCTTCCCGACGGCAGAAGCCGTTTTGTATGCGCGATATCGGATGCGGCGGGCGCATATATGGAAACAAGTTTTGTTTTTGATACGCTCCGTCAGGCGGAACGCATGAAATATAATTTCGATGAGAATGCGGAATTTATCTATCGCGGCATGCTGGGACTTTTTTCCGGCGAAGTAAATTATCTCGCCCCCGAGATAGAAAGCGATTAAATTGCAAGCCACCGGTTTTCCGGTGGTTTTTTGCTTTTCTTTAAAAGAAAAGGCAGGAAAAGAAGCGGGCGGCGGGCGCACACTTGTTTCTTTTCGAAAAAAGAAGTAAGTGGGCGACTGCGGTCGCCCGTGGACGATGGTCGCGCTTTTTACTGACAAAAAGCGCGGCAAAAGTCATCAAAGGAAGGCTCCTCGCCCTCCTTTGCAAACTACCTCGCACCCCGTCGAGTTAGCCGCGGGAAGTAATGCGCGGCAAGTATGTGCTATAGATGGCAAATCAAAAATCTCAAGTCTATCTCTCCGCATATCATCAGCCATACCGCGCGTGCGAACAAAGTATGCCGCAAAAAGCGAGCAGATTCGACGGGGTGGATGGTGCTACGCCGAAAGTTCAGCGACGCTTCCCACTATAGACTAAACTCCGACTATGCGAGCATGGCTTGACGGACAGCGAGTTGGGGCGGCTAAGGCTTAAATCCGCACAGACAAAAGTCCGTGTTAAGCGGGGATCTGAACCACACTTCCGGTTTAGTCTACGGTCGGACTGTCGGGGAAGTATGTTCGCACGAGTCGCCGCGAGGCGACAGAAGGAGATGAAAAGAGGAATACCTTCCTCTTTTTGACTTTTGGTACTTTTCGTCAGTGAAAAGTACACCATCGTCCCCCCGCAGGGGACAGAGTAGCTTTTCTATGCTTTTGCAAAAAGCGCGACCTTCGTTTCTCCTTGCGGAGAAAAAAACAATCCCTCAGTCGCCTGCGGCGACAGCTCCCTTTGCACAAAGGAGCCGAAGCAACGCGCTCCGCGCATTGCTTAATTCCCTTGCACAAGGAAGCCGTTTTGTTTCTTTGCCCAAAGAAAAAACAGACTGCTGCGGGCAGTCTGCTTTTATTTCACTCCATTTTGGCTTTCATGCTTTGTGTGTCTGAGAGCGGTGTCGAGGCTATCCTTATTGACATTCAGTACACGCAGGCAGTAAGGACATCTCAGGCGCCCCTGAGTCAGTATATCAGTAATGGTTGTCGGAATAAATTTGCCGCAGTTCGGACAGTTTATGCCGGGGGTATTGGACGATACACCGCCGCAAACCGCCTTTATTTCTTCGTCTGTGAGCGTATATTCATTCATTTCATTTTTTTGATTATTCATATTTATACCCCATTTCCTTTGATTTGAAATAATATCAAATATTCGTACTGTAACCCGGCAGAGCCGCCGCGATTTTTTCGACGTATCCGTTTTCCCAAAAAAGACATTTGGATGGGTCTATGCCGAGTTTGTTTCCGGTGATAGCCAGCGCCACAGCGCGGCATCCGCCGTTGCAAAGTTCAAAATATCGGCATTTGCCGCATTTTTCGTTTTTATCGCGCAAAACGCCCAGCGTCGTGCAGACTTCATCGAGGTATTTTCCGCCCGAAAGCAATGTGCGAAGCGGCGTTTTTTTCAGATTGCCAAGAATATCGCCATGCTGTTCATAATAGCCCGACATCTGATGACAAGGATATACATTGCCGTTTGCACCGACAGCTATCATTCCGCGGTTGCCTTTACATACGGGCGCTCCGGCGCGGTATTTGCCCGTGCAGGAAGCGACGGCGGTAAGCGTATAAAAATCGTGCGTCGGATACAGCGTGCCGAATTGCCATACGGTGAGCGCCATTTTGCGGTCGCACGCGGCATACTCTTTCCATAGCGTGAGAGCTTCATCGAAATACTCTTCAAAGGTAAGGCAGGCATCGCCTGCATTCTGCACCCATCTCGGCGCTTCCGTCGTGCGTATTATGCGCATTTCATCCACGCCCATTTCGTCGAGCACTTTTGCTGTTTCGAGCATACTGCCGTGATTGCGGCGGTTCATATTTGTCTGCACTTTTACGCGAAAACCGCATTCCAAGCATAGCGATATGGCGCGCATAGCCGTTTTCTCGGCGCCTTTGTGATTTCGCATCCAGTCATGATAACCGATGCCGTCAAAAGATATTTTAATAAGCGGCATGCAACCCAGCGCCTTCATGCGCATGAGCGCCTCGCGATTTATGAAATACCCGTTTGTATTCAGCTCCTCTGCATACATCCCGCGCGAGTAAATGCCCTCCAGTATATCAAAAAAGTTTTTATGCAGCATCGGTTCGCCGCCGGTGATCGTAAAAGCATTTATCCCGCAATCGCGCGCTTCATCGAGCAGGCGATTTGCCTCTTCCATGCTCCATTCGTTCATGAGAGGGGCATTGTCGGCGGCATTGAAGCAGTGAATGCAATTGTAATTGCATTTGCCTGTTATCATCCAGTTCATGGCGGGAAAATAGCGGTTTTCGCAAACGCGCGCACGGCTCCATTCGGAAAGCTTTTCGCCGTTTTTCGCCTCGCGGATAAAGCCTTTTGCCATGAGTTCCCGCGCGAGTGCGCTTTCCTCTGCCGAGGGCAGTTCACGCTCCCCGTCGCACGCCGACAGAAATTCAAATTCTTCTTTTTTCAGCCCCTGCGCATTGCGCTCGCCTTTTATGTAGTAAGCATACGGGACGAGCCGCCATGAGCGCAGGGCAATATTCGGATTTAATATATAAAGCATCGCTTTCCCCGTATGAAAATCAGATTATTTTTTCTTATTGGCAGCGCAATTGCAGAGCCACAAACCTTTTTCGTATGTGCAGTAATGGCAGGAGCAACAAAACGCGCCGACCTTGCATGTATTGCAATATACCATTGGTCCCTGTATACTGCACTGCGAGCCGTCGTCCTTGCAGCGCCATTCATCGCAGTAATTCAATACAGTAGTAACAAGTCTGTCGCCATTGTAGCAACCGCCGCCCGACACATTGTCGAGTTCTTCATCGGAAAGCTCGCCCGATGTCGGATGAAGCTGCCCGAAATATGCTTTCGCGCTTTCTTCTGTCATTTCGGTGCCGTTTTCTTTTGCGAGAGCTATCAGCTCCTCAGGGGTTTTCACTTTTCTTGCCTTCGCGATAAGTTCTTTTTCCATCGATAAACTCCTGTTTTAATTATAAATTTTCGGTTTTCGTTAGGCGGATGCGATCAGCCTTTTCTGCTGTTAGCCGGATGATAGCATTCGCGAGGCTCTGCCGCCTGTGCCGCTTTTATTATCAGCTCTATAACAGTAGTCCAGAGAGAACCGCATATAGCATTGGGATCGACGCCCCAGTATTTGCAACGGCAACATGTGCCCCTCACGCCGTAATCGGAAGGTCCGTCTGCGTAATGCTTGCATTTGTATCCGCAGGTGGTTTTAAGGCGTCCGCCTGACGAGTAGCAACCGCCGCCCGCCACATTGTCGAGTTCCTCATCTGAAAGCTCGCCCGATGTCGGATGAAGCTGCCTAAAATATGTATCTGCCTCTTCTTTGGTAATCTCCACGCCGTTTTCTTTCGCCAGAGTCACCAGCTCATCTGCGGATTTCGCTTTTCTTGCTTTTTCGATAATTTCTTTTTCCATTGATAAACTCCTGTTTTAATTATAAATTTTCGGTTTTCGTTACGCGGATGCGATCAGCCTTTTCTGTTATTGGGATTAAGGCATCTGACAGGACGCCCCAGTTCTTCGTAACCGTTTCTGTCGCGCTGATCCCAATATTTGCATGCACAGCAGGTGCCATTTATTCCTGCCGCGCCTTTTTCGAAATATTTGCATTTGTAACCGATAGTGGTCATGAGATAACCGTCGCTCGCGTAGCAACCGCCGCCCGCCACATTGTCGAGTTCTTCATCGGAAAGCTCGCCCGTTTTGGGATTGAGCTGCCCAAAATATGTATCTGCCTCTTCTTTGGTAAGCTCCACGCCGTTTTCTTTCGCCAGAGTCATCAGCTCATCTGCGGATTTCGCTTCCTTTGCTTTTGCGATAAGTTCCTTATTCATTTCCATAGTTGTTCTCCTTTTTATTTTGTATTTTCGATTACATTTTTCGGTGGGCGGCAAGGATTTTTTCACGTCAGAAAAGTTTGCCGGGTTTCAGGCGCTTTTTGTAGCAACTATTGCAATATGCGCCGTGAAACGGTCCTTTGCGCGAGCCGCATGAGCAGCATACCGTGGTGGTTTTCACGCCGCCGTTTACATTTTCGAGTTCGTTTTCTTCCAGTTCATTTTCTTTCAGTTCGTTTTCCGACTGATTTTTTTCCTTTTTGGGATCGTTCATTTCTTATTCCTCCCGAAATATCATAGATTTTTCAGCTGTTTTTGCGAAATCCGCATTTTGTGCATTTCACCTCGCCGGTTTATTTGAAATTGGGCGGATCAAGACGTCTGTAAAGACTAAGACCGCCGACTACCTGCTCCAGATCTTCATCTGCGAGCGCATCGGCATGAATTTTTGAAAAAAGCTCTTTTGTCTGCTCGTCTGTCAGCGTAACATTTTTGCTTTCAAGGAGAGTTTTCAGCTCTTCTGCACTTTTTACGCCCTTTACTTCTTCGAGTATCTTTGCATTGATTTTCACTTTAATCATTCCTCCTTTCCGGAATTGATTTTGATTTTCATAATTTGTTTTGCCTTTTTATCATTTATTCATCAGCTCCCGCAGGCTGTGCAGAGCACTTTTATGCAGGATTTTTACATAAGGATAAGAAATTCCCATGCGGATTGCGATATCTTTCAGCGTCATTTCTTTGTAATATCTGAATATTATCAGTGCGCGTGAGCGGGAATCAAGCTCCGAAAGCGCCTCGCCGAGTTTTTTCAGCGATTCCTTTCGCAAAAAATCGTCCTCTTCGGATTTACCGTCGGAAAAATCATCGGGCAATTCTTCGCTTTCCCTGTTCAATCGGAAATAATCTGTCACGGTATTTCGCGTGACTGTATAAATCCATGTCGAAAGGGTAGCGCGCTTTTCATCATACAGTGAATATTTTTCGTATATTTTTGTGAATATCTCGCTGACGATATCCTCGGCATCGTGTCTGTTTTGCAGTTTCCCGAAAACATATCCCGCCACTTTGTCGTGATATTCTATGTACAGCTCTTCTTTTTCTGCCATCGAAATCATATCGCACCGTCCCCGCGGTCTTTGCGCTTTTTTTCGGGTTTTATTTCTCCCGCGGCACTCACCTGCGAAAGCATATCGTCCGATATTTCGGTGCCGTAATCGCTCTCGGCTTCTTCAATCAACTTTTTCAGTACAGGGTCGTTTTCAAAGCGCTGATAGTCAAAAAGCCCGAAAAGCTCTTTTTCACTTGCAGAAAAGGTATTTTTCGATTGTTCGTTTTTCCTTTTTATCACTTTTCTTCTCCCTTCTGCTTATTTATACGGCAAAAAGCCGAAAAAGGATAATAATAATTTCATAATTTTTTTACTGTGCCCCGTCAAGGCGCTGGCGCGCGACAAGCTCGGCAAAAAATCCGTTCTTTTCGATGAGCTCATCGTATTTGCCGTCCTCGATTATTTTGCCTTTGTCGAGCACGATGATTCTGTCGCACTGCTTTATCGTGGAAAGGCGGTGCGCTATGACGATACGCGTGCATTTCAGCGCGTCGAGCGACCGGGAAACTTTTTTCTGCGTCAGATTGTCGAGTGCGCTCGTCGCTTCGTCAAACATGAGTATTTTCGGTTTCGGTGCGATGGCGCGCGCTATCATCAATCGCTGACGCTGACCGCCCGATATGCCGCCCGTGCCCTCGGAAATGATGGTATTCATGCCCATGGGCATTCTTCTTATATCTTCGGCGATACCTGCCAGCTCCGCCGCTTCCCATGCGTCATCCTGAGTGAGCCACGGCGCGGAAATGACTATATTGGAATAAATATCGCCCTGAAAAAGTTTGCCGTTCTGCATGACCACGCCTATCCTGCGACGCAGAGAACGCAGATCTATGCGCTCGAGATCTTTGCCGTCGTAATAAACGGCGCCTTTTTGCGGATGCTCAAAACCGAGCAGCAATCTCATGAGAGTGGATTTGCCGCAGCCCGTCTTGCCGACTATCGCGACATACTGACCCGGGCGTATTTTCAGCGACATATTGTCGATGATGAGTGGCATATTTTCAGTATAACGGAAGGAAACATTATTCATTTCTATTCCGCCGGAGAGGCGCGTGAGCACCTCTTTGCCGTCCGAAACCTCGGGAACCGTATCGAAAAACGGCTTTACCATCGTGAGTATCGGCTTTATCTGCGCCACATTCAGCGCTATTCCCGCGAGAGCGCCGAATGCGCCCGAAACCATGCCGTAAGCCGTAGTGAAAGCGTAATAATCGGCGACGGAAATACCCGATTTCACCGCCATGCCGTACATCACTATCGTTCCCACGAGACTGATGGCGAGGCTGATGACGGAATTAAGCTTGATAAATGCGGGCGGATTGTAATCGAGCTTTGCGCTCTGGGCATAGAGATTGCCCCATCTCGCAAAGGCACGTTTTTCCGCGCCCGCCAGCTTTATTTTCTGTATTCCCGTGATGAGCGAATACGTCATGCCGCTTTCCTTGCCGGAAAGCTCCATCTGGCGCGTGCTCAGCTTCATCTGGACAAGTGATGAAACTACGGAAAATACGACTGTCGCCAGCGTGATTATAAGTGAAGGGACGACAAGCGCCGGCGCATAGGCAAATACCTGCGATATGTAAATCAGCGAAAAAAGCGAGGTAAGTCCCGTGGAAAGGACGGTAGATGCGAGCATTTTGCAGAGCACGCCGACCTGTGAAGCGCGGTTTGAAAGTTCGCCCGAGCTGTATTTTTTGAAAAAGTCCGCAGGCAGCGACATGACGCGCATCATCGTAGCCGCCTCCACGGAAATATTCAGTTTTGTTTCTATACGCGCCGTGACCATATTTTTCACGGCGGAAATGAGCAATGTGCTCACCGAAACGGACACGGAGAAAAACGCTATGGCGAGGAGCAATCTGACATTGCCCGAGAGAAGTACGCGGTCAAAAAGCAATCTCGTGATAGCCGGCGATATAAGTCCGATGAGCGAAAGCGCGAGAGTGGCCAGCGCTATCATCACATAATCCGATATGGAAAGAGTACGCGCGATATATGCGGCAAGCGATGAAAGACTCAGCTTTTTCAGCGGAAAAGGTTTGTAAAACGCGATAGCCTCTTCATCGAAAAGATGCTGATTTTTGCGGTTTATGCGGCGGCGCTTGCCTGTTTCCCAGTCGAAATAACTGTAGCCCGAAAGCCCCGTGGGTATCAGAGCCACTACTCTGCCGCTGTCCGCGAGCACGCCGAGCATGGCGCCCACCGCATCGCGATACCAGCCGTCCTCCAGTTTTACCGTGCGCCGCATGATGCCGTAGGGACGCATCAGATATTCGAGCTGCTCGTTCATATCGGAAATATTTTCCGGAACCTCGCGGCTTTTCACATGATAATATTTCATTATTTCATCGATCGCATCCTTTGTCACGGTGCGGTCGTTATTTAAGGAAGCTTCTATTTTTTTGCCGGTTACGGCACAAGCCATATTGGCAAACGCCTCGGCAAAAGCATCGTCGTCATTTCGTTTGCGGTCTTTTATCTGCTCGTCAAACCAACCCATATTCTGCTGCCTCCTTATTCATTTGATACGAGCTGAGTATAGGCTCCGCCGTTTTTCATCAGCTCTTCGTGCGTGCCGCGCTCGACTACCGTGCCGTGATCGAGAACGATTATCTCGTCGCAATCGCGTATTGTGGAAAGTCGGTGCGCCACCACTATGCAGGTTATTCCGCGGTCCTTGATGGATTTCACCACATCGTACTCGGTTTTTGCATCGAGCGCACTCGTGGCTTCATCCAGAATGATCACGGTGGGATCCTGCGCCAGCACGCGGGCTATTTCCATTCTCTGCCGCTGACCGCCCGAAAAATCCTTGCCGCCCTCGGTGAGTTTATACTGATAGCCGCCGTCGCGCTGCATGATATCCTCGTGCAGCTGTGCGTCGCGTGCCGCCATTATCATTTCGAAATCTTCTATGGAATTATCCCACATTTTTATATTGTTTGCTATGGTGTCCTCAAAAAGTATGATATCCTGATCCACCACGGCAAGAGAACCCGTAAATACACTGCGGTCTATTTCGGGAATATGCTTTCCGTCGAAAAGTATCTCGCCGCTCCACGGCTTGTAAAGCCCGGAAATAAGCTTTGAAATCGTGGATTTGCCGCAGCCGGAAGGACCGACGAAAGCCACGCGGCTGCCCGGTTTCAGAGTCATGCTGAAATCCTTTATCAGCGGGTCGGCAAGGCGCGAATAGCCGAATGTCACGTTTTTCAGCTCGATATTGCCCGAAAGCTTGTCATATTCGGCATTTTCATCGACTGCCGCATCAAAAACAGTATCTGTGGGATATTTCATCACGTCCTCTATGCGCTCCATATCCGTGCGCATTTCCTGGAGAGTCTGCCCCGCGGAAATGAGTGTCATGGCAGGCGAAACAAAGGCGGAAAGAAAGCCCTGAAAAGCCATTATCATACCTACGGTAAATTCGCCTTTCATCGCGAGGAAAACGCCTGTCATCAGCACGGCTGTACTGCATACCGAGCTTACCAGCTGCGGCAGCAGACCGAGAATCTGATTCATGCGCTGAAAACGTACCATATTTGTATTTACGCTCGCCTGATAGCCCGCCCATTTTTCGAAAAATCCGTTTTCGGCGCCGCTTGCCTTTATGGTTTCTATCATTTCTATGCCCGCCACGGTCGTGCCCGCGAGTTTACCCGCATCGCGCATCTGCACGCGGGTGATATTTATACGTTTTTTTGAAATGATGCGCGAGAGAATAAGATTTGCGAGCACAGAGGCAAGTCCGATCAGCGTGAGCAACACGCTGTAGCGGAACATTATCACGAGATAAAATATCATCATCAGCGCATTGAGCGCGAGCGGTGCGAAGGTATTAACCAGCTGTTCCGCTATCATGGAATTTGAAAACTGTCTGCTCTGTATATCGCCCGCCATACGCTGGGAGAAAAATTCCATCGGCATGCGGAGCACTTTCCACATAAATTCGGTATTGCCAACCATTGCGAGTTTGCCGTTTATTTTCAGCGAATAAACCGCCTGTATCCATGCGACTACGAGCTGTATCGCGCTGATGCCCGCGAGCGCCAGCGTGAAAGGCATGAGCCAGTCGGGATTTTCCCCGGTCAGCAGTCGGTCGAGAAAAACGCGCGAAAAAGCCGGCGTGATAATGCCGAGCAGCGAAGATATAATAGTCGTCAGCGTGACAAAAGCGATAGCCACGCCCGCGCCTTTCAGGCGCTTTTTCGCATATCCCAGCATGGACTGCGGTTTGCCGCCCGGCTCAAAATCCTCACCCGGCTCAAAAAACAGGCATATTCCCGTAAATGATTCGTCAAAGGTTTTCATGGAAACCGTATATGTACCTTTGGCAGGGTCATTGAGCACGGCTTTGTTTTTGCGGAAACCGTCGAGAACTACGAAATGATTGAAATTCCAGTGAATGATGCAGGGAAATTTGCCCTCTTTGCGGAGCATTTCCGGCTCATAGCGGTATCCCTTTGCCGTAAGACCGTAGCTGCGCGCGGCGCGCAGAACATTTCTCGCATTGGAACCGTCGCGCGATACTCCGCAGTCCAGTCGGACCTGCTCGAGCGGGATCCATTTCCCATAGTAGGCGAGAACCATCGCAAGGCTGGCGGCGCCGCATTCGAGCGCTTCCATCTGCATTATGACGGGAACCTTCGCCGCCCCTTTCGTCACGGGGGATTTTATCTTTTTCTTTGATTTCATTTTATGCACCTCAGCCAATCACGAAATCAAGCGGCTTTACGCGCTCGATTATCACCGAAACGCCGTAGGTGCCGTCCTTCAGATCGGTCGCGTCCACGGTTACGGCATAAACCCAATCGCCCTCGGCAAGTCCCGTGAGATGTATAAGATAAGAGCCTGCGCTTTCGTCCAGACGCACAGGCATATCTGAAACGGACGAAACGGTATATTCGTTTTCGCCCACGGCAACCGTGGTGCCGACTTTTACTTTTTCAAAATCAGCTTCGCTTATATAGCATACGAGTTTTCCTCCCTCGCATACGCCGCCGGTCTGAACTTTTGTGTCCAGCCGCCCGAACATTCCCCATACGCATACGCCCAAAAGAAGCACGATGACAGCTATGAGAATCATCCATACGCTCGGATTTGAAACACGGATATAATCATTCATCTGCTCCGGAGATGAGATTTTATCCATACTTTTCTGACGAAAAATCCCGTTGTTCATATTTCTACCTCTCTGAAGTTTGATTTATAAAAATACATATTCTTTCTTATGCGGAGAGCTTTCTTTTCGCCCTTTTATTCTATAGTCAGAATTTCGGAAAAACCCGTTATTTCAAAAATTTCCATCACATCGGCATTTACTCCGATGAGCTTCATTTTGCCCTGGCGATTCATCACTTTCTGCGCCGCGAGCAGAACGCGAAGCCCTGCGGACGATATGTATTCCACATCGGTAAAATCGAAAGTCAGGTCTTTTACGCCGTCTATCGACTGTTTGAGCTCGGCTTCGAGTTTCGGAGAAGTCGTCGTATCCAGACGCCCCAAGAGTTTGATGGACAGCTTTTCGCCGTCGCGGTTTTTGCTTATATCCATGTTATCATATCCTTTCAGGAAAAATTTTTTGCTTTGATTTGTGCATGCGCAAAGGCATCTCATTCAAAAACTAAACGGTTGTTTATATGTTATTATATCATGGCGCGAAAGAAAAAACAATAGAAAAAAAGTATTTTTGAAAAAAACATGGCATTAAAGCGGCGCTTATGGAAAAAGCGCGGGAAAAGAAGCGGGCGGCGTCTGCCGCGCACGTTTCTTTTCGCATAGAAGAGGAAGCGGGCGGCACTTGCCGCCCGTGCCCGTGTTTCTTTGGGCAAAGAAACAAAACGGCTCCATGCCGTTCAGTTAGGCAATGCTAACTCGTAGCTTTTTTAAAAGCTGCCCCACGGCAGCCGCCTTGCTTTGCTTTTACGCTCACATTATATCACGGTCATTTCTTTTTTGCAATAGACTTTTGCAATTTTCGTGCGGCACAACCGCAAATAAAATCATTGCAATCTGCCGGAAAGCATGATATAATTATTTTATGAAATAAACTTTTGTAAAAGCGCGCGGATATTATCCCCGCGTAACGTGATATACGGCGAATTTATTGTCAGCGAAAGAGGTCAGCGAAAAATGGATGAAATTTTGAAAAAGCGCTTCCCCCCTCAGCAGGTTGCTCTTGCGATGTATGCCGAAATTATTGCCGCAGACCCGGATGGTGGACTGTTGGTCAGGCACAGCGCGCGATGGAAAAAGAATATGCCCATCGCATGATGATGGAAATATCACCCGATTTTAAATTTGCGGTGCTTTCGCCGGCTTTTTACGGATGTGAAGGCTTTATCGCGACCGCAGAAGGCTCGGAAAACGGATGCAATTTTTTGAAAAAAGGCTTGTGCGAACTGCATGATACGGATATTTTGCCGCTGGAATGTTCATTTTGCCATCATGAAAGAGCGGGCGAAGGAATTTTATGCCACAATGAAATTTCAAAGCAATGGCACACATTGGAAGCGCAAAAATTGGTCGCGCGTTGGCAAAAAATCGTAAATTTCGAAGAAAAACTCGAAAATTTCGGCAATCGGGCAAATCCGAAAACGATACTGTAGGTGATGTGTACTTTTCTGTGAAGAAAAGTACACCCCGTTCTCCTGCGAGGAGAAAAGTAACTTTCCCGCGCTTTTGTGAAAAGCGCGACCCCCGTCCACGGGCGACCGCAGTCGCCCGCCATTCTCTATTACCTATACAAAAAATCCGCACAGTGCCGTGCGGATTTTTTTGTATTGCATTTATATTTCTCTATCGTGTTTTGCGATTTTGGCAAAAAGATAAATTGCCACCGCAAAGAAAAGCGCCGCCAGAACTCCGCCGAAAATTTTTCCGATGACCATCGGGCTTTTCAGCGCGAGCATAATCCCGATAAAAATCACAAAACCGCAAACTATCGTTACTATCAGATATCTCAGCCGCTTCGGCATTTTGGGGTTGTTTATCAAATCAGCTATAAAAGGTTCCATAAATGCTCCTTTATTTCAGCAATCCGGTTAACATATTCATTCTGCACGCTCCAATGCCGCGATATCGCCGGACTGAATAGCGGGAATATTTCGCCTGATCTTCTTATAATCCCAATCCCACCAGCGCAGTGATTTCAGCTTTTCAATCGTCGCATCGTCAAATCTTTTGCGTATCGGCTTCGCGGGAACACCGCCGACAATGGTGTACGGCGGCACATCTTTTGTCACCACGGCACGTGTGCCGATTATGGCGCCGTCGCCGATTTTTATGCCCGACATTATAACCGCCTCGTAACCGATCCACACGTCATTGCCTATCACGATGTCGCCTTTATTGTCCCATGCGTCGCGGATGTTTTCGGCATCAAGCCCCCATTCATCAAAAAATATCGGAAATGTATATGTCGCAAGCGATTTCATAGAATGATTGCCGCTGGTAAACAGGAATTTTGCGCCGCATGCGATCGAACAGAATTTGCCTATCTTCAGCTTATCGCCGTTGATCGGATAATGATAAAGCACATTATTCTTTTCAAAATCGCATGGATCATGCACAAAATCATTATAAATCGTGTATTCACCAACCTCGATATCCGGACCTTTGATAACATTTTTCAGATAAACTGTCTGTTTATCATGCGGACGGGGATAAATATCGTTTGTCATTTTTGATTTACTCCTATAAATATCTCTATAAATTTATAGTTCACTTCTATCACATCGGAAGCATTTCCAAAATTATACTTCTTAGTTTTTCAGGTAACATCCTTACAAAATTTTATCTATAATATCATAATTTTCCTATTTTGTCAACTAAAAAATATCTTGGATTTAATTCATAGCATGAGAAAAAGAAAAAAGCCCGGACCATGGGCTTTTTCTTTTCACCGATTTATTTCTCTATTGATTTTATCAGCGGGAAACCGCAATGTGCGCAGACAACATCGGTTTTGTCATTCGACCCGCCGCACATAGCGCATTGGCAACGCGTATCCGCATCTGTGGGAAGTACCACTGTGATGCCCGTGCCATGCAGATGCAAAACCTTGTCGCCGACTTTATATACTTCCGTATCGGAATTCGGCGTGCGCGGATTTTCAGCTGCCTTTTTTCGGAATGTTTTTCCCGTTTCGTCCTCGATTGTAAGATAGGTTACATTCTTTCTGAACATCAGCTCCATACTCGGCTTGGCGGCAGATTTGTTATCCAATACCGTTTCCACCTCCACTTTCTTTACCACGCCGCAATAATCGGTATCTGTAAAGATAAGATAGATTTTCGTAACAAAAACGGAAAAAATAAACAGCGCCGTATAAAAGAAGTATTTCAATACGTCGATATCCTCATAAGAAGTCCCGTATTTTTCAAATATCACAATCATGACCGCTATCAGCACTATCGCCAGCAGAAAAAGAAATATCCTCTGCTCCTTTTTTCGGCGAATGGCTTTGCTTATTTCATTTGGGATTGCCGGCATATAAAAACACCTCCTTATTTTTTCTGCTTTTATTTTACTATATTTTCTCTGCTATGTCAACAATTTTTTACGCCTACAATAATCTTTTTGAATAGATGATAACAATATATGGCTTTCGTTATGTAACAAAAAAATCCCGTGCCATTCGCGCGGGATCTTTTTTATATATAATTTTTCAAAAATGTATTTTTATCGGTTACGCAGAGCGGCTCGGTAAATACGAATTTGATATTCCCTTTTCGCGGCGGCAACTCGCGGATTATCTCGCGGTCGAGCGCAGAGGACTGTCATCGTAACCGGGAAAAATGCGCGACGACGGGCTTATCGATTTTCACAAAAGCCAATTTTATTCTGAAAGTATGAATCTTTTCCGATAATTCTCCGCGAAGTATAAACAAAAAAACGGCAAGTGAAAGCTTGCCGGTTTTAATGTGGTATGACAAAATCCCGTTTTAGGCAATAATTAAAATCGCATCAAGTCACGGAGTCAGTCTGTTCGGTCCGCGGAACAGGAATTCCGCCTCTTTGATGGACATACCGAGGAAAAGCATAGTAAGACGATCCAGACCGAGTCCGAATCCGCCATGTGGAGGACAGCCGTAACGGAAAAACTGCAGATAAAATTCCACATCCTTGCCAAGACCTTTTTCGTCTGCCTGCTTTTTCAGCACATCATAGCGATGCTCGCGAATTGCACCGGTCGTTATTTCGCATCCGCGCCAAATAAGGTCATAGCCCATAGGTATATTGTTTTCATCTCTCATGTGATAAAAAGCCCGTTCTTCTGCTTTATAATCCGTGATGAAAAGAAATTCGCTTCCGTATTTTTCCATAGCAAGCTTGGCGCAAAGATGCTCTGCTTCGGTTGTCAGGTCGCCTTTGACCTCTTCGGAAACGGCATAGCCGTATCTTTCTTCCAATTCCGCATAAACATCCGCAAGTTTCATGCGCGGGAACGGCATCGTCGGAATAATGACATCCTGTCCGAATAATTCCTTGATGCTTTTTCCATGCTTTTCCGCTACATTTTTAAATGCATAAGTCAGCAGTTCTTCTTCAAGCTGCATAACCTCCTCGGCAGAAGTCACATAACTGAATTCGATATCAAAACCGGAAAATTCTGTTGCATGCTTATTCGTATATGACTTTTCGGCGCGAAAAACCGACCCGGTTTCAAAAACTCTTTCCAAACCGGAAGCCATAGCCATCTGCTTATAAAACTGAGGGGACTGGGCAAGATAAGCCTTTCTGTCAAAATATTTGACTTCAAAAACATCCGCTCCGGATTCGCTGGCGGCTCCGATAAGCTTTGGAGTATGAATTTCCACGAAATCGCGCTCCAAAAGGAAATTGCGCATTGCCGCAGTCAAAGTTGTCTGCATTTTCATCATTAGCTGATTCTGTTCGCGACGCATATCTATCCATCTGTAATCCATTCTGATATCAATTTCCGAGTCGCTTTTAACGGGAATCGCCTCTGCAACAGATTCAATTTTCATGAAAGTCGGGAGCAGTTCGCAGCCGCCCATTTTTACAAATTCGTTGGCAACCACTTTGCCTTCGACTGTTATGACCGATTGAAGCGTCAGCTGATCCACCAGTTCCGCAATCTGCTGGTTTTCGCTTTTTTCCACTGTAATCTGAATTTTTCCCGTAATATCACGGATGACAATAAACGCCATATTTCGTTTATTTCGCAGATTTTCGACAAATCCGGAGATGCGGCAAGAAGTCCCCGGCACAATATCTTTAATATATATTCTTGTCATAATAATGTATCCCTTCCAAAAAAATTATTAAGATAAAATTTTATCTATAATATCATATTTTTTTATTTTTGTCAACTAAAAAACATCTTGGCTTCAATTCAGACTATGAGAAAAAGGAAAAAGCACATGAAAACGCAGAGTTTTCATGGGCTTTAATGTGTGTGTACGACAAAATCTCGTTTTTGAGCCGATTTTCGATAGTGTGTCGAACGATTTCAGTCTTTTTACCTCTCTGCAGTCGGCAGAGTTATCGAACCGCTCTCAACTCGATATATCCTCTCTCTCCTCGAGGTTCCAACTGAATGCGGGGATTTGTTTTGTCCCACGCATATCCGATTGTCGATGGGTCGTATCGCTCCATTGCAAGCTGTAACGCTTCGATCGCTTGGCAATAGTCCTCCTCATTGAACGGTTCGCCTTGAAACATCAAGTATTTTGCCGCAGGCAAAGTGATGACATCAAATCCATCCGGGATAATGCCGGTATAGTCCATTGTCACCTCAACACCCTGCACATATTCAGATGTGTTCGGCTTTCGATATTTCTCCGGCAGCCACATACAAACAGGCTCTCCGCAAAGAGATTTCATGCTGGTGAGAATACCCCAGACATCACAGCCTACTTCTTGACAATAACTCCAATACTCTTTTGCCGTTTTTCCTCGCTTGATGATAACCTTGCGTTCCGGCTTTTCTACTACCTGAACAAAGACATTTGCTACATGTTCCATTGATTTTTGCTCCTTCCACAGTGTTTTGAATTTAACGCCGTAAGGGGTGAAAAGTGGGAGAGGCATAGGAGATTTCGCATATTCATAGGGATTGCAGCCAAACGCGTTGCGAAATGCCCGTTGATATCCATCAACGCTGTCATAACCGGAATCATAAGCAATATCGATTACTTTGCACTGTTCGTCACGCAGACGCAATGCCGACTCTGACAATCGAATCCGCCTGATGTAATCCGCCGGTGCAAGTCCTGTCAGCTCCTTAAATATTCGCGCGCAATAAAAAGGAGAGTATCCGGCAGCGCGGGAAAGGTCACATAGAGTGATCTTTTCTGAAAGATGCACTGCGATATAGTCCTGCATCTGTTGAACTGCTAAAATCTTTTCCGTCACTTTATCATCCCTCCTGACAAAGCCATTATAGCAGAAGGAACGGAATTATTCTCGACTTTTCTTGCGCTTCTTCAAATTCCGATTTGTTTCTGCGTAATTATATCATATCGTTTGGGCTTTTCAATGCCTCAAACAATAAATAAAAATGATGGTCTATAAGAAAAGACTTATAGACCATCACACTTGGCTCCCCTTGTTAGACTTGAACTAACGACCCCCTGATTAACAGTCAGGTGCTCTAACCAACTGAGCTAAAGAGGAATATAAAAAGGAGTTGGCCTCGACCTATTTTCCCGGACAGCTTCCCGTCAA
>CAKRQU010000007.1 GCA_934394585.1 uncultured Eubacteriales bacterium | reverse complement strand
TGTCTGTCTGTCTGTCTGTCTGTCTGTCTGTCTGTCTGTCTGTCTGTCAAGCGATTGTACACGACCTATTCCTCCTTGTCAATATTTTTTGCTAAATTTCCTTTTATATTTTTGATTATACGCCCTTTTTATATTTTTGTCAATATGTTTTTGTATATTTTTGATATTTATTTTTCTAATTTTTCCAATTTCAGCAAAAAATACAGGTACAGCGGCAAAAATCCGCAAAAATGTACCTGTATTTTCAGACAAAAAGCATCATATTTTTGATTTTTTTCCTTATTTTGCTTGACTTTTGTTTTATACTCACGTATAATTAAAGAGAAATATAAAATACAATTGTATTTTTCAAGGAGAAATATAATGAAAAAGCTTCCCGAAACAGAATTTGACGTAATGCGTGCTATTTGGTCGGCTACTCCTCCCGTTACCACCACACAGATAATGGAAATGATCGGTAAAGAACGCGGCTGGGCTGTCCCCGCGCTTATCACCATGCTGAACCGACTCAATGAAAAAGGTTTTATTTATTCCGAGAAAAAAGGCAAAATGAGATATTATTATCCGTTGATAAAGTATAATGAATATCTCGAATTTATCACAAAGGATTTCATGAGCAAATATTTTAATGATTCTTTTGCAAAATTTTTCTCTACATATTATGATCTGCGCATGGTTTCGGATGAAACTCTCGACGCTTTTGTAAAATGGGTAAAAGAACGCCGCAGCGAATTCCGCCGCTATCATTCCGACAAGTGATTTTTACGGCAACGTGACATCTTTTGAAAATCCGTGTACAAAACCCGCCTGATCGGCACTGCAAACATCTCCGCCGATAACTTTGTTTTTGAAAACAAGGAGATTTATATATACATCTCCTTCATAATCGGGGTAATTTGTTATTTTGTATGTATAACGGGTTACCTCTTTTCCTTTATATTTACCGAGGCTCAGTCCCTGATTTTTCTGAAGCTGATTGTAATTTTCATAAATTTTGTCAAATGAAGCGGGGATGGTAACATTTTTTTCATCTATCGGCGTTTCTTCCACCTGCCAGCCGAATTGAGATATGAAATCCACCCTGTCCGCACCGGAATATATCTTGGCATAAGAAATAGTGGATGCGGGTTCATCTGCGGAATATACGGGGACAAATGCCACGAGTGCCAGCAGCACCGCCACGGAAAGTAATGCCACACATAAAAATTTTACTGTAGACATACGAAACGAATATACAAACATCATATCCTCCCGCCGTAAAAACGGCATTATGCATTTTTGTATATATCTATTCGTCTTTTGCCGTTTTTATTCGCAAAACGGTTTTTACGGAGAAAATATGAAAGAAACAAAAACCAAAAATATCGTTTTCGCCGGTATATCGCTGGCATTTTGCCTGCTGCTTCCCTTTATCACGGGAAATAATCAGGCGCTGGGAAATGCGCTCTGTCTGATGCACATACCGGTGCTTATCTGCGGATTTGCATGCGGCGGCTTCGCCGGCAGTGTCGTGGGATTTACGGCACCACTGCTCCGCTCGCTTATTATCTCAAAGCCGCCGCTTTTTCCCACAGCATTTGCCATGGCATTTGAACTTTGCTTTTACGGCTTTATTTCGGGCTTTCTCTATAAAAAACTGCCGAAAAAAGTCCCGTATCTCTACTTTTCGCTTATATGTGCCATGCTCGGCGGCAGAATTGTCTGGGGTGCGGTAAAATATATCATCATGGGATTCGGCGGAGATTATTTCTCGCTTTCGCTTTTTGCAAATGCGGTATTTGTGAAATCCGCACTCGGTATAGTTTTGCAGATAGTGCTGATCCCGCCTGTGGTTTATGCTCTGCGCCGCTCGGGATATATACGCTAATATTTTCCGATTGACATTTTCTTTTCCGTATGATATAATATATAAAAATACTTCATCGGAGGACTTATTTATGAACGGATTTACCGAAAATGCAAAAAAAGAAAATGTCGCGGCGGGCATTCTGGGCGCATTTCTTTTCTCTCTCGCAGGCGCAGCGTGCTGGATTGTTCTCGATCTCGTGGGAATGATTGCATCGCTGAGCGGATTTGTCGGCGTCGTATGCGCCATATACGGATATAAGCTTTTTGCAAAAAAAGAAAGCGTGCGCGGCATTGTCATTGCCACTGTAATCGCTTTCATCGTGCTTGCTGTCGCTTGGTTTTTCAGCTTTTCTATTGATGTTTATAATGCTTATAACGAATGGTATGAAGCCGGCGAAATTGATTTTACCCTTACCTTTGCCGAGGCTATCGACGCTACACTGCGCTATTACATACCCGATTTTTCCGTATCCGGTTCATATTTTGTGAATCTCGGATTGGGTCTGCTTTTTGCCATATTCGGTTCTTTCTCTGTGATAGGGAGATCAATAAAGAAAGTAAAAACGGCGGAAAATGCTGCCGCTATCGGAGAATCCGAAATTAAAGGAGCTTCCGAATACGCAGAAAATCCGATTAAAAAAGATTCCTCAAATAAATGGAACGAATAAAAAACCGATTTTTATAATAAAAGTGCAGAGCCATGCGGCTCTGCACTTTTTGCGTGAAGTTGCTTTGTTTCTCATGAGAAAACAGTTGTACTTTTTACTGCACACAAAAAAACGGAAGCGCAGGCTTCCGTTTTTTTATTTCACTTATTTTACTACCTTTACGGATGTGATGTGCGGGTTTGCACCGTTGTACCAGTAGAGGAAACCTTCGAGATCAATCTTGTCGCCTACTTTGAGATTCTTAACAGCCTTGTAAACTTCTGTATCTGCGCCGCAGAGATCGGATTCTACGAGGAACTGGTATGTTTTCTCGCCGAGAGTTACATTGAAATAAAGATCGTCGCCTTCTGCGCCTGTGCCGTTCCACTTGTAGAGGTAAGCGGCTTCGTTGCCGTCAGCATCCGTGGAAGCTGCAACTGTAAGACCCTTGAAGGAAACCTTTTCATTCTGATGTTTGATAAGATCGTCTGTGCCGAGGAGGGACGTAGCATCAAAAACGGGAGCAGTATACTTCACGCTTGCGTCAACAGAGAAAGACTCTACGTCGATTATCTCAACTTCGCCGGACCATTCAGCCTTGTAGCCTACTATTTTAACCTTTGCACCGTCTGTGAATTTTGCATACTCTTCAGCCGTGCAGGCAATACGGTATACGAAATAACCGCCCTTTGTATCCTGAAGATAGAGCGATGTATTGCCATACTGCTCAGAGTAAACCTGCTTTGCCTGAACATAGCCCTCGATAGTAACCTTGGACTCGAGCGCAGCGGCAGCAAATTCATCGTAAGTCATAACGCCTTCGGATTTTTCATCCTTGAATTCGGGTTTCTTCTCTTCGCCGCAAGCAGCAAATGCAAAAACAAATACGAGCGCGAGAACAACAGCTAAAATTTTTTTCATTTTAATTCTCCTTTGTGTGTTGATGTTTTAGCTGAATATAGTATACACTTTTTTTTCGAATAAATCAATACTATTTTTCATCTTTTGCCAATTTCTTCTTTAAAATTACAGCCATATATCCCGCCATCAGCACCCATACGCCGCAAAGCGACCACAAAAGCGTGCGCGAGGCTGTCGGCATGGCGCCCAGCTCCTGCTTTCCGGAAACGCCTTTTCCCGCTTCACCTATGCGGTAAAGCGATTTCACATTCTCAAAAAGCCTGTTCATATATGCGTCGTCCACGGTTTCGTTTCTCGTGACGGATTTTGTCACATTTTCTATCAGCTGTCCCGCGGCGTCGCGAAGCGATGCGGAACCGTTGTAAACAGGTGTGACAAAAGTATTTTCCGTATTATCGAGCAGCAGTTTTGTCGCTTTTATTTTTATATCGTAGTATTCGTTGTTATTTTCTCCCGCGCGGGAAAGATAATCCTGATATATTTCGGAATTTCTCGCCGTATTTGTGACAGGGACATAGCCTTCCGTTTCGGAATAAGCTATCTGTACGCCGTCCGTCAGAAGATACTGCACAAAAAGCCACGAAGCGAGAACCTCCTGCGGGTCGCTTTTATTGAAAATGCAAACCGAAGGTCCCTGCGATATCATCGAGGGATTTTCCGTATCGAATTGCGGCACGGTCCTCACCACGGTTTCAAATTTCACTATTTTGTCTTCGCTTATATCGGAAAGCGGCGCGTCGCTTCCCATCCATGTGGCGCCCGCCGTGGAATCCACCGCGAAAATGCACTGTCCAGCATTCAGAAAGTTTGCGGGATAGCTCGATATTTTGAAAGTGGAAAAGGCGCCTGTTTTTGCGTGCTCCGCCACGGTATAAAGCAAATCTTTCGTTTCATCGTTGAAAAGAAGCGCATTGCCCTCGTCATCGGAATATCCTATTCCCTTTTGCCTGAGCTGCTGTATCATCATATTGTCTGTGGATTTGTATATGAAAGGTATCATCACTTTCTGCCCGTTTACCGCAAAGTTCCCGTTCCCGTCTTTTTTCATAGCCGCCTCGGAAACTTCCCATACAAAATCCCATGTCAGCTCATCGGGAACGGTAAAGCCGAGCTTTTCCACATAAGTTTTGTTTATATAGCACGCCTCTGTGGAGCGCATGAAAGGCACAGCGTAATAGTGACCGTCGAAATATCCTTCTTCCAGATATTTTGCGGTGATATCCGCGCGCGAAACTCCGTCAAAACGCACTTCACTTCCGCCAAGTCCGTACTTTGCATCGTCAAAAAGCTCATCGAGCGGCGCCACGGTATTTGTACCGGTGAGATAAGTGGCTATATGGTCCGGATATGTTATGCATATATTCGGCGTAGTATTGGTGGCGATATTCGTTATCACGTCATTGTATATTTTGGCGTAGTCCGTATACAGGCGAAGCTTTATTTTTACATTCGGATAAAGCGCTTCGAAATCGCTTATCGCGTTCTGATATATTTTCATCTGAGTGCGGTTTGTATCGTTTTTCGCCCAGAATGTCAGCTCATACTCGCGCGATGTATCGAAATTTTCGGGCATTTCAAAAGGTTCCAGCCCGCGCGAGCCGTGGCATCCCGAAAGCATCGGCACAAAAAACGCCACACAAAGCAATGCGGAAAGTATTTTTGCGAGCTTTTTCATCCTTTTGTTCCCCCTCTCGAAACTCCCGCCATTATCTTTTTGCGGAAAATGAGAAACAGCACTATCAGCGGCACGGAAATCACCACCACAGCCGCCATCATCGCGGGTATATTTTCGCGTCCGAATCCGTTTTCGCGTATTTCCTGTATACCGTTTGAAACGAGATAATAATTCGGATCATCAGTTATCAGTCGCGGCCATACGTAGGAATTCCAGCATTCTATCACTTTCAGAATGATCACGGTGACTATCGTCGGTTTGCATACGGGAATCATCACGCGCATGAGGTAGCGGAAATCCGTAGCGCCGTCCACACGTGCGGCATAATACATTTCATCGGGAACCTGCGCAAAATTTTCACGCAGCAGATATATGTAAAATACCGATGTCACGGATGGCAGTATCAGTCCCGCAAAAGTATTGCGCAGTCCCAGATCCGTTATCGTTACGAAATTAGTTATTACGACAAGCTCGCTCGGCAGCATCATCAGTGAAAGAAATATCGTGAATACTATATCTCTGCCCCTGAAATTCAGCCTTGCAAAAGCATACGCGGAAAGTATTATCACCACCATCATGAGCGCTGTCGTCGCCACTGTGAAAATCAGCGTATTCAGAAAATATTTGGCGAGCGGCACAGCCGTAAATGCCTCGCGGTAATTTTCAAATGTGGGCGAAAGCGTGAAAAATTTCGGGATATATTCGGAATTATATGCTCCGTAGCTTTTTACCGATGTGAGAAGCATCCAGTAAAAGGGAAAAAGCACTATCAGCGCCCACAGCACGAGAAATGCGTATATAAACGTTTTTTTCGTGATGCGTCCCGCCTTTGCGAGCTTTTCGCGCTTTATTGCGCCTGCATTGTTTTTCATTGTGCTTCCCTCCCCTTTATTTGTAATGTACCGCTTTTCTGCCGACGAGCAGATTTATGCAGGTTATCGTGAGCGCTATGGCAAAAAGAATTATCGCCGCGGCAGATGCATAAGAAGGATATCCGCCGCTGTTTCCGTAAAGCATATCGTAAATATAGCCGACGAGCGTATTCATTTCCGCCGCGTTCAGATCCGTGCCGAAAAGCGCGACGCTGTCGCTGTATGCCTTGAAAGCGCCGATAAAGCCCGTTATCACGAGATAAAATACCGTGGGCGATATCATCGGCAGAGTTATTCTGAAAAATATTCTCCTGCCGGATGTGCCGTCTATACGCGCCGCGTCATAGTAATTTTTATTTACGGAAGCGAGCGCGCTCGTCAGAATTATTATTTTGAAAGGCATTACTATCCATATGGTATAAATGCAGAGCACGAGCATTTTAGCCCAGTGCGGTCCGCCTATGAAATCCACGCTCTGCCCGCCGAATGCATTTATCAGCAGGTTTATGAGTCCGTCGGAATATGCCGTTTTTTTGAAAAGTATCATAAATACCAGTCCCACGGCGAGCGTATTTGTCACATAAGGGAGAAAATATATCGTCTGAAATGCACTGCGCAGCTTCTGCACGGAGGAAAGCGCCAGAGATATCACGAGGGCTATTCCCGTGGAAAGCGGCACTGTTATCATAACGAGGATGAGCGTATTTTTCAGCGCGCTGATAAAATACGGGTCGCGCAGAATATACGAATAATTGTATAGTCCCGTTCCGAAAAACGTCTGCGACGCGGAATTATATCCCTCCTCAAAGGAATAGACAAAAACGTCTATGAGCGGATAAACCATGAAAACTCCGAGAAATATCATGGCGGGAAGAAGATACAGCCAACCTTTTAAATTATTTTTTTCCATTATCGGGGTCCTCCGGCGGCATAATCGGTTTTTTTGCATCGGACATGACAAAATAATGACGTTTCAGCCACGATGAAAGCCCGTCAAGTCCCGGCATCATCGTGCGCTCGCTCATATTCATCTGATCGAGAAAATCGCGTATGTCCCATTTTATATTTTTGTTTATGATATATTTTACGGTATTTTCCGTATATTTGTCGAGAAAATCCTCTATGCTTTCCATATTCATCGGGATAACGGAAAAAATACTGTACTGATTTATGATACGCTGATCTATGGAAGGCGGTTCGAGAAGAGCCATCGCATGCCCCGCCATATCGAGATCATACTGCGCAGGTTCCTTTACCACTTCGCTGAGCATATCCACGGAAAAAACCCAACCGTTGTTTTTAGCCAGCTTGGAATAATATCTCTCCGGCAGGAGCCTGTTTATTTCGCGCGCGTCTATTTTCCATACGGCGCCGTCATAAGCGGATGTTTTGAAAAGCTCAAAGGAGCTGGTGGCAAAATGAAGCGCCACGAGCGGCGAATATGTCCAGTCCAGCAGTCTTGTGGGAAGCCCGTGATGCTGCCCCACAACCATCTGGCGCCAGACGGATGTTTTCAGATCCGGATTGAGCATTTCCGCATACTTGGTGAAATTTCTCAGGATACACGGCTCCAGCGATTGCTGCATACCGCGGCAATTGCGGTAAAGACTGGTTTCCAGGCGAAATTTGCTTCGCGAAAGCCCGCGGTAAAGAAAATACGATCTGTTTCTGTTTATCTTTTCTTCAAATTTCTGCTCAAGTATCAGCTGCATTATATCTTCGGGTCTGTTTATATATACTGTGGTTACCATTTTTCTCCTCCAAAGCCTTTGCATTCATAATAATGATATCACAAATTCTCCGTTTTGTAAATAATATTCCGATATTTTCAGCTGCTTTATCGCAGTTGACTTTTGGATTATTTTATGTTAAAATATAAAGACACAAAAAAATAAATTTTCAAGGAGCATGATATGTTTGAAAGCGCACTGAAGCTTATCGAAAAATACGATCGCATAATAATACATCGTCATTATAATCCCGACGGTGACGCTATAGGCTCGCAGGTCGGTCTGAAACATATAATACTCGCAAATTTCCCGAAAAAAGAGGTTTATACCGTCGGCGATGCGGCAGGTCGCTATGCTTTTATGGACGACAGCACGACAGATATCGTGCCGGATGAATATTATAGCGGCGCGCTCGCCGTTATTCTCGATACGTCGGCACGCTCGCTCATTTCGGACGGCAGATATGTCGCAGCGGAACATACCCTGCGCATAGACCATCATATTTTCTGCGAAAAAATAGCCGATACGGAAATAACGGATCCGAGCTATGAAAGCTGCTGCGGTATGATAGCGGATTTTGCACGCGAAACGGGACTTTTGCTGAACGAAACCGCTGCAAAATCTCTTTATACCGGCATGGTGACGGATTCCGGCAGATTTCGCTATGATAATGTGAGCGCAAAAACCTTTTCCCTCGCTTCTTTTCTCATGCAGGTGCCTTTTTCTACCGCCGATATCTATCGCGGACTGTATGCCGATGATCTCGATATGGTAAAACTGCGCGCGAAATTCACGCTGAAAATAACTCCCGCAAAAAACAATACGGCATACATATATACCACCGCTTCCGAAGTGGCAGAGCTGGGCATGGATACATTCACAATATCGCGCGGAATGGTAGGCACCATGTCCGACATCCGCGGGATAGACAACTGGGTGAATTTCACGGAAACAAGCGAAGGCGTGCTCTGCGAGATACGCAGTGCAAAATACAATATAAATCCGATAGCGGTAAAATACGGCGGAGGCGGCCATGCAAAAGCAAGCGGAGCCACGCTTCCCGACCGCGAAACGGCAATGAAAATGCTTCATGATCTCGAAAATCTCGCGGAGGAACAAAAATGAAAAACGAACAGATGCAGCTTATTTTCGATAAAATAAAAAGCTATGATAAAATAATCATCGCGCGCCATATACGTCCCGACGGCGATGCCATCGGCTCTTCTCTCGGTCTGGCGCGCATACTCTCTCTCTCTTTTCCCGAAAAGGATATCAGAGTGGCGGCGGAAGATGCTTCCGAATATATCGCATTTCTCGGCGATTGCGGCTCACCCATATCCGAGGATGAGCATCGCGGCGCGCTCGCCATAGTTACCGATACGGCAACTGCGGACAGAATTTCCGACAATGGAATATCCGGTGCAAGCGAAATAATAAAAATAGACCATCATATAGATTTATCACCCTACGGCGACCTTTCGTGGGTAGAAGATTATCGTTCGTCCGCATGCGAAATGATAGCGTTTTTTTATCTTGCTTTCCGTGATGAACTGAAAATCGATAAAAAAGCCGCAGAATATATCTATACAGGAATGGTAACTGATTCGGGCAGATTTCGTTTTTCGAGTACCACGGGCGAAACCCTGCGTCTCGCCGCTTCCATGCTCGATAATGCGATAGATACAGAGAAGCTTTATTCAAATCTGTATACGGAAAGCATAGATACGCTCCGTTTCCGTGCAAATATGACGAGCAAAGTGAAACTCACCGAAAACGGCGTGGCTTATCTCATAGTCACACGCTCGGTAATAGAAAAATACGGGCTTAGCTTTGAGAGCGCATGCAATTGCGTTTCATATATAAATTCCATAAAAGGCAGTATTATATGGATAGCTTTCATCGAGGAAGAAACAGGCGCTTTCCGCGTAAGACTGCGCTCGCGTTTTGTCGAAATAAATAAGCTCGCCGAAAAATACGGCGGTGGCGGTCATGCCTGCGCTTCCGGCGGCACTGTGGCAAACCGCCGCGAATTAAAAGCGCTTCTTTGCGATGCGGACAAAATGATCAAGGATTACAAAGAAAATAACGAGGGCTGGCTATGAAAAAAATACTTATCACAAATGACGACGGAATAATGAGTCCCGGACTTGCCGTGCTTGTAAAAAAAGCGATGCAATACGGAGAAGTAACCGTTGCCGCGCCGAAATCCGAGCAAAGCGGCAAAAGTCAGGGCATAAATATACACAGCGCTTTTGAAGTAAAACAAATCGGGCTTTTCGACGGCATAAAGGCATACAGCGTGGATTCCACTCCCGCGGATTGCGTCCGTTTTGCCACGCTCGGACTGGAGACAAAATACGATCTCGTGCTTTCCGGTATAAACAACGGCTTCAATATAGGCATAGATATGGTTTATTCGGGCACAGTCGGCGCGATTTTTGAGGCAAATGCAGAAGGAATGTGTGCCGTGGCAGTTTCCACCGAGCCAAACGGTTTTTCGGGCGCCGAGGCTCATCTCGACAGAGTGATAGAATATTTTTCGGCGCATCGTCTGCTTGAATATTCCCCGCTTTATAATGTAAATATCCCCTGCGCGGGAAAGGAAATTCATATCACGCATCAGGGCGGCAGATATTATAATGACCGTTTTGTGCTCGAGGCGGAAAATTCATACAGGCAGTCGGGGTATTCCGTGCATCGTGACAAAAAGGATTTCTCCATAGATACCGACGCCGCGTTGAACGGATATATTTCCATCACGCCGATCACTCTGGACAGGACAGACTACAAAGTTTTTGAAAAAATCAAAAATCTGTAAGAATTGCTTTTTTATAAAAAGCACAGAAAAAAGAAGCGGGCGGCATCTGCCGTCCGTGTTTTTTTGTCCCTGTGGGGACGAAGGTGTACTTTTCACTGACGAAAAGTACCAAAAAGAAGTTTCTCTTTACCAAGAGAGGGGCGGGCGACTGCGTTCGCCCGTGGACGGGGTCGCGCTTTTTACTGACAAAAAGCGCGGCAAAAGTCATCAAAGGAAGGCTCCTCGCCCTCCATTGCAAACTACCTCGCACCCCGTCGAGTTAGCCGCAAAAAGTAATGCGCGGCAAGTGAGTGCTATATATAGCAAATCAAAAGGCCCTTGTCTATCTCTCCGCGCATCATCAGCCATACCGCGCGTGCGAACATAGTATGCCGCAAAAAGCGAGCAGATTCGACGGGGTGGATTGGCTCCTGCCGTGGCTTTTGATATACTTCCCACTATAGACTAAACTCCGACGGAGCGAGCATGGCTTGATGAACATCGAAACGGGGCGGCTAAAGCCTAAGTCTGAACAGGCAAAAGTCCGTGTTAAGTGGGGGGTCTGAACCGCGCTTCCGGTTTAATCTATGGTCGGACTGTCGTGGCAGTATGTTCGCACGAGTCGCCGCGAGGCGACAGAAGTGGCTCTGCCACCTTGAGCCCTCCTCTTCGTCAGTGAAAAGCGCGACCTCGTTTCTCGGTAGAGAAAGTAACTTCTTTTTTTGATACTTTTTTGCAAAAAGTATACCCCTCCGTCCCCTCGAAGGGAACGAAAAAACTGCACTCCAATACGCAAAAATAAAAGAGGGCAAAAAGCCCTCTTTTATTTTTGTGCTTATTCTATCAGTTTACACCAACGGTAACAAGATATGCGGGGAACTGAGAAATGCCTATTTTGGAAGCATTGTCGCCAGTTATATACGTCGTAGAGCTTGCGCTGATCGTATTGTAGGTATTGTATGTGCCGAGGTAGTAATCGGAACCGATAACATTTGCCGTGAGAATGCCGAGTTCTGCATTCCATGTGAATACTGCTGTGGGTTCTGCTGTGATACGGATGCCTGCTTTGCCCTCTTTGTATTCATAAATGTCGACATAAGTCTTTACATCTTCCTTTGTGAAGTACAGACGGTAGCCGCCTTCAACTGTTTCGAGGTATACATCGACAGCTGCTGCCACATCTTCGGATGTAGCAAGATAATTTCCGGACATTTCACCTGTGAAATACAGATCTTTTTCAAGATTGCCCTGTGTGAGCATGAATTTGTAAGCTGTATCTGCTGCAGGCTCTTTTACAGTTGTATTTGTGAGCTTCACTGTGAAAAGATATGCGGGGAACTGAGAAACACCTATCTTGGAAGCATTGTCTCCTGTGATATACGTCGTAGCGCTTGCGCTGATCGTATTGTAGGTATTATATGTGCCGAGATAGTAGTCGGAACCGATAACATTTGCCGTGAAGAGGTTCAGTTCTGTATTCCATGTGAATACTGCTGTGGGCTCTGCCGTGAGGCGGATGCCTGCTTTGCCCTCTTTGTATTCATAGATATCGATATAAGTCTTTGCGCCGTCCTTTGTGAAGTACAGACGATAGCCGCCTTCAACTTCTTCCGCAAATATGCTTACAGCCTTTGTTATATCATCTGTGGTGGCAAGGTAATTGCCGGACATTTCGCCTGTGAAATACAGATCTTTTTCAAGATTGCCCTGCTTCAGACCGAATTTGTAAGCGGTATCTGCCTTAACTTCCTTAACCTGCTCTATGCCGCCTGCCTTTTCCACTGCGGGAACATAGTGAGAAAAGCTTACTTTTTCAGTCTTGTCGCCGTCTTTGAGAGTGCCGACGAGATTGAATTTTATTTCTTCTTCGGGATTTTCGGTAACGTCTATTGTTACTGTATTGCCATCGCCCGCAACTACTTTAACGCTGTCTGCGGCGCCGGCTGTGATTTCCACGGTCCATTCCACATCAAAAGACTGACCGTCGATATTGAGCTTGTTTACGCGGTTAAAATCTCTGAGAACTTTCTCGGAAGAGTTTTTATACATTGTAAAAAGATATTCTTTTGCAAGATCGAGCTTTGAAGTTGTGTCGGCGGGTTCGTTTCCGCAGGCTACAAGCACGGACAGGCAAAGAACAAGTGCAAGAACAAGAGTTATTAATCTTTTCATGGTTTGCCTCCTTGTTTATTTAATTGTTGAATGTTATATTGCTGTAGGAAAAAACTTTTATCTGATAATTGCCGGCGAATATATCGACTATTCCCTTTATATCCATATTTTTGCCGATGAAATCCGCCTCTTCTGCGATTTTGCCGTCGGGTTTGCGCAAAACTTCGGTTCTTACCTGTATTTCGGTACCGTCATCCGCTTTGCAGAGAATGGTCATCTCTCCGTCATCGGAAGAATATATTACTTTCTCTGCCCTCAGACCTTTCATGCAAATCGTTGTATAGAGCGCCATTTCGGAATACGGTCGTACTGCCGTTTCACCGTCGTCATTTTCGAAAGACACCATACCCGAAACAAATTTTTCGGGAGATGTTTCGACATACGCGGCGCTGTTGCCTTCACTTATCTTGCGTAAATTGGAGGGGTCATCCGGATGCATCATGCTGTATGAAAGCCCCGCCACCTGATATATATCGCCCGTTTCATAATACTGAACCGTGCCGACTATTCTCGCGCGGTTGCCCACAGAGATTATATCAAGACCGACTCCGTTGAGATTGAAACCGTAGTATACGGTCATGCCGTAATACATATCGGTTTCCGCATCGTAATCTTCGAGATAAATGCTGTTGTTGCTATCCGTGGTGACAACACCTTCAAAAGCGACCTTGCTGCCCTCGTATTTCGCGGGATCAAGACGTATTTCTTTGAGCGTGAGCTCTATCGCCTCGCCGTAATAGAAATCGGGGTCCTTCTCTCCCGAATAAAGCTTCAGCTTTTGGGCTTTTGCCTGATTGAGTGCCGACATGCACACATCGCCGTAGCGGTTATTCGCGGTGGAGGAAGCGAGCGCAAGCCCGTTTTGCAATATCTCAAGATTTAAATTGCGGTAATTGGTTTCGCCGTGCGGCTTATACCATACCCAGACAAGATATCTGGAACCGGTGGAATCTATATTCCACTTTTCACTGTCGGATTCCACTATTATGGAATCCGCATTCATCAGCTTCTCTTTTGTGAAATTAGAAGCCGCTTTACCGTATTCCTCGATTTTTCCTGTGGATTCCGGCGTATTTATGGCGAGATATCTCGCCTTCAGCACACCGGTTTCCGACACGGATTCGGGAACGTAAAAATGCGTCGTATCGCCATCGACATAGCTTTTTACGGTCACTTCCTGCTTCACCGTTTCGGAATACATGTTGAGCGTAAGCTCCGATACATAATCTCTGTATGTGATTTCCGTCGGTTTTGTGCCGGAAGCCGTTGTTTCGTCCGGCTTTTTGCCTTCGGAACAACCGCAGGCAAAAGCCAGAACAAAGCATATAAGAAGAATAAACGATACTATGCGGGAAAATTTTCCGGAATTATCAGCCATTATACTCGCACTCTGCTATAGCATCCTCAAATGCTTTCTTTATCATGTTATCAACATTTCCGCCGTCGTCAGCCGTGAGGCACTTTGCAAGAAGCTTGCCTACCTGATCGCGTGCTGTGGAGGAACCGTTGAATGCGGGAGATGTGTAGTAAGCATCTTCCTGCTCAAGACAAATCTTTGCACTGAGAGCGGAAATATAGTTGCCGCCGTCTGCCTGGTTAACAAATGCCTTGTATGCTTCGTTTTCGGAAACGGACTTGAGAACGGGAACATAGCCGGAAGCCATGGAGAATTCAGCCTGGAATTCCACGCTTGTCGTAAGATATTTTACGAAAAGCCAAGAAGCAACTACTTCCTGAGCATTGTCTTTCTTGAAAATACATATGCTGGGTCCCTGAGAAATAACTTTCTTGTTTGTTGTGGAAACCTGCGGTACTGTAGCTATGCCTACCTCAAAAGGATAAGCACCGTCTATCTTTTCGGGGCGCTGGTGTGTAGCACCTGCGGAAGAACCGATGGACATATAGCTTCTCGTGCCTGTCTGAGCCACGAAAAGACCGGATGTGTATGCGCCGAAAAGCGACTGAGTGGTCAGATAACCTTTCTGATACCATTCGCGGAATTTCTTTACAAAGTTTCTGTTTGTTTCGTTATCGAAAAGATAATGATCGCCTTCTGCGCTGGTGTAATCGGATTCATACTGCTCGCACATGGTGATAAACCAGTTTGCTTCGCTGTCGTAGCCGAGCGGGATGCAGTTGGGATCGATTTCTTTGATTTTCTTCATTGTTGCTTCCAGCTCATCCCATGTTGTGGGAACTGTAAGACCGTTTGCATCAAAGAAAGTCTTGTTATAATAGAGAACTTCCGTGGATTTGGAGAAAGGAAGCGTGTACATCAGACCGTCGCCGAACTGTTTACCTTCCTCATAGTAGCCCGCGATAAAATCGTTTATCTGATCTTTTGTAAGACCGAGAGCCTCTGTTGTGCCGTCGGCTCTTGTAACTGTAATCTTGCTGTCGATAAGATTGTCGAGCGTGGCAACTGCACCTGCGAGGTTATAGAGAGCAACGTGATCGGGATAGCAGTAAGCTATATTGGGCTGGTTGCCTACCGTGATTTCCGTGCTGATCTGATCTCTTACATCGTCATAGCTGCCGACCTGCTTGGCATCAATGTGGATATTCGGGTAAAGCTTATTGAAGGACTCGATATAACGGTTGAGAACTTCGGAAAGATTTGAACCCATTGTGTGGTAGAATGTGATGGTAACTTCGCTGCCGTCATAGCCGCCTTCGGGAACGTCAAAATTGGGGAGAGCCTTTTTGCCGCCGCCGCAGGATGCCATAACAAAAATCATAGCTACCAAAAGCAGAACAGATAAGATTTTCTTCATCATAGTGTGGATTCCTCCTGTTTTTATTTTTTTGATTTATCCGATAATAGCCTCCACGGAAGCTTATCATCCTTTGATTCCGCTGCGGCTTACGCCCTTCATGATATACTTTCTCAGGAATATGAAAACGAGGAAAAGCGGAGCGGAAACAAGCGCCACCGCCGCCATCTGAACAGGATAGTTCACATCGCCCGTCGTATCCGTGAAAGCATTGCGCAAACCGTTTGTTATCATTCTGTGCGCCTCGTCGTTTGCAACAAGTCGCGGCCAGATATATGAATTCCACGCACCCATCATTTTCAGTATCGTTATGGAAATCAGCGTGGGAAGTGAAAGCGGTATCATTACCTTCCACAGATATTTGATATCGCTCGTGCCGTCCACCTTGGCGGCGAGATAAAGCTCATTCGGTATCTGCATGAAATTCTGCCTGAGCAGATAGATATAGAAAACACTGACGAGAAAAGGCACGATGAGAACGGTATATGTGCCTATCCAGCCGAATGTGGTTACCGTGCTGTAGTTTGTGATGGTGAAAAGCTCGCCCGGTATCATCATTGTCGCCAGCAGTCCGGCAAAAAGTACATTTTTGCCTTTGAATTCCAGTCTTGCAAATGCGAAAGCGGAAAGCACCGTTATCACAAGAGAAAGCAGGGTTGAAACTATTCCTACATAAGCCGTATTCAGGAAAAGTCTGCCGAGGCTCGCCGATTCGAAAGCCGTTTTATAATTGGAAAAGAGCACGGCTCTCGGAAAAAGCGTCGGGACATTCAGTCTGTATTCATCAAGGCTTTTCAGCGATGATATCAGCATCCAGTAAAACGGGAAAAGCACGCATACCGCCACGGCGATAAGGAAAATATATATCGCGGCTTTCACGACAACTTTCATTATTCTCTGCTGTACCGTGACCTGACGCAGATCTTTTTCTTGCATCGTAACACTGTTTTGATTTTTCATCTGCGCACCCCCTTAATAATGAACTCGTTTCTTGCTTACACGGAGGTTTATCAATGTAACGACAAGAATTATCGCAAAAAGGATCAGTGCGGCGGCACTTGCACGCCCCTGATTGTTGTTTTTGAGCGAATCGTAAATGAAGCCCACCATTGTATTCAGTCTGCCCGGATCGTGTGCGGGACCCATTTTCTCTCCGAATATACCGACTATGCTCGTATATTCCTTGAAACCGCCGATAAATCCGGTAATTATTACATACGCGAGCATCGGCGAAAGAAGCGGCACGGTTATGCGGGTGAAAATTCTTCTGCGGGATGTACCGTCCACGCGCGCCGCGTCATAGTATTGCTTGTTTATGCTCTGAAGTCCGCCGAGAAGAATTAGTATCTTGAAAGGCAGAGCATTCCATACTATGTATATTACCATTACGGTAATGTTAGCCGCATACGATGAACCGTTGTTTATCCAGTTTACCGCTGTGCCGCCGAAAAATTCTATCACATTGTTTATTATACCCGCGGTGACAATGATATCATTACCATCGGTGCCGAGATTGCCGACTATATTGAACATAGCGGCAAAAACCATGCCTATGGCTATGGAGTTTGTCACATAAGGCAGGAAAAATATTGTCTGCAATACTTTCTGGAGCGCCTTTATCGAATTCAGGCATACCGCTATAAGCAATGCGAGAAAAGACGATATCGGCACTGTGAGAATACAGATAAGAGTAGTGTTTTTAAGGCAATTCAGAAATCCGCGGTATTCGATAACCTTTTTGAAATTTCCAAGACCGAATTTAAAGGTAGCGCCGCCTGCCGCAGCAAGTCCGCCGTAGCCTTCGAGAAGCGACATACGGACCGTATTGAAAATCGGCCATACGGTAAATACCAGCAAAAGGGCTATCGCAGGCGCAAGATAAAGCCATGCCTTCCATTGCTGCTTGCTTTCAACCATAATTATACCTCAAAATAAATTCTTTCTTCGGTCTTTTTATCGAAAATGAACGTCTTGTGCGGCTTCAGATCGTATCTTACCATTTCGGACTCCGTGTTTATTTTGTAATCCGAATTTATTATGGAACGCACTACGGGATTTTGCGAGAATGTATTTGTGGAAACTATGCTGACATCTCTGCCCATTACTTCGATATTGGAAAGCTTGCAGCAGAGCGCACCGGTTTCGGAAGGAATAAAGCCTTCGGGACGGATAGCCACATATACTTCTCTGTCCTCCTGACCGGGCACGGAAAGGACTGCGTCCTCGCCTATATAAAGCTTGCCCGCGGTAATATTTCCTTCAAATACGTTTATCGGAGGTGTTCCGAGGAATTTCGCCACGAAAAGATTTACGGGATCGTCGTATACTTCCTGCGGCTTGCCTATCTGCTGTACCACGCCGAGCTTCATTACCACTATCATATCGGAAATGCTCATCGCTTCTTCCTGGTCGTGTGTTACAAAAACGGTGGTTATTTTTGTTTCGCGCTGAATACGGCGGATTTCCTCGCGCGTCTGCAGACGCAGACGTGCATCCAGGTTGGAAAGCGGCTCGTCGAGAAGAAGAACTCTGGGCATTTTCACAAGCGCACGCGCTATGGCGACACGCTGCTGCTGACCGCCGGAAAGCTCGCTCGGCTTGCGCTCCATCAGATTGTCTATCTGAACAAGCTTTGCCGCCTCATAAGCACGCTCCAGCATCGTTTCCTTGTCCAGCTTGTCTGCGCCTTTCAGATTCTGAAGCGGGAAAAGGATATTCTGCTTTACAGTCATGTGCGGATAAAGGGCGTAGTTCTGGAAAACAAGACCCACTCCGCGGTTTTCCGGAGAAAGCTCGGTAACATCGTCATCACCGAAAAATATTTTTCCGCTCGTCGGCTTCTGAAGTCCGCAAATCATATAGAGAGTCGTGCTTTTTCCGCAGCCGGAAGGTCCGAGAAGTCCTATCAGCTTACCGTCCGGTATGGTAAAATTAAAATTATTTACCGCTACGACCTCTTCGTTTGACTTTTTGTTCCTGCTCGGGAAAATTTTTGTGAGATTCTGCAATTCTACTTTCATATAAAACCCTTTCCTTTAGTTATTTGCCTTTTTGTTCTGCTATTATTAACATCCGGTTTACAGCAGGATAAAAATTCGGTTTTTTGCGCGACGAAAGGACGCACATCGTGCGCCTTTGCATGTTGCTATCCGAGATTATCCGCCTGATCCATTTTCTGCCCCGCTCCTGCCATAGTGTACATTTTCATCATCCGAAAAAAGTGCGCCTCATCAATACGGCGATTTTGCCGCCGCTTCGGCATGAACTTTCTTTTTATATTCTATCATTTCGCTTTCCGAATCGAAAATCCGCTGGCTCGACAAATCTATCACAACGGTATCGGAAATGAGATCATGTATCAGTGAATTGTTTCTTGTGGATATTATCAGTATAAGCTGGAGCAGGATTATCAGTCCGAGCACGATTACGCCCGTCAGTCCTATGCTTCCGAAATAAATCATTATCAGTATCAGCGCGGGTATCATGGTTTCTATGGTATATTTGCCGAGCAGAGAGCGGATAAAAAGCGCCACGGTTTTTATTTTCACGCCGTTTGTCGCCATCACGCCCAGCCCGAATACCTTTTTGCCCACGGTCTGCCCGTTTTTCAGTATCAGCGGCAGAATGAATTCGCCCGCCATCACTGCGGCAAAAATGCTCATGCTTGTTATCACCAGAGTAAGATTAAGCACGAGCGAAGCGGTTTTCGCGGCTTTTTCATCATTCCGGAAAGCCTCGTCCGCCTTTTCATACCGCACGCGCTCCTCGTCGGTCAGCGTGGACAGATCTTTGCTGCGGTCTATATCGTATTTTTCTTCATATTCGGCATAAATGGCATTCAGCTCGTCATTATGCCTGTCGTAATTCGTTATAAGCGAAATCAGAGAGGCAAATCCCACTGCAACGATGGAAATAAGAATAAAATCCAGCAAAGCCGCCGCTATTCTTTTCCACAGGCTCGCCTTCTGAATATCGTAAATCATTCCGCTTCTCTCTTTCGCACAAAAAATCGGTTTATGACAAATTATATCTTATATTATAAATATAATATCACTCAAACCGATTTTAGTCAACAACTTTACCTCAACTTTGCTCATGTTTTATTAATTTTTGTCATAATAACCAAAATTCCGCATGATAAATTTTACACTTAATATAGAAAAAAATGTATTGCCGGATCTTTTAGGACGCGGCAATACATTTTTATTTCAGTCATTTGCTTTCATGGCTTCCACCATATCTATGGAGCGTATTTTTCCGCGCATCACGATATTCACGAGCAGCGTGAAAGCCACCGATATGGCGAGCGCGTAAATATAGCTCATGGGATATATGCTCCTGCCGAACATAACCTGGTCCACCTCTACCGTGCGCACCACAAAAGAATGCAGCCATACGCCGACGAGCAGTCCCGCTGCCGCGCCTATAAAGCTGAGTATATTGGTTTCGCGGAAAATGTAATTTTCCACTTCCCTCTTGTGAAATCCCAGCACTCTTATCGTGGCGAGCTCTTTTCTGCGCTCGCAGATATTGACATTCGTCAGATTATAGAGTGTGACCATGCAGAGCAGTCCCGCAGCAAGTATCAGCGTGAGAATGACGCCGTTTATACTTTTTATCGAGTCGCTGAAGCTGTTTTTCAGGCTGACAGATGAATTTGCGAAAACCACGCTTTCGCAGTTCATGAAACGTCCCGTCGCGTCATTTGCGTCGGCTTTCCCCGCCAGTCTGCACATAACATGTGAAAATTCCGGCGAGGTGCCGAAAACGCTCTCGTAAGTTGCGGCATTCATGTATGCGTAGGATGATATATAATTTTCCGTTATCCCTGCGACTGTCACGGTGCCTTTTTTGCCGTCGGCATTTTCCAGAGTTACCGTATCACCCACGGAAAGCCCCAGCTTTTCGCAAAGTTTTTCCGTCAGCACGGCGCCGTTTTCGGGGAAAGCTATGGCTTCCCCGCTTTTGCGGTTTCTCAGAGCTATGAAATTTTCCGTGCGCGAAGGCTCCGAGGGGACGCATATTTTCAGCGATTCCGTTTTCACGGCTTCGCCGGCCTTTGCGTTTTCCTCAAAGAAATCCATTTTATCGGAAACGAGCGATTTGTCGGAAAGCATTGCCGCGAGCGCATCGTCGCTCTGCATGGCTTCCTCGCCGCCCGTCATCAGGGTCAGCTCGTATTTGTAAATTTCGCCGAACTGCTTATCCACTATATCCGAAACGGAATCGCGCAGTCCGAATCCCGTGAGCAGGAGCGCACTGCATCCCGCCACGCCTATCACCGTCATGAAAAAGCGCTTTTTGTATCTGAAAAGATTGCGGCAGGTCACTTTGTGCGTGAAAGAAAGCTTTTTCCATATAAACGGCAGGTGCTCGAGGAATATACGCTTGCCTGCGGCAGGCGCTTTCGGTTGCATCAGCGCCGCGGGAGAAGCCTTGTATTCCGCATGGCAGGCAAGAAAAGAAGCGAGAAGTATGCTTCCCACCGTCACGGGAGCTACCCACAGCGCTATGTCCGCGCGGAAAGGCGTCTGTGTTTCCGGCAGGATAAACATCATGCTGTAGGCGGAGCTGATGGCGCGCGGGAATAATCTGAATCCCACGGCAAAGCCGAGCGCACAGCCGAGCGCGGACGAAAGCAGGCTGTAAAACATATATTCGCGCAAAATCTGCCCGTTTGTGAAGCCCAGAGCCTTGAGCGTGCCTATCTGTGCGCGGTTTTCCTCCACCAGACGCGTCATAGTGGTCAACGCGACAAGCAAAGCCACCATGAAAAAGAATGCCGGGAATATTTTGGAAAGCGCGGACACTTTGCCCACATTGCTGTCGTATGCGGAAAATCCCGTATTGTCGTATCTCGTACGCAAAATCCACGACACCTCGGAAACTTCTCCTGTCATGTTATCTGCCGCTTTGATATCGGCAGCCATCGCGGATGCGAGCGCTTCAAGCCCTCCCGCGCCGGAAATTCCTTCCGCTACGGCTTTTTCCGTCTGCGGAAGAAGCGACGCGAGCGCAGGCTCCCCCGATGCGGTGAGCACAGCCGCGGCGGCGTTTTCGTAAATCTGCTTTATCGCAGCCGTATCGGGCATCGTACCGGCACTCTTTATCTGCGCCGCGAGCATTGCCGCTTTTTGCAGGAAAGCCATGCTTTCCCTCGCGGTTTCTTTTATGGAATCCCTGCGGATTTTCATACGCTCGTCGCCGAGCGCTTCTATAGATGAAAGTCTGCCGTTTATCAGATCCTCGTATTCGTCGCCGAAGGCATCAAGCTCTGCGGCGCCTTTCAGCGTGACAAAAATATCCGTAAAATAATCGGTTTTGAAAAAGTCGGCGGCAGTATATATATCCATCGCTATACGTCCCGTACCGACGGTACTCGGCTCCGCCGTTATGCTTATGCACATCGGGCTTTCGACAAATCCCACCACGGTAAGCGAATTTTTCTTCATGCAGCCGTCGAGAATATCGTAATTTTTATTGTCGCCGGAAAGCGTCAGCACATCGCCTATCTTTATATCTCCGTCAAAATATCTGCCCATCGTTATCTGAGCAAGGCATTCACCGTCGTTTTCGGGCATTCTGCCCTCTTTCAGCACTACGCCGTTCATCGGGTTTTCCGCGCCGGAAAGCGTGGCATATACGCGGCAGGTATATTCCGTATCGCCGCCCACCAGCACTATATCGAAAACATTTGTGCCGACCGCCTCTTTTACATCGGCATCGGAAGCGACCGCCGCCACGTCATCCGCCGTGAAACCCAGCGAGGATTTTATATCCAGATCAAACCAGTTGTTTTCATCCATGTATTTGTCGGCGGTATCGTACATATCGGGAGAAGTGGCTGCCAGTCCCGCCATGAAACCGGAACCGAGCGCCACTATGAAAAGTATAGATAAAAAGCGCGTCATGCTTCCCTTTATATTCCGCGATATATTTTTAAATCTTGTCTTTTTCACCGCGCTTTACCATTCTATCCTTTCCACGGGCATCGGAGTTTTGTTTATCTCCTCGGAAACGGCTTTTCCGTTTTTCACGCGGATCACTCTGTCCGCTATCCGGGTCAGCGCGCTGTTGTGAGTTATGATTATCACGGTTTTCCCCGTATCGCGGCAGGTGTCCTGCAATAGCTTCAGCGCGGCTTTTCCCGTATTGTAATCGAGCGCGCCGGTAGGCTCGTCGCAAAGAATTATTTTAGGATTTTTCGCGATGGCTCTCGCTATGGAAACTCTCTGCTGTTCGCCGCCCGAAAGCTGTGCGGGAAAATTGTTCATGCGCTCGCCCAGTCCCACGCTTTTCAGCACGGTTTCCGCATCCAGACTGTCTTTGCATATTTCGGAAGCCAGCTCCACATTTTCTTTTGCCGTGAGGTTCGGCACGAGATTGTAAAACTGGAAAACGAAGCCCACATCCGTGCGGCGGTAATCCGTAAGTGCGCGATCGCTCATCGCGCTTATTTCGCATCCGTCCAGATATGCATGACCGCTGCTCGCGCTGTCCATGCCGCCGAGTATATTCAGCAATGTGGTTTTTCCCGCTCCGCTCGGACCGACTATCACGCAAAGCTCACCTTTCTCAACGGTAAATGATATATGATCGAGCGCATATATCTCCGACTCCCCGTTTTTGTATTTTTTGCATACGTTATCAAATTCGATATAAGCCATTTTGTACCCTCTTGATTTGCGTTTGTAATTTTCACGAGAACAGACACGACACCGCAGATTTCGTAATTTTTTCCGTGCGCCGCCTGTCGCAATAAAGTATATCACATATTTTCCTATTATTCAAGCGTGTATTTGTAAAATTTGAACGTGAAAGGCATGCCCGCTTCCCTCGGTGTTTTTTGCAGCACGCAAAAGCGATATTGACAAATACATCCTTTTTCGGTATAATATAAATATATACCCGCACTGCATCACATCATATCAGCAAAATTCAATTTCTGTGAAGGAGAAAACACCATGAAAAAATTTTTATCTTTTCTGCTCGCGGCACTGTTCCTTTTCGGCACTGTTTTCGCTGTATCCTGCGCAAGCGCTAAAAACGACAAAAAAGAAAAAACGGGCATTTATGCCGCGGCGGATGAGTTTATAAATCTTTTCATCTCGGATTATGCAATACCGGAATTTGACAGAAAAGAAAAAGGCATATATGAGGAAACCGAGTATGATGTGAAAACAGTAAGAGAATACAATAAAAACGGCTATCTCGTAAGAGTGACATGTTTTGATGCGGGCGCGGAAAAATGGTACTCGGAAAACATCTACGAATACGATAAAAAAGGCAGAATGATAAAAGAAACCGTAAATACCGATTTCAGCTTCAGGGACGGGGTTGAAACGCAAACGCATACATACGACTACAGTACGGATAAAAATGGAAATATCACCGAAATAAGGTACGGAAATATTGTTATAGATGCAATGGTCGATGATAATATATGCGAAATCGAAATAGACAAAACCGAATTTTCCTACGATGACGACGGGAAAATGACGGGCTATCGTGTATATACGAAAAGCGGCGACATTTTCGAAAAGCGCGATTTTTCCTACGATGAAGAAAACCGCAAAATAACATCCGTCTGTCAAAAAGACAGCGAGAAAATCATCTGTACCGCTCATTTTACAAACGACTGGAAAATCGCAAAGAGCGAAACCCGAAACGAAAAAACAAAATCGGTATCCGAAACGGAATATTACGAAAACGGAAATAAAAGATACAATTTCGACTTTTCCGAAGAATCCGGCGGCACAAAAGAATATTTCAATGAAAACGGAAAGATCACGGAGCGAATAAAGCTCGACTCCGACAAAAAAGCAACAGGACGCACGGCATACGAATATAATGATGCGGGCTTTCCCATATCGGAAACATATTATGACAAGGCGGACAACATCACGCTGAAACTGGAATACAGCGGTAAAACAAACAGCAGGCACATAGTGAAAAAATACGAGTATTTAAACGGACAGCCGCGGTTTGTTTTCGAATACGACGAAAACAATAATAAAATCAAAGAAAGCCGATACAGCAACGGCGAACTTTCCGGATACGGAATATACGAATATAATGCCGACGGATATAAGACAGCGATAACGGAATATAAATCCTCCGGAAAGCCCAGTCATCGCTTCGAATATCCGGGGAAATCCGACTTTGAAAGTGCGATTAAATATATTTCCTACGATGGAAACGGAAATATTTATCAATATTCGATAAGTGAATGCGACGAAAGCGGCAAGAAAATCAAAGAAAGCCGATACAATAGTGACGGCGCTCTTGAAGAATACATCTTATACGATTACGACGAAAACGGAAAGCTTTCAAAAAAATCGTATTACACTCCCGACGGCAAACTTTACGATACCGAATATTACAAATAATCTATCTATCACAAAACCCCGTCTGCAAATTGCAGACGGGGTTCTTTTCATATTTGCTTATTTTGCAAAGAAAGCCGCGATAGCTTTGTGCGTCATATAAACGTCTGTCTTTGCGACAACTTCGTAGGGCGCATGCATGGAAAGCACGGGAACTCCGAGGTCTACCACATCGACATTCTTCTGCGCGATATACATAGCCACAGTACCGCCGCCGCCTGCATCTACCTTGCCGAGCTCGGAGGTCTGCCATACTACGCCCGCGTCATCGAGCACGCCGCGGACAAAGCCCATGAATTCGGCGGAAGCATCGTTCGAGCCGGATTTGCCGCGTGCGCCCGTAAATTTCGTTATTACCACGCCGCCGTTGGCAAAACACGTGTTTCTTCTCTCGTGAACCTCGGCAAAATTGGGATCATAAGCCGCATTTACGTCGGAAGAAAGGCATTTCGAGCTTCTTCTCACCACTGCGTCGGAAACGCCCATGGTATTTGCGAGATCGGCGATAATATCGAAATAAACTTCGCTCTTCATGCCGCTGTTGCCTTCGCTGCCTATCTCTTCCTTGTCGGCGAGGATAGCCATTACGGTGTGCTTCGGCTTTTCCGTTTCCATGAGAGCCGTCAGCGTGGGGTAAGCGCACACTCTGTCGTCATGACCGTAAGCGCCTATCATGCTGCGGTCAAAACCTATATCTCTTGCCTTTGCGGCAGGCACCATTTCCAGCTCGGCGCTCATGAAATCGCCCTCTGTTATGCCGTATTTCTCATTGAGTATTTTCATTATGTTCAGCTTTATGCCCTCGCCTGTCTTTTCGCTGTAGGGGCGTGAACCGATGAGAATATTCAGCTGTTCGCCTGCGATTAAATTTCCGCCTGTTTTGGACATCTGACCGCCTGCGAGATGCGGAAGCAGATCTGTTATATAAAATACGGGATCATCATCGTCTTCGCCCACTGTTACTTCAACGACGCTGCCGTCTTTCTTTGCCACTACGCCGTGAACTGCGAGCGGAATGGTAGTCCACTGATATTTCTTTATGCCACCGTAGTAATGTGTTTTGAAAAATCCGAAACCGTCTGCTTCATAAAGCGGATGCTGCTTCAGGTCTATTCTCGGGGAATCTATATGAGCCGCCGACATATAAACGCCGTTTTCCAGTCCTTCGCTGCCCATAATGAAAGCCACGAGGCTCTTGCCGCGGTTGTTGTAATAGTATTTTTCTCCCGCGTTTACCTTCATTCCGAAATCAAAGGGGATAAAACCCTTTTCTTCCAGCATTTCCACAGCGGTCTTTACGCATTCGCGCTCGGTTTTGCCGCTGTTAAGAAATTTTGCGTAATTTTTCGCATAGTCAAAGCATTTTTCCGTTTCGGCTTCGTCCATCTGCTCAAAAGCGTTCTGGCTTTTGAAAAAAAGCTCCTCTTTCAGAGAGTCAACTGCAGACTTTTCGTCTTTTTTTACATTTGTTTCTTCCATGATTTTTTCCTTTCTTTATGTAAAATTATTTATTTTTCCAAAAATCGTATGCTTCTCTTATTTTTTCCACATATCTTTTCGTCGCGGCATCGGGGAGCTTTTCATAAATCAGCTCGCCGCACTCGCTGTATTCCCCGTCGGAAAGCCAGCCGCGGACTTTGTTTATGCCGCCGTGATATGCCGCCGCCGTCTGCCACGGCGAACCCGTGCCCACTCTTTTCAGCCGCGTTTGCAACCATGAAAGATAGTATGCGCAGCATTTTATCGAAAATTCCGGATCGTAAAGCCTCTCCGGCGGGTCGTCTATGCAGAGATTTGCCGCGATATCCACGCGGTATGTATCGGGCTTTATCTGAGTAAGCCCCATGGCATTCGATTTTGAAAGCGCATTCGCGTTGAAACCGCTTTCCACCTCCGCCACGGATATTATGAGATAGGGGTCCACATCGTATATTGCCCCGTATTTTTTCGCAAATTCAAAGCAAAGCTCGCGTGAAACATATCTTTTTTCATCCGTATTTACCTTGCGTACCGCTTTTGCCTCGCCGTATTTTTTGTTGTAATCGTCGTAATGCTTCATTACGGATTTTATATATTGTGCCGTGCCGGCAGAGGGAATTTTGTCTGTTTTCAGCTCGCCGCCCTCGGCGTATTCGGGATTTTGTATCCACGCGCGCACATTTCCCGCGCCCGCATTATATGCCGCGAGCGCCAGTATCGGCGAATTGTAATAATCCAGCCATACGCGCAGATAATATGCGCCGCAACGCACATTGAAATCTGCGTCGTAAAGCATATTTTCACTTTCGTTTATACCCATGCGCGTCTTTATATCGCCGCTGTACGTCGCGGGGGAAATCTGCATCAGCCCTATCGCACCGGAAGCGGATGTCGCATTTGCGTCGAAATTGCTTGCCGTGCATATCATGGCGAGCAGCAGATTTTCTTCTATTCCGTACATGGCGGAATATTTTTGCACTATGGGATAAACATCGGCAAAATCTATCATTCTCTCGCGGCGCTTTGCCTCCGAAAAAGTCAGAAAAACCGACGCCGATATAAGCACGGCGAGAAAAATTATCCGCAGAAATAAAAGAAACGGGCGTCTTTTTGTCATCATCAGGCTCCAATCTTTTTTATAATATCGGTGTATTCCCGCTCCAGTTCCCCGTCGTCGTTATTTGAAACCGTGAAGTCGCAGTTTGCCATGTAAAAATCATCGCTTTTCTGGGAATTTATGCGTGCCAGCGCCGCTTCTTCCGAAATGCCGTCGCGCAGACGTATGCGCCCCGTGCGCAGCTCTTTTTTTGCGGTCACGCCTATCACAAAATCGCATTCCTTTTCCAGCCCCGCCTCGAAAAGCGTCGGCGCATCGAGTACCGTGCCGCGATATCCCCGCGCGCTTTCCGCCGCGGAAAGCACTGCCGCGCGTATCATTGGCAAAACCGTTTCATTCAGTTTTTTCAGCATTGCGGGATCGGAAAAAACGATTTTTGCAAGCCTCGCGCGGCTTATTTCGCCGCCGTCTGATGCATCGGGAAAAGCCCGCAGTATGGCTTTTTTATATTCGTCCGTCCCATACAGGCTGTGCACCAGCGCATCGCAATCTATGATATAAAATCCGTCCGCGGCAAAAAGTGATGCGAGTCTGCTTTTTCCGCTGCCGCTGCCGCCCGTTATTCCGATAATCATATAAACCACCGTGCCGCTTTCGTTTTCATATTTCCACCGTATTGTAGCCGGAAGCCTTCAGCATCCTGTTGTAAAAGGCAAGCCCCTCATCGCCCGTGCTCGAAACGGTGGCATATATGCGGGAAACTCCCATTTCGTCAAATCTGCGCAATGCGGCAAAAAGCCTTTTTGCGTGTTCCCTCTCGTTATTCTTGGCGCCGAGGCTTACGGTGTATTTTCCCGCCAGCTCCGGCATGTATTCCTCAAAGCAAAGTATGCCTGTTTTGTCGTCCTCGCGCTTTTTCGCGTCCAGAAAACGCACGGCGCGCATATCAAAATCACTGCTTTTATCGTCGCAAAGAAGAAACGTCGGCGCACTCGGCGCATAATGCCGGTATTTCATTCCCGGGGCTTTCGGCACCATGCCCGCCTCCGGTATGTGCGTGACTGTGGGATCCACAGCGACATCGCCGAGAACCCCGCGCAACATTTCGAGCGTTATCGCGCCGGGACGAAGAAGCGTCGCTTTCCCGTTTTTCAGCTCCACTATAGTGGATTCCACGCCGATATCGCATTCTCCGCCGTCTATTATCATATCTATGCGCCCGTCCATATCATGCAAAACATGCGCCGCACATGTCGGGCTCGGTTTTCCCGATATATTTGCGCTCGGCGCCGCTATGGGCAGATCGCATATTTCAATAAATTCACGCGCCGTTTTGTTTACGGGGCATCGCAAAGCCACGCTGCAAAGTCCGCCCGTAGTGGTTTTCGGCACGATATCGCGCTTTGGCAATATCACCGTGAGCGGACCCGGCATGAATTTTCTTGCCAGAGCGTAGTATTCCTCACATGTGTATGCATACAGTTCCGCTTTTGAAGGCTCGTCTATATGCAGAATAAGAGGATTGTCGCTCGGTCTACCCTTTGCCGCATAAATTTTAGAGCTCGCCGCGGCATCCAGCCCGTTTGCGCCCAGTCCGTAAACCGTTTCCGTCGGAAAAGCCACCAGTCCTCCGCCGCGTATTACCTCTGCCGCGCGTTCCAGCAGCTCCGCGCTCGGCTCGCCGTCATTTATTTTTATTATCTCTGTTTTCATTGCCGTTGCCCTTCAGCTTTTCCGCCGTATCGGCGGCTGTCAATGCGTTTATCATAGCGCCGATGTCGCCCGCGAGAAAGTTTTCGAAATTATATACCGTCAGTCCTATCCTGTGGTCGGTGATGCGCCCCTGCGGATAGTTGTATGTCCTTATTCTCTCGCTCCGATCGCCTGTGCCGACCTGACTTTTGCGCGCAGAAGCAAGCTCGCTGTCGCGCTTTGTCCTCTCCATGTCGTAAAGCTTGGTGCGGAGCAATTTCATTGCCTTGTCTCTGTTTTTAAACTGGCTGCGCTCCTCCTGACATTCTATTACTATGCCGGTGGGCTTGTGCGTCAGACGCACGGCGCTTTCCGTTTTGTTTACGTGCTGACCGCCGGCGCCGCTGCTTTTGCATGATTCCAGTTTTATATCCGCAGGATTTATCTCTATTTCTATATCCTCCGCTTCGGGAAGCACAGCCACCGTCACGGTGGATGTGTGTATTCTGCCGCTCGCCTCCGTTTCGGGGACGCGCTGCACTCTGTGCACTCCGCTTTCGAATTTCAGCTTTGAATATGCGCCCTCTCCCTCCACGAGGAACGAAACCTCTTTAAAACCGCCCAGCTCAGTTTCGTTCAGCTCTATTATTTCGGTTTTCCAGCCGACGGAAGCGGCATACATCGTATACATGCGGTAGAGATTATAGGCAAAAAGCGCCGCTTCGTCGCCGCCTGCGCCCCCGCGTATCTCTATTATTACGTTTTTGTCGTCATTCGGGTCGTGCGGCAAAAGCAAAAGCTGGAGCTCGTCGAGATACTCCCTGCATTTTTCTTTTGATGCCGCTCTTTCCTCCTGTGCCATTTTCTTCATTTCGGGATCGTGCGTTTCGGTCAAAATCTCCTCGGCGTCCGTTTCGTTTTTCTTTTCCGCGCAGTAACTTCTGTATTTTTCCACTATCGGCAGGAGTGTTTTGTGCTCCTTCATCAGCGCGCGGAATTTATCTTTGTCCGAAACAATCTCCGGCTTTGCCAGCTCGGCTTCTATCCCTACAAATTTTTCTTCTATTTCTTTCAGTTTTTCAAGCATGAAAATTTTTCCTTCTAATGAATTCGCCTATCTTATCAATTTACATTATATAACAAAAGCCGTTCAAATTCAAGTCTATTTTGAAAATACGGTATAAAAAACACCCGATTGATAAAAATAATCATGAACGGAGGATGATAATATGATACCCGGAAAAGAAGCAAAAGCAAAAAGAACAATAAAAATGAATGATCCCTGCCGCTATTCGCGGGATGCACTCACATCAAATCCCATAGCATGCGCAAACGAATGCACGGGCATAACCCAGCATATACCGGAAAACGGTGCCGAAGCAGAGGCTTATACGGATATTTACGATATACCCGTGACAGCGCTCAATCAAGCTTCAAAACACAAAAAAGCACGATAAGTGCGAGTTTTATTCGCCCATGGCGGTTTTTTGCGCTTTGTATCAAACAAAAACTCCGACAGCCTTTGAGCGCTGTCGGAGTTTTGATTTCTTATGATTGCTTTTATTTGCTGTTTGCCGATTCAAGTGCAGCGAGTTTTTCTTTTACCTGTCTTGCGAGCGTTTCCACTACGGATCTGAAAAGACCGTCGTCATTCAGTGCCTTTGCGGCTTCGTCGCAAAGCGTGCCTACGTCTTCTGTCGTATCAATGCCGCTTATATACTTTTTGCATGCATCCTTGAGAAGATCGTTTATCTGGCTGAACTGAGCCGTGTATTTGTCATGAAGCAGATCGTAGATGATTGTTTCGACATCCTCGGGGTTCATGCTTCTGATTTCGGTCATCGTATAGCCGGCAGCCACAAAATCGGATTCGTATCTGGCAATGAGCTTATTCATCGCTTCCGTATATTTTACGGATTTACTCTTCGCATTCATGTAGCCGCTTCTGCCGCCGAGTTCCTTGCCGACATACTGAGCCATTACGTTTGTATAGAAACCTGTTCTCGACATTATGTCGTAAACTATGCTGTCCACATCATTGAGATTGAAGGAATCTATCTGTGCTGCCGTATATTCGGTAGCGAGCGTATAGTAAGCATCATCGCGCATTTTGCGTGCGAAGGATTTGAAATTCTGCATATCCTCGGATGCTTCTTTATACTCGGATTCGCTCATGCCCATCACGCCGCGCATTTCTTTGTAAATGCCCGTGCGCTCTTCTATCAGGTGGTCAAGTATGGTATTTATTACATCGTCATTGGAAATCGCATCTGTTCCCGCCTTGTATTCTTCGAGAGAATAAGCGGCAACTATCACGGATTTGTATTTGCTTCTTACTTTGGACATATATCCGCCGTAGGTTATGCTGTCCGCCCTCTTTGCTATCATATCCATGTAGGTAAGACCCGTGGGAGCGGCTATGATATCTTTCAGCTCATCTTCGAAATATTTCTTTGTCGTTCCGTTTTCGGAAAGATATTTTGCATACAGAACCTCGTGAACTGCATCGCAAAGCTCCAGCGCGTCCATCGCGTCTATATCGCTCTGGCTGTTCTTCGTGAGAAGAAGCTCGCCGTAAGCGGATTTCAGCTTTTCTGCGGCATTCTGGAATACCATAGCGGAGGATTTTGTTTCCTGATATACATCCCATGAGATGCTGTAGGTTTTCTTTGTGAGATTGTCTATCTGGGTGATAGTGCTTGCGATGAAGTCCTTTATCAGCTTGTCATAAGCTTCATCGGTGATGTTGTTTTCTTCTATATAGTTCTGCTTTACGTATTCGAATACAGCCTGCTCGAAATCCGTATTTGAGAGATTGTCGTATTTTGCGAGATCCTCTTCGCTCATATCCTTGAATATCGTGAGCTTTGTCATTATTCTCAGATGCTCGATATTGGAATAATAATCCTGAGCGTTTTCACGGAATGCTTCGAAAGAGTTGCTCTTGCTTTCGTCTTTGCCGTATACCACGCCTACAACGGAAGCGATTTCTTTCTTTATGAGCGCGTCTATACCGCTTTCGGTGCTTATATTGCTGAATTTCTGCTCTTTTACATAGTTGACATAAGTTTTTTCATACCATTCCACATTATAAATTTTGTGGGTGAGGTTATTGAAAACGCTGTTTATCGAGCTGGAAACAACGCCTGCTTGTGCGAGTTTTTCTTTAAAGAAAGTTTCGTTGTTTTTACGGAACTTGGAGTGATATTTTTCACCGTCGGCAGTACCCTGTGCGTCCACATAAGTGTCGTAGCTTATTCCCTGCGGAGCGAGCGCCTCGTTCATTATCGCTCTCTTTATTATATCGTCCATCAGAGAGTCTATCTTCGCATCGGTTATATCATAAATCAGGAACGGAGAAGCGGCGGATTCAAGGTTTGTCTGCTTTACATAGCTCCATGCGTCGGCGGACATGCCCTCCTCGGGATAACCCATGTAAACGTTACCCGTGAGATTGTTGTCCATCATGTAGTCATGATTGAGTCTTGTTATCGTGCCGTCGGCATTCACTTTGTAGTTTTTGCCCTGGATACCGTACTGGAGCAGGTTTTTCACCTGAGAGTCGGTATTCATCATTTCCACTATGGAAAGCGCTCTTTCATAGTTGGAAGTATAGTTTGTTATGGCGAGCATGCCTCTGAAAATAACTTCTTCGGTAACAAAAGGATTCTGTATAACCTTTACATAATAATCGCCGTCGTCGCCGCCGTACATTGCTTCCACGGAGGCGTCGCCCGTGACAACCTTTACGGCAAAATCGTCGGAATCGCCGTCGAAGTATCCCTTGTTTGTATAATCCTCCATCGTGCGGAGATATCTCGTATACTGCGGAACCTCAAAAAGATTGGATACGGTAAAGCTCGTTCCCTCTTCCGTGTCGTAACCGTAAATGGGATTGAAATAAGTGCCTATCGCTATATCCTCGGAAAAAGCATAGTAAATACCGAGTGCATCGGGCTTCTCGGCAAAAGGCTTTACATTCTCTTCGCCCTCTTTAACCTTTGCGAGAAATTCGCCGAGGTCGTTATAATCGGAGAAAGAAGTGACATTGTAGTCGTATTTGTCGGCGAGCTTTTTGTTTACGATAAGATATTTGTAATTTGCGAGCAGGTTATTATTCGGTACGGCTTTCACGTCGCCCGTGATATTTTCCAGCTCCTCGAAAAATGTGGGATAAATATACTGCTTCAGCTTCGGATTTGTGCTGAGCGATGTTTTCACGGAGTTGAGAAGATCCATGGAATCGAATTTATCGTACATTTCTCTTCCGGAAATCATAACTATGTCTATGGGCGACGAAGCCTCGGGATAAACGGTTTCTATAGTGCCGTCCTCATAAACGGTGGTTTCCTCAGCCGTATAAACGGGTCTGGTGCTGAGCGTGGAAGCGGCTACCGTCTGAATGGTTTTTACCCATTTCTTTTTGGAGTTCTTGCTGCTCTGGATGGCATCGGCGCTGCTTTTCGCTTTCTGCGTCATGTAATTGTTGTAATTAAGTATAGCCGCGTCTACGTTTTTGTAATACTCGGCAGTCTTGATTCTTTCGTCCACGAGGTCGTAGTATTCATCCATTGTGACGAGAGTGAGATTTATGGCTATTTTGTATCTTGCCTTTGTTATCTCGTTCAGAGCCGCCTCTACTGCGGCAACATCCTCCTGCTTTGTGGATTTTTCCGTTATGCCGACGATGCTTATGGTCGTCGGTACAGTGCCGGTTTCCTTTTTTTCTTCGTATTCACCGCAGGCTGTAAAAAGCACGGCACAGGCGAGCATGACAACACAAAGTGCAAGGCTTATGATTTTTTTAAGCATGGTATACCTCCGGGTATGATTTCCTGCAAAATTTCGTGTGGGAACACTTCCCCAATATTTATCTATTTTATTTTACATCAAATACACAAATCTGTCAATGTGTAAATCATCCAAAACAAGTACGCAATTATTATATATATTCCCTAAAAGAGCTTGTTTTTACCGTCAATCCAGATAATCTCTGAGCTTTTTGGAGCGGCTGGGGTGGCGCAGCTTGCGCAGAGCCTTGGCTTCTATCTGTCTTATGCGCTCTCTCGTGATATTGAACTGCTGACCTACTTCCTCGAGCGTGCGTGTTCTTCCGTCCTCCAGACCGAAACGCAGGCGAAGCACGCTTTCCTCTCTCGGAGTAAGCGTATGAAGCACCTCGCTGAGCTGCTCGCGCAGGAGCGTATACGATGTCGCCTCCGCAGGCGCGGGAGATGTGTTGTCCTCTATGAAATCGCCTATATGGCTGTCCTCTTCTTCGCCGACGGGCGTTTCGAGCGAAATGGGATCCTGCGCGATTTTTATTATTTCGCGCACCTTTTCGGGGCTCATGCCCATTTTCTTTGCTATTTCGTCGGGCGAGCATTCTCTGCCCTCCTCCTGAAGCATCTGGCGCGAAACCTTTGTCACTTTATGAATGGTTTCCACCATGTGCACGGGTATACGGATTGTTCTCGCCTGGTCGGCTATGGCGCGGGTTATCGCCTGACGTATCCACCATGTCGCGTAGGTGGAAAATTTATATCCCTTTGTATAGTCAAATTTCGAAACAGCCTTCATCAGACCGAGGTTTCCTTCCTGAATGAGATCGAGGAAGAAAAGCCCTTTTCCGAGATAGCGCTTTGCTATGCTTACGACAAGACGGAGGTTTGCCTCTACCAGCTCCTGCTTTGCGGCTTCATCGCCCTCGGACATTCTTTTGGAAAGCTCCTGTTCTCGTTCCGGAGCGAGCAGCGGCACTTTGCCTATTTCCTTCAGATACATTTTTACGGGGTCGTCTATCGCCAGCCCCTCCTGCGCGAGAATCTGCTCCATATTTTCCGCGCTTTCGTAGCTTTCGATATCATTTTCTATATCGTCGTCGGCTATATCATCTATATCATCAAAACATTCTGTGATATCTATGCCCATATTTTCAAGCGTTTCGTAAAGCTTGTCCACTGCGTCGATATCATAATCCGTGTCGCCGATGACGGACATTATTTCGCTGCTTGAAACAGAGCCCTTCGCCTTTGCGCGCTCTATCAGCTCCTGCATTTCGTTTTTATGCTGCTTCGCTTCCGTGCCGCCTTCGTTTTGCGCTTTTATTTCGGTCTCAGCCTCCGCCGCAACGTCCTTTTCGGCGTCCTTTTCCTTTACGCCTTCGATTTCCGTAAAATTGTTCATTTGGTTTCCTCCGTTTGCTTTTTGCGTTTCAGTATATTCAGTGTGTCGTCTATATCCGCTTCGGATCTTTTGTCTTCCTTTTCCGTTTGCAGAGTTTTTATATTTTCGTTTATGACTGATGCGTCATTCTGCGAAAGCTGGGCGCGTGCCGTCTGCATTCTCACTATGCGCGCCATTTCCTCCGCCGTGAAGCTTTCGCCGAGTATTCCCAGTCCCGGCGGCTCCTCTCCGGAAATAAGCTCCGTGAAAACGCGCCTGTTGAATTCCGTGACAAAATCATCTGGCGAAAGCGAAATTTTTCCCCGCTTGATATCGGAGATATATTCCGGCATGAGAAGCAGTATTCCGAGTATGGTTTCCTCCGCCTTTGCCGCTCTTGCATTTTTTATGTAATCTTTGTTTACCCTGTCGCCGTATCCGAGCGACTGCTCGATTATTTTCCGTTTTTCCTCGTTTTTTTCCTGCTTTTCCTTGCTGTAACGTATGCGGCGCACATCGTTTCGCACGGTATCCACGGGGAGCGAAAGCTTTTCCGCTATGCGCGAAACATAGACATCGCGCTCCACATCGGAATAGATATCGGCCGCTATCCGGCAAAGTTCATTTGCCGCGCGCACTTTTTCCTCGGGTATGAGTATGTTGTATTTTTTCAGCACGCTGTCGCAGAGATATTCCAGCTTTCCCGTGCTTCCATCCACGAGGCGACGGAATTTGTCCGCGCCGAATTTCTTTATGTATTCGTCGGGGTCCTTTGCGCCGCTCATCTGAAGCACGCGAACCTCCAGCCCCGCTTTTGTCAGTATGGGAATGGCACGCTTTGCCGCCGCCATACCGGCATCGTCATTGTCGTAGGAAACGACCACGGTTTTTGTATATTTCGCCATTATGCGCGCCTGCTCGGGCGTCAGCGCCGTTCCGAGAGTAGCCACAGCAGAAGAAAATCCCGCCGAATGCATGGATATCACATCCATATATCCCTCGCACAATATCATATAATCCGAGCAATACGAACGCGCTATATTCAGCGCAAAAAGATTTCTGCTCTTTTTGAAAACAGGCGTATCCGATGTATTCAGATATTTCGGTCCGTCATCGTCCATCGCTCTGCCGCCGAAAGCTATCACATTATGGAAATTATCTATTATCGGGAAAATTATCCTCCCGCGGAAATAGTCGAAATAATATGTCCTGCCGTTTTTCTCGCTTTTTCCGCAGAGAAATGCTATCCGCAGTTCCTCATCGGTAAAGCCCTGCGAAAGCATGTGCTTTCGCAGCGTATCAAATGTTTTCGGCGCGTAACCCAGACCGAAAGCCTTTATCGCCGCCGCGCTGACCTTTCTTTTTTCCAGATAAGCGCGCGCCTGCTCGCTGCCCTTTTCAAAAAGGGTTTTGTGAAAAAATCTCGCCGCCTCTTTATTTAGCGCATATATGCGCGAACGCAGCGCCAGCTCGCTTTTGTCGGAGGCGCTTTCCGCAGGCATTTCCATTCCCGCGCGCTTGCAAAGAAACTCCACAGCGGAGGGATAATCGAGATTTTCCGCGCTCATTATAAATGTTATCACATCGCCGCCCGCTCCGCATCCGAAGCAATGATATGTTTCCGTATTTCCGAAAACGAAAAACGACGGCGTTTTTTCATTGTGAAACGGGCACAGACCCGTCATATTGGAGCCGGCTCTTTTGAGATTCACATAAGATGAAATCACCGACTCTATCGGATTTCTGTATTTTACTTCTTCTATAAAGCCCGGTGTGAATTTCAAAATTCCGCCTCCCTTCGGGCGTATCCGCGCCTTTTTATTTCAGTTTCCAGAGCTTTGGTATGAAAAGATCTTCAAAAAGATTTATTGCATATCTGTCCGTCATGCCCGCTATATAGTCCGCCGCTTTTCGCTCGATGCTGTCTCCGTCGTCATGCAGAAATTCCTCGGGCATCTTCTCGGGATTTTTCACGAGATATTCATAGAGCTTCGCCAGCATATCCATGGCATGTATTTCCTCTGCCTTTGCCGCGGGATTTATATAGACATTCTCGTGCAGAAAGGCGCGCAGCCTGTCTGTGGCGTCCAGTATTTCGGGCGACATGGCTATCACGGGCTTTCCCTCGCTCGTGTATATCAGATCCTTTACCATGGTGGCTATCCTCTCGGAATGGGTATATCCGAGTATATCGGAAAGCTCGCGCGGGATATCGTCCTCGGAAAGGATTTTTCCGCGTATGGCGTCGTCTATATCGTGATTGATATACGCTATCTTGTCGGAAAATTTCACCACCGAGCCCTCCAGCGTGGCAGCGCCGGACGGTTTGCGTATGGAACCGGAATGGTGGACTATCCCGTCGCGCACTTCAAAAGTGAGATTCAGCCCCTTGCCGCCGTTTTCCAGCTTTTCCACCACGCGCAGGCTCTGCCTGTAATGAGTGAAATCCGGCGAGAAATTTTCCTGCAAAACCTTTTCCCCCGCATGTCCGAAAGGCGTATGCCCCAGATCGTGCCCGAGAGCCGCCGCCTCGCAGAGATCCTCGTTCAGGCGCAGACCGCGCGCTATTGTTTTCGCTATCTGCGTAACCTCCAGCGTATGTGTCAGTCTTGTTCTGTAATGATCGTCCTCCGGCGAAAGGAAAACCTGCGTTTTGTGCATCAGTCGCCGAAAAGATTTTGCATGTACTATCCTGTCTCTGTCGCGCTGAAAAACCGTCCTAACCTCGCACGGTGGTATCGGTATTTCTCTGCCGCGTGAATTTTTTGCAAGACAGGCAAAAGGAGAAAGCATTTTCTCTTCCGTTTCCATATTCTGTTCCGCTATGGTCAAAATCGCGCACCTTCTTTTCCAAAGATTCGTTATGTATCGGTAATATACGCGCATACAGTAAAAAATCCTGCTTTTTTCGCAAAAAAGTCCTGTTTTTATGCATGTTTTCCCGATACGGCGAGCTTTTCGCCGAGAATCTTTACGCTTCGTTTTGCATTTGTCTGTGCGCATACGGCAGACGAAAGCCTTTCCGTTTCTTCCCTGCAAACGGAAAAGTATATTTTTACATCGTTTTCAAATACGGTATTTTCTATTATTATATCAAATTTCTCGATTTCATACAGCAATTTGCGGTATTCGCCGTAGTCGCAGACGATAAGACATTCGGTAAAAGGCGTGAATTTCACCGTTCCCGCCTCTTCTATCGCCATCACGGCGGCTTTTGAATACGCGCGCGAAAGTCCGCCCGCGCCGAGAAGTATCCCGCCGAAATACCGCGTCACCACGATAACCGCGTCGGCGATGCCGCTTTTTTTCAGCACTTCCAGCACGGGTATGCCGCCTGTACCCTGCGGTTCCCCGTCATCGCTGTAGCGCATCGCGCCCGAGCGCAGAAGATAAGCCCATACATTGTGACGCGCATCGGCATATTTCTTTTTTACCGAAGCTATATAGCTCTCGGCTTCCTCCGCGCTTGCCACACTGCGCACATGACCTATAAAAACACTTCGTTTTTCGGTAAATTCCGCGTCGGCTTCGCGCGCCACGGTAATAAGCTCTCCACTCATCGCCATTTCCGCCCTTTTCTTTTATTTTTTCATGTATTTTTCAAACATTCCGCGTGCCTTTTTGTCAGCCACGGCTGTCACTGCAGCACCGTTTTCGCCGTATTCGACATTCTGCACGGCGGCATTTGAATAAATGGAATTTATCACGCCGAGATTAGCCATCGGTATTTCAAAAACACAGAGCTTTTTGCCTTCCGACGCGATTTTTTCCAGCTTTGCCACCAGCTCGTCCGTTCCGGCACCCGTCAGCGCGGAAATGTAAACGCTGCTTTCCGTCGGTGTCACGGGATGACATGCTATGCCTTTGTCGCATTTGTTGTAAACGTATATTATCGGTTTTTCCCCCGCGCCCAGCTCTTCGACCAGCCTGTTTGTCACATCCAGCTGGGAATCCGCCTCAGGGTCGGAGGCATCCGCCATTATTATCACGGCATCCGCATGGCAGACTTCTTCGAAAGTGCTCCTGAAAGCCTTTATCAGATGGTGCGGCAGATTGCGTATGAATCCTACGGTATCCGTGAGCAGCACATCATCGCCCGAGGGCAGCGTGAATTTTCGCGTGGTTGGGTCAAGCGTGGCAAAAAGCTTGTCCTCGGAAAGTATCCCCGCATCGGTGAGCCTGTTCAGCAGGGTCGATTTCCCCGCATTCGTATACCCCGCCACGGCAAATTTGAAAATACCGCTCCTGTCCCTCTGCGCACGCTGAATCTCGCGGTTTTTCGCCATCTCGGCTATCTGCGCTTCCAGCGCGTCGATTCTCCGCTTTACGTGGCGCCTGTCGGTTTCCAGCTTGCTTTCTCCTGGTCCGCGCGTACCCACGCCGCCGCCCAGCCGCGAAAGCTCCGCGCCTTTGCCGACGAGGCGCGGCACGGTATATTTCAGCTGTGCCAGCTCCACCTGCAATTTTCCTTCGCCTGTCACCGCATGTAAGGCAAAAATATCGAGTATCAGCATGCTCCTGTCTATGACGGTCACATCTCCTCCGATATCGTCCTCCAGATTGCGTATCTGCGATGGCGAAAGCTCGCAGTCGAAAACGACGCTGTCTATTTCATTCTTTTTGCAAAGCTCCGAAAGCTCCGCCACCTTGCCTTTTCCTATATAAGTGCGCGCGTCTGGCGTTTCTTTGTTCTGCACCGTCCGAAATATAACCTCGGCGCCCGCCGTTTCGCAGAGCCTTTCCAGCTCGCAAAGCGATATTTCCGCCTCATGCTCGCTCATATCCTTTGTCACGAGCGAAACGAGCGCGGCTCTTGTTTTGTTTTTCTCTTTTAAAACAGTATTTTCCGTCATAAAGCCTCTTCCTTTCAGAGAAAAAGAGCGAAAGAAAAACGCTGTCGGCGTTTTCTCTCGCTCATTTCGGCAAATAATATAAAATTATTTTTTACCTTCCAGACGCTTTCTGAACTTGTCAACACGTCCGCCGGCATCTACGAATTTCTGCTTGCCGGTAAAGAAGGGATGGCACTTTGAGCAGATTTCAACACGGAAATCGCCTTTTGTGGATTTTGTATTTATAACTTCGCCGCACGCACATCTTACAGTAGCGTCAACATAGTTAGGATGGATTCCTTCTTTCATCGTTTACACCTCACAATATAATATAATCACGTAGTAGTCATTTTATCACATAATTCAAAATAATGCAATACCTTTTTCTGATTTTTTTGATATTTTTTTCAGATTTTGCCCTCTATTTCGCTTCGCAGACGCTCTATTATCTTTTTTTCGAGGCGCGATATGTACGATTGCGATATTCCCAGCATATCAGCCACTTCTTTCTGTGTTCTTTCCTTTTTGCCGTTCAGCCCGAAACGCAGCTCTATTATTTCCCTTTCGCGTCCGTCCAGCTCCGATATCGCCTTTGCTATGATATGCTTTTCCTCTTCGTCCTCCAGTTTTTTTCCCACTCCCTCGTCATCGCCGAGAACATCGGATAGCAGCAGCTCGTTTCCGTCCCAATCGGTGCTGAGCGGCTCGTCAAAGGAAAGCTCCGATTTCGTATTACCGCTTTTGCGTATGTACATGAGTATCTCATTTTCTATACAGCGCGACGCATAAGTGGCGAGCTTTATATTTTTATCCGGACGGAATGTATTTGCCGCCTTTATAAGCCCTATCGTGCCTATGGAAATAAGATCCTCCAGCCCTACGCCCGTATTTTCGAATTTTTTCGCTATGTATACGACAAGACGCAGATTGCGCTCTACCAGTTTGCGTCGGTTTTCGCGGTTTTCATCGAGCCGGGAAAGAATTTCCTCTTCCTCTTCGGGTGAAAGCGGAGGCGGCAGAGTTTCCGTGCCGCCGATATAATGCGTTTCAAAACGGAATTTCAGCTTCAGTAAAATGCGCGCAAAAAACATCCTTATCCTGTATAAAAGCATTTTCAGCCTCCTATGTACAAAGCGAAAGCGGCACTATCGCGCCGTATCCGCCGAAATCGTTTTTTTCGCTGTCGATGCAGATGTATGCTTTCTTTTCCGCATATTCCCCGTCGGAACATTTTATATAAACGCTGTCCGGTACGACAGCCACTATCATTTTCCTCCCCGCCACGGTGGAAGCCGGAATAAAACGGATTTTGCGTATCACATCGAAATCCAGCCCGTCTGTTTTACCGTTTGCGGCTTCGCGCAGCTCGTTTGGTATTATTTTCGCTTCTTCTTCGGATATGAATATCACGGGTGTTCCGCTTATCGGGTCGCAAAGCAGATTTCCGCTGTCGACAAGGCAACGTATTTCGCTTTTTCTCCCGTCGAAATCAACTATCGCTTCGCAAGCCGCGGAAAGCTTTTTCCGTGAAAACAGCTTTCCCGTTATCCACGAAAGCAAAACTGATACGGCGGCTATCGCCGCAAAAACGTATATCGGTATATCGTCCAGCACGGTATAGATTGCCCCTCCTGCCTGAATATAATTTTTGTATTTGCCGAGATTTGAGTATATGAAAGTCATGGCGCCGCCCATAAAAAGGCTGACTCCGAAAAAAAGCGCGAAAACGGAAACAAATCTTTTTATATTTTTATGATAATGAGCCGTCGCGCACACGGCTATGCCGGATAAAACGGAAAGCGCCTTTTCCGCAAAGCCCGAAAGATATGCCACGGCGACCACGCCGTATATCCCGCCCAATGTGGCAGCCGTTATCAGCCGCAGGCGGCTCATTTTCATATTCATCAGCTTTCCCGCGATATACAGCGCGAGAAAATCCATGCTGAAATTTATCACAAAAAGCACATCGCCGTAGATATATTCCAAAACGCACCGCCTCCGTTCCCTGTTCCATGCCTTTATTATACACACGGCGGGCGTACTTTTTTGTCAAAATAAATCGCAGAGAAAAAATTTTTTCGCACGCAAAAAGACGGCTGCAAAAAAGTTGCAGTTTCCATAAGAAAGCAAAAGCTCCGACAGCGTTTAAAATCTGTCGGAGTTTCTGTTTGATACAATGCGCAACTCGCCTCGGGAGAATAAAACTGCGCAACTTCTCGGTGAGAAGTTGCGCACATCAGGAATTTTTGAAAAATTTCGCTTATTTTTCAGAGAGAATCATTTCCGCCGCTGTCATTATGGCGTATTTTCCGCTCTCGTAAGTAAGTCCGCCCTGGAAAAAAGCCGTATACGGCGCACGGAGCGGACCGTCTGCCGAAAGCTCTATGGACGCGCCGGAAACAAATGTGCCCGCCGCCATTATCACCTTATCGGCATATCCGGGCATATCCCACGGTTCGGGCGTGACATAAGCGTCAACCGGCGAACCGGACTGTATGCCGCGGCAGAAAGCGCAAAGTCCCTCCGGCGTGCCGAGGCGCACCGTCTGGATTATATCATGGCGCGCGTCTTTCCACGAGGGCTCTACGGGATATCCCAGCCTGTCGAAAACATATGCCGCGAGCGCCGCCGTTTTCTTTGCCTGAGCCACCGTATGCGGCGCATAGAAAAATCCCTTGAACATATTTCTGTTCTGCCCTATCGTAGCGCCGCATTCCGTGCCTATGCCCACAGTCGTCTGCCTGTAGGAAGCAAGCTCCACTGCGCGTTTTGTTCCCGCTATATAGCCGCCGCATTCCGCCATGCCGCCGCCGGGATTTTTTATGAGAGATCCCATTATCAGATCCGCGCCGAAAGCCGTAGGCTCGGCTTCGTCGCAGAATTCGCCGTAGCAGTTATCCACGGCGACATAAGCGCCGCATTTTGCCTTTACAAATTTTATTATCTCGCCTATTTCTGCGGCGGAAAGCGTGGGGCGGTTCATATATCCTTTGGAACGCTGTATGAAAATAACCTTTATTTTTTCACCGTATCCGGCTATTTTCTTTTCTATGCCCGCGTAATCCACGCCGCCGTCGGGGAGCAGATTTACATCATCGTATTTTATTCCGAAATCGGCAAGCGACCCGTCGCCGTTTTTTATATCCGCGCCGATCACTTCATTCAGCGTATCATACGGTTTTCCCGTGACGGAAAGCATGATATCGCCAGGACGGAGCAAACCGAAAAGTCCTATTGCTATCGCCTGCGTGCCGTTCACTATATTGTGACGGACAAAAGCCGCCTCCGCACCGAAAACATCGGCATATATCGCATCCAGAGCATCTCTGCCGATATCGCCGTAGCCGTAGCCCGTGGACGGCGCAAACATCGCTTCCGATACTCTGTGCGCCGCAAAAGCTTCCAGCACACGTGCCGTATTTACATATGCTATGCGGTCAAATTCGTCAAATTGCGGGCGAAGCTCTTTTTCCGCCTCGGCTGTCAGTTTTATTATCTTATCCGAAAACTGCATTTTTCTCTCCTCAGTCAAGTGACGTTTCGCAAAGTCCCGTCATTATGTCTATGCCGGATTTCGCGTCTTTCATATCTATTATCTCCACTCCGCTGTGGCCGTATCTCGTGGGCATGGAAACAGCTCCCGCGATACATCCGCCCGCCGCCTGCTGGAGCATACAGGTATCCGTGCCGCCGCTCTCCAGTATTTCCAGCTGATAAGGGATATTTCTTTCCTTTGCGATATTTTTCATCAGCGAAATCATCTTTTCATGGCATATAACCATGCCGTCCTTCAGCTTTATCGCCGCGCCTTTGCCCATCGTTATCGCCATGGGCGCGCAGTTCGGCGTATCGCCGCATCCGCCTATATCCACAGCCACGGCATAATCGGGATGTATTTCAAAAGCCGAAGTTTTTGCGCCGCGCACGCCGACTTCCTCCTGCACGGTGAAAACAAAATACGTATCGTTTTCGCAGGTTTTCATCGCCTTTGCCGTTTCAAAAAGCATGTAGCAGCCTATTCTGTCGTCGAGAGGTCTGCCGCATACGCGCGTGCCGCAAAGCTTATTCAGGCTCGGCACAACGCGGCAGAAATCGCCTGTTTTCACATGACGCTCCGCGTCCTTTTTATCCTTTGCGCCGATATCCACATAGAAAACCTCGGGGCGGTAATCCTTTGGTGCAGTCCTGCCGTCGGGGACCATGGCGCCGAGCGTGCCGTTATCGAATACCACAGAGGAAAAAGCCGCAGCCGCATAATTTATGCCGCCCATTTTCGTCACGCGGATAAATCCTTTTTCGTCTATGAACGTGACCATAAATCCTATCTCGTCCGCATGTGCGGCAAACATCAGCTTTTTCGCATTTTCGCTTCTTCCCTTTTTGTGCGCTATCAGATTACCCATGGCATCGGTATATACCTCGTCCACATAGGGCGCTATATCAGCGGCTATTACGGAGCTGATATTCTTTTCGTTTCCGGAAACGCCGGAAGCAAGTATGAACTTTTTCAGTTGAGCAAACATATATTCCTCCTCATTTCACGAGTGCGAGCGAAAGCGCCAGCACTGCATCGTAATCTTCTTTGCTTATCACGCATGAAGCCGTATTCGGATAGCGGCACGGGATATCCGCGCATACCGTAGCAGCGCCGCCGTCGCGCTGATAATACGCGGCGTCGCCTGCTCCCGTGATCATGCCTTTTATCTGATATTTTATTCCGTTTTCCTCAGCCGTTTTTCTCAGCGCTTCCGCGTCGCACGGGCGCAGTATGGTTTTTGCGTCGGCAAAAGAAAGCGCGACACCGCCGCCGAGTTTCGTGCAGACGAGATTTTCGGGTATATCGCTTATATCAGCGGCCGGCGCGTAGCTTATCACCACGGCTCTATCGGGAGAAATCCCGCGTGCCGCGTTTACCGCGCCGGAGCGGTTCAGCTTGCCGCGCACTGTGAAAGCAAAATACAGATCGGTTTCATGATGTATTTTCTCTTCCTTTATGCGCTTTATCATTTCGCAAAGTATGGCGCAGGGTGCTCTCGAATCGAGCGCTTTGCCCTTTATATTGTGACCGAGTTCGCCGAAATTTCCGAGGAAAGTGCCGAAATCGCCCGCTTTTATGCTCTGCTCTTCGCTTTTTTTCGTGCCTGTCTGAATATACAGCTTGTCCCACGGCGTGGGCTTGCTCCGCTCATCGCCCGACTGCTCGTGTATCGGCTTGGAAGCCGCCACTGCTACGGAAGCTTTTTTTGCGTTTCCAACAAGCACGCGCCTGCCGGAAAGCGTATCCGTTTCTATGGGACCGAGCGGCGTCACATAAAGCCTGCCGTCGTCATTCGTATCCGTTATCATAAAGCCCACTTCATCGGCGTTTGCCGCAAAAAGCAATTTGCCGCAGGGCTTTTCCGCCTTTATCACCGCTATCAGATTTCCCGCCCTGTCGCGACGTATCTCGTCGCAATACGGCGCTATATTTTTTTCTATATCGGAAATTACAGCGCCCTCGCATCCGGACGGACCGAAAGCACCCGAAAGCTTTCCGAGCAGATTGCAAGAATATTCCGTCATGCCTTTTCACCTCCCGCAAAACAATCGTTTATCACGGCGCAGATAAGCTTTGCCGTGGCTTCAAAATCGCTCATATAAAGCGTTTCCGCACCCGTGTGCATGAAATTTATCGGCAGACTGAGCAGTGCCGTGGGAATTCCCTCGCGCACCGCGCCTATCTCGTCCGCATGGGTTCCCGTGCCGCAGGCTTCCACTATCACCTGAAGCGGAATTTCGTTTTTCTTTGCCGTTTCGATTATCCTATCGGTGATAGCCCTGTCCAGTATGGCGGAAACGGAAATGCACGCGCCGCCTCCGAGCTTCGGATTGCTCTTTTTGTCGCCGCCCGGTGCGAGTCCGAGCCCCACATCTATCGCTATGGCGAAATCGGGATTTACAGTGTACGCCGCGCTCGAAGCCGCTCTGTGACCGACTTCTTCCTTTGCCGACATGGAAAGATAAATATCGCATCCGCAGTCGCCGAGCATGGAAACGGCGTATACGGCGGCAGCGCAGCATGATTTATTATCAAAGCTCGGACCGCTCACCACATCATCGGAAAGCGAAATATAGCTTTTCGCCATGCCGACGGGCGTGCCGATGCCTACGCCCTGTTCTTCAAGCTCCGCCTTGGAATATCCCGTATCCACGAGCAGATTTGTCACCGCGGTAAGCTTGCCCGCTTCATCGGGCGTGCGCGCGTGCGGAGCTTTTTTCACCACCACGCCGCTTATTTCCTTTTCTCCCGCGTAAACCGTCACTTCGCTCGCGGGGAAAATTCTCGCATCAACGCCGCCTATGGAGCATACGCGCAGAAAGCCTTCCTTCGTCACGTCCTTCACCATCAGTCCGACCTCGTCGAAATGTGTGTCTATGAGCAGTTTCGGGGCTTTTTCCGATTTCGATTTTTTCACAAAAATGTGATTTCCCACTTTGTCGCCGATATATTCGTCGAAATACGGCATTACAAGTGAGCGCAGTTTTTCCGCGCTCCTGTACTCAAAACCCGATATGCTCATGCACGAGCACAAATCGAAAAGCAGTTTTTTCGTATCCATTTTTACCTCCGTTTATTTTTTTCGTATGTATTTTTCCACAAGGGAGCGGAAATGTTCTCCGCGTTCCTCGAAATTTGCAAATGCGTCAAAGCTTGCCGCCGCAGGCGAGAGTATCACCGTGTCGCCCGGTTTCGCATAGCAAAATGCCGCGTTCACGGCGTCGTCGAAATTTGCACTGTAGCTTATTTTCTCTGGCTTTTGCGCGGATTTTTCGCAGTAAAGCGCGAGCTTTTCGCACAGTTCCACGCCCGTCTGCCCCGTGGCAAAAACAGCCTTTGCCCGTCCGGCGAGCACGGGAATTAGCGGATCTGTCGGTATATGCTTGTCATATCCGCCGCATACCACTATCATTTTCTCTTCGAAAGAGGAAAGCGCCGCCATGCTCCGCGTCGGGCTGGTATCAATGGAGCTGTTGTAAAACTTCACGCCGTCGTTTTCGCAGATAAGCTCTATGCGGTGCTTCACACCGCCGAACGTGCGCGAAACGGCAAGCACGCTTTCCATGGAAACCTCGCCGAAAAGCGCCGCTGTCGCCGCCATATAATTTTCCACATTGTGCATGCCGCGCAGCTTTATATCGTCAAAACCCATTATGCGCGATGTTTTTTCGCCGTCGGTGAAAAATATATCCCTGCCCTCGCAGTATACGGCTTTACCGCGCGGCTTTCCTTTCGATGAAAAGCGCCATGTTTCGCCGCACGGATTTTCAAAATCGCGCGTTATGGCGTTTACGTCGTTTACGGTGAGCCTGCCGCCCGTCATCCCGCGGAAAATGTTTTTCTTGCATTCGGTGTACTCCGCCATATCTCTGTGCCAATTCAGGTGATTTGGCGTGATATTCGTTATCACGGCGCAATGAGGAGCGAAATTCATCGTCGAAAGCTGAAAGCTCGAAAGTTCCATCACGGCGATATCGTTTTCATCTGCTTCCTCTATATGCGAAAGCAGCGGATATCCGATATTTCCGCCGAGATAAATCTTTTTATCGGTATTTTTGTATTCCTCCGACAGGATTTTATGTATTATCGTGGTCGTGGTGGTTTTGCCGTCGCTGCCCGTCACGGCGTATATTTTCCCCGGGAAAAGCAGGCAGAAAAGCTCTGTTTCTCCGGTCAGAAGCGCTCCGCGTGAAACAGCCGCCGCGATTTCGGTCGTATCGGCGCGCATCCCCGGCGAGCGGAAAAGCACATCCTCGCTTATATCGCAAAGATAATCCGCGCCCGTGATAAATTTTATGCCGCGCGCCTCGTATTTTTCTTTTTCCGCGATATTTTCGTTTTTATCGCGTACTGTAACGCGCGCACCGGCGGAAACGAGAAAATCCGCTATGGACGAATTGCTTATCCCGAATCCGAGAAGCGCCGCGCTTTTTCCTTTTATGTATTTTTTGAATTTTTCGAGTTTTTCGTTCATTTGTCCCTCCGCAAAAATGTTGTCATAATATTTTATGCGGTTTTATTTTGTCAGTTCATCGGAAATGCGGGCGAAATCCGCGAGCGAAAGGCGCTCGCCGCGTATATTCGCATCGTATCCGAGCGTTTCGAGTATGCCCGTCAGTTCTTCCTTGCCGCACAGACCGGATGTACAAACGGCATTTACCAGAGTTTTTCTGCGGCAGGCAAATGCGGCGCGTATCAGCGAAAACATCGCGTCGGCATCACGCACGCACACGGGCGGTTCTTTTCTTATTTTCATTTTTATTACGGAAGAAGTGACCTTTGGCGGCGGCATGAAATTTCCGGGCGCCACGCAAAAGCATTTTTCCGCGTCGGAATAATAATTCACGGCGAGCGTTATTGCGCCGTAATCGGCACTTCCCGGCTCCGCGCAAAATCTGTCCGCCACTTCCTTTTGTATCATCACGGTGACGGCTTCAAATATACCGCCCGATTCCAGCAGTTTCATCACCACGGGCGATGTTATGTAATAAGGCAGATTTGCGCATACATAAACCTTCATTCCCGCAAATTCTTCTTTTATCAGCGCCGCAAGATCGGTTTTCATCGCATCCGTGTTTATAACCTTCACATTGTCGAAATCGGAAAGCGTCTCCTCAAGCACGGGTATCAGATTTTCGTCTATTTCCAGAGCCACTACTTTTTTGAAACGCGGCGCAAGCTCGCGCGTAAGCGTGCCGATGCCCGGACCTATTTCTATCACTCCCGCATCGCAGTCCGCGCAGGTTTCGGCTATGCGCTCCACCACGGAGGAATTTATCAGGAAATTCTGCCCGTACCTTTTTTGCGGTGCTATGCCGTGCCTCGCCATTATTTCTCTTATGCAGGATAAGTTTGTCAGATTCATTTAATTTCCTTTCGGGCTGCCGTCGAAGCACCAAAATATTTTTCTCTATTTATTTTACAATTTTACTTGACAAATTGCAATAGGTATGGTAAAATAATTCAGTAATTTTGCTTGAGTTCTCGGCGATTTACATTATTGCTGGTGTAGCACAGTCGGTAGTGCAGCTGATTCGTAATCAGCAGGTCGTGTGTTCGAGTCACATCACCAGCTCCATGAAAAGCTCTGCAAAAAGCGGAGCTTTTTTTGCAGGCGTAACTCAATGGCAGAGTGTCCGCTTCCCAAGCCGAATACGCGGGTTCGATTCCCGTCGCCTGCTCCAGAAAAAAGCAGTGGTTGCACAACCACTGCTTTTTTCGTTTATATCGCGTTTTATTTGGTATAATACTGCGCCTGCGCATTCCACAGGGCAAAATATTTGCCGCCTTCGTCGGAAATGAGCGCGTCATGCGAGCCGCGCTGGATTATCTCGCCGTGGTCAAATACCATTATGTCATCACAGAAACGGCAGGAAGAAAGCCGATGCGAAATAAATACGGAGGTTTTGTTTTTCACAAGCTTGTTGAAATTTTCATACACTTCCGCCTCGCCTATCGGATCAAGAGCAGCGGTAGGCTCATCAAGCACTGCAAAAGGGGCGTCCTTATACAGCGCGCGTGCGAGCGCCATACGCTGCGATTCGCCTCCCGAAAGATTGATGCCGTCGTTTTCATAATCGCGGTAAAGCGCCGTTTCTATGCCTTTGTCAAGCGATTTCAGCTTTTCTTCCAGCCCCGCGCGGATAAGGCAATCGCGCACCTTTTCCGCATCATAGCCGTGCGTGCAGGCGACATTTTCCGCTATCGTAAAGGAAAACAGCTTGTAATCCTGAAAAACCACGGAAAAAAGAGCGAGATATTCATCATAGCGATATCGGCTGATATCTATACCGTTGAGAAGTATTGTTCCCTCCGTCGGATCGTACAGGCGGCAAAGAAGCTTTATGAAAGTGGTCTTGCCCGAGCCGTTTTCGCCCACTATAGCGAGCTTATCGCCGATGCGGAATTTCATATTTACGTTTTTCAGCGCAAAAATCTCTGTTTTCGGGTAACGGAAGCTTACATTCCGGAATTCTATCTCGTAATCTATATCATCCCGTTTTTCCACGGCGAGCGTGCCGTGATACATATCGTCGGGCAGATCCAGATATCTGTAAAGATCGATGAGATATCTGCTGTTGTAGCGGAGCGCTCCTATCTGAGCACCGATATCGCATACGGCGCCTGTCAGCCTTCCTATCGTCGCACGATAAAGGATATAATTGCCTATTCCGAAAGCGCCGGCAAAAGCTTTCGCCGCTACGATAATAAAAAGCCATAGCTCTGCGAGAGCGGAAATGACGCCTTTTAAAATACTGCTTTTCACAACAATTTTATTGCTGTTTGCAACAAATCGCGGTCGTATGGTGAGTTTGGCAAATTCGGGAAGAATGATGCGCTTCATGCCGAAAATGAGAGTATCGCTCGACCAGAGATTGAAGTAGACTCCGACGCGTGTATTGTTTCCCGAAAGATTTTCCCATTCCTTTGCCGATTTTTCGGAAGCCGAATTTGTGATTTTCGTAAGTATGATGCTTTCCGCCACTACCATTACGACGAGAGAAACCACAGCCCAAGGCGAATTTGCAAAGGCAAGAAAGCCTGTCTGCGGTTCTTTTGGCAAAGCCGTAAAAACCGTGACGGAAAGAGCGAGCGATGCTATGATGCATGCGATACTGCTGAAAAGATTCGGTATAGCCCACTGCACCTGGAGAAGTCCGCCGCCGTTTGCGTTTTTGTGCGCGAATATACGTTCGCGAAGCAGCACCACATCGGGATTTTCGAGATGATTGTATTGCATTCTGTTCTGCGTGTCGAGAAAGAAAAGCTCATCGCGCAGCCAGCTGTTATTTGCCCATACGCCCAGCCTGCCGCGCACGACGCGCGAAATGATATTTATTGCAAATCCGCCCGCAACGGTGATCACGGCGAGCATGATAAGCCTGTCTTTGTCGCACGCGCCGGCAAGCTCGTTTACAAAAGCCGCCGACATATATATGCCGAAATAAGGAGTGACGGCGGTGACTATGCTGTTTATTATCTGCCACAAAATATACTGCGGGCATATTTTCAGGAGTATCTTCAGCGCCCGTCTGAAAAGAGCGAAATCTTCGCCGAAGGTCCGTTTTTCCTTGCTTTTACTCATTTTCCGCCACCTCCGACTGATAATATTTGCTCTGAATATCAAAAAGCTCCCTGTATTTTCCTCCCTTTGCCATCAGCGCGTCATGACTTCCCTCTTCCGTGATATGCGCGCCGTCGATGAAAAATATCCTGTCGCAGAAGCGCGTGGAGGCAAGGCGGTGGGAAATGAAAAGCGACGTCGCGTGAGCCGTGATTTCGTTGTATCTGCGATACATTCTGTCCTCGGCTATCGGGTCGAGCGCCGCCGTGGGCTCGTCGAGAATAAGACATTTCGGGTCGCGGTACATGGCGCGTGCAAGCAGCAGTTTCTGCATTTCGCCGCCCGAGAGATCCACGCCCTGCGGATTTACCTGCCGCACGAGCGGCGTTTCCTTTCCCAGCGGGAGCGATGATATTTTTTCTGAAAGTCCCGCTGCTTCTATGCAGTATTCCAGCCGTGCCCCGTCTATCTCCTCTCCTTCTCCGTTCAGCGCAATATTTCGCGCTATGGAAAGAGGAAGCACGGCATATTCCTGCGGAACAAGCCCGTAAAGCGAATAAAGCTCGTCTTTATTGTATTCGAAAACGGAATGTCCGTCGATGAGTACTTCGCCCTCATCAGGGATGAGAAGCCCGCATACGAGCTTTGTAAGCGTGGTTTTGCCCGCGCCGTTCAGCCCGACTATGGCGATTTTCTCGCCCGCTTCTATGCGGAAACTGATATTTTCCAGTATCTGATTTTCTCCCTGCGGATATTTGAAAGATACGTTTTTGAATTCCACGGAAAAAGGACCCTTCGGCAGCGGGATGCCTCTGCCTTCATTTAGCTTGCCGCGGATATCAAAATCCTCACGGTAATCGGAAATCTGCATCGCACCGCTTTGCAGACGGCTCACGGAATTCAGAATATTTGCCATAAAGCCGGAAAGCGACGTGATAGCGGAAAAATACAGCACAAACGAAGCCGCATCCACCTCTCCCGCAAGCGCCTTGTATATAAGAAAAGCATACGCCGCGCCGTCACGCACGAGCACCACGAGAAAGCTGATAAAAGCCACGAGGAAGCTTCTGCGCTCCACTTTTTCCTGCTCGTTTTTCGCCTCGCCGAGCAGTTTTTTCATCAATAGCGAAAAATAATCGCGCAGATTGTAAAGGCGGATATCTTTTCCGTATTTCAGATCTCTGGAAACATTGTATGCCAGATACTGAATTTTTTTGGTAACGGCGTTTCTTTTATCTCTTGTTTTGTAGTTGGCTTTTCTTTCCCACGCGGACATAAAATAGTTTACCGCGCATCCGACAACAATCAAAACAAATATCCACTTATTCAGAAACGATACTACCGTACCGAAAAGGAAAAATTTCAGTATCGTCGCGAGCATATTGGCTACGTCCATCGGAAAATGCACGCCGGCTGTGTGATTATTCATAATGGCATTTGCCGCGCGCGAATCTTTTTCCTGCACGTCTTTGTAATTGCCGAGATACTCGTCGCGGCTCCGCAAATAGCTTTGCCTGTCGTACATAAGTCTGAGAAGCACAAAATGCTCCGCCACCTGACCTTTGGCGCCGATTGCGGCATTTGCTATTCCCACGATGAGATTTGCCAGCACGAGTCCGCAGATTACCAGAGCAACATACGAAAATACTTCTCCCCTTTCGAGTGTGCGGATGATCACGCTCGGCATATAAAGTCCGAATGCCGATGCGATAAGCGATATGGGAACCGTCAAAACAGCCGTAAATGCGACGCCCCGCTCATACTTCCACATATAGGAATATATGTAGTGAACGCAGGAGAAAAATCCGTATTTCGGTTTTCGCTTCGGTTCTTTTTTCTCTTTTTCTTTATTTGTTTTGTCTTTCGCCAAAACGGGCAACCTCCCTTGCGATATGATGGCTCTATTGTATCATGCGGGGAATAAAAAAGCGTATTTTGTACACCAAATGCGTTTTTCGGTGTTTGAAATGCACTTTTTTCGAAAATACGTTACAAAAGCGGAATGAGAATTTCGCTGGTAAAGCCGCCGTCCTCGCTGTCGCTCATGAAAATACCGTTGTATTTGTTTACAAGAGAGCGCACGCGGGCAAGTCCGAAGCCGTGTCCGCCGCCTTTTGAAGAAAGAAAGCCGAAATCTTTTTTCGTTTGCTTCTTTCCCGCCGCATTTGTCACGGAAAGATAGAAATGCGTATCCTTTTTGCCGATGTAAATGCGGATAAAGCGGTTTTCTGCCGGAAGCTTTTCACATTCCTCTATGGCATTGTCGAGCAGATTTCCTATTATGACGCACGCGTCGATATCGGAGCAAGGCATGCCCTCGGGCAATTTTGCTTTGGCATTCACAGGTATATTGTTTTTGCCGGCGATGGAAATTTTCCCGTTCAGAATAGCATCCACCATCACGCGCCCCGTTTTTATAACAGTATCCACCTGCGTCAGATCATCATTCAGACTGCGCAGATATTCGTTTACATCGTCATATTTCCCGAGAGCCATGCTCGCCTGCAATGCCTGAATGTGATTGTGATAATCATGGCGCCATCCTCGCATTTTGGTATACATTTCCTCTACTTCCGAGCAGTATTTGGCGAGGAGATCGCTTTGATATTCCTCTATTCTTTTATCTATCAGTCTGCGAAAAAACATATTTGCTCCTTAAAAATGTCTGATTATTGCTTTTCCTATGCGTTCGCCCATGCCGCGGCTGATGGGTACCGCTCTGCCGTTTTTCATTATTACGGAATCGCTTTTTATGGTATGAACCTCCGCCAGACTCACTATAAATGAGCGCTGACAGCGGAAAAAACCGTCGTCGAGCTGCTTTTCAATATCGGAAAGCGACATTTTCGTTTTATATTCCGCCGTGCGCGTATGAATCACGGTATAATTCATCTGTGCTTCCAGATAGACTATTTCGGAAAAAGGAATGCATTCCGTCTGCCTGTTTGCATTCACGGTGAGGCGTTTTTCTCTTTTTCCGAAGTTTTTTGCCGCGCGGTCCAGCACACAAAAAAGCTTTTCTTCCGATACGGGTTTCAAAAGGTAATGCAGAGCGCCGACATCATAGCCAAAAGAAATAAAATCGGGATATCCCGTGATAAAAACTATATTTATATCCTCATTTTCCGAACGCACCAGCTTTGCCAGCTCCACGCCGTTCATTTCTTTCATTTCAATATCAAGCAGAAGGATATCAAAAGCTTTGTTTTCGCTGTATTCGAAAAGAAAAGCCTCCGCAGACGGGAAAGTATGAATTTCGCAAAGATTTCCGCTCTGCGACGCCCATTTTGTCACTTCGGCTTTCAGATATTCTGTCTGGTTTTGTTCATCATCGCATACGGCAAATCGAAATTTCATATCGGTGCTCCTTTTTTGTGTTTTTTTCATTATATCACATATCCCGCCGGATTTCAATGCAATGTTTCTTTCTCTGCCGAGAGAAAGGGCGGGCGACTGCGGTCGCCCGCGGTACGATCGCGCTTTTTACTGACAAAAAGCGCACCAAATCCCATTAGGGCAAAAGAAAAATGCGAAAGCACAAGCTTTCGCATTTTTGGTGGGAGCGGGTGGATTCGGACCACCGAAGTCAGTGACAACAGATTTACAGTCTGCCCCCTTTGGCCGCTCGGGAACGCTCCCGTATGGAGCTGGTGAACGGAGTCGAACCATCAACCTGCTGATTACAAATCAGCTGCTCTGCCATTGAGCCACACCAGCATTTTCCGTCGTCGTATTTCTCTCGGCGACGGTTGATATTATATCACAAGTAATCCTGCTTGTCAATACATTTTTGAGATTTTTTTATCTTTTTTTCGCTTTTTTATCCGTTTTTTCCGCGCGCTCTCGCATACAAGGTGATATTTTCTGTAATCGGAACATCTTCTGCGTCAAAAGCTTCCGTAAAGTCGGCATCGCGGAAAAAATCATAGCTTACATCGGGCATGTCAAATCCGATAAAATAACCCGCCGGCACGGAAAATTCCGCGCTTCTCGTGCCTGAATATATTATTTTTACTTTGACATCGCTCTCGGGCACATCGCCGAAAATATTCTGCGGCTCGGTATAATATTCAAAAGTGCGCTTCAGAAGAAAACGCTCGCCCTCGCTTTTTCCCGTGGAATATTCCACGCTTTCGCAAATGTTGTTTCCGTCTATTATATGGCGGGAGAAAATATATTCTCCCAGCTTAACTTTATAGTCGGCAAGCTCTCCTTCCGTCTGCGGCGTAATCTGCGCCTTGTATATCACATCATAGCCGCCCTCCGCTCTCTTCTCCGAGCGCACCTGATAGTGACTTCCCGCATCCAGCGGATGATCATACTCCGCATACTTCCCTACAAAATCGGAATAAGTTCCGCTTATCTGCAAAAGCGCGTATTTTTTGCCGTTCTTTTCTATAAAAATTCTGCCGTTGCGCGCATATAAAGCATAGTCCGGCGCGGTTTCGGCTATATTGTATGTCAAAAGTTTTCCGTTATACACCTTTTCATAATAAACGGAATACGAATAGTCGCCGTAATCCAGAGTTTCGCGAAAAGCCGCGATATCGCTTTTTTCGGAAAATATTTCACTGTATCTGTTTGCCAGCTGTATGGTCCTGTACGGAACGGAAACGCCCGCCGAGCATGACACAAAAGCAAATACGAAAACAAGCGCTGTAACAAGGCAAAAAAGCTTTTTCATGCCTGAAAATTCCTTTTCTTTTTATTTTCTCCGCATATCGCGTTTTATATTTCTTTTATAATTATAATTGACAAAAGGCGCGAAGTCAATACGCACACGCTTTGTTTACAAAAAAGTTTTATTTTCTGCAGATATATTCCGCTATCTGCACGGCATTTGCCGCCGCTCCTTTGCGTATCTGGTCGCCAGAGCACCACAGCGCTATGCCATGCGGACTGTCAAGCGCACGGCGTATTCTGCCCACATAAACATCGTTTTTGCCCTCGGCAGTTATCGGCATTGGATATATTTCTTCCTCCGGCACATCGTAAAGCACATCGCCGCCAAAATCGTCTATCGCTTTTCTCGCCGCGGAAACGGATATCGCTTCTCTCGTATATATCGCCGCCGAAATCGAATGAGAACGCATCACGGGGACGCGCACGCATGTGCAGGTGACGGCAAGCGTCGGCGTATGCAATATTTTGCGCCCCTCGTTTTGCATTTTCATTTCCTCGCTCGTATATCCCTCTTCGGTGATGCCGCCTATTTTCGGTATCAGATTTTCCGCTATTCTGTGGGCAAAGACACGGCTTTCGGCTTCTCTGCCCTCTGCTGCCGCCCTGTTCTGCGCGATAAGCTCTTCCATGCCGTCACGACCTGCGCCGCTCACTGCCTGATATGTGGAAACCACCATACGTTCGATAGGTGAAAGCCTGTGCAGCGGGTAAACCGCCATCAGCGTTATTATCGTGGAGCAGTTCGGATTTGATATTATCCCATTGTGCCGCAGTGCATCATCTCCGTTTATCTCGGGAATGACGAGCGGCACATCGTCGCGCATGCGGAATGCACTGGAATTATCGATAAATACCGCGCCGCTTTCCTTTATCGACGGCGCAAAGTGTCTTGCAGTATCGGCACCCGTCGCGCCGAGAACAATATCCGCGCCGTCAAAGCTTTTCTCTGTACATTCGCGCACGGTAAGCTCGCCGCCGCTGTATGGCAAATGCTTTCCCGCGCTTCTGCTGCTCGAAAGCGGGATTATATTTTTTGCAGGTATGCCGTATTCCTCCAGAATCGTGAGCATTTCTCTGCCCACGGCTCCCGTCGCGCCCATCACGGCTATCTTTTTGTTTTTCATCTCAATCACTCCAATATAAAAATAAGTGCAGAATGTTTTTCCGCACTTATATTATATAGAATACTGGATTTTTTGTCCCTGCGTGAGGGTGTGCTTTTCTTCCCGCAGAAAAGCGGGAAAAGAATCTCCACTGCGGGGAGTGGCGGCAGGCATACTTTTTTGTAAAAAAGTATCAAAAAGTTACTTTGTCCCCCGCGAGGGGACGAAGGTGTACTTTTGCGTGACCAAGAGGAGGGTTCAGGGTGGCGGAGCCACCTCTGAACGGCGTCGCCGAGACGGAGTATACCAAAAGTCAAAAAGAGGAAGGCAACTCCTGTCTCGGCGACGCCGACACACACGCTGCGCGTATGTGTCAATTCCTCTTTTCATCTCCTTCTGTCGCCTCACGGCGACTCGTGCGAACATACTGCCCCGACAGTCCCATCGTAGACTAAACCGGAAGCGCGGTTCAAACCCACGCTTAACACGGACTTTTGCCTGCTCAAATCAGAACTATAGTTGCTCCGTTTCGATGTCCATCAAGCCATGCTCGCGCAGTCGGAGTTTAGCCTACAGTGAGAAGTGTAGCTAAACTTTCGGCGTGGAGCCACCCACCCCAGTCGAATCTGCTCGCTTTTTGCGGGATACTTTGTTCGCACGCGCGATATGGCTGATGATACGCGGAGAGATAGACAAAAGCTTTTTCGTTTTGCTATATGTAGCACATACTTGCCGCGCATTACTTCCCGCGGCTAACTCGACGGGGTGCGAGGTAGTTTGCAAAGGAGGGCGAGGAGCCTTCCTTTGATGACTTTTGCCGCGCTTTTGGTCACTCAAAAGCGCGATCGCTTCCCCATAGGGGACAAAGTACCCACCCTCCCGCAAAAATAAAAAATAAGGGCGGCAAAAGCCGCCCTATTATGCATAAAATGCAAATTATTTCTTGCCGATCATCTTGGCAACTTCGTCGCCGAGGTTGTCCTCGCGCTTCTGGATGCCTTCGCCGCGCTCAAAACGCTCAAATCCTGCAATCTTGATGCTGCCGCCGAATTCCTTTGCGCAAGCCGCAACATACTTGTTTACAGTAAGGGACTCGTCCTTTACGTAAGTCTGCTCTGTGAGGCAGTTCTGCTCATAGAACTTGCCGAGCTTACCGGCAGCCATCTTTTCGATGATTGCATCGGGCTTGGAAGCATTCTTGGGATCGTTCTTTATCTGCTCCTTGATGATAGCCGTTTCCTCTGCGATAACGTTTGCGGGAACGGATGCGGGATCGAGATAAGGTGTGGCATAAGCGCCGAGCTGGAGAGCTATATTCTTTGCAAATGCGGCAAAGCCGGGATTGTTTACGGCTGCGTCGTCAGCTTCGAATTTGATGATAACGCCCGTAACGCCTGCGCCGTGGATATATGTGCTCGTGATGCCTTCAACGATTACAAAACGTCTGATGGAGATGTTCTCGCCTATGGTGTAGATTTTATCCTTGAGAGCTTCTTCCACTGTGAAATCCGTACCGTCGAATTTGAGTGTGAAAAGCTCCTCTACGGTAGCGGGCTTGAAAGCGATTATCGTGCGGAGAATGCCCTTTACAAATTCGCCGAATGTAGCGTTCTTTGCAACAAAGTCGGTTTCGGAGTTAACCTCTACCATAGCTGTGACATTGCCCTCTTTCATAATATCGACAACGCCCTCTGCGGCGATTCTGTCTGCCTTTTTAGCGGCAACGGAAAGACCCTTTTCACGGAGAAGCTTTATAGCGGCGTCAACATCGCCGTTTGTTTCTACGAGCGCCTTTTTGCAGTCCATAAGACCTGCGCCTGTCTTTTTCTTGAGATCGCCAACCATCTGTGCGGAAATATTAGCCATATTATTGTCCTCCTGTTTTTTAAAAATTACGGGAAACCGATTATTCGGCAGCTTCCGCGGTTTCTTCTGCTGCCTCTTCTGTCTTGGAAGCGGCATCTTCACCCTGCTTGCCTTCGATTACTGCATCGGCAAGAACAGAGGAAATGAGTCTGATGGAACGGATAGCATCGTCGTTTCCGGGGATGATATAATCGGCGTCATCGGGATCGCAGTTTGTATCAACTATTGCGATAACCGGAATACCGAGCTTCTTTGCTTCAAGTATAGCATTGTGCTCTTTTCTCGTATCAACTACGAAAATAGCGGAAGGCAGACCGGGCATTGTCTTGATACCGCCGAGGTTTTTCTCGAGGGCTGTCATTTCCTTTACGAGGTTTGCCACTTCCTTCTTGGGAAGCAGATTGAATGTGCCGTCTTCCTGCATCTTTTCGAGACTTTCAAGACGAGCTATGCTCTTTTTGATTGTATTGTAGTTTGTGAGCATACCGCCGAGCCAACGAACGTTTACATAGTACATACCGCAGCGCTCTGCTTCTTCTTTGATAGCTTCAGCAGCCTGCTTCTTTGTGCCTACGAAAAGCACCGTGCCGCCCTCGGATGCGAGCTCGCGAACGAAAGCATAAGCTTCCTCAACCTTTACTATTGTCTTGGAAAGGTCGAGAATGTAGGTGTCGTTTCTCTGCGTGAAGATGTATTCCGCCATTTTCGGGTTCCATCTTCTCTTGGGGTGTCCGAAATGAACGCCCGCTTCAAGCAACTGTTTGAGTGTGATAACTGCCATTTTTTACTCCTTTTTGGTTTCTTCCGCCACCCGTGCCCACGCGCGCCAACCGTAAATAAACCGGAACCGAAGCACGCCGCCTGCCGGATGTGAGAATTTTATAAAATATTAGTATTTGCGGCGTTTTCCGCAAATCCGATTTATTTTATCATACAGTATATATTATTGCAAGAAAAAAGCGTTTTGTTCACAAAAAGTTTACAATTCAAATCGGAATTTCATTTTATTTTCCCTTTTTGCCGCCTTTGTCACAGCATTTCAGCCTGTCGTAAATATCTGTTCCCACATTCACGAGCACGGCATCCGCGCCGAAACACGATATTCTGTCCCACGGGATGACAAGCTCCTCGCATTTTCCGAAACCGAAAACACGGCAATCGAAAAGCACGACTATCGCCACCACACAGCCGGATACCACATTTATTTCCACATCGTAAATGTATCCGAGCCGTTTCCCGTCGCATACGTTTATCACCTCTTTGTCACGCATATCGTTTACGCTGAATCTTTCCATTATAATCACCTCGTGAAATTATATGCAAAAAGCACGCATACTTATGCCACGCGACGTTTGTATACAAAAAATTAAAATTGTGTTCATTGAATTATTCCTTTTATAATGTATAATAATTTTTGTTTAAATAAATATGGAGAGGTAGAAAATGCTCGAACTCAAAAATATCAAAAAAAATTACTGTGCGGGAGATATGACGGTAAAAGCGCTGCGCGGTATAAATCTCGCTTTCCGCAAAAGCGAATTTGTTTCGGTTCTCGGTCCGTCAGGATGCGGAAAAACCACCCTGCTGAATATCATAGGCGGGCTCGATCATTATACCTCGGGCGATCTCACAATAAACGGCAGATCAACAAAGGATTTCCGCGATCGCGACTGGGACGCCTATCGCAATCATTCCATAGGCTTCGTTTTTCAGAGCTATAATCTGATCCCGCATCAGAGCGTACTGCAAAACGTGGAGCTTTCGCTCGCTCTTTCCGGAATACCGAAAGCGGAGCGCAAATCCCGCGCGATAAAAGCGCTCGAGGAAGTGGGACTGGGAAATCAGCTTCACAAAAAGCCCGCGGAAATGTCGGGCGGTCAGATGCAGCGCGTAGCCATAGCGCGCGCCCTAGTAAACGATCCCGAAATAATCCTCGCCGACGAGCCTACGGGCGCGCTCGATACGGAAACGAGCATACAGGTGATGGAAATCCTGAAAAAAATTTCCGAGAGCCGCCTTATAATAATGGTAACTCACAATCCCGAGCTTGCCGAAAAATATTCCTCGCGCATAATCCGCATGCTCGACGGCGAAATCATCGGAGATACAAAACCGCTTTCCGAGGCGGAAACCGTTGCCGAGCACGAAAAGGACAGCGCGGATATTCAGAGCGCAAAGGGCAAAAAGCAAAAGAAAAAGCCGTCCATGTCTTTTTCCACGGCTTTCATGCTTTCGCTCAAAAATCTGTTCACCAAAAAAGGCAGAACCGTGCTCACATCATTTGCGGGCAGCATCGGCATAATAGGAATAGCGCTCGTATGCGCCGTATCACAAGGCATGACAAGCTATATAAATGCTGTGCAGGAGGAAACGCTTTCCTCCTATCCCCTCACGATAGAGGCAAAGCATACCGATTTCGGCGATCTGATGAAAACTTTCATGTCGCCTGCCGCCTCATCCGTTTTGCATGAAAAAGACGGCATTTATCAGAAACCGTCCATGTATGAATTTGTAAATGCCATGAGCAATATCGGTCAGCGCGACAACAATCTGCGCGATTTCCGCTCGTTTATAGAAAAAGAGATGGCGGATCCCGAAAGCGAGCTTTACGCCGCGCTTTCCGGCGTGCAGTACACATACAATTTCTCTCTGAATGTCTATACCGAAAATGTGGACGGCAAAATAATCCGTTCCGATTCCGAAGAACTGACAAGAAAACTGCTCGCCAAATATTTCGGCAGTGCAATGATGAACGCAGGCACATCCGCGTCGTCCGATGCGGGAATATTCTCGTCCCTCACGCCCGCGTCGTCCTTCGGCACGTGGCAGGAATTGCTCTCCGGAAGCAACGGCAAAATGATAAATCCGCTACTCGAAAAGCAATATGATCTGGTATACGGCTCATGGCCTGCAAGCTATGATCAGATAGTCCTCGTGGCGGACAAAAACAACGAAATCGATGATATCACGCTTTATGCTCTCGGGCTGAAATCCGAAGAGGAAATAAATAAAATCATGGAAGCCGCCGTAAATAAGACCGAGCTTCCCGTAGAAACATACAAATGGTCTTACGAAGAGCTTTGCGGCATGACTTTCCGCATGGTGACCGACGCTCAGAAATACGCAAAAAGCGGCACGAGCGGACTTTACAATGATATCAGTACCACGGATGCGGGCATGCGTTATCTCTACGATAACGGAACGGATCTGAAAGTAGTAGGCATTATCCGCCCGAAGGAAGATGCGCTTTCGCCGATGATAACCGGCTCTATAGGCTATACGCACGCGCTCACCGAATATATCATAGAAAAAACGGCGGAATCCGATGCGGTAAAGGCTCAGAAAGCCTCGCCGAATACGGATATATTCACGGGGCTTCCCTTTGCGGAAAGCGCATCTTCGCTTTCCGAAGCGCAGAAAGCCGAGAAATTCAGAAATTATATCGCTTCCCTTTCCGCAAGCGAAAAAGCGGAGGCTTATATAAAAATAAAATCAATTCCGACAGCGGAATTTGTAAATGACGCCACGGAAAAAGCCATGTCAGCCATGACCATAGAGCAGATGACGGAAAGTCTTGTTTCCGCCATGAGCGCGGAAACAGGCATGGGTGAAGACGAAATCCGCGAATATATAAATGAAATGGGCAGCGAAAAGTTGGAAGCGCTCTTTCGCGAGATAATATCGGAGCGGGTAAAGGAGCAATACGCACAGCAGGTAAAGGCAAGTCTTTCCGCTGTTCCCGCGGAACAGCTCGCCGCGGCTCTCGATGCGGAATGTGCGGGATATTCCGATGCGGTATGCGCGGAGTATTATTCCGAAGTAACGGAATTTTCCGATATGAGCTATGACGATGTAATGCTCATGCTCGGTTATGCCGAGAAAGAAGAACCCGCCACGGTAAATCTCTATGCCGCTTCCTTTGCGGATAAAGAAACGCTTGAAAGCATCATAGATTCCTACAATGCGGGAAAGGACGAATCGGGCAAAATAACATATACCGATTATGTCGGACTGATGATGTCTTCCGTCACAACGATTATAAATGCCATAACTTATGTGCTGATAGCTTTTGTCGCTGTTTCGCTCGTGGTTTCATCAATAATGATAGGTGTTATCACGCTCATTTCCGTACAGGAAAGGACAAAGGAAATCGGTATCCTGCGCGCTATAGGCGCATCGAAAAAGAATGTTTCCGGCATGTTCAATGCCGAAACGGTGATAATCGGTTTCACTTCGGGTATGTTCGGCGTGCTTATCACATATCTGCTCTGCATACCGATAAATCTCATTCTCCATTCGCTCACGGGGATAGGCAATCTGAATGCCTTCCTTGCACCCGAGGTAGCGGTGATACTTGTATGCATCAGCATGCTTCTCACGCTCATATCGGGAATAATCCCGTCGCGCAGTGCCGCGAAAAAGGACCCTGTAGTGGCATTGAGAACAGAATAAAAAGAAAAGGAAGCGGGCGGCACTTGCCGCCCGTGTTCGTTTTTTGGGGCAAAGAAACAAAAGTTACTTTGTCCCCCGCGAGGGGACGAAGGTGTACTTTTCACTGACGAAAAGTACCAAAAGTCAAAAAGAGAAAAGAATTAACTCCTGTCTCGGCGACGCCGACACACACGCTGCGCGTATGTGTCAATTCCTCTTTTAAACTCTTTCTTTGTCGCCTCGCGGCGACTCGTGCGAACATACTGCCCCGACAGTCCAACCATAGACTAAACCGGAAGTGCAGTTCAAATCCACGCTTAACACGGACTTTTGTCTGTGCAGATTTTGGCTTTAGCCGCCCCAACTTGATGTCCATCAAGTCATGCTCGCAATGGGTGGAGTTTTGACTATAGTGGGAAACGTATCAAAAGCCATGGCGGAAGCCACCCACCCCGTCGAATCTGCTCGCTTTTTGCGGCATACTTTGTTCGCACGCGCGGTATGGCTGATGATGTGATAAGAGATAGACATGAGATTTTTAGATTTGCTATATATAGCACATACTTGCCGCGCATTGCTTTCCGCGGCTAACTCGACGGGGTGCGAGGTAGTTTGCAAAGGAGGGCGAGGAGCCTTCCTTTGATGACTTTTGCCGCGCTTTTTGTCAGTAAAAAGCGCGATCGTACCTCGGGCGACCGCAGTCGCCCGCCCCCTCTTGGCAAAGAGGAACATTTCTTTTGGTACTTTTCTTCACAGAAAAGTACACCCGCGTTTCCTTCGTAAGGAAAAGAAACATTTTGGGCAAGAGAAAAAAGCCGTCGGGCAAACCCGATGGCTTCTTCTTTTTTCTATATCAGAAATTCAACGCTGCTTTTATAATGTAAAAAGCATAGACGGCTATCGCCGTGAGCGCAATGCCGACGAGCAGCCATTTCAGGCGCTTTTTCGACTTTTCCGAAGACGAAAGCTTTGCCAGCATCGTCAGCGGCGTATCTCCTGGTTTGCCGAGTATGCGCGCCATTTTCAGTTTGCGCAGCAATACGACGGCGACAAGCACATATATCGGCACTGCCAGCAGCTTTGAGGCGTCATAAGACGAAACAGTGGTCGAAATAGTTCCGTCGCCGAATACACCCGTGGTAAAAAGCGCCGCAAAATCCATAAACGCATGCAGCGCCGCCGTGACATACACGTTACGCGTCCTGTAATAAACCGCCGTAAAGCCCAAGCCCATGGCAAAAGCGCCTGCCGACTGTATCACGACACCGCCGAAATCCGAGGAAAACGCATTCACGAGATGCGCGGCGCCGAAAATCAGGCTCGAAACAATCGTCGAAAACCACACTCCGCAGAAATCATTTCCGTATTTGCGGAATATTATTTCCGAAACAAATCCGCGGAAAATAAGTTCCTCCGCGAAACCGATAGCCACCATAGCAAGCACGAAAACCGCTATTTCCGTAGAGGAAAGCGGCGTTCGGCTTTCTGCGCTGCTTATCAGAATGACAAGCGACGACGCCGAAACAAATATAAAAAATCCGCCCGTGCCGAGCCCGCGCAAAAAGCTTTCACGATGATTTTTGAAAATATCGCCCAGCCCGCAGACAAGTATCAGCACCACTCCCAGCACAGTGCAGGCGAGATCTATTATGAGCGTGGAAAGATACTCCGGCTTTTTTATTCCGTAAACCGCGAGTGACGTAACGATCTGCACTATAAAGAAAAGCAAAACGCCCGCAATGCCAGCGATTATCGGAAATTTTTTGCTTAATTTAACCATTTCTAAAAACTCCGCTAAAAATAATCAAACAGGCGGCAAAAGCATTTTGCTCCTGCCGCCTTTTTCTTTTAAAAAATGCGCAAGATATTATCAGTTTCCGGCGGTAGTGGCTGTGGTAGCCGATGTTTCCGTGGTCTTTGTTTCCCATTCCAGCTCCATTTTATTGAACTTTACGGAATATTTCTTTATAAGGTCATTCTGGAAATCTTCGAGAATGGTGCTGAACTTTTCATTGAAAAGTTTGCTCTTTATTTCATCCTTGGAATCGTTGAAATTGCCGAATACAACGGTTTCGTTGTAGCCCACATGCTTCACCACGACATAACCCACGGGAGAATATATCGGTTCGGAATATATCTCGCCCGTCTTTGTGGCTGTGGTCAGCGCATACATCAGCTCTGCGCGGTACATGCTGTTCAGATACTGCTGATAATTGATAAATTCATCCGATTTTGCGTCCGCTTTAGCGTCGTATTTTATGCCTTCTTTTTCGTATGTTTCATCGATAAGCTTCTTTTCTGCCGCGAGATCTGTCACTGTATAATAGTCGCCGTCCTTGAGAATGGCTTCGCCCGATACGAACGAAGTATAAACATACTTGTCGGAATCATATTTTTTCATTATTTCTTTTCTTACGGTGTCAAAATCCTCACCGCCCGAAAGTCTTGCTATGCATTCCTGCGCTTCCGCCTTTTTGGCGGCTACTTCTTCATCGTCCTGCAAATCGAGAACTTCCAGCAGTATGGCATCGTATATTATGCCCTTCGGTCTGGAATATTCTTCTATATGCAGATTGAAATATTCTATGGCTTCCTCATCGGTGATTTCGCATTCCTTTGTCAGGATATTCGCGATATCAGCGGATATTGCCGCATATTTTGCCATATTGTAAATGAAATCTTTGGAAAGACCCAGATCTTTTCTGAATTTTTCATATCCGCCTTCGTAATTGGAAAAAACATCCTTTACGGATTCGATTTCATCCTTCAGATCGGATTTTTTATATGTTATGCCTCTGGAAGCAAGCTCTTTTTCATATATCTTATTCCAGATAACAGTATCTGTGCAGATACTTGCCGCAGTAACATATTCGTAAGTCAGCTCGTCGCCCTCGGGAATATTGATTTCGTTTATCACCATGTAATAAACCATGTAATCCACTATTTCGGGATCATTGTCGTAAATCACTTCTCCGTCGATTACGGCGACGGCATGCCCTTCTTCTTTCTTTTTTCCGCAAGCCGCTATCGCAAGACAAATCATTGTCAACGCAAGTATAAATGCGAAAATTCTCGTGATATTTTTCATATCCTTTTCCTTTCAGGAATTTCTTTTTAAAATTGCCAAAGAAGCCGCTCTTTTTTGCGAACGGCTCCAATGCTTATTTTATTTTTCTGAAAACTCAGTGCTCGTGACCGCAACCGCAATCGCAACCTTCGTCATCGTCTCCGCAGCAATCGCAATCATCATCGCATACGCAGCTGAAAGTTTCGCCGCATGCGGGGCATTTTACATTGTCGAAATCAACTGTATCGTCGAGGCATACTGTTTCGCCGCAGTAAGGGCATTCTACCTCTACGCAGTCATCATCGCAGCAGTCGCAGGAATCATCGTCGTCGAGGCAATCGTCGCAACGGCAGTCGCAATCCTCTTCGTCGCAGTCCTTGCATTCGCAATCGTCGCATTCGTCGCCGTAAAATTCATCTTCGAGAGCGCCGAGATCCTCGTCTACCTCTTCGATGTATTTTTCGAGATAATCTGTTTTGTCGTCCAGATCGGAAACAGTAGCCGCGAGATCGGAAAGAAGATCGAGAACAGCGGCAAAAACCTTATCGTTTTTGTCTGTTTCGAGAGCGGCAACAAGACCTTTGATATAAGCAACTTTTTCGGTAAGTGTCATGATAAAAACTCCTTTTTTCGTATTATCTGCAATTATTTTGTTTTTACTCTTTCGAGATATTCGCCTGTTCTCGTATCGATGCGAAGCATTTCGCCGTTTTCGATAAAGAGAGGAACCTGAATGGTCGCGCCTGTTTCGAGTGTGGCGGGTTTCTTTGCGCCCTGAGCCGTATCGCCCTTGAATCCGGGTTCAACGCCCGTAACCTGAAGCTCTACGAACATAGGCGGCTCTACGCTGAATACATTTCCCTTGTAGGAAACGATTTTGCACATCATTTCTTCCTTTACAAACTTGAAGTTGTCGGGAAGCAGATTTTTGGATACGGGTATCATATCGTAGGATTCCATATCCATGAAATAATAAAGATCGCCGTCGTTATAAGAATACTGCATATCTCTTCTGTCAACTATAGCGGGCGGGAATTTATCCGTGGGGCTGAATGTCTTTTCCACAACAGCTCCGGAAATTACGTTTCTCAGCTTTGTGCGGACGAAAGCCGCACCCTTGCCGGGCTTTACATGCTGAAACTCGATGACCTGCATTACGTTCCCGTCCATTTCAAACGTAATACCGTTTTTAAAATCGCCTGCGATTACCATATTTTGTTTACCTCCGAATGATATATCTTGTACTAAAAATTTTCTTTACGCTATATTGTACCTTAAAAATATGAAAATATCAAGTCTTTTTCAATAATTTTATCTTAATAACCGCATATTTTTCATATTTCTATGAGATTTTTCGGACTTTTTGTGATATCCACTGCGCCGGAAGACGTTATTTCCATCATATCTTCTATTCTCACACCGTATTTTCCGGGGATATAAATGCCGGGTTCCACAGTCACCACATTGCCTGCTTTCAGGATTTTATTGCATTTCGGCGAAAGGCGCGGCTCCTCGTGAATATACATGCCCACGCCGTGACCGAGCGAATGAGAAAAATATCCTTTGTAATTTTCGTCGATTATATCGCGGGCTACCTTGTCCGCATCGGAGCAAAGCACACCTTCGTTTACAAAATCTATTGCGGCGAGCTGTGCGCGAAGCACCGTATTGTAAACCTTTTTCATCTCTTCATCCGCTTTTCCTATCACCACGGTGCGCGTCATATCCGAGCAATAACCGTTCAGCACGCATCCGAAATCCATCGTGAGAAATCCGCGTTCCAGCTTTACATTGCGCGGTACGCCGTGCGGGCGGCTGGACTGCGTGCCCGAAACGGCTATCGTTTCAAAGCTCGGTCCCTGCGCGCCGAGGCGCTTCATTCTGTATTCTATTTCGGCAGCCACTTCCTGCTCTGTCATATTGTAATTCAGGACAGAGAGAACCTCCGCAAAAGCTCTATCGGTGATATCCTGCGCCGCGCGTATTGCGGCGAGCTCTTCTTCCGTTTTGCATTCGCAGAGATCTTCTATAAGACCGCCGGCGGGCACGAATTTCACGCCCTCGAAAATGCGCTCGAATCTCGCGAGAGCCGAAACGGTCATTTTTCTGTCTTCAAAAGCGACCGTTTTTATACCCTCATCCGCGATTATCTTTTTTATATCGGCGGAAACGGAAATTTCGGGGAGCTTTGCCGTGCATCCGCAAACTTCTTTTTCAGCCGCCTCGATATATCTCGGGTCTGTGAAAAGCACGGCGCTGTTTCTCGTCACGAAAACAGTGCTGTCCGATGCGGGAAATCCCGTGAGATAAGTTTCCGTTTTTTCATCTGTCACTATCAGCGCGTCGGCTATGTCAAAAAGCTGCGCTCTTACTCTTTCGATATTATTCATAATTAACCTCCGTTAAATAATTTTTTCTTAAAAATCCACGACATCGTTTCCGGAAAGCGCTGCGAACCCATAGCGGAGCGCTCTCGAAGCCCTCGCACGTACCTCGTCATCTTCGCTTTCCAGCTGCGGGAGCAGCTCGCGGAAAAATGCGCCGCGTATGGATATATCGTTTTTCAGCTCCTCGTAATCGAGCAGAGGCGCCGTAAAATCCTTTATTTCCAGATAATATACGCCTATGTCTTCTTCCGTTATCCTGTCGGTGCGCAGATCCGCATCCACGGGAATATTGCCGTAAAGTTTCACGCGCAGCAGCGTATCGTTTCCGAATCCGTTTTCGGTGACGGCGCGTCTTATCGATGCTGTCGCTTCCTTCTGCGAAACGGCGCCGGATATATCCACCTCCAGCTTTTCGTATCTGCGAAGTGAAAACCGCCTTGTTTTGAATTTTAACTGCTTTTTGCCGCCTTCAAAAGAAGCCTCGCATATAATCGCGCCTTTCGGTCCGCATTCGCCGAAAGAACCGCCTTCAAGGCAACCGCTGTAGGCATAGTAGGTATTCCCCTTTTTTTCTATCTGCCCGCCCTGATGAATATGACCGAGCGCCGCATAGTCGTAGCAGCCGCGCGCTATATCCTCGACTCCCGCGGGGCAATATGTTCTGGCATAGATATCGGCATGCGCGGCGAGGATATTTATCCTGTCGCGATCGACGTATACCGCGGATGCGAGAGGATTTTTTTCCATTTTCTCGCCCGTGAAGGCATAACCGTAAACATCCGTGCCGATATCGTCAAAACGGAAGCATGTGAGCGTATCGGTAGTGAAAATATACACGTTTTCGGGAAATTTTGTTTTGGAATACGGCGATGCGGATGAGTAAAAATCATGATTTCCCGGCGCTATCACAAATTTGCATGCGGGATTTGCGGCAAATTGCGAAACTATCAGATCCATCGTTTCCTTTGTCACATATTCGGAATCGAAAAGATCGCCCGCTATGATGACCATATCGAATTTTTCCATTTTCGCATACATCAAGGCGGAAGTGAATGTTCCGCGAAGCTCATTTCTGCGCGCCTGCGATTTCTGCACATCAAGCAGTGAAAACGGAGAATCGAGATGAACATCCGCTATATGAAGTATTTTTGCCATAAGCTCTCCTTTCGGTCGTCATGCGACAAAGCTGTATTCTCCGCCGCAAAGCTCGAATTTCACATTTCCGTCATCCTCGGAGAAAGGAATGAAATCCTTTGCGGGCTTTCCGCTCTCGCATATAGTATCGGCATATTTTGCGGGCAGGAAAAGCGTTCCCTTGCAGCCGAAAGGCACGGTGATATTCACAGTCAGCTTTCCGTCGCGGTTAGCCCAGTAACATTTCACTTCGCCGTACATGCTTTCATGCGAAGCGGCGGCGCTTTCCATGCCGCAGTCCACTGCGGGGTGGAATATCGTATGGCGGAATCCCGGGTCGTTTTCATCGGGAGAAATCCCGCCGACATATTTATACATGAATGAAGAAAGATCGGAAAACATGTGATGATTGTGCGAACCGCCGCCGTTCCAGCATTCCCAGAGGGTTGTGGCGCCCAGCTCTATCCATCGGCGGCATCCGGGGAATGTGCGCTGCGCGAGCATGCGGTGACCCACATTGCCCTCGCCCGCCGCGCCGAGCGAATGCATTACAAATTTACATCCCAGCACGCCGAAATCGAGATGCCAATCGCATTTTTCTATCTGCGAGATAAGCTTATCCACGAGCGGACGTCTTTCCTCCTCGGTGCAAAGCCCGAAATAAAGCATCACCGCGGTCGATGTCTGACAATCGCCTTTTACCATGTGCGTTTCCGCATCGTAAAATTTCTCGCGGAAAACCTTTCTTATTCTCTCGGCGAGATCGCGGTAGTATGCCGCATCGTCGCCGTATCCGAGTATATCCGCTATTTTCACCACGGTTTTTGCCGCATTGTAGAAAAACGCCGTATCGGAAACGCATGTCGGGCATTTGTACGAGCCCATGTTTTTCGATATTGCGGGACCTTCAAAAGGCGGGCACCAGTCGCCCGTACCGTAAGAAAGCGTGAGATCCGATGTCATGCTCTCCATGAAATCGCAGTTGCGCTTTATCGCCTCGTAGCTTTTGGCGAGGATATCCCTGTCGCCGTTGTATATATAGATATTGTAAGGAACATTTATCAGCGCACTCGACCAATCGGGACCCACCAGACCGTAGTAGCCCCAGCCCGTGGAAGGCACCACGCACGGTATCTGACCCGCGGGGCGCTGAGATTCCAGCATATCTTCATTCCATTTGGAAAGGAAGGCGCGCGTGCCGAAATTCGTAAGCATCTGCTCGCTCGAAAGGCTCACGTCGCCTGTCCAGCCGTTTTTCTCTCTGTGCGGGCAGTCCGTCGGTATGGAATGCATATTCGATATCGTAGACCAGCGGCACATATGCTGAACTTTATTAAGAAGCTCGTCCGAGCAGGAAAATCTCCCGATATCGTCCACAGCCGTGCATAGCGTCAGCGCCTTCACATCGGAAAGCTCCGGCTCGTAATCTATTCCGGTGATTTCCGCATACTGAAATCCGTGATAAACAAATATCGGATGCCAGCTTTCGGCTTCGTCGCTTTTCTTTATGTATTTATCCGTCTGAAAGCCGTGGCTGCGTACAAAGCAACCTATCGCCGACGTGTCTATTTCTCCGTTTTCGCCGAGCACATCGGAGTATCTCACGGTTATTTCCGTTCCCGCCTTGCCGCGGAAAACGAAACTGCCCACACCCGCCTGATTTTGCCCGATGTCGAAAACGTAAGCGCCGGAGGGCGTTTTCCACATTTTCTTTGCATCGAAGACGCAGCGCACTTTTATGGGTTCCATTTCCATGGCGCGCAGTATGCCGCCGGGGCTTTTCATTATTTTTGTTTTTTCCCATGCGCTGTCGTCATAGTCCGCTTCCGTCCAGTTGCCGAGCTCCAGACGCGCGTCGTAATGCTCGCCGTTGCGTATGCCGTTGAATATTATCGGACCGTGAGAGCTTTTCCACGATGTGTCGGAGGGGATTATTTCGCTTTCTCCGTTTTCATAGATTATTTTCAGCTCGCTTATTATTTTCGGCCAATGACGCCATGAGGCGGCGCGTGTATTCCACGGGTCCTCCGCAAAGCAATTGTACCAGCCGTTTCCGAGAACGGCGCAAAGCGCATTTTTGCCCTGCGAAAGCAGGTTTTTCACGTCGTATACCATATACATATCCGTGGCATCATAGCGCGTGAATGCGGGCGAAAGCACGTCGTCGCCCGTTTTTTTGCCGTTTATGTAGCTTTCGAAATAACCAAGCCCGCATACCGAAAGATAAGCTTCCTTTACGGGCGCCTTTATATCGAAAGTTTTGCGCAGATAAGGTGCCGCAAAAGCGCTGTCTTCCTTGCGGATGAAATCGGCTGTTATCCATTTGCCGCTCCAGCGTTCGCCGAGCTTGCCCGTGACAAATGTGCCGGCGGCACTTCCCTTTGCGCCGCTTTCGCTTTCGGCTTCCACCGAAAAATAATACCGCGTCACGGGAGAAAGCGCATCTCCCTCGTATTTTATCAGCACGCTGTCATTTTCCGAGCCGAAATTTCTCTGCCATAAAGGCAGGGAAAGATCGGAATTTCCGCTCACCGTCAGGGTGAAATGCGAAAGCCTGTCCCCGCGTACACCGCTCTGCGCTTTAAATGAAAAGCGCGGCGTGCTGTCTATCCCGCAGGGGTTTTTCAGATAATTTACAGTCAGATCGTAAATTTTCAGATTTTCCATGTTTTCTCCTTAGAAAAATAACTGATATTTCAGGTTAATTATAGCACAAATATTTCTCTTTTACAATAATAAATAAAAATATTTTTCCGTGCCGCTTCTCGGTTGACACGGGCTGCGTTTTCATGTATAATTGTATTATCAAATAAAGGAGATTTTCTTGAAATTATGCCTTTTCTTCCTCTGAATAAAAAAGAAATGACCGGGCGCGGATGGGATGCGCCGGATATAATATGTGTCACGGGCGACGCTTATGTGGATCACCCCAGCTTCGGCATAGCGATAATCTCGCGCGTGCTGGAAGCCGCGGGATTTAAAATATGCATACTTTCACAGCCGCAGTGCGATGCGGATTATATGCAGTTCGGTCGTCCGCGACTTGCATTTTTCGTTTCGGGCGGAAATATAGATTCCATGGTGGCGCATTATACCGCCGCAAAACGCAAAAGAAGCAATGATTATTATACCGCGGGCGGAAAAGCGGGCAAACGTCCCGACCGCGCGACCGAGGTTTATTGCAAAAACATTCGCCGCCTTTACGGCGATATTCCGCTGTGCATAGGCGGACTCGAAGCTTCCCTGCGCCGTTTTGCGCATTATGATTACTGGGATGACCGCGTGCGTCCCTCCATATTGCTCGAATGTGATGCGGATCTGCTCATGTTCGGCATGGGAGAGCATTCCTGCGTGGAAATAGCAAAGCGCCTCGATGAAGGCGAGCATATTTCCATGCTCACGGATATACGCGGCACATCTTATTCCGTAAAAACCGCCGATTACATATATCGCCCCTGTGAGGAATGTCCATCATTTGAGCTGGTAAATGAAAATACCCCCGCGGGAAAGGCGGCTTATGCAAAATCCTGCCGCATACAGCAGGATGAATCCGATGCTTTCCGCGGCAAAACGGTTATTCAGCGTCACGGCGACAGAATAGTCATACAAAATCCGCCTGCGCTCCCGCTTTCGCGGGAAGAGCTGGATGCCGTATACGAGCTTCCGTATATGAGAAATTATCATCCTTCTTATGAAGCGCTCGGCGGTGTCCCCGCGATAGAGGAAGTGAAATTTTCCGTCACGCATGTGCGCGGTTGCTTCGGCGCCTGCAATTTCTGCTCCATAGCATATCATCAGGGCAGATATATTACCAGCCGCAGTGAGGAATCCGTGATACGCGAAGCGAAAATGCTTGCCGCCATGCCCGATTTCAAAGGATATATCCATGATGTGGGCGGACCCACGGCAAATTTCCGCCGCCCCTCGTGTAACGGGCAGGAAAAGCGCGGTATGTGCAAAGGCAAAAAATGTCTTGCGCCCACTCCATGCAAAAATATCGTCGTCGACGAAAGCGAATATCTGCATCTTCTCCGCCGCCTGCGCGAAATAAAAGGCATAAAGAAAATTTTCATCCGTTCCGGCATACGTTTTGATTATATGCTTCTCGATAAAAACGAAGATTTTTTCAAAGATCTCGTGCGTTATCATGTCAGCGGACAGCTGAAAGTAGCACCCGAGCATTGTTCCGCCGGCGTGCTGAATGCCATGGGAAAACCGGATATTTCCGTTTATAAAAAATTCCGCGAGCGTTTCTATGAATTGACAAAAAGCATGGATAAAAAGCAGTATCTTGTTCCCTATCTCATGTCAAGCCACCCGGGCAGCACTCTCAAAGATGCGATAATACTGGCACAGTTTCTGAAAGAAGAAGGAATACATCCCGAGCAGGTGCAGGATTTTTATCCCACGCCGGGCACAGTTTCCACATGTATGTTTTATACGGGGCTTGACCCGTATACGATGAAGCCGGTATATGTGCCGAAAACACCTGCGGAAAAAGCGGAACAGCGGGCGCTGCTGCAATATTTCCGTCCCGAAAATCGCGCAATCGTGCTTCGCGCACTGCGTGAAGCAGGCAGAAGCGATCTTATCGGATACGGCGAAAAATGCCTTGTGCGCCCGGATTCGGGCTATACCCGTCCGAAATCCGAAAGTAAATCCGCCAATGTAAAATATTCAAAGTATGACAAAAACGCGCACAACTCAGGCAAAGGCGGCAAAAATAAAATCCCCGCCGGAAAAGGCAATTTCAAAAGCGAAATTCCCGTCCGACGCAAAGAAAACAGAAAGAAAAAATAAAATTTAATTTCCGCAAAAGTTGGCTTTTCCCGTTGACAAAACCGATATTATATGCTATAATGCTTTAGCAAGTCGGGCGTATATATCGGTTTTGTCGTCCGGTTTTTCGTACGGAGAGGTATCGAAGTGGTCATAACGGGGCTGACTCGAAATCATGTACGCATTTGAGTAGTTGTGCCACCGAAA
>CAKRQU010000006.1 GCA_934394585.1 uncultured Eubacteriales bacterium | reverse complement strand
TCGCCGAAGGAACACAGCAAAGGCATCGGCTATGGCGCTTGGCTTGCCGTGGAAGCTCTGCACCCCGAAACCGAGGTCTGGGAGACCTGCACGCCATATTTTGAAAAGCGCAATATCCATTTTTATATCAACAAATGCGGTTTTCACGCCGTTGAGTTTTTCTCCGCCATGCACCCGGATCCGAATCCGCCGGAGAAAGACGAACAATCATTCCCCGGCGAGGGGCCGGATGAAATGTTCCGCTTTGAAAAAGTTATGAAGTGAGTTACTGAAAAGTGGTTTGTATTATGCTTGTAACGCAAACCACTTTTCGACTTTTTATTTGGATACATAACCTAAAATAGCAAAGGAAGAGCCTCAATCACATCTTGATACCATTCCTTTGCTCTTTATCACTTTCCTGCCCGCTTATACCCCGCAAGCAATTTCTGCAGTTGCGCTGTCGCTATTTTCCACACTACATCCGGCGTGGCAAGGTACCCGATCAGGCTTTGTTTACTGATCAGCACCTTTCCACCAATCACTGCGCCGAAGATGTTGCCTCTTGCCACGTAGCGGTTGAGCGTTCCCACCGTCAAGCCGGTCAGTTCTGCCGCCAGCTTGCTCGGCAAGGCATCGGGATGTTTGCTCCAACATTTTGCTATGTATTCTCGTAACTTTCTCGCTTCCTCCTGCGACAGGACGACGGTCGGTATCGGCGGCTTGTTTCTTTGCGCCGTAAACCGCCCGTTCAGGCCGGCAAAGCGTTCGGGATGATCGGTCATCTCCTGCCGCAGGGCTTCCACATCGCACATCCGCAAGGAGTACCGATGCGTTTTGTTGCCGTTATCCTCATAGCGGATATAGCCGTTTTGCAGCATATACAGGAGTTTTCGCTTGGATATATGCAGGTACGCTCTCGCCGCGTCCGCGCTGATGATCTGTTCCATACGTTCACCACCTATCAGAAATCGGCACCACGATTAGTCGTGATGCCGATCATCAAACAGCGCGCTGATGGTTTCCGCACTGATGTCTTTTCCACGCTTCGGAATTAAGTTGCCTGTATGTTTTCGCAATGATTATCGCCGATATGAGAGCCGTCAGGATATCAGCGGCAGGCATGGAATAAAGAACGCCGTCCAGCCCGAAAAATATCGGCAGGAGCAAAGCAAAACCTACGCCGAATACTATCTCTCTCACCATCGAAAGCATTGTGGATTCCACGGCTTTGCCCATCGCCTGCAAAAATATGAATGTAGCTTTATTGATACAGGCGAGAATAATCATGCAGAGATAAATGCGGAATGCACGGATTGCAAATTCCGTATAGTATGCGCTTTCGTTTTGCGCGCCGAAAATTCCTATCAGCACGTTCGGAAAGCACTCCACAACCACAAGCGCGACGGCACCGAGTACGGCTTCGGAAATGAGCAGCGTCGTAAAAAGTTTTTTCACCCTGTCCGGTTGTTTTGCGCCCATATTGAAACCGACGATGGGAATACACCCTGCCGCCATGCCGATGACGACGGAAATCACTATCTGAAAGAATTTCATCACTATTCCGACGACAGCCATCGGGATCTGCGCATACTGTTCTTTACCGAATACGGGATCTGCCGCGCCGTATTTGCGGAGCATATTGTTTATCGCCGCCATTGCCGCGACGAGTGATATCTGCGCAAGAAAGCTGCATAGTCCGAGCGAAATTATCCTCCCAATGACACTCTTTTCCGGCACGAAAGCCGTCTTATCGAGTTTTACGCTTTTTGTGCGCGTCATATACCAAATTGCAAGCACTGCTGTCAGCACCTGACCAATCACGGTGGCAACCGCCGCACCCATCATACCCCATCTGAAAACAAAAATGAAAACAGGATCGAGTATTATATTTGCCACTGCTCCCGCGAGAGTGGAAATCATGGCAAATTTCGGGCTTCCGTCGGCGCGGATTACGGGATTCATCGCCTGTCCGAACATATAAAAAGGTATGCCCAGAGCAATATAAAAGAAATACTCTTTTGACAAAGCAAAAGTTTCGGCATTGACACGTCCGCCAAAAACGGTAATCAGCGCATCGTCAAAAATAAGATACAAAAAAGTAAGGATACATCCTGCGGCTGTTGTCAGGATAATCGCATTTCCGTAAGAACGCTTTGCCTCATCCTTCTTCCATGCTCCGAGAAGCCCGCTGACCATGGCACAGCATCCGTCGCCGAAGCATACGGCTATGCCGAGCGCAATGACGGTAAGAGGAAACACCACCGTATTTGCGGCATTTCCGTAAGAGCCGAGATAGCTTGCGTTCGCTATAAAAATCTGGTCGACTATGTTATAAAGCGCTCCTACAAGCAAAGATATGACGCATGGCACGGCATATTTTTGCATGAGCTTTCCGGCCTTTTCAGTGGCAAGAAAATTATGAGATTCTTCCATTTTCTAATATTCCTCCTAAAAAAAATAATGCGTAAGCCCGAAAGTTCGGACTTACGCATTTCTGCTACGCAACGAGTTTATTATAACATTTTTATATTGAAAAATCAAAAGACAATTTCAATAAAAACATTCTCTGCTGTCACGCACGGATTTGTGAAAAATTGCAATGTGCGTTATAATTATATGCGTCGGTACTCAATCAAGCACAATGCTCTTTTTCTTGCCGTTTTTCTTTCTCGGATATTCCCTGATGCGCGTGACAAAATCGAGATTTACGATTTCCTTTTCGCCCGATTTTTTCTCGATAAGCATGCCGGTATCGTCAATTTCTTTTATCACGCCCTGTATGCTCGCGTCATTTGAAACGACCGTGTAAATAATGCATTCTTTTCCGATAAACTGCTTTGCCAATTCTTTCATTGTGATATTCTCCTTATTCTGTTTTTTTCTGTTTAATATATGTCTGATAGCCGCCATTTTCCTGTGCCGTGTTATCAATGGAATGATCACCACGACAAACAGGACAAATAAACTGATATAAGTACTGCCCATTTTTTCCTCCCGTTCTTCTCTGCCTCAAAAACGGTCTGCGCTCATGAAAGCTTTTTGCCCGTTTTTGAATATTTTATCGCTTCAATACAGTATACCGACGAATTTACAATCCATATAAGGCACACGGCAAGAGAAGGAAGAAAACCTATGCCGAAAATCAGCGCACTTACAGCAAGTACACCCGACGATACGGCGCATATCTTGTTTGTCGCGGAAAACGCTTTGAAAGCACATCTGCCAATCAGAATTTTTTCGGCTTCATCGCAATCATCCATCCATTTTTTATTGAACTTCATGTCGTAAAAAGAAGCCTTTTTTTCGGGATTCATTCTTTTTACGCAGTTCACGCATTTCTGCCCGATGATCATCATTTCGACAGCGATGACAAGCACGGAAAATACGGCGATAAAGAAAAGTACCGTGTCTTTCGTATTCTCAAAAGCAGCAAATCCTTTCGAATACGATGCCGCCATGAGAAAATTCGAAATGATAAGCGATACGCCGGAAATCCAACTCACCACGGAAAGTTTCCTGTCGATTATATCGCCGTCGTCTTCGTTCTCGCCATCCCATGAATCCAGTATTCTTTTTGCGCCCATGTAAATCGTCGCGCAGACTATGGGCATGATGACGGCTATCGCGAGAATAAGCCACGGCGCTATGTATGCGCCGAAAAATTCTCCCGCGCTTTTTATCCCGTCCGCCAGTCTGTCCAGACCGTATCTCGCGGAAAAATATCCTGCCGCCCCGCCGATAAACATAAATATCGCCATCATCAGAATGAATTTCGGCAGTGCCTTGCGGTCAGCCTGTCTTATCTCGTCATTTTTCATCGTCTTTTTCTTCCTCCAGATAGAATATTTCTTCCACTGCCGCGCCGCAAACCTTTGCTATAGTCAGGGCAAGCGTGACGGACGGCGAATAATCCCCGCGTTCGATCAGACTGATCGTCTGCCGCGATACGCCGCACAGGCTCCCCATTTCCTGCTGATTTACATTCAGCGCGGCTCTGTGTTCTTTTAACCGATTTTGCAGTATCATACAGAACCTCCGTGACAATTAGCTTTGTCATAATGACAAATATATTTGTCATTTTACATTATACTATTCCCTTTTCGTTTTGTCAATAGGCTTTAAATAAATTTCGCAAAATTTGTCCTACGCGCGGCTCGGAGGGCTTTTTTCATATAAAAAAGGCAGCTTTTTTTGCTGCCTTTTTGCGTTTTATGTAAATTTATTTCAGGGATTTTCCCGCTTCATAAGCCGATCTCAGCTTGCTGCTGCCGGCGATTTCATTCGGCTCGTTTACGCCGCCGACAAAAACAGAGCCGGCAAATTTGGCTTTCGGGAAACATTCTATCCAGCCGCAAAGCCCCGCTATCGCGCGGTAAGGTACGGCTTCATCATATTCCGCCGCCGTGGAAAGCATATATACGCGCCTGAAATTATAATGCGTGCCGTAGAGCGGATTTGCACGGTCGAGCAAAGTTTTCATCTGTCCGCTCATTTCATAGTAATATATCGGCGTGGCAAAAGCCAGCACATCCGCCGAGCGGATTTTTTTGTTTATTTCCGCCATATCGTCGTCGGTGACGCATTTTCCCGTTTTCTGGCAATCCAGACAGCCTATACAGTATTCTATTCTCTTACCCATCAGCGATATTTTTTCCACATCATGACCCGCATCCGCGGCTCCTCTTGCAAATTCGTCCGCCAGCAGTTCGGAATTGCTCCCTACGCGCAGGCTCGTGGTAATGATAAGTACCTTCATTCTCTTTTTCCCCTTTATCCGTATTCACAATCTGATTATACCGCGTGAGAATGAATTTTGCAATACTTTTTTTGCCAAAGTGAAAAAATGCAGGAAATCCGCGAAATGCGGATCCCCTGCATTCATATTATTTTGTTGTCACGAGAGTGCCCGTAAATATCGGCATGCACGTCTGATTATCCACTATCATAAATATAAACGGACGATCAAAATAGAGGTCTGTCGGATTTTTTGCGGGACCGGCTGAGGTAGCTTTTGTTTCTATCTTGGTGACAGCGGCTGCTTTTGTGCCGTCTTTATCCAGCTGTATATGGGTTTTGTGAATCACACTGCCTATATAAAGCCGATCATCGCTGATGCGGGAGAAATCCGCTTTCGGTGAGAATGCGTCGGGCATACCCATATCGGAAAGCGCGTCGCCAAGTTCAATGTCGAAATCGAATTTGAATGTGGGCAGGCGAAGATTGAGATACGCATTTTCGTTGCCAGCGCCCTTTATCGCATTCATCAGCTCCGTGCTGTCAAGCGAAGCGAAATATTCGTTTATATTAATATTTTCGTCATCCGGGAGAATAGCGGCAAAGCCGTATCTTCCGCCCGCATAATCAATAACGGTACCGCGTCCGCCTTTCACATTGAAATATCCGGCATATCTCGTATCGCAGAGAAATTCGGCTTTTTCCGTTTCGCCTTTCGCATTTGTGAAATCCGCCGTCATCGTCCTCTCGAATTTATTTGCCCATTTTGCGTCAAAAGCTATGGCGTTTATCAGATACATCACCGTATCTCTGTCAATATCGTCGATAATCTTTTTTATCATACCGTCGGTATTGTCTTTCACCCAGAGATTTATTTTATCCTTGGTGATATCGGAAAAAGGTTCGCGATATATCTGAGCGGAGTAATAATCCGCACAATCCTGCAAAAAAGGATTTTTTACTTTCACGCCGTCGCGGAGCCATACGGAATTCGCTATGCTCAGCTTGCAATTGTCCGCGCTGTAAAGCCCGTTATAATATCCGAGAAGATATTCATTGAGCTTTTCGAGCTTTATGCCGCCGAGAACATTTTCCATCTGGGAAAGCGTTTCACCGTCCGCTCCGTTTGCCGTCATGGAAAGCGCCGTCATCACAGAAAGCGGAGATACCAGCGTATTCCTGTCACTGCTCGCCGACTTCATATAGAGCTTCTTGGCAAACTCGGCGTAAGCCGCGGTAAATTTCTCGTCGCTCTTCAGTCCCTGCTTTTCATTTCGTGTGATCGTGCTGAGTAAGTCTACTGCGCCCGTCCTCATTCCGCACGCGGAAATTCCGATGAGCATGCCCATGCAAAGTACCAATGCCAGAATACCTGTTAAAATTTTTTTCATATTCAGCCCTTTCCTTTCCGCGCGTGCGGTCATGTGTATTTTTATTTAATTATTTCTCGAGAGAAACATCGGCTTTTCCGCCGCAAAGCTCAATAAAAGCTTCTGTCAGCCCCTTTGTGTCCGCATCGGAGGACATAACCATCATTATCGTGTCGCCGCAGGCAACTACGCGTACTTTATCGGCGCAAACACATATCCACTTACAGGGATCCGCATTTTCGAGGATTTCTTTAGCCATTGCTTCTGCGTCGGCTGCATCCTTTACGCGTACCACTACCATCTCGTATGCGGGAGGAGTCATCGTGGGAGCGGAAACATATATTTCGCTTACCTTGTCAACGCTTGTTACGCTTGCGACGTACGCAATTGTATCGGCGGGCATAGTTGTGTCTATCTTTTCTGTGGAAACGCTAATGCCTATGGGACATTTTTTGTATACTGCCTTGATGAGCTCGGGCGTAGTGAGGTTCGAATTATTTTCGTTCTTTGTGCAAGCCGCCAGACCTGCGAGCATGAATAATGCGAGAACTATCGCAAAAAAACGTTTCATATTATTTGCCTTTCCGCCGCATCTTTGCGGCTCAAAAAAATAATCTGTAAAGCCGTTTTCGGCTTCTTACACTTCTTAGTCGAAGAAAATGTCTTTTTTTCTCACCGAAAAATCATATTTTTTTGATTTTTCCCGAAATTTTCTTATATTATACGTTTTCGTCGCATCGGAACAATTTCATTTTACGCAAAAAAGCGGCGGCTGTCAATAAAAACGGCTTTTTTTCTTGACAAATACACATGCTGTATGGTATATTTTTTAAAAACCGTCCGTAAGGAGCATAAATAAAATGAAGATAACAAAAGAATCGGGCTTTCTCCCCGAAAAACGTACCATCACTCTCGGAAATCCCGTATATTTCGATGCGAGCAAACCTCCCTTTTCCCTGCACGGGCTTTGCGAGCCTTATCTGCGCATACCGAAAAACGTGGCGGAAAATACGAGCGAAGCCGTGGTAAATCTTTCCGCCATGACTGCCGGCGGCAGAATAAGGTTTAAAACAGATTCCGATTATATCGTGGTGCATACGGATATCAAAGAAGCCGATACATTCGGCCAGCCGCAGTCGTCTTTTCTCGCCAAGGAAGGCTTTAATTTTTATGTAAAAGAAAACGGAAATACAAAATTCGGCGGTATATTTTTCACTTATCAGGGTGACACAGTGGGATTTGCCGAGGGGCGCGTGCGGCTGAAACCCGAAATGCGGGAAATAACGCTTTATCTCCCGCTTTTTGCCAAGCTCGGTCACGTCTATATCGCTCTGCGCGAGGGCTGTACTCTGCTCCCGCCAGATGATTACAAATACAAAAAGCCCGTGGTATTCTACGGCTCGTCGATAGTGCACGGCGTCGGCTCCACGCTGCCCGGCGGAAATTATCCCGCAATAATCTCGCGCATGCTCGACTGCGATTTCATAAATCTCGGTTTTGCGGGCGCGGCAAAAGCGGAGGATGCCATGATGAAATACATTTCGGGGCTGGATATGAGTGTTTTTGTATACGATTACGACCACAATGCTCCCGATTTCGATTATCTCGAAAAAACTCATTTTGCGGGATATAAAAAATTCCGTGCGGCACAACCCGATACTCCTTTTATATTCGCATCCAAAGTAGATTATCACACGGATATCGAAGGAAATGAAAAGCGCCGCCGCCTGATATATGAAAATTACGAGCGCGCAAAGGCGGATGGCGACAAAAATGTACGTTTTGTCGACGGCTCGAAAATTTATCCTGTGGATCTGCGTGAGGAATGCACGGCGGATAATTGCCATCCGAACGGCACCGGATATCTATACATGGCAAAAGCCATCGGCGCCGCAGTCGCGGAATTTCTTAAGTAAGTCACATACGAAAAAGCCCTTGAATTTCAAGGGCTTTTTCGCAGATAGCCATTTCGTCTGGCATATATGGTGCGGGCGACAGGACTTGAACCTGCACGTCGTGGACATCGGTTCCTAAGACCGACGCGTCTGCCATTCCGCCACGCCCGCATGGATAAACAGTATATCACAAAAAAAGCGCATTGTCAAGGCGCAAAAATCCGAAAAAACATACCGCCGTGCCTTTGCACGCTCCTGCGATACGCGACTGTCGCGATTTCTTTATATAAAAATTAAAATTTCTCTGTTTTTTACAAAAAATACCCCGAAAAATTGCGCAAAACACTTGACACAGCCTCATTCTTATGATAAAATAAATTGCCGCATAAAGTTAAGGCTCATAAAATGCGCTCACGCGCTGCCTTATTTAGCGAGTCATAAATGAAAGAGAGGTGCTTTTCGTGTTTGCAATAATCAAAACAGGCGGAAAGCAGTACAAAGTTTCCGAAGGCGATATCATCTTCGTTGAGAAGCTCGAGGCAGCTGAGGAAGAAACGGTAAAATTTGATGAGGTTTGCGCTGTTTGCGGCGAAAGCTTCGTTGCGGGCAAGCCCACCGTTGAAGGCGCTTATGTAACTGCAAAGGTTCTCAAAAACGGCAAGTCCAAAAAGATTTATGTAATGAAGTATAAGTCCAAAAAGAACGAGAAAAAGAAAATCGGTCACAGACAGCCTTATACCAAAGTACAGATCGAAAAAATCTACGGCTGATAAGCTATGGTAAAAGTAGTATTTTACAAAAGCGGAAATAATTATTACGGCTTTCGCGAATACGGTCATGCAGGCTTTGATGAAGCGGGCAAAGATATCGTTTGCGCGGCGCTCTCCGCGATGACTATGCTCATCATAAATACGATCGAGGTCGTATGGGGAGCAAATGTCGATTTCGAAATGGATGAGAAAACAGCCGATATTTCCGTAAAGGTGAAATCCGCTCTTCCCTCTTATGAAGAGGATGAAGCAAAGCAGTATGCCGTTCAGGGGCTGATATACAGTTATTATCTGCAGCTGAACGAAATGCTCGAGGATTACTACGACTACCTCGATGTTGACTGCATAGATCAGGACATCGAAAAGGATTAAAAGTTACAAAAAGAATCTTAAACGGGAGGTAAATCAAATGTTAAAGCTCAGTTTGCAATTTTTTGCACATAAAAAAGGCGTTGGTTCCACAAAGAACGGACGTGACAGCCGCGCTCAGAGACTCGGCGTTAAAAAGTCGGACGGACAGAGCGTTCTCGCAGGCAACATTATAGTTCGTCAGAGAGGCACAAACGTTCATCCCGGCACAGGCGTCGGTATCGGCAGCGACGATACTCTCTTTGCACTTGTTGACGGAACAGTTAAGTTCGAGCGCAAGGCAGAAGGCAAGAAATTTGTCAGCGTTATCGCTGAATAATTTTCGGAAAATTTATTTTTTCGCTATGCAGGCGCCGTGCATTTTGCACGGCGTTTTTGTTTTTGTAAGTCATGAACACCGGCTCCCGATGTTTGTGGCTTTTTTCTTTGCCAAAGAAAAATATGAAAAAGAAGCGGGCGGCGCTTGCCGCCCGTGCTCGTTTTTCTTTTGGTAAAGAAACAAAAGTTACTTCTCTCCTCGCAGGAGAACGGGGTGTACTTTTCTATGAAGAAAAGTACCAAAAAGTTACTCTTTGCCAAGAGGGGCGGGCGACTGCGGTCGCCCGAGGTACGATCGCGCTTTTTACTGACAAAAAGCGCGGGAAAAGTCATCAAAGGAAGGCTCCTCGCCCTCCTTTGCAAACTACCTCGCACCCCGTCGAGTTAGCCGCAGGAAGTAATGCGCGGCAAGTATGTGCTATAGATGGCAAAGTAAAAATCTCATGTTTATCTCTCATCACATCATAATCCATGCCGCGCGTGCGAACAAAGTATGCCGCAAAAAGCGAGCAGATTCGACGGGGTGGGTTGGCTCCTACCATGGCTTTAGCTACGCTTCCAACTATAGACTAAACTCCACCAAATCGAGCATGGCTTGATGGACATCGAAACGAGGCGGCTAAAGTTCTGGTTTGCACAGACTAAAGTCCAAGTTAAGCGGGGGTCTGAACCATATTTCCGGTTTAATCTATGGTCGGACTGTCGGGGCAGTATGTTCGCACAAGTCGCCACGAGGCGACAGAAGGTGTTTAAAAGAGGAATTCTTTCCTCTTTTTGACTTTTGGTACTTTTCTTCATAGAAAAGTACACCCCGTTTCTCCTGCGGGAGAAAAAGCAACTTTTGTTACTTTTCTCACAGAAAAGTAACCGCCATATCTTTTCGTAAAGGCAAAAAGCATCCGCACAAACCGTGCGGATGCTTTTCATTTTATTTTTCCGTATATGTAACAACCGTTACCGCTCGCATAGCGGCGTCAAAGGGATAGTCCGCCGCCTCTGTATTTCCGTAAGCCCATAAAAGCCGGCTTCAGAAAAGCGGCGAAACGCACCCGTATGATTTGCTTTAAATCTTTATTTTGCCTCTATTATCGGCTTTTCCCCATCGGAATCCACCGTGATGAGCGAAATATGCTTATCATATTCCGAAATAATCTTCTCTGCCGCCGCGTCTTCTATTTCACGGCTGATAAATCTGCGCATATTACGCGCGCCGTATTTTTCGGAGAATGATTTTTCGGCTATATATTTTTCTGCGGCAGGAGTCCAGATAAAATCTATTCCGCGTTCGGCGAGCGCTTTTTTGGTATCCCCGAGCATTATCGAAGCAATATGCTCAAAATCACTCTTGTCAAGCGCGCGGAATGTTATTATCTCATCCACTCTGTTTATAAATTCGGGGCGCAGAAATTCGGAAAGAGCTTTTTCCGTTCTCGCCTCGGCTATCTGCTCGCTTTTCATACCGAAGCCCGCTGTATTCATGCCGCCCGATGAACCCGCGTTTGTTGTCATCACTATGACGCAGTTGTCAAATTTCACTTCTTTTCCGTGCGAATCGGTAACTTTGCCGTCGTCCAGTATCTGAAGCAATATATTCAGTACATCGGGATGTGCCTTTTCTATTTCGTCGAAAAGCACTACGCTGTACGGTTTGCGGCGGATTTTTTCCGTGAGCTGACCCGCATCGTCATAGCCGACATATCCGGGAGGTGAACCGACAAGCCTCGAAACGGAATGCTTTTCCATAAATTCCGACATATCCATGCGGATAAGACTGTCCGGCGTATTGAAAAGATCCGCGGCGAGCACCTTTACCAGCTCGGTTTTGCCCACGCCCGTAGGACCGGCAAATATAAAGGAAACGGGTTTGCGCTTATACGAAACGCCGGCGCGGTTGCGTTTTATCGCGCGTACCACGGCATCCACTGCGGCATCCTGCCCTTTTATGCGGGATTTCAGCCTGTCGGAAAGTCCGTTCAGCCGCTCGAACTCATTTGCCGTTATGGAACCTGCGGGTACGCCCGTCCATATTTCGATGACGCGGGCGAGACTGTCTTTCGTAAGCTCCACAGAGGCAAGCTCGTCGCGCAGCTTTTTGTATTCTTCCTCGCCGCGGAGCTGTCCCGCCTTTACCTCGGCGAGCTTAGCGTAAGTATTTTCGCGCTCTTCATTGCCGCTCTCGGAGGATTCGCCGGATGTAGCCGCTTCTTCCAGCTCTGTCGCCTGCTTTTTCAGCTCGGCGAGCTGCTTTTCCACTTCAGCCACCCGCTCTATCACGGGAGAATTCATCGCCACATAAGCCGCCGCTTCGTCGAGCAGGTCTATGGCTTTATCCGGCAGAAATCTATCCGTGATATATCTTTCGGAAAGCTCCACCGCGGCGCTTATCACGCTGTCCGGTATTCTTATTTTGTGGTATGTTTCGTAATATTTCTTTATACCCTCCAGAATTTTCTTCGTTTCGTCTATGGAAGGCTCCTCTACTATTATCGGTTGAAATCTGCGCTCCAGCGCGGCATCTTTTTCTATATATTTACGGTATTCCGTGAGCGTGGTGGCACCGATAATCTGTATTTCACCGCGCGAAAGCGACGGTTTTAAAATATTTGCCGCATTCATGCTTCCCTCGGAATCGCCCACGCCGACTATGCTGTGCACTTCGTCTATCACGAGGATGATATTGCCCAGCGCCTTTACTTCGTCCACAAGCCCTTTCATGCGCGATTCAAACTGCCCGCGGAACTGTGTCCCCGCGACGAGCGCCGTGAGATCCACGAGGAAAACCTCTTTGTTGCGGAGCTTATACGGGACATCTCCCGCCGCTATTTTCTGCGCGAGCGACTCCGCTATCGCCGTTTTGCCTACTCCAGGCTCGCCTATGAGGCAGGGATTGTTTTTCTGGCGGCGCGTGAGTATCTGCATCATGCGCTCGGTTTCGCGCTCTCTGCCTATAACGGCGTCGAGCTTGCCCTCGCGTGCGCTCGCGGTAAGATCCCTGCAGTAAAGCGAGAGAAACTTCCTCTCTGGCTTTTTCGCCTCTTTTTTCTGCTTTTTGTCGGTTTTTGCGTTTTCGCCCGTGCTCTGTGGCTGCTGCGCGCCGAAAGGCGGCATATTGCCGAAAAGCTTGGCAAAATCTATCGCGGGAGTGCGGCTTTCGTTTTCATCGCCATCGGGGATATTCTCCCCATCCTCGGAAGTTATCAGTGCTCCCAGCTCGTTTTCCATATTGTCGAGATCATCATCGGTGATGCCCATGTTCTGGAGAACATTGTCCACCTGAGTTATGCCCAGCTCCTTTGCGCAGTGCAGGCAAAGTCCCTCCTGTATGGATTTTCCGTTTTCGAATTTTGTGATAAAGACAACCGCCGCTCTTTTATGGCAACGGGAACAAAGCTGCATATTCATATAAAAAATCTCTTTCTCGGCAGTTTGCCGTATTGGCGCCCCGCCCTGCCGAAGCGGCGCGTATTTTTGCGGGAATTATCTGAAAAGTCCCGCGAATTTGTTTGCTATATAAATGAGGAACGCAAGCGGATTTACCTTCAGGCAAAATTTCACCACAAAGGATTCCGTCATGGATGCGGTAAATACATCGGGCAATTTCGAATTCAATATGGGAAAAGCAAAGGAAACAAAAAGCTTTGCAAAAACCCACGCCCAGAAAAGTCCGCAGAGTGCGCCGAAAGCGCCGCCGAGTATACCGTTGAACTGTTTTAAAACCACCGTATGCGTAACCACGGAATTAAGCAAAAGAATGAGCAATTTCAGCACGAGCACGGAAAGCGCGAATACAATGATAAACGAAATCAGGCACGAAACGGCATCGCCTATGACATAATTGAGCAGTGCCTGAGCTTCCTGAAATTCCTTCATGCTACCGGAAATGACATAGTTTCCTATATTGGAAAGCCTGTCGATAAAGCCCGCCGCATTTTTTGTGACGCCGCTTATCTGCTCTGCCGTAGCGCCGCTTTTCAGCTCGGCGATAAAGCCTATTTTATCCGTGTATTTCACGAAAAAAATATAAAAGGCATTTGCTATATTAAAAGAGAAAATATAAAGAAGAAAGCCCGAAAGAGATTTTAAAAATCCCTTTTTTGCACCTATTATCAGAAAGACGGCAACTATCGCTATAAGGACTATATCAAATATCGCAGACATTTTCGCTCTCCCTCTCTTTGCTTTACATGATTATATACCATGCTTTTATGTAAATAAAGTACAATTTGTAAATTTTATGTTATATCTGAAATGAGCACCGTATATGAGCCATAGCAAACTATAGCCGTGCCGTCGTCCATTATCAGGATATCGCGCGCATCGCCGGAAATATCAAAACTTTTATAAAGATTTTCTCCGTCGTATATTTCCACTCTGCCCTCAAAAAGCAAATAAATTCTATCTCCGTAAAATTTTACCGATTTTATTTTGCCGCCCGAGCTTATTTTTATTCCCTTTTCGGCAATAAAAATCTCGGATTTCATACTGCCCTCCGCCCTCGAAACTATCGCCGTATCGGATACGCCGCGGTAAATGCCGTATGTGCCCTCGCCCGTTTTGCCCTCGCTTTTCACATTGCCTTTTTTATCTATACACAGGTATGAATCGGAAAAGACAAAGCAGGCGCCGTCTTTTTTCGTGATATTCACGCCGACAGGCGTTTTTCCCGATATTTTTCTCGAAAAAATCACCTCGCCGCTTTCCGTATCTATAAAAAGCGCCTCGGTATACGGGCTTCCGTTTTCGGTCCCCATGGAAAGCAGCGCGAGATATCTTCCCGATTCGCCAAGATCCGTATCGAGCACAAATTTGTCGGCGCTTTTCCATGTATATTTATGGATGAATGCTTTATTATATACATAAACCGCGCTCCGATATCCGCGTTCGGAGGTAGCCACGGCAAAACCGCCGGCATCCGCCGCGGTCACGCAGAGTATCGGATAATCAAAGCTCATACTGTGCACGAGCGAAAAGGAATTATATATTTTCAGCTCGTTTTTATCGCCGCCGTAAACGCAGAGATGCTCTTTTCCGATATAAACGGAAGCATTTGCTATTCCCACATCACTGTAAAATGTATTTTTGCCCGAAATACCGTAAAGCGAAACACTGCCTTCGCCGAAAACACACACATCGCCTTTATAAAGTCCGAATTTCATATTTTCCCCGCCCTCGTATTCTATTCCCTCGTAAAACGAGGAATAAAGCACGGGGCTTTTGTCTATATACTTCACGAGATATTTGAAATTTTCCGCGCGGAGCGAACCGTGCCCGAAAATAAGCACGGCAAATATAAAAGCTATCAGCGCCGCGAGCACGCAAACGCGAAGCATCATAAAATGCTCGGAAACGGCGAGAAAACGCCTGCAATCCTCGTTTTCCGCCTTTATTTCGCCGTCGGCTAAGCCTTTCGGCTTTTCTTCGTTACTTTTCATTTATTTCTCCGTTTTGAAATCTATAAAAACTCTGTTCAGATAAAGCCCGCATGCGGGTGCAGTCCTGCCGGCGGCGTCGCGGTTTGCTCCGTCTGCGGCGCGCGATACGTCGCAGAGCGACATTTTGCCCTCGGAAACCTCGAGCAGCGTTCCGACTATTATTCTCACCATATTGTAAAGAAAACCGTCTGCCGAAACGTATATTTTCAGAAAATCGCCGTCGCGCTCCGCTCTGCATTCCGTAACGGTGCGCACCGTGTCGGCAATATCGCTTCCGCTCGCCATGAAAGCGGAAAAATCATGCCTACCCTTTATTATTTCGCAGGCGCGTCCTATCGCCGCGTCGTCTGTCGCATTCGGATAAAAAAGCGCGCGTTCGCAGTAAAAGGGGTTTCTTATTTCCCCATTGTATATCAGGTACATATATTCCTTGCCGGAAACGGCGCGGCGCACGGAAAAGGATTCGTCTGTCCGCCATGCCGCCGAAACGGAAATATCTTTCGGCAGATATGTGTTTATCGCGCGCGGGATCCTGCTTTCGGGTATATTGGTTTCCCCGTCAAAACTGACCGTGGCATAATACTCCGCAGCATGGACTCCGCTGTCCGTCCTGCTGCATCCCGATACATCGCATTTGTGCGAAAAAATCTCCGCGGCGGCGGAACACAGCTCGCCCTGCACCGTTCTCGCATTTTTCTGAACCTGAAATCCGTTGAAAAATGTCCCGAGATACGAAAGCTTCAAAAGAAATTTCATTTTATCTCCTAAATTTTATATATCGGCAGATATTTTCCGAGGAGGATTATCACAGCGCCTGCGGCTATCACGGAAAAAAGCAAAGCGAAATCGCGAAAATGCATTTTCAGTTTTGTCATTCTCGTGCGTCCTTCTCCTCCGCGGTAGCAACGGCATTCCATAGCCACGGCGAGTTCATCCGCGCGGCGGAAAGCCGAAACGAAAAGCGGGACGAGCACCGGTATCAGCGCTTTTGCGCGCTGTTTCAGGCTTCCGCTCGAAAAATCCGCGCCGCGTGCCTTCTGCGCATTCATTATTTTGTCGGTTTCCTCCATCAGCGTGGGTATGAAACGCAGAGCTATGCTCATCATCATCGCAAATTCATGCACGGGTATTTTTATCGCCTTCAGCGGCGAAAGCATGCGCTCTATCGCGTCTGTCAGCGCGATGGGCGAGGTGGTATATGTGAGTATCACGCTCGTGCCTATCAGGAGCGAAGCTATGCGCATTATCATGAAAAGCGCCGTCATCAGTCCGCCCGAATATATCTCTATTTTCCAGAAAGAGCAAAGCAGCGTGCCTGTTTTCGTCCAGAAAATATTTATTATCGCGGTAAATACTATGATAAACCACAGCGGCTTCACGCTTTTCAGCACGACCGTGGCGGAAATGCGTGATATCACCGTGATAACCGCGGTGAAAAGCGCAAGGAAAATATATCCCGAGAGGCTGTTTGTCAGAAAAATCATCACTATATAGAGCAGTGAAAGTATGATTTTCATTCTCGGGTCGGCTTTATGAAGCACGGATGTGCCGGGGAAAAACTGCCCTATCGTAATATCGCGCATCATTTTGCTTCACCTCCCGAAAGGAGGCGTTTCAATTCCGCTTCCGCTTTTTCCACGGTATATATAGATGTATTCACATCAAAACCGCGCTTTTTCAGCTCCGACATAAATTTTGTCACCTGCGGAACGGAAAGCCCCACGCTTTCCAGCTTTTCCGCCTCGGAAAAGATTTCGTCGCATGTGCCGTACATGAATACCTTGCCGCCGCTCATCACGAGAATTCTGTCGCAATACCGCGCCATATCCTCCATGCTGTGGCTTATCATCACGACGGAAGCGTCGTATTTGTTTCTGTATTCGCATACGCGGGAAAGAATTTCGTCCCTGCCGCGCGGATCGAGTCCCGCCGCAGGTTCATCGAGAATAAGTATTTTCGGGCGCATGGCTATTATTCCCGCTATAGCCACTCTGCGCTTCTGCCCGCCCGAAAGGTCAAAGGGGGATTTTTCCGCATAGCTTCTGTCAAGCCCGACGAAATCCATGGCATCGTATACACGCGCGTCGATTTCCTCCTGCGACAGACCCATATTTGCGGGACCGAAAGCTATATCCTTTTTCACCGTTTCCTCAAAAAGCTGATATTCCGGATACTGAAATACCAGTCCCGCTTCAAAACGCACGTTCCGTATTTCCTTCGGCTTTTCCCATATATCTCTGCCGCATACGAAAACATTGCCGAGCGACGGCTTCAGAAGTCCGTTTATCATCTGAGCCACGGTGCTTTTTCCGCTACCCGTATGACCTATTATACCTGTTATCATGCCTTTTTCGAAAGTGATATCGACATTGTCGACAGCCACTTTCATAAAAGGCGTTTTCTCACTGTAAATATATGAAACTCCGCAGAGCTTCGCCGCTGTATCGTTCAATTTGCCTTTTCCTTCGCTTTCTTTTCAAGCATGAGCTTTTCTATGATATCCGCACCCTCCGCCGGTGTCAGCGGTGTTCCGCCTATTCCGAGCGCGGAAAAAATCTCCGTCACCTGCGGGACGTCTATTCCCGCGCGGCGTATATCGGAGGTTTTCGAAAAAACCTCGCGCGGTGTGCCCTGCGTGAGAATTTTCCCGTCGTCCATAACCAAAACTCTGTCGGCGAGTATGGCTTCCTCCATGTAGTGCGTTATCAGAATTATCGTTATTCCCTTTTCGCGGTTCAGCCGCTTTATCGTTTCGAGAACCTCCGCTCTGCCCGATGGGTCGAGCATGGCCGTGGATTCATCGAAAATGATTATTTCCGGCATCAGCGCGATAATGCCCGCTATGGCTACTCTCTGCTTTTGTCCGCCGGAAAGCTGATGCGGGCTGTGCCTTGCGAAATCCGTCATGCCGACGGTGGCGAGCGCATCATCCACACGCTTTCTTATCTCGGCGGGAGGCACGCCTATATTTTCGGGACCGAAAGCCACGTCTTCCTCCACTACCGTCGCCACGAGCTGATTGTCGGGATTCTGAAATACCATTCCCACCCTGCGGCGCAGATCGTAAAATTCATCGTCGGTCATTTTCGCGGTATCGGTTTCTTTTCCGAAAAGGAAAAGCTTTCCGGATGTGGGCGTAAGTATCATGCTGATTATTTTCGCGAGCGTGCTTTTGCCGCTGCCGTTGTGCCCGAGCACGGCGGTGAAGCTGCCGCGTTCTATTTCCATATCTATTCCGCGCAGCACGGGAGTTTTGTCTTTCCCGTCGTTTTCCTCGTATTCAAAGCACAGATTTTCTGTTTTTATAATGATTTCTGCCATATTTCTCCGTATATTATTTATTCTGCCGTCCATCTTGCGGAAGAACCGCACGGCAATACCTGCCCCGTCTGCAAAACGGGTATTCCTATTTCATCCGCTTCAACACTGCCGCCAAAGCGCTTTTTCATTTCCAGCCCGAGCATATAGCCCATCGCCGAGGGCGAAAGCCCCGTGGTATATGAATTTACAAGAAAGAAAAGCGGTTTATCCGAGAGAACATCCGCCGCTAGCTTTATCAGCTCCGCTATATTGTCCTCCAGCTTCCATATTTCGCCCGAGGGACCTCTGCCGTAGGATGGCGGATCCATTATCACCGCGTCGTATCTGTTTCCTCTGCGTATTTCTCTTTCCACAAATTTTTTGCAGTCGTCCACGATATATCTTATCGGCGCGTCGGAAAGTCCCGAGAGAGCCGCATTTTCCTTTGCCTGCGCCACCATGTTTTTCGCCGCGTCCACATGGCATACATTAGCGCCCGCCGCAGCCGCGGCGACTGAGGCACCGCCCGTATATGCAAAAAGATTGAGCACCTTTATCGGTCTTTTCGCATTTTTTATCAGGTCTGAAAACCAGTCCCAGTTTACCGCCTGCTCGGGAAAAAGACCCGTGTGCTTGAAGCCCATCGGCTTTATTTTGAAGCGCAGCGCGCCGTAGCCGAGCGTCCAGCTTTCGGGAACATCGCATTTGCGCCAGCTTCCGCCGCCGCCCGCGCGCTCGTATATCGCATCGGCTTTTTTCCAGTACGGGCTGTTTTTCACATTTTTCCATATAACCTGCGGATCGGGTCGGCAAAGGATATATTTTCCCCATTTTTCGAGCCTTTTCCCGTCCGATGTGTCGAGAAGAGTGTATTCCTCCCATTTATCTGCTATCCACATATATTTTCCTCTGTCAATCTATATCTATTTTCGTCTGATCGCCGCTCTCTGCCACGGATGCGGCTTTTCCTCCGAAAGGTATGCCGAGATGCTCATAGGCAAGCCGCGTCACGCATCTGCCGCGCGGCGTGCGGTTTATAAAACCTATCTGTATCAGATAAGGCTCGTATACGTCCTCCAGCGTTATCGCCTCTTCGCCGACGGTAGCGGCGAGAGTATCCAGACCGACGGGACCTCCGTCGTAAAATTTTATTATGGTTTCGAGCATGCGCCTGTCCGTATTGTCCAGACCCAGCTCGTCTATTTCCAGCATACGCAGCGCTTTGTCCGCGATATCGCGCGTTATTTCTCCGTCGCCTTTTACCTGCGCATAGTCGCGCACGCGCTTGAGCAGGCGGTTTGCTATACGCGGCGTACCTCTGGAGCGCCGTGCTATTTCATAAGCGCCGTCCGGCGATATTGCTATATCGAGTATGCCCGCACTGCGCTTCACTATCGTGGCGAGTTCGTCGTTTGTATAAAGCTCCAGACGCATCAGCACGCCGAAACGGTCGCGCAGAGGCGTGGTCAACTGCCCCGCGCGTGTGGTCGCGCCGATCAGCGTAAATTTCGGCAGAGGCAGACGCAGGCTTCGCGCCGCAGGTCCTTTGCCTATGATTATATCCAGCGCGAAATCCTCCATCGCGGGATAGAGTATTTCTTCTATATTGCGGGAAAGGCGATGTATCTCGTCTATAAAAAGCACATCGTTTTCGCCGAGATTTGTGAGCAGCGCCGCGAGATCGCCCTGCTTTTCTATCGCGGGTCCCGAGGTTATCTTTATATTCACGCCAAGCTCCGAAGCGATTATCGCGGAAAGCGTGGTTTTGCCGAGTCCGGGAGGACCGTACAGCAGCACATGATCGAGCGAATCTCCGCGCTTTTTGCACGCCTCTATATATATGCGCAGGCTTTCCTTCGCCTTTTCCTGACCTATATATTCATCCAGAGTTTTCGGGCGCAGACCGCCCTCTATATCGGCGTCCTCCTCGCTGTTGTACGAGGCGCTCGCCATCCTCTCCGGGATAACGGAATCTTCTTTGCCTATATCGAATTTGTTTATCATATCGCCTTATCCCCCGATTATAAATTGGTGCCCATCTTGCGCAGAGCCGCCGTGAGCAGATTTTCGAGCGGCGCCGTGGCATCCAGCCCGCGGACGGCATCCTCCGCCTCGCGCATGGAATAGCCCAGTCCCATCAGTGCGCGGACAGCCTCCGCGCGATTTCCCACGGTTTCCTCCTCGGAAATATACTCCGTCGTATCGCCCTCTTCGGCGGGAGCGCCGAGCTTCACCGCTATTTTATCCTTCAGCTCCAGCACTATGCGGGCTGCGGTTTTTGCGCCTATGCCCGAAGCTTTTGAAATACGTTTTGTATCGCCCGCGCCAACGGCGGAAATAAGCTGGCTCACCGTGAAAAGCGAAAGCACGGCTATAGCCGCTTTGGGACCTACCCCCGAAACGGTTATCAGCATTTTGAAAGCTTCCAGCTCCTCCATGGTATAAAAACCGATAAGCTCGAGCGCATCCTCGCGCACGCAGAGATATGTATAGAGGCAGACCTCGCCGTCTGCCGAAGCAAGCTTCGCCACGGTGTTTGCCGAAACGGTGAATTTATATCCTATGCCGCCGCATTCGATTACGGCGCCGTTCGGCACCGTGCCGATGAGCTCACCTTTTATGTACTGAAACATTTTTTAATCCTCACAAAATTTATTTAAACAAGCCTTGTTTTCTTTCCGTTGTAGAAATCCTGTATGCGCGACGTGCCGCAGTGCGCATGGCAAACGGCGAGAGCGAGAGCGTCCGCCGTATCGTCGAGCTTTATTTTTCCTAAGCCCAGTATGCTCGCCGTCATCGCCATGACCTGCTGCTTTTCCGCCCTGCCGTAGCCGACCACGGATTGCTTCACCTGGAGCGGCGTGTATTCGCTTATAGCCACATTGCGCAGGCGCGCCGCGAGCAGTATCACTCCGCGTGCCTCGGCGACGGCTATAGCCGTTTTCTGGTTGGTATTGAAAAAAAGCTCCTCTATCGCCATTTCGTCGGGCTTGTAGGTGTCTATCAGCTCCAGCATATCTTTATAAACGGTTTCTATGCGCGCCTCTACTTCCTGCCCCGCAGGGGTTCTTATGGCACCCATGGCTATCGTCCTGAAATGTCTGCCGTCGTATTCGATCACGCCGTAGCCGACTATCGCTATGCCCGGGTCTATGCCAAGTATCACCATATCAGCATTCCGCTCCTTCTGTCTGCGTATACAGCATTATCGGGAGAACCTGCGGATATTCCGACTGGAGGCAGAATATAAATCCCGCCACATCCGGACCGGAAAGCGAAAAGCACACGGAAAAAGATTTTCCAGCGCCGCCGCGTCCGTCGCTGACTCCGTCGATGCTGTCCACGGCTATCCCGAAAAATTCCGCCATTTCCGTGAGTCCGCTTATGTCTGCGGGATTTTCAAAGGAAATGCGGCATTCCAGTTTCAGATCACCATGCGCGGAAAGTATGCCGTTTCTCGCGTAAACGAGCGCATAGCGCGTCACGTCACCGCTTTTATTCACTATGTCGCAGCAAAGCAAAACTCCCAGCTCGTGCTTGTCGAGCATTTTGTAAAAAGCGCCGAGCCTGCCGTCCACGGAATTGCGAAGCGGCAGTATACCGTAGGAGCATTCCCCGTCCGCCACGGATTCGCAGGCGAGCGCAAAGCTGTCCCTGTACGCCGTCATCGCGCCGAAAACATATTTTGCAAAACATTCGAAAGCCTTTCCCGACTGCATATTGCGCACAAAAGCTATTTTTCTGTTTGCGGGAGAAAGCGCGGGGCAATCGCCGAAAAGCACCTGACCGAAATTTTCCGCCGTGTATTTTCTGCCAGTCTTTTCCACTATTTTTTTGCAGACAAAATATCTGTCCGCACGGGAAAGAAGTCCGCTGCGGAAAGCCACATCGTGAAAATTCACCGCGTCGGCGTCCCGCGTATCAGCGCGGAACATGCTCATCGCTTCCGCATATGTGCGGCGCACATTATCATCGGTACAGCAGAGAAAAACATCATCCTCCGCCGCATTGCAAAGGCGCGAATAAACATTGTCCGCCATATCGCAGAGAAAAGCGATACGCTTTTCGTATTCGTGCGAGAGGCGCAGACCGCTCATCCCGAGATTTTCTCTTACGGCATCGCTCCCCGCGACAAAGCCGTCTGTTCTTCCGATATCCGATTTTTCCATAATATCCGTTCCTTTCCGCAATATGGCTATTTTACCTCAGTATAACTATATAGTATAATATCATATATAAGCCCGTTTTGCAAGACGGACATGAAATTTTTTTGTGAATATTCTTTACTTTTCGCCGTTTTTGTTGTAATATACTAATGCGGCAGACGCAAAGAAGAAAAGACGGGAGGCGAAAGGTTGTGAAAAGCGCGGAAAACAATCTTTTCTGCAAAAAAATAATGCTCGCTCCCATGGCGGGCGTGGGCGATCATGCCTTTCGCAGTATCTGCAAGGAATACGGCGCCGATTATGTGACGAGCGAAATGATATCGGCAAAAGCTATATGCTACGGCGACAAAAAAACTCCCCAGCTCGCCGATATAACGGAAGCGGAGGAGCCGATGGCGCTCCAGCTTTTCGGGAGCGAGCCTTTCTTTGTGGCGAAAGCCGCGGATATATTGCTGGAGAAAGCCGCGGCAAAAGGGATAATGCCAGCGGCGATAGATATAAATATGGGTTGCCCCGTGAACAAAATAGTTTCAAACGGAGAAGGCAGTGCGCTGATGAAAAATCCGTCGCTCGCCGCCGCAATAATAGCCGAAACAGTGAAGACGTCTTCTGTCCCAGTAACGGTGAAAATCCGCCTCGGCTGGGACAAATCCGGCATAAACGCGGTGGAAATGGCGAAAATCGCCGAGCAAAGCGGCGCCGCCGCCGTATGCATCCACGCGAGGACGCGCAGCATGATGTATACCCCCGGGACAATGCCGGAATATATAGGCGAGGCAAAGCGCGCGGTGAGCATCCCCGTGATAGGAAACGGAGATATTTTTTCCGCCGCGGACGCACTGAAAATGTTTGAAATGACAGGCTGTGATTCCGTCGCGATAGCACGCGGCGCTCTCGGAAATCCTTTCATTTTCCGCGAAATAAAGGCGGCTTTGTCGGGCGAAGCTTACACTCCGCCCACTCCGCGCGAAAAAATAGCCGTGGCGATACGTCAGCTCGAGCGGGCATGCGCGGACAAAGGCGAAAAAACAGGCGTCGCCGAAAGCAGAAAGCATATCTCCTACTACACCAAAGGAATGCGGGCTTCATCCGCGATACGCGGCAGGCTGAACAGTATAGAAACGCTCGGCGAGCTTCGCGATACGCTTCTCGACTTCGCGGAAAACAGCGCGGTTTACGAAAACGACGGAGGCAGCGATGAATAAGAAAAAAATAGTTTTTCTCGGCGACAGCATTACCGAGGGCTGCTTCGGCTTCTACCCTGCGCCCTGCGGTTTCGATACATACAGGCATCCGGAAGATTGCTTTGTGACAAAGGTTGCAAAAGCGCTGAAGGAAAGATACGGCGATGCGGCGCCCGAGGTGATAAACGCGGGCGTGAGCGGAAATAAGGCGGGAAACGGACTCGACCGCCTGCAAAAAGATGTGCTGGACAAAAAACCCGATATAGTATTCGTCTGCTTCGGGCTGAACGACGCGGCATGGAGCCTTATAAATTACCGCAATGCCATGAGCGGGATTTTCGCAAAGCTCACGGAAAACGGGATAAAATCCGTTTTGCTCACGCCGAATATGATGTGCACTTATGTCAGCGACAAAGCCATAGAATGCTCGCGCAAGGCGGCGGCAAAATGCGCCGTGGCTCAGACCTCTGGCAAAATGGATGAAACCGTGGAGACAGCGCGCGCCTGCGCCGCGCAGTACGGCGCGGACGTATGCGATGTTTACGCGGAGTGGAAAAAGATGTATGAAAGCGGCACGGACATAACGGAGCTGCTCTCAAATCACATAAATCACCCGACTCCCGAGATGCATGATCTTTTCGCCGCGAGAATACTTGAAACTCTCGTGAAATATTTATGAAAACAAACGTTTTTCATCAAAATATCAGCGCGGCATCACTTCCATACAAAAAACAAACGGAGCTGTATCGGCTCCGTTTATTCGTTTTTTATACAGATATTTTATTTATTTTCCTTTTCCTTTTCGGCGCGGCGCGAGGCGACGTCGTATAGTACGGAGCCGATAATCGAAATAAAAAGACACATCACGATATTTTCCGCGGAAAATGATATTTCGTCGGCGCGGCACAGCATTTCGTATTCGCCGGACGAAAGCACGAGATAAAGCGTATACGCCGCCTGTAACAATACTATCGGCAATGTGGCGAGCATAAGAAAGCTTCCCTTTTCGCCGAGCTTTGCACGCAGCAGCTTTTTTATTTTTTTATGTATGCTTTTCAAAATACAATTCCTCCGAAAAAACTCTTTTTCTCAATTATACATCGTATTTTTCATTTTGTCATCATCAAATTCAAGGGTTTCAAGGCAAAATATTCCTTGCATAAAAATGCATATTTATCCGTATTTTGCATATTTATTTTATTTTCGACAAAATGCGATTTTTATGATTTTATCGGGTACAATTTTCGGACTTTGAAATCACAAGAAGTCGAATATTGTCATTTTATGGGGCTAACTGACTCTTTACAAATCGAAAAATTCACAATAAAATCATAAACAGCATAAAAAAATTTGTGTTTCCGGAGGTGTTTTTTATGAAAAACCGACAAATCGCACCAAAACTGATTTTCAAACAGGTCTACAGAATAAAATCCGTGCGTTGCGAGATGCTCGTGCTGTGGCATGGACGATTTACCGAGCTTGTCCTGAATTCACGCGATGGCGCATCCAGGACAAGCACAAAAATAGACAATCTTTCGCCCGACCGCGCTTTTTCCGTATATATCGCGCGAAAACTCTGCGGGCTGAAAATAAGTGCGGTTCATCTTTATGATATCATCGAAGACAATATAGACTGTTTTGCCGATGATTTTGCAAAAATGAGTCGCATACAGAAAAAACAAAAGTTTTTTCGCATGAATTGTATTTACTTTCCGTGAGATTTGTGATATTATATATACGGTATTTATATATACTTTTAGCGGCGGCTTTTTCGCCGCGGAAAGGAACGGATATGAAATGTCCCGTTTGCTCATATACGGAAAGCAAAGTAATAGATTCGCGCCCTGCGGAAGATAATACGATAATACGCCGCCGCCGCGAATGCCTTGCCTGCCAGAACAGATTTACAACTTATGAAACCATAGAAACACCTCCCCTGCTCGTCGTGAAAAAAGATTCGACGCGCGAATATTTTGATCGGTCAAAGCTTCTTTCCGGAATAATAAAATCCTGCCAGAAACGTCCCATCACGCTGATGCAGATGGAGCAGATAGTGAACGAAATAGAAGCGGAGCTGCGCAATTCCCTTTCAAACGAAATTTCATCTCAGCACATAGGCGTGCTCGTGATGGACAAGCTGAAAGCGCTCGACGATGTGGCTTATGTGCGCTTTGCATCGGTTTACCGCGATTTCAAAGATCTCGATACGTTCATGCGCGAGCTGGAAGAGCTGCGCAAGCAGAAAAACGCACCGAAGCCCGACGAAGACGATACGCTGTAAGCAATACCGCGGCATAATTATTTTATCTGAAAGGATATACTATGATCAGCATAAAAGAAGTAACCTACAAAAATTTCGGCAAATGTCTTTCTCTCACAAATGATTTAATGGAGCTGCTCGTGACGGTGAATATCGGTCCGAGAATAATAAAATGCAATCTGCGCGGAAAAGAAAATATGATGTACGAGGATATCGACCGCGTAAATGTCACGGATGCTTCCTCCGTATACGGAGAGGGAAAGAACTGGTATATATACGGCGGGCACAGACTGTGGCTCAGCCCCGAAAGCCTGCCCGAAACCTATTATCCCGACAACGACCGCGTGCTTTATTCCACATGCTCCACCGGCGCGGAGTTCACTCCTCCCGTTCAGAGCGTGAGAAATCTGCAATTTTCCGTTTCGATAGAGCTGCATGAAACGGAACCGAGAGCGATAATTCACCACAAAATCACAAATGTGGGAGATGCGCCCGTCACAGGCGCGGCATGGGCGCTTTCCGTCATGTCGAAGGAAGGCATGATGCTCATTCCTCAGCCGCAGGAGGATACGGGACTTCTGGCAAACAGAAATCTCGCTCTCTGGCCCTATTCGAAAATGACGGACAGCCGCGTTTTCTTCGGCGACAAATACATCGCCATACAGCAAAATCCCGCAGTGAAGGATAAATTCAAGCTGGGCATAAACAATACCGCGGGCAAAATAGCTTATATAAATCATTCGCAGGCACTGGTAAAAAGCTTCACACCCGATTTTGAAAACGGAAAATATCCCGATTTCGGCGTTTCCTGCGAAGCATTTACAAACGAATATTTCGCCGAGGCGGAAACTCTCTCGCCTCTCAGAACGATAGAAAACGGCGAAAGCATAGAACACACAGAAGTATGGACGCTTTTTGACAATACGGATATTCCCGAACGCACAAACGAAGCTCTCGAAAATCTCGGCAGAATAATATTCTGAGAAAAGCAAAATCCGAAAGGAGGACAGCGGCGTGTCATTCAAAAAAGCGCGTTTCATGCTTATAATACTGGGCAGACTTTTTATTTCGATAATTCTGCTTGCCCTGCAGGTGTTGTTTTTCGCCGGAATCTGCAATTATATTTCTTCCCCATCGTCTTCTTCCGTCGTCCATCAGCTGGTTCTCGTCGCCATTTATATCGTGGAGGCTATCGCCGTGATACGCATAATAAACCGCGACTGGAAGCCCGAATTCAAGCTGGCATGGATCATACCGATATGCTCGATACCCGTTTTCGGCATACTTTTTTATCTTTTCATGCGGTATGACGCGAGCGCGGTTAGCATGCGGATAAAGCTGAAAAAATCGCTTTCCGTCGAGTATTACGATAAAGAAGCTTACGCGCGCGGCAAAAACGGGCTGATATACTATCTCTGCAAATGCGGCTTCCCCGCCTTCACCGACTCGGATGTGACTTATTTCCCGAGCGGCGAAGCGAAATTTGCCGATCTGCTCGCCGAGCTGAAAAAGGCGGAAAAATTCATTTTTCTGGAATATTTCATTATCTGCGAGGGCGAAATGCTCTCGCCCATACTCGATATACTTTATGAAAAAGTAAAAGCGGGCGTAGAGGTGAGAATGATTTATGACGGCACCACCAGCGTGGTAAAACTGCCCGTGGATTTTCGCGCAAGAATGGAAGCGCACGGCATAAAATGCTGTGTTTTCTCGCCGATAAAGCCGCTCATTTCGTCAAACCTGAATAACCGCGATCACCGCAAAATAGTTGTGATAGACGGAAAAACCGCCTTTACGGGCGGCGTGAATATCGCGGACGAATACATAAATAAAATTCATCCTTTCGGCAGATGGAAAGACGCCGCCGTGAAAATAACAGGCAACGGCGTGAAAAGCTTTACGGAAATGTTTCTGAAAATGTGGAATGTTTCGGACAAGCGCACCGATGACGGAGAATCCGCAAAAAAATATTTTCCCGCGCTTCCGTATGATGCAGCAGGCGACACATACTGCGTTCCTTTTTCCGACGACCCGATAAATGATGAAGATATCGCCGAAAGCGTTTTTCTCGATATACTGAACCGCTCGCGCGAATATGTATATATCATGACGCCGTATTTTATCATAAATTCCTCTGTACTGGACGCGATAAAATACGCCGTGAAACGCGGCGTGGATGTCCGCATTATATTGCCGCACATACCGGATAAAAAATACGCGTTGAATATCGCGAGAACATATTACAAAATTCTGATCCCTCTCGGCGTGAAAATCTACGAATTTTCGCCCGGATTTATCCATTCGAAAGTGGTGGCGGCAGACGGGATAAAAGCCGTAGTCGGCACGATAAATATGGATTTCCGCAGCATGTATCTCAATTACGAATGCGCGCTGTATATTAAAAATCATCCCGTGATAGCCGATATTAAAAAAGATTTCGACGAAACTTTTGATATATGCGAAATGATAAGCGCGGATAAGAAATACAATATCTTCTCGCGCATAGAGGGGCTCCTGCTGAAGCTTTTCGCCCCCCTGATGTGATTTGGTATAGCCGGAATAAAAAGGAGCCGCAGCGGCTCCTTTTTGCGTATCGGTGTTTCTTTTGTCCCGACAGGGACGCGGTCGCGCTTTTAGTAAAAGCGCGGGAAAGTTACTTTTCTCCTCGCAGGAGAACGTGGGTGTACTTTTGTGTGACCAAAAGTACACCCCGTTTCTCGGTAGAAAAAGTAACTTCCACGGGCGACTGCGCCGCCCGCTTCTCCTATTCTCTTCCGGAAGAGAAACTCCCCTCCCTATGCCCTCTTTTCAAATGACAGCGATATGAAGAAAAGCGACGCTATTATCATCAGCACGGATATTTCCGGCAGCCATTCGAAAACAGGCACCGCAGGAGAAGCAAAGAAATATTTCTGCGTATCCTCCACAAAAAGATGATACAGAAAAGGCAGCCCGAAAATCAGGCACAGCAGAACTTTTGTCCGTATTACTCCGAAAACGGTGAGCGCATACAGCACTGCTACGCCCGAGTAAAGCAAAAGGCACAGCACCGTATGTACCACGCTCGGAAATCCGAGCGCTTTGTACGCGAAAAAGAAAACGCCCATCGCCACCGGCAAAAAAGTCAGCTGCGGCACAGTTTTCCCGAAAAACATAACAGCAACAAAAAATATAACCGATGCCGCCACTGTATTTATCAGATATATCCATAAAACCGCACGCGTCATTTCACCCGCGGTATAATAAATTATCCTTATCACAGCCGAAAGCAGCATCAGCAAAACGGAAATCACGGCAAACGGATTTTTTCTGTCTATAAAATAACGGCAACGCATATCAAAAAATTCCTCCGGTTTTTTTATAATCATTTTACCACAAACAAAAGAAAAAGTCCATACCGCGAGTTTAATAAAAATAAGTCGATTTATTTACATTATCTTAACGAAAAACGGAAAAATATATATTGACATTGGCGTGGAAAAGTATTACAATTAAAAATGAAATAAGCCGCTTGTACGGCTTAATTAGGAGGTATAACAATGAATCGTTTTGTACTCAATGAAACTTCTTATCATGGCAAGGGCGCCATCGCAAGCATCGTTACCGAAGCACGCGGCCGCGGCTTCAAAAAAGCTTTTGTTTGCTCCGATCCCGACCTTATCAAATTCGGTGTAACTCAGAAAGTTACCGACATGCTCGCGCGTGAAGGTCTTGATTTTGAAATCTATTCCGAAATCAAACCCAACCCCACTATCGAAAATGTTCAGCACGGCGTTGCCGCTTTCAAAAAATCCGGCGCAGATTATCTCATCGCCATCGGCGGCGGTTCTTCCATGGATACCGCAAAAGCTATCGGTATAATCATCGCCAATCCCGAGCACGAGGATGTAAGAAGCCTCGAGGGCGCAGTAGCCACAAAAAATAAATCCGTTCCGATAATCGCAGTTCCCACTACCGCAGGTACAGCAGCCGAAGTTACAATAAACTACGTTATCACCGACGTGGAAAAGAACAGAAAATTCGTTTGCGTAGACCCGCATGATATCCCCGTAGTTGCCGTTATCGATCCCGATATGATGTCCTCTATGCCCAAGGGACTTACAGCCGCTACAGGTATGGATGCACTCACTCACGCTATCGAAGGTTATATCACAGGTGCCGCATGGGAGCTTTCCGATATGTTCCATCTCAAAGCCATCGAAATAATCTCCCGTTCGCTGCGTGGCGCAGTTGCAAATACACCCGAAGGACGCGAAGGCATGGCTCTCGGTCAGTATGTAGCCGGCATGGGATTTTCCAATGTCGGTCTGGGTATAGTTCATTCCATGGCTCACCCGCTCGGCGCTCTCTATGATACCCCTCACGGCGTGGCAAATGCTATCATTCTCCCCACTGTTATGGAATACAATGCAGAATGCACGGGTGAAAAATACCGCGATATCGCAAAAGCAATGGGCGTGGAAGGCACAGAGAAAATGACGCAGGCTGAATACAGAAAAGCAGCCGTAGACGCTGTAAAGCAGCTTTCCAAAGATGTCGGCATCCCCGCAAATCTCGTAGGTATAGTAAAAGAAGAGGATATCCCCTTCCTTGCTCAGTCCGCTTATGATGATGCATGCCGTCCCGGCAACCCGAAGGAAACCAGCGTAGCCGATATAGCAGAGCTTTATCGTTCGCTCCTGAAATAAGCAGATACAAAATAAAAAAATACCGATGAATTTTTTCATCGGTATTTTTTTATTTTCCGCTATGGACTTTTTAATACATTTGTGATAAAATAATAAAAAAGCGTCGGAGGAAAATTTTCATGAACGGATCCGTAAAATTCAGAAATTCCGTAAAAGGTTATAATAAACAGGATGTGATAGAATACATAGCCGAGCTTTCCGCAGAGCAGGAAGAAATACGCGCGCAGTATGAAACAGAGCTGGCAAGAGTGCGCCGCGAAGCGGAAAACGAAAAGGAAGCGGCAAAAATTTCCGAAGAGAAAGCCGAAGAGCTCGCCACCGAGCTATACGCGGCGCTGGAACGCGAACGCGAGCTGAAACGCTCTGTATCGGGGCTTTGCGCGCGCATAGCAAAATACGAGAAAGAAAAGGCGGCAAAGAAAGCCTCGCTGAAAAACAAGCTCAAAAAATCCGTTTTCGGAAAGAAATAATGAATAAAAAAAGACTGCCCGCGGGCAGTCTTTTTTATGTGGTTTTGTAATATTTTCGATTATCTCTGCGGAACTACTGTGTACCACTCATTTTCGCAGTTCGTTAAATATCCGTCGGCTACAAATTCACCGCGCGGATTTTCCGATTTGCTGTCGGCAGGATCGAATTTATAGAAAGAGCCGCCTTTTATTGCTATTGTCGCCGTGCCGTCTTTATAAGCTGCATCTATAGCATTTATCATGAAGTAGTATCCGTAAACAGGATTGCTATACGGATGAGCCATAAATTTGCCGCCGAGTATTTCGAGATGACCTTTTTGAACCTGTATCGACGTACCGCTTCCGAAATATGTGCCGGATTTTACTGTAAGTGTTGCGCCTTTTCTTATATTCACAGCATACGGACCGCCGTCGCTAACCAGATCGGCAAATATACCGCCGTTTTCGCCTGCAATAAATGTCGTATCGGCATCTACTATCAAAGCAACGAAATTGTTATTATATCTGTCCATTTCAGTAAAGCCGATTATACGATAATTTCCGAAATCAAAAGTGATTTTTTTATTGATTATAAGACGATCTTCTACAGTATCAGAAGTATTGTCGGCAGTCATTACATAATCTGCGACCATTTTTACTGTATCGCCGTCTTTTGCCGCTGCGAGAGCTTCTTTTAATGTCTTGTAAGATTTGTCGCCAATAATGGCAACTGCATCTTTATCTTTTAATTTCACGCTGTCGCCGATTTTCGAATCTGCGCTTATTTTATTTTCGGCGTCGATAACCACGAGTTTGCTGTTTGCGTTATTTGTGATTTTAACTTCGTTTGCAACAGCAGCATCGGAAACTGTTATTGTGCCTGTTGTTGCGCTCTTTTCTATTACAATATGTCCTTTTGTAATTTCCACTGTACCGTTTACATTGCCATACTCATGGTAAGAAGCGCTTGCCACAGCAGTAATAACTACGCCGTCAGCAGAGCCGCGGTGATTTACCGTAGCATTGGGTGCATTTACGGTAAGCTTGCCGCCGTTGGTGGAAATATCTACGGTTTTGCTATCATTTGTTGCAAATTCAACTTCAGCAAAAGTATAGTTGCCGGCATCAAAGTTGCCATCTATGATTACTTTTGTCGCTTCGCCGGAAACAGCGTCGCTTCCGAGGATTACGCCGCCCTTGCCTGTGAGATCAAGTACGCCGTTTTCAGCTGTAAATTTATTGCTGGAATTGTATATCTGGGACATACCGTCGGTCTGTCCGTCTTTTGCGAGCGCAAATTTCTTATTTGTGTTATCCCACATTATAGCGGGCGTGATCTTATCGGGGGAGATACCGTTTTTCTCGGCATACTCGCAAGCTTTGGCGTATGTAAGCGTATCTCTGTCTGTTATTGCCTCTACGGCAAGAATCTTATTGAGATTGTTTACAAGTGCTTCATCATTCGATGTTTTTGCTTTTTTCACGAGGTTTGCATAAGTCGGGATCAGCACAGCCGCAAGGATTGCGATGACTGCGATGACGATGACAAGCTCAACAACCGTGAAACCGCGCTTTTGATTGTTTTTTTTCATAAGAGTCTTTCTCCTTATTTAAATAAAATTTTTTTATATTTTCCCCGTTGCAGGGGAAATACCGTATTGTGATGCGGCGGACGTGCCGCCCGTCGGGCAATCCCTCAGTCATGGCTACGCCATGCCAGCTCAGACCCTTTCTCGGCGAAGCCAAGCAACGTGCTTCGCACATTGCTTTATTTCCTTACGCAATGGCGCCAAAATTGGGTAAAAATCCGCAAAAAATTAAGCAGGCAGAGCTGCACGAATTTTTTCGTGCAGCTCTGCCTGCTTATCAGTTAAATATATTTGATTTTTGCGCGACAAAAGAATCGCTTACAAAGCGATATAAATAGGTCTGTCTGTCTGTCTGTCTGTCTGTCTGTCTGTCTGTCTGTCTGTCTGTCAAACGATTGTACACGACCTATTCCTCCTTTGTCAAGTATTTTTACAAAAATTTCTCTTTGCGTTTAAATTATACACTGCATTTATATTTTTGTCAATATGTTTTTGTATATTTTCCCCGCAGTTTTGCGTTTTTTCGCAAATCGGAAAAATAATGTGCAAAATCCCGCGGCTCCCGCCGCGGGCTTCTTTCTTTATATTAGTGCGACAATTTGCCGAGGAAAAATTTTTCACCCGTTTTTTAAAAGAATATCTTTTATAAAGCCCGAGCCTGTGTAAAAAATCCCCTCGGCTATCCTGTCCCCGTCCGAAATCGGCTTCATTTCGCCGTCGCGCGAGCATGTTACAAAGCACGAAACAGGCACCATCACTATCGCGGAAATAATCTTTTTTCCCTGCCATGCCTCCGGCAATGCGCCGATAAAATCGTATTTGCTTTTGCTTTTTGCCTTATACGGTATGCCCACGGAAACGTGGCGCGTATGAAAAGTAAGATCGCGCACGGCATAATGCCCCTCGTCGATGTAATTGAAAAGCGCTGTACGCGACAATGCACCGATGAGTTTCACGGCATAGATGCACTCGGGCTTTTCGATGTAAAAATCGCATTTTTTGCCCCGCGTCCACCCGAGAAGCCAGAATGCATGGGTCGGTAAAAAGCCGTATTTCCCTGCACGGCAGGCTTTTTTCAGCCGAGCCGAAAACAAAACCCGCTTAAATAAAATTCTCCCGTAAAAAATCATCACGCCGAGTGCGACAGCCGCGGCAACAAACCAAAAAACTTTCATATCTGCCTCCCGTTTTTATATATAGTCGCGCGATGCGACGGCAGATTTGCAATTTTTCAAAAAAATCTCCGTGATATTTATTTTATCATAAAAAAACGCTTTTGTCTATTGACTTGTGCAAAAAAACATTGTATTATTACGACATGAGAAACTTTTTTCGGAGGCAATGATGGAAGAAGCACTTCATGAACTGGATATAAAAATAAATTCCTGCGGAATATCGGATTGTCCCGCGGACTGGAGCTGGAATACGGCGGGTTTTCCCGACTATGATCTGTGGACGGTGCTCCGCGGCAATGGCAAAATAATCTGCGGCGGCGAAAGCGTAGCGGTTTGTGCCGGCAAAAGTCTTTTGCTCTGCCCGAATACGTGCTACAATGCTTCGCACGATGTAAACGACAGATTGCTCACGCTGAATGTGCATTTTTCCCCGCGGAATATGTCCGCTTTCCCGAAAAAAACCTTATGTAAAATCATACCTGATACGGAATTTTATTCAAAACTGCTCCGCCGCGTCATTTTTTATTTCAACAGAGGCGAAAACGAAAGCGCGGCGGAATTTCTGCACTGCGCCCTGACGGAATTTTTCGGCGGCACGCAAAAGGCGCTTTTTTCCATGATAGAAGCGCCGCATGAAACCGTGATACGCCGCCTCGCGGAGCAGATCGATTTTTCGCCGGAAAATATCGGTTCCCTCTCGGAAATAGCCAAAGTATACGGCTACAGCGCCGATTATTTCGGCAGGCTTTTCACAGCCACTCTGGGCGTGCCGTTTTCCGAATATCTGCTGAAAGCCAAAATAAGCAAAGCAAAGCTTCTGCTCGACACCTCCGACTATACCATAGAACATATTTCAAGTCTGCTCGGCTTTTACGACTGCGCATATTTCTGCCGTCAGTTCCGTAAAATAGCGGGCATCACCACGAGCGAATACCGCAGGCACGGAAAGTGAGCGCAAAATGAAAAAATATAATCTGATACTCGTTTTTTCTCCCGACAGGAGCAAAATTCTCGTATGTCTGCGAAAAAAAGCGCCGCACAAAGGCAAGCTGAATTTCGTCGGCGGCAAAATAGAGGCGGGCGAAGAAAGCGAAGCGGCGGCATATCGCGAGCTTTTTGAAGAAACCTCAATAAGCCGCGACGATATAGAAATTTCTCATCTCATGGATTTCACATACTGCAAAGAAGATTTGCTGCTCGAATTCTGGAGCGGCACGCTGCGGCATGAAAAAGCCGTATCGGGAAGTGAAAACAGGCTGGAATGGATTTCCGCCGACGCCGATTTCACCGACAATTCCCGTTTTGCGGGGATGGGAAACATCTACTGCATGGTAAATTACGCCTGCCTGACGGCAAGCGGCGCCGTTTGCCCCGCGAGCGAGCATGCCGTGCATAATATCGCTCCCGTATGGGACGAAAATTCGCGCATACTCATACTGGGCAGTTTTCCTTCCGTAAAATCGCGCGAGGCGCAGTTTTTCTATGCGCACAAACAAAACCGTTTCTGGCGTGTGCTTTCCGCCATACTCGGCGAAAATGTACCGGAAAGCACGGATGAAAAACGCGCCCTGCTCCTGCGCCACGGCATAGCCCTGTGGGATGTGATAGCTTCATGCGAGATAAGCGGCTCTTCCGACAGCTCGATAAAAAACGCCGTGCCAAATGATATTTCAGAAATACTTTCAAAAAGCAATGTGATGCGCATTTTCGCAAACGGAAACACGGCTTTCCGCCTGTATGAAAAATATATTTTCCCGAAAACGGGGATCCCCGCCAAAAAGCTTCCCTCCACCAGCCCCGCAAACGCGGGAATGTCGGAAGAAAAGCTGATCTGCGAATGGAAAGCCATTCTTTCATGAGGGGAATTTGTCCTGCGGGATGGCGCGTGCGCTTTTCTTTATTAAAGAAAAGTTGAAAAGAAGCGAGCGGCGCTGATGATATGCACCCCCAAAAGTCAGACACTTTTGGATGCGCTTCGTCGCCGCCCGCTTCTTTTTTCTCATTTCTTCTTGAAAAGCCCCAAAAATCCGCCTTTTTCTTCGGCTTCCTCTGTGGATATGTCCTTCAGCTCATAGCCTGTTTCGGCGATGACATCTTTCAGCTTTGCCTCATCGAGCTTCTCTGCCGACAATATCACCGTTTCTCCCTTTGAATGAGATGACGAAACCTTTTTCACGTGAAAAGATGCGCGTATCTTATCATTTATATGCGATTCGCACATGCCGCACATCATGCCGTCTATTTTCAGAGTTGTTTTAAACATTTTTATCATTTCCTTTCTCTGTATTTTTTATTGCGAAAATCATGCGCCTGCGTATCATCAGGACAGAAGCAACTATCGCCGCCACGACGGCAACAGATAAAATATTTTTAAGTATTTCGGACATTTTCCCGCTTCCTTTCTTTCCTGAAAACTTTATTCCGCGCCTTTCAGCGCCTCTACCATATCTATTTTCTTATTTTTCCGTGCCACGAGAAGCCCTACTGTAAACGACATTCCGAAAGTGAGAAGCACGCTGACAAGATAAGTTCTCCATCCTATCACCATATTCATCTCATATTCCGAGGCGAGCGCCGTTATCAGATAATTCAGCGTGAGCGCGCCGAGCGGCATACCGATTATTGCGCCTATGAGCGTGAGCCACATATTCTGCCCGATAAGAAGCCTGCCTATTTTTCTGTCCTTGAAGCCGACTACTTTCAGAGTTGCCATTTCGCGATATCTTTCCGTATAGCTCATCACTCCGAGATTGTAAAGCACCACTATTCCGAGGAGGAGCGCGCCTGCCACCAGCACAATTATCATGGTATTCATAATCTCGGTAAAGCTATCGAAAGAATCCATTATCATCTGCTTGGACTGGATGCTTTTTATCGCGCTGTCGGAAGCGATATCGTTTTTATCCGATGCGGTATATACCGAATCGGCTTTATAGGAAATCCCCGTTTTATCGGCATAAGCCGGCGTTATAACTATATTTTCCGTCACGCTGCTGCGATAAATTCCCGCTACTTTGAAAGTATATTCCTTATCCGTACCGTAGGGGCTGACTTTAAATGTATCTCCTGCAGAAAGTCCGAATTCCTCGGCGATACGCATACATACATAAGCACCGTCGTTTCCGAGAGCGATATATCCGCCTTTCTGCCCGGGAAATCTCACATAATCATGCTCTGTGCTGTATATATCCAGCTCCACGGCTTTTTCATTTATCTGAACACTCATCGCGGCAGACCAGTCGCCGTCATATTTTTTTATAATATTGCTTCTCTGCTCATCCGTGGCTTCTTCGGAAAGATAAATGCGCGAGGAGTAATTTGTGGCGCCGTCGTAATATGTATCGAGGAAAGCCTCCATGGTATCGCGCATTCCGAGTCCGCCGACAAGGATCACCATACAGCCGACTATGCCGATCAGACTCATCGCCGTGCGGGATTTATGCCGCATCGTATCGCGCATATTCCAGCGCGTGCCGAAAGAGAAAGCTAACCGATACCGAAAATAAAGCGGGAGATGCAAATTTTTATCCGCATCCCCCGCAATATATTATTTCTTTTTTGTGCCTACATTGTGGCAGGAGCCGGCCATAGCGCAGTGAGCGCAATTACAGCCGCAAGAAGACTTGCCTTTTTTCTTATCCTTTACGAGCTTTACCACTATCGCCGCAACGATGAGCAGAAGCCCAAGCGAAATAAGTATGGTAGCTAAATTATTCACTATCCAGTTAAGCATAAATACCGACTCCTTTCAGAATACCGAATTTCGGTTTATTTTACTTCAACCTTTGTTGTAAGCTTTGTAGCTTCCTTGTAAGGACGAACAAGCATGTAAACTATGAGAGCAAGGAAAGCGATAGCAAATACGAGGCTTACGATATTGAGCGCTGCTGCGCCTTCAAGAAGCTTGCCTGTGAAGAGATTGCCGAAGGAATTGATCATGAGGGCTATTACATAAGCAAAGCCGCACTGATAACCGATAGCAAACCAAGTCCACTTAGCATTGTTCATTTCACGCTTGATAGCACCGATTGCTGCGAAGCAAGGAGCGCAAAGGAGGTTGAATACGAGGAAGGAATAACCTGTGATTCCCGTGAAGTTTTCTGCGAGCGTAGCCCATACATTGCCGGATGCGCCATAGAGGATACCCATTGTACCAACGATATTTTCCTTGGCAACAAGACCCGTGATGGAAGCGACCGTTGCCTGCCATGTACCCCAGCCGAGAGGCTTGAATATCCAGCAGATAGCGCCGCCGATGACAGCGAGTATAGACTTATCGAGTTCATCCTCGGCAAGCATGCGGAATGTGCCGTCTACTACGCCGAAGTAAGATGTGAACCATACAAAAATTGTGGAAAGAAGGATGACTGTGCCTGCCTTCTTGATGAATGACCAGCCGCGTTCCCACATCGAACGGAGAACGTTGCCTACTGTGGGCATATGATACGGAGGAAGCTCCATAACGAAGGGAGCGGGATCTCCTGCAAACATCTTTGTCTTCTTAAGCATGATACCGGATATGATTATAGCAGCCATGCCTATGAAGTATGCGCTGGTAGCCACCCATGCCGAGCCGCCGAAAAGTGCACCTGCTATCATTCCTATAAACGGAACCTTAGCGCCACAGGGAATGAATGTCGTCGTCATGATCGTCATACGGCGGTCACGTTCGTTTTCGATTGTGCGGGAAGCCATGACACCGGGAATACCGCAACCTGTGCCGATGAGCATAGGAATGAAGGACTTACCGGAAAGACCGAATTTACGGAAGATACGGTCGAGCACGAATGCGATACGAGCCATATAACCGCAGGCTTCGAGGAATGCGAGAAGCAGGAAGAGCACGAGCATCTGTGGAACAAATCCGAGAACCGCACCTACGCCGGCTACGATACCGTCGAGGATAAGACCGTTGAGCCAGTCTGCTGCGCCTGCTTTTTCAAGACCGTCGCCTATAAGTACAGGAATACCGGGAACCCATACGCCGAAATCTGCGGGATCCGGTTCTGCAAATTCGCTGTTGCTGTTTGTGAAGTATTCGACAGCTTCGAGATAAGACATCTGGACTACGCTGTCATTTTTCTTTTCGGACTCGGGAACAGCGTCGTAGTAAACCGTCATTTCTGTCTGCTCGAGGGTTTCTTCGTCTTCTACTACTACAGTAGCTTTTTTTGCGTCTGTTTTGAAATCTTTCAGTTCGCCGAGGAGAGCTGCGGCATTAAAATCGTCAGCTTCCGTATTGATTTCAAATCCGAATGCGCCGATAGCGTTTGCCGCATCGGTATATTCATCGGCAGCTTCGTTATAAGCCTTGGAACCTATGCCGAGGAGATGCCAGCCATCGCCGAATACGCCGTCGTTCATCCAGTCTGTGGCGAAGCTGCCGACTGTTACCATCGAGAGATAGTAAACTATAAACATGATAGCGGCGAATATCGGAAGACCGAGCCAACGGTTTGTTACAACACGGTCGATTTTATCGGATGTTGTGAACTTGCCTGCGGATTTCTTCTTATAGCAAGCCTTGATTATGGAAGATATGTAAAGATATCTTTCGTTTGTGATGATGGATTCGGAATCGTCATCAAGCTCGGTTTCTGCCGCCTTGATATCCTTCTCTATGTGAGCCATAGTGGCATCGTCGATTTTCAGAGCGGAAAGAACTTTGTCATCGCGCTCGAAAATCTTTATCGCATACCATCTCTGCTGCTCCTCGGGAAGATTGTGTACAGCCGCCTCTTCGATATGAGCGATGGCATGCTCAACGCTTCCGGAGAATGTGTGCATCGGCACTGTCTTTACATTCTTTGCGGCGTCGATGGCTGCCTCTGCGGCGTCCATTATGCCTGTGCCCTTCAGAGCGGAAATTTCCACTATCTTGCAGCCGAGCTGACGGGAAAGCTCTTCCGTATTTATCTTATCGCCGTTTTTCTTTACGATGTCCATCATGTTGATGGCGATAACTACAGGAATGCCGAGCTCTGTGAGCTGAGTTGTGAGATAAAGGTTACGTTCCAGGTTTGTACCGTCGATAATATTGAGTATCGCATCGGGGCGCTCGCCTATGAGATAGTTTCTCGCGACGACTTCTTCCAAAGTGTACGGAGAGAGTGAATAAATACCGGGAAGGTCGGTGACGATTACGCCGTCATGCTTTTTCAGCTTACCTTCCTTTTTTTCAACAGTAACGCCCGGCCAGTTACCTACGAACTGATTGGAACCGGTGAGTGCATTGAACAATGTGGTTTTACCGCAGTTTGGGTTGCCCGCAAGGGCAATTCGTAAATCCATTACTAAAATCCTCTCTTTCTGCGATTAGATAAAGCTAACCGCATCTCTTAAAATAAAGGGGAAATCGCTTCCCCGCGCAGGATGTCTTACTCCACCTCTATCATATCGGCGTCCGCTTTGCGCAGTGAAAGTTCATAGCCGCGCACAGTTACTTCGATAGGATCTCCGAGAGGCGCAACCTTACGGATATAAACCTCCACGCCTTTCGTGATGCCCATGTCCATTATACGGCGCTTTACGGCACCCTCGCCATGAAGCTTCACGACCTTTACGGTTTCTCCGATATTTGCCTGTCTGAGAGTTTTCATTCGCGTTCTCCTCCTTAAATTAATATATGCATCGGGAATATTGTATATAATGGCAAAATGCCTTTATACCATGATTTTGCGTGCCATTTCTTCGCTGATGGCGACTCTGGCTTCCTTCACGTTTACTATCACGTTTCCGCCGAGAGCATTTACAATGGTGACGGTACCGCCAACCACAAATCCGAGATTTTCGAGATGTTTTTTCACCTCAGGCGTGCCGCCTATTTTTTTAATCGTGTTTTCCTCGCCTATTTCGGCAAGCATCAGTGGCATCATATTTTTTACCTCGTTCCAAATACAAAATTAGCTATAGCTAACCAACCGTCTTTAAAAATGATTAGCCTTTGCTAACCACCTTTTATAATACTCAAAATATACCCTCGTGTCAATAGTTTTTTGAAAAAAAATAAAAAAATTTTTATATTTGTCATTTTTTCGCCGCAAAGTCGCCGCAAAAAGGTTTTTTTGTTTATATTTTATAAAAAAATTTAAAATTTTTGAATAAGTCAGCGGAAAGTAACTTGCATTTTTCTTTTTTTCGTGATATGATATATAAAAACTTAATTTTACGGCAAAGGAGGGTTTTGAAATGCATTTGCAGGAATCGGGAGAAATGTATCTCGAAACTATTTTTATACTTCACAATAAAACAGGAGCTGTACGCTCGCTCGATGTCGCCAGATATATGGATTTTTCAAAGCCGAGCGTTTGCCGCGCAGTCGGTCTGCTCAAAAACGGCGGCTATATCACCGTCGATAAAGAAGGCTATATTACTCTTACAGACATAGGGCTTGACGTGGCTCATAAAATGTACGAACGCCATACCATGCTCACGGACTTCTTCGTGCGCCTCGGTGTAGACAAAGAAACCGCCGCGGAAGACGCCTGCAAAATCGAGCACGTCATCAGCGAAAAGACTTTCGACGCTATAAAAAATCATATTTCGCAGACAAGTAATAATTGACAAAAGAAACGGGTGGCGTTTGCCACCCGTGTTTTATTTTTCTTTGGGCAAAGAAACAAAAGTTACTTTCTCCTCCGCAGTAGAACGGGGTGTACTTTTCACTGACGAAAAGTACGAAAAAGAAGTTTCTCTTTGCCAAGAGAACGAAGGTCGCGCTTTTTACTGACAAAAAGCGCGGGAAAAGTCATCAAAGGAAGGCTCCTCGCCCTCCTTTGCAAACTACCTCGCACCCCGTCGAGTTAGCCGCAAAAAGTAATGCGCGGCAAGTATGTGCTATATATAGCAAATCAAAAAAGCTTTTGTCCATCTCTCCGCGAAACTACCGCCATACCGCGCGTGCGAACATATCGCCCGCAAAAAGCGAGCAGATTCGACGGGGTGGGTGGTGCCATGCCGAAAGTTTAGCTACGCTTCCCGCTATAGGCTAAACTCCACCAAATCGAGCATGGCTTGTTGTACATCGAGTTGGGGAAGGTTTAGTTATGACTTGAGCAAACTAAAGTCCGTGTTAAGCGTGGATTTGAACCGCGCTTCCGGCTTCGTCTACGGTCGGACTGTCGGGGCAGTATGTTCGCACGAGTCGCCGCGAGGCGACAGAAGGAGATGAAAAGAGGAATTGACACATACGCGCAGCGTGAGTGTCGGCGTCGCCGAGACAGGAGCTAATTCTTTCCTCTTTTTGACTTTTGGTATACTCCGTCTCGGCGACGCCGTTCAGAGGTGGCTCCGCCACCCTGAACCCTCCTCTTGGTCACGGGGCAGCGCGGCTTCGTTCTCTTTGCCAAAGAGAAACATCCATACAATCAAAAATCCGCGGCGCAGGTAAAGCGCCGCGGATTTTGCTTTTGCTTTTATGTGAAATCAAATTTTATACTTCCGTCCTTCTCCATTATCAGAGTCGCGTCAAAAGGCTTCCCCGCCTTTGATACAAAGCCCTTTATTTTGGAGCTTTTTCCCGTTTCCAGAAGCATTTTTGCATTTGTTTTCGATATTATGCGTTTGCATACGATACCGCTTATTTTAAATTTACAGCCCTCTTTATAGCCGGAACAACCGTAACCGTAACGCCCACGCAGCACAGGTTTTCCGCATACAGGGCATTTGCCCACTTCATCTCCGTAAAAACCCGTGTCGATTTCAGTTTCGGGCGTGCTTTCACGCACGGCAAAAACATCGGATATATTTTTTTCAGCCAGAGCCACGCTGTCATCGACGGAAATATTTCCGTGAAACACCTTTTTCAGCGCTTTACCCATCTCGCTTGTTTTGTATTTGTCCATGGATATCTGCATATTCGCGAGCGATTCTATGAGAAATTCGCCTGCGGGGAGAATGGTATATACATCTTTTTTCAGCGCTATGTACCCTGTTTTTATTGCGTTGTCGATGATTCCCGTTCTCGTCGCCTCGGTGCCGAGCTCCAAGCCCTCGAAAATAGCCTTATAATCCTCCGTATCGTCACCCTCGGCATCATCTGCCGCCGCTTTTTCTTCCTTGAACGGATTTTTCAGATAATTATTGAGCGTTTCTATGGTATAATGCTTCGGCGGATTTGTTTCCTTTTCCACAGGAGCAAAATTTATATTTACCTCATCGCCTTTTTCCAGCTTCGGCAGGATTTTGTCCTTCTGCGAAAAATCATCATATTTTGTCCAGCCTTTTTCGGTAATTACTGTTCCCTTCAGCGAAAATTCCTCATAATCGCCTACTTTTATTTTTATTTCCGTCTTTTCGCATCTGCATTCCTCCGCGCAGAAAACCGCCGCAAATCTGCGGAATACCGTGGAATAAACCTTGGCTTCATTCGGCGAAAGCGCATTTTTGTCCGGAATTTTATATGTGGGAGTGAGCGCCGAGTGCGATTCTATTTTGGAATCGTCGAAAATAGTTTTTTTATCCTTGAAAACCACCGGATAGCCCATTTTCGCCACATTCTCGAGGATTTTCTTTATTTTGTCCTTTTCAGCTACGGCGAGATATTCCGAATTTGTTCGCGGATATGTGAGATATCCCTGCTCATACAGCTTCTGAACTATGGAAAGGCTCTCTTCCATTGGCATTTTGTATTTTTTGCCGAGGACATTCTGCAGTTTTGAAAGCGAAAAAAGCTTGCCCGCATTTATCACGTCTTTTTTGCTTTTTTTCTCCGTCACCACGGCTTTTTCCGCGTTGTAATCGGAGCATAGCTTTTCCGCCTTCGCTTTGTCCTTCTTTTCAAATTTATTCTTGCTTGTCAGCTCGATTTCTTCGCCGTTTGTTTTCTCTTTGCTGGATACGGCATAATAAATATCGGGAACAAAACCGGAAATAGCCTTGTCGCGGTCGTATATCGCTTTTACTATGGGCACTATCACGCGCCCTACGCGGAGGAGCGTGCCTGTTTTCAGCGTGGCAAAACGCGTCAGATTTACGCCGTAGAGCCAGTCTATATATGTTCTGGCAAAGCCCTCGTTTGCGAGGTTGTCGTAATCCTCCTCGCCTTTCATATCGAGCAGTGCCGCCGCCACCGTTTGCGGAGTCTGGTCGGGAAGCCACAGGCGGACAAGCTTTTTGTCCGATATCTGCGCATTTTCTATGCATAGGCGAACTATTATTTCGCCTTCCCTGTCGGCGTCCCCCGCGTTTGCTATGATATCTATATCGCTCCTCGCGCAAAGCGCTTTTATTGTTTCAAATTGCCTCTGCACGCCTTCGTCTATCTGCTTATCTGCGTTTTTACGGAGCGAAAAACGAAATTTTTCGGGAAAGCAAGGCAGTCCCTCCATCGTCCATTTCCCTGCGGGCTTGCCCTGATATTCTTCTATATCGCATAAAGAAAAAAGATGACCGAACGCCCATGTCACGACATAGCCGTTTCCCTCATAATAGCCGTTTTTCTTTGTCATTTTTCCTATTCCGGCAACAATATTTCTTGCCAGACTGGGCTTTTCGGCTATTATAAGCGTCATCTTTTTACACTCCCGTATTTTTTATATAATTATGCAAGCTCGCGCTTTACATGCTTTTCCACTATGTGATAATATATGAAAAATCCGACCAGCTCCAATGCCCACGATATCGGATAAGCCATATAGAGCCACATTATATCATCATGGAACCGGGCAAACACCGTATAAATCCATGCTATGCGGAAAACGCATATCGTGGTGAGCGAGACTATCGTAGGCGTGAGCGATCTGCCCCATCCGCGCACCATGCCGAGATAAACCTCCGCCATGCCGTGCATAAAGTAAGTAAAGGCAAAAAGCTTCAGCCTGAGCATACCGTAATCTATCGCCTCAGCCTCGTCCGTATAAATTCCGAGCAGGGGTTTGCCGAAAACATAAGTGATGATGGACAAAATAAGTCCCGTCGCTGCGCCGAGCATAAGACAGTTCAGCAGTATCTTTCTCATGCGTTCATATTTTCTCGCGCCGTAATTCTGACCCGAAAAAGCTATAGCCGCCTGAGTAAATCCGTTCATCGTCTGATATGTGAAACCCTCGATATTTGAAGCCGCCGTAACGCCGGACATGGCTATTTTATCAAAACCGTTCACAGCTGTCTGGATTATCAGATTGGATATGGAGAAAATAGCGCCGTTCAGTCCCGCGGGGACGCCTATTCTCACTATTTTTGCAAGCTCCTCTTTATGTATGCGAAGCTCTTTTATGCTGAAATGGCACATTCCTTCGTTTTTGGAAAGAGATATCATTACAAAAACAGCGGATATCGCCTGCGACATTATCGTAGCCAGAGCAACTCCGTCCACGGTCATTTTGAAAATCGCGACAAATATCATATTGAAAACGACATTTATCAGCCCTGCTATGGTAAGAAAATAAAGCGGTCTTTTCGTATCGCCCGAGGCACGCATTATCGACGCGCCGAAATTGTAAAGTATATTCACGGGAGCGCCCGCAAAATAAATTCTGATATACAGCACCGCATAAGGAAGCACATCATCCGGCACTTTCTGCGCGCGGAGCATTTCCGGCGCGAGAATTATCGCCACTATTCCTATCAGCGCTCCGCTTATCAGAGCCACCGCCACGGAAGTATGCAGTGTCCTGTGGCAGCCTTCCTTATCCTGCGCGCCGCAGTAATTTGCAAATACCACGCCAGCACCGACGGAAAGCCCGAGAAATACATTCAAAAGAAGATTTATTGTCGGACCGGTTGCACCGACTGCGGCGAGCGCCGCCGTTGATGCCTCCCCTGCAAAATTTCCGACTACGACAAGGTCCGCGGCATTGTAAAGCAGTTGCAGATAGCTTGTCAGTATGAGAGGTATCGCAAAAGCGATAATATTCGGCAGAATACGCCCTGCCGTCATATCGATCTGCGGTAATTTCAAGGTTTTCATAATATCCGGTTTTTCCTTTACTCCTGCTTGTAATTTTCAAGAAAATCTCCAAGGTCGGATATGGCTTTCGCAAGAACATCCGCCTGCGGAAGCATCACTATGCGGAAATGGTCGTTTAAATCCCAGTCGAAACCGCTCGACGGTACTATCAGGATATGCTTTTCATGGAGCAGATCCATGGCAAACTTCTTATCGTTCTTTATACCGAAACGAGCCTTGTCGAGCTTCGGAAACATATAAAAAGCAGCGCTGTTTTTCACAAAAGAAATGCCTTCTATTTTCGAAAGCCCGCGTGCCGTGGCTTCTCGCTGCTCGTAGAGTCTGCCGCCGGGAACTATCATCGAATTTGTATATTCCGTATCGGAAAGCGCCGCGGGAATAATAAGCTGTGTCAGCGCATTTCCGCACAGACGCATGGAGGCATATTTTACCATTCCCTGCATTATGTCCGCATATGCCTCTTTTTTGCCCGAAAAAACGAGCCAGCCGCAACGGAAACCGCAAAGGCAATGCGATTTTGAAAGTCCGTTCAGCGTTACGCATACCACATCGTCGCCTGCAAGAGCCGCCGTTGCTGTATGTGTTTTGCCGTCCATCACGAGCCTGTCGTATATCTCATCCGAAAAAATCATCATATTGTGCTCTTTTGCCAGCTTTATTATTTCGAGCAGTATTTCGCGGGGATAGAGAGCGCCAGTGGGGTTATTCGGATTTATTATCAGGATAGCCTTTGTTTTAGGCGTGATTTTTGATTTTATATCGTCGATATCGGGATACCATGCGGATTTTTCATCGCATCTGTAAAATACGGGCTTTGCCCCCGCGATAAGAACGGTATTTGTCCAGAGAGAATAGCTCGGCGAAGGGATGAGCATTTCGTCGCCGAAATTCAGCGCGACAGCCGTCAGCATAGATGCCAGCTCGCTCACGCCGTTTCCGATAAAGACATCATCGTCGGTAATTTTCGCGATGCCTTTTGATGTTTCATAGTCGCGTATAGCCTTTCTCGCCTCGGGCATTCCGCGAAAATCGCAATATCCCACTGCTCTGTCCATATTTTCGGAAAGAGCGCGGCGCACGCTTTCCGGCATTTTGAAACCGAAAGCCGCGGGATTTCCCGTATTCAGCTTCAGCACGGGTATGCCGCGCTTCTGCATTTCGAGAGCCTCGACAAAAATAGGACCTCTGATATCGGAATGTACCTGATCAAGCTTTTCCGACATTAAAAACTTTTCCATTTTTAAAACTCCATGCAAAAAATTTCATAAAAAAGCGACATATAAAAATATGCCGCACTTTTTTCTTATGGGGTGGATAATCGGATTCGAACCGACGGCCTTCAGGGCCACAACCTGACGCGCTAACCAACTGCGCTATATCCACCGTATGGCGTGCCTTGAGGGACTCGAACCCCCGACCTACTGCTTAGAAGGCAGTTGCTCTATCCAGCTGAGCTAAAGGCACATTGGAGCGGATGATGGGAATCGAACCCACGCGACCAGCTTGGAAGGCTGGAGTTCTACCATTGAACTACACCCGCGACAGGCGTCTTTACCGAACGCCTAATTATAATATCATAAAAGTGCAGATTTGTCAATATAAATCTTTATTTTTATTTTCGAAAATTGACGATTATTTTCCGGAAAGCACTATATCCCTGAATATTGACAGATGCGCGCGGAAAGATTTTTCTTCCGCTTTCTTCTGATTGCCGAAAACAGAGAAAACGTATGGCTTTTCTTTCAGCGCAATGATGACATCGTCACTCATGCAGGAAAAAACGGAATTGTTTCTGTAAAAATCGGTTTCTGCAAGAAGTATTCCTTTGTCATCGTAGGCGCTGTCGGGTATTTCGTCGCCGAATATATCGGAAAGCGGAACAAATGCGCCTTTATATTGCTCGTATGCATCTTTGCGTATGAAATAAATGTAATACGGCTGATGAAGCAATGTGGAAAGGAAATCCGAACCCACCGCATTCACCTGCGCATCGGCTGCGCCCGACGTATCGGAAATAAACGCCGTGCGTGAGAAATTTATTTCTATTTTCCCGTTTTCGGTAATATCGGTGCAGTTTTTTTCGAGAGCTTTCACCATTTCGGTATGCTCTGTCGCGGAAATATTATCGTCGCCGACATACATGAAAAGAGCATCGTAATTTACCTTGGAAGCGAGCTGTACTATCAGCACAATAACAAGAATTACGCCGGCTACACCGAAAACAGTATGCCATTTGTAATGGTACCAGTAATTTTCAAGCCACTTTTTCATAGCCCGCTCCTTTCATGCGCCGTGTTTTTTTGTCAATAAAGCTTTGCTCCTGCGGGAATGTGATTATCCACCATCAGGAGATGGAGCTTTTCTTCGCCTTCCTCGTGGTGAACTGCACTGATGAGCATACCGCATGATTCGATGCCCATCATGGCTCTCGGAGGCAGGTTTGTGATGGCGATGCACGTCTTGCCTACGAGCTCTTCCGGCTCGTAGTAAGCATGAATGCCGCTGAGTATCGTTCTGTTTTCGCCGGTGCCGTCGTCGAGAGTGAATTTCAGCAGCTTCTTCGATTTCGGTACGGCTTCGCAGGCGATAACCTTCACCGCTCTGAAATCGGACTTTGCAAAAGTTTCAAAATCCACATAGTCCCTGAAAAGCGGCTCTATTTCAACTTTGGAAAAATCTATGATTTCCGGCTCGACAGCCTTTTCGGCTGTCGCTTCCGCCTTTGCTTCTTCAGCGGGATTGGCGTCGGCTTTCTTTTTGCCGTCCGTGAGAGGCTTCATCGTCGGGAAAAGGATTACGTCGCGAATGTTTTCTTCTCCTGTGAGAAGCATTACCAGTCTGTCCACGCCTATTCCGAGTCCGCCCGTGGGAGGCATGCCGTATTCCAGCGCGCATATATAATCGTCGTCTATGTCGCAAGCCTCTTCGTCGCCCTGTGCTTTCAGCAGAGCCTGCGCTTCAAAACGTTCGCGCTGATCTATCGGGTCATTCAGCTCGGAGAAAGCATTTCCGTGCTCTCTTCCGACAATGAAAAGTTCAAAACGCTGTGTATATCTCGTATCTGCGGGATCTTTCTTTGCCAGCGGAGAAATCTCTACCGGGTAATGCGTGATGAATGTCGGCTGAATGAGCTTCGCCTCTACGTATTCATCAAAGAAAAGATTTATTATGTCACCTGTCTTGTGACGTTCCTCGTATGCGATATTATGCTCCTTTGCGACGGCTCTCGCCTCTTCGAGCGTGGTGATTTTATCGAAATCCACGCCGGAATAAAGCTTCACCGCTTCTACCATTTTCATTCTGGCAAAAGGCTTTTCGAGGTCGATATCTATTCCCGCATAATTAAGTTTTTCCGTACCGAGCACATTTTTAGCCACGGTGCGTATCAGCTCCTCTGTCAGGTTCATTATGCCTTCAAAATCGGTATATGCCTGATAAAGCTCCAGCAGAGTAAATTCGGGATTGTGTCTTGTATCCATGCCCTCATTGCGGAAAACTCTGCCTATCTCGTAAACCTTTTCAAATCCTCCGACGATAAGGCGCTTCAGATGAAGTTCCAGAGCTATTCTCATATACATGGGTATATCAAGCGCATTGTGATGCGTGATGAAAGGACGCGCGGAAGCACCGCCCGCTATATTGTGAAGCACGGGCGTTTCCACCTCGCAAAATCCCTTGTCATCAAGAAATCTGCGTATTTCGCGTATTATGGCGGAACGCTTTGCAAAAGTTTCGCGGACTTCGGGATTTACTATGAGATCCACATATCTCTGACGATAGCGCAGATCCGTATCCTTGAGCCCGTGATATTTTTCGGGGAGAGGAAGCAGCGATTTGGAAAGCAGTTTTATTTTTGTGGCATGGACGGATATCTCACCCATCTGCGTGCGGAAAACTATGCCTTCGATACCGAAAATATCGCCGATATCGCATTTTTTGAATGCGGCATAATCCTCTTCGCCCACGTCGTCGCGCTTTACATATATCTGTATTCTGTCGGTGCCGTCGCGCAGATCCATGAAGGAAGCTTTGCCCATTATGCGGCGGCTCATCATTCTGCCGGCGACGGAAACGCTTTTGCCCTCAAATCCTTCAAAATCGTTTTTGATATCCGAGGCGTGCGTGCTTATATCGTATTTTACTACGGTAAATGGATCTTTTCCGTCTGCTCTCAGAGCGGCGAGCTTGTCGCGTCTTATCTGCAAAATCTCATTGAGCTTTTCTTCGGTAAGCTCCTCTGCGGGATTTTGATTTTCAAATTCTGCCATACTTTTTCTCCTCTATAAAAAATTTCAGTGTCTTGTTATCTTTACTATTTTGTACTGTACCGTGCCGTCGGGAACTTCCACCGTTACGGTATCGCCGACCTTGGAACCTATGAGCGCCTTCCCTATGGGCGACTGATCGGAAATTTTTCTCGTAGCGGGATCCACCTCGTGCGTATTTACAATGGTGAAATCGTCCTCCTCGTCATATTCCATATCGAGTACAGTCACGGTAACTCCGGGTCTTACGGAGTCCGTCTGTATTTCATCATCGGCTATCACGGTAACGTGCTTTATCGTTTCTTCCAGCTCCGCTATCTGCGCCTCTACTTTTGCCTGCTCGTTTTTGGCTTCGTCATACTCGCTGTTTTCGCTCAGGTCGCCGAAAGAACGCGCTATGCCGACATTCTCGGCAGCCTCTTTACGCTTTACGCTTTTGAGAAAATCCAGTTCCTTTTTCAGCTTTTCAAGACCGCTCTCGGTCATTACAATCTGTTTTGCCATTTTCAGAATATCTCCCTTTTGTATTGTGTTGAATAGTTTTAATTTATTTTCGAAAATGCCTGCTCAAGCGCTTCCAGAAGCTGTGCGTCCTGCTCTAATGTAAGCGACATGATATTTTTGTTTTTGTATTCCTCGGCGAGATCCACTTCTATATCGGGTGCTATTCCCTTTCCGTCGAAATTGTCGGAGTAAGGCGGAGCATAGAGGAACGATGTCACCATCAGGTAGCCGTCGCCTACCGCATAGCCCGTCTGACCGCAACCCTTGCCGTAAGTGTTTTTGCCGACCAGCGTTATTTTATTGTAATCGCGGAGCGTCGATGTGAAAAGCTCTGCCGCAGAAGCGGAATTTTCGTCCGCCAGAACAACCATCGGCAGATCGATGCAGCTCGCTCCCGATTTGTATTCTATCGGCTCCTGCGTCAGCTTGTCGCCGTCGCGTCTGAATGTGCGCACTATAGGACCCTCGGGCAGCAGGTAATCCAGCGTATGGCACACGGCGGAAAGCTCACCGCCGGGATTTCCGCGGACATCGAATATGAGCGCCTTGCAGCCCTCCTGCTTTGCAGCCTCTACGGCAGCCATAACCTGCTTTGTCGTAACGCTGTAGAAATTCGTTATATGAATATATCCGACTTTTTTGCCGTCGCGCTCGAAAGTTTCGGCGATTACCGTCTGCGCCTCGTAATTATCTCTCGTGGCTACCAGATCGATATTTTTCCCGTTGCGCAGTACCGTGAGCGTGACCTGAGAACCGACCTCTCCCGCGACGAGCGTCACGGCATCATTATACGCCATTTTGGTAATGTCTTTTCCGTCTATGGCAACTACGATATCGCCTTTCATGAAGCCCGCTTTTTCCGCGGGAGTTCCGCTCATTACGTGGAGAATTTCTATTCCGTTTTCCGCGCTCGTGACGTAAACACCTATGCCGACATTATTGCCGCTCATTTTGTTTACGAAATCCGCCCATTCCTCGCCGTTGTAATATACGGCATATTTGTCGCCGGAATAATAAGCGTAGGCATGAAGAAGCCCGTCGTTTATAAGCTCGTCATCCACGTCGTAGATATAATGATTTTTGAAAATCTCTATCATGTCGAAAAGATCGCCGTATTTCGCTATCTCTCCGCGCGCTTCGTTTACCGCTGTTTTGCTCTTTTCGCTCATCACTATATACGTGGACTGGAATGTGAGAAACATCGCTATCACAGTGATGAAAACAGAAAGCCCTATCGATATTTTTCTTTTCGGTTTTTTCGCCAGCGGTTCGGGAGTGCCGACAGATACTTTTCCCTGCGTTTCCGCGGCGGAAGGCATCATTTCATTCTTTTCTTCGTTATTATCCATAAAAAATCTCCGCAAAATATTTTTTGTAAAAAAGGTTATTCCGCAAAGGAGCGAACCTGTCCGAGAAAACAGTCCGCTCCGAAGTCTTTATCAATATCTGTTGCTCTTTGAATTAAGATAGCTTCTGACCATCAGAGCTACCTTGAAGGTGATCGCGTTTTCGAATTCGCGAAGATCCAGCCCTGTTATCTTTTTGATTTTGTCGAGTCTGTATACGAGAGTGTTTCTGTGAACAAACATTTTTCTCGATGTTTCTGAAACATTCAGATTGTTCTCGAAAAAGCTCTGTATCGTGGAAAGAGTTTCCCTGTCGAGCGCGTCAATTGAGCCTTTCTGGAAAACTTCATTCAGGAATATCTCGCAAAGCGTAACGGGAAGCTGATAAATAAGTCTGCCGATACCGAGATTTTCATAGCTTACTATGCGTTTGTCGGAATCGAATATATGACCTACCTCCAGCGCCGCCTGCGCCTCTCTGTAAGAGCGGGAAATATCCTTTATATTTTCGGCGGGACTGCCGATGCCTATGGAAATTTTCGCATAAAATTCGGAGGCGAGCGTATCGGCTATTTCCGTAGCTGTCTTTTCCAGCTCGGCAAGCTCTGTTTCCGGCTTGATTTCGCGGACCAGAACTATATCGCGTTCGCCCGTGCTTATCACATAATCCTGATTTGAATTCGGGAACATATTCTGGATTATGTCAAAAGGCGATGTTTCCGTATTTGAGGTGAATTTTATAAGGTAAACCACACGCCATACATCTGCGGCAAAATTCAGCTCCTTGCTTCTGATATACATATCTCCGGGGAGAACATTGTCGAGAAGCGCATTTTTTATAAAGGAAGTTTTGTCGTATTTGTCATCGTGATAATTCTTTATATTATTCAGCGCCACGGCGAGCACGCTGGACATCTGCGCCGCCATGTCGTCCTCTCCCTGTATAAATACTATATATTCGGAATCGGTATCCTGCGACATGGGTCTGTATGTGTAGCCGCCGTATTTCACCATATCGGAAACGTAATTTATTTCCTCTTTTATATTCTGCTTTGTTTCGCCTATTTTCATCAGATCGCTGCAGGCAACTATCACGCCGTTATCGTCGATAACGCCGATGGTTCTGCCTATAGCATCTTTCATCTGGTGTATCACACCCTGAAATAATCTGCTCGACATATTTTTTACTCCTCTCGCGCCGCGAAAAACGTCGTTTTCGCGAAGTTTTTAACTATACATATATATTCTAACTCAAATTTTGTGGAATTTCAATAGTTTTTTCGTAAAAATATCTAAATTCACATCATTTTAATAGTGCAAAATATACCAAGCACAAGATATATAACAAAATATGCCGCGATAAGATACACCGTAATGAAATTTGCGAGCATGCAAACTATCGCAAATACAAGAAGCAGCGCCGCCATGATCAGTCTGAATATATTATAGAATTTCATATCGCCGCCGTCTTTGGCAAAAAGAGCGGATTTGCCCTTTTTCGAACCGAGTATCGCGAGCACGACAACAGCTATGGGAGCCGCGAAGGCGTATACATACGAAATTATCTGAAAAGCTTTGTCAAGTCCGTAATTTGTATTTCCGCTGCCTATATAGTAAAGCGCCGCTCCGGACACCGCGGAGAAAAGTGAAAAGCCGAAAAAGCTTTTCGGGCAGATATTATAAATGAAAGCAAGTATCACCGTGGCAAAGAAAAGCACTTCCACCTTTATCATGGCGTTTGTGAGGAAACGCACGAGTATGAGCGAAACAAGCACGAAAAGCGCGGAAAACATTATTCCGAAAGAAGTCACTGCTCTGCGGGATTCATCCGTCTTTTTCTTTCTGCAATATACGAAATAAGCCACGGAAAGCGCCGCGATGAGCGCGAAAACGGAAATAACTATCGTCATCACCGTGATAACGGGCTTATCCCCGTTCATAATGTACGAGAAAAGCTTGCTTTTATACGTATCGAGAAGCGAGAGTGCTCCGAATCCTACAATGGCGGCAAATATGAGCGCAAGAACTCTGAAAATCGCGGTTTCGTCCGCCTTTGCGTCGTATTTCTTTTTGTTTGCGTTGGTATTCATATCGGTTTCCATTTCCCGGCGGTAAATTTTAGTGTTTTATTTTTCGCATATCATACGCCGTTAGATATGCTTTTAAAGTTCAAGTGCGAATGAAGCGCACGCGAGGGCAAAACCCGATGCCGTTTCGCATCTGAGTATACGGTTTCCGAGAGAAACCGACTTTATGCCGGCACTGCCGGCTCTTTTTATTTCTTCTTCGGAATATCCGCCCTCCGGACCTATAAAAAACGATATCGGTGAAATATCGCCCTTTTTCCGTGAAAGCAAAGCGTCCTTTATCGAAACGGAATGTTCGTTTTCGTAGCAGATAAGCGACAATCCGTCACCCGCGGCAAAATCCGCCGCCATGCCGAACGAAAGCGGAGCGCATATAAAAGGAATTATTCCCCTCCCGCACTGCTTTGCCGCCTCGTATGCTATGCGTCTGTATCTTTCCAGCTTTTTTTCCTCACGCGACGGGTCCGGCTTTACGACACAACGCGAAGAAAAAACGGGAATTATCTCGCATACGCCCATTTCCACGGATTTCTGCACGATATATTCGAATTTATCGCCTTTCGGCATAGACTGAAAAAGGCGTATTTTCATCGGAAATTCCGTTTTTGACGGAGCGGTTTCCGATATCTGCGCACGGACAGCGCCCCCGTCTACGGAGGCTATGCGGCAGAAATAATCGGTATTCTGCATATCGCATACGGTGATGCTCTCTCCCACGCGCATCCGCAAAGAAGAAATTATATGCTTTGCATCATCGCCGAGAATAACTATCTCGCTGTCGTATATCTGATTTTGCGGAACAAAAAATCTCGGCATAGGCGCACCTCAAAAAAAGACGTACTTGCCTTTTTACGCAAAATATGCGAAGAAATAAATCTCCGCATAGCCTTTTGCCAGATAAAGACAAACGGCTTCGTATAAAAGCGGACTTTCGCAATCCTTTCTGTATTATACAACAAAATAAGCCGTTTGTCAAAGTATTTATGAAAATTTTTCCTCATTATTTATAAATAATACGCTGTTTTTTATGAATAATGCCTTGCGATCGCGCGAAATCGCTTATTTTCTGAAAACCTCCGCGCACCAGCCGCCGTCATAAAGCGCCTCTGTTTTTGTAAATCCGCATTCCGCCATCGCCTTGTCCACATCTTTTTCGCGCACATCTATTATGCCCGAAACTATGATGAGCGCGCCGTCGCGCATGTATTTACCTATATCCGGCGCCATACGGATTATTATATCGGCGACGATATTTGCCGTGACGATATCGTATTTTTCATCCGGCACGCCCGCGAGCAGGTCGGAAACGGCGCAGGTGATATTATCGCATTTGTTGCGCTCGAAATTTTCCTTTTCCGTTCGGACAGCCACGGGGTCTATATCACAGGCAAAGCAGGAGGAAGCGCCGAGCTTCGCTCCGCATATAGCGAGTATGCCGCTACCGCTGCCGACGTCGAGCATTTTATCGCCCGGCTTTATATTTTTTTCGAGAAGCGTGGCACACAGCCGCGTGGTTTCATGCGTACCCGTGCCGAAAGCCATTCCGGGATCCATATCTATTATTATTTCACCGTCTTTTTTGTCGTAATGTTCCCAGCTGGGCACTATTACGATTTTTTCGCCTATCGGCGTCGGCTTGTAATATTTTTTCCATGCGGTGGACCATTCCTCATCCGCGGTATTTATTATTTCCGTTTCGTAAGGAATGCCGAGCATGGGCAGACGCTCGTTTATATAAGAAATATATTCCGAAATATTCTTTTCCTCCGGCACAAATATGCTGCACGAGCCTTTTGTTTTGTCGGCTTTCAGAATGCTTTCGTCTATCAGATCGCCGTATACGCTTTTCAGCTCCGTATCTATATCGCGGTAATCCTCGGTCATTATAAAATTGTCCATCATGGACATCACTGCGCTCACCGTTTCAAGATCGGTCACATTGCATTTTACTTTTATCTGCGTCCAAATCACTTTTTATTGTCCTTCCCGAAAATTTTTGAGAAAAAGCTCTCTTTCTTTGTGTAATTTCCGTTTCCGCATGCCGCGGCAAATTTACGCAGAGCATCTTTCTGCTCCTCGTTCATGCCTTTCGGTACTTCCACCGTCACTTTGAAAACGAGATCGCCTCTTCCCTTTCCGTTGCTGTAGGGGATGCCTTTGCCTTTTATGGTAAAGGATTTGCCCGTCTGCGTACCTTCGGGTATGGTATACGTCGTTTCGCCCTCAAGAGTGGGCACTCTCAGCTCCGCGCCGAGAGCCGCCTCCGGGAATGTTATCGGTATTTCGCAATATATATTGAAACCGTTGCGCTCGAATATCGGATGCGGTCTTACCTGCACGGAAATATAAAGGTCGCCTGTCGGTCCATTGTTACGTCCGCAGTTGCCCATGCCGCGCAGGGCTATTTTCTGACCGTTGTCAATACCCGCGGGAATGGAAACCTCCAGCGTTTTCGATACGGTTTTGAGTCCCGCACCCTTGCATGCCTTGCACGGGTCGGTTATCACAGTGCCTTTGCCGCCGCAGGCGTCGCAGACATGAGAAGTCTGAAATACGCCGAAAGGCGTTTTCTGCTGCGTCTTTATCTGTCCCGTGCCGCCGCATTTGGAACAAACCTTCGGTGTGGTTCCCTTTGCCGCGCCTGTGCCGCCGCACTCGGAGCAACGCTCCACGCGCTGATATTTCACATCTTTTTTACAGCCGAAAGCCGCTTCCTCAAAGGAAATATATATGCGTGAAAGCAAATCGTCGCCGCGCTCCGGTCCTGTCCTCGTTCTTCTCGAGCCGCCGCCGAAACCGCCGCCGAACATATCGGAGAAAATATCGGAGATATCAAAGCCGTCAAATCCGCCGAAGCCCGCTCCGCCGCCGCTGAAATTGCCTTCTGCGGCTTCGGGACCGTACTGGTCGTATTTCGCCTTTTTATCGGGATCGGAAAGAACGGCGTAAGCCTGATTTATCTCCTTGAATTTCGCTTCCGCGTCCTTGTCGCCGGGATTCATATCCGGATGATACTTTTTGGCAAGCGCACGGTAAGCCTTTTTTATTTCGTCATCGCTCGCAGTCTTTGCAACTCCGAGAATCTCATAATAATCTCTCATTTAAGTACCTCTGTATATAAACTGCATGAAGCAAACTGTATAAAACCCCGATAAGGGCGGACACAATGCCCGCCCTTACAGGTGCAGTTTATATTATTTTTCTTTATATTCGGCATTGAAACTTCCGTCGTCATTCTGAGTTCCGGCTGCTCCCTGCGCACCGTCGGCACCTGCCGCGCCCTGTGCTTCCGCCTGCGCTTTGTAAAGCTTTTCGGAAAGCGCATAGAATTTCTCGCGGAAAGCGTCCATAGCCTTCTTGATGGCTTCGGTGTCGTTGCCCTTTACGGCTTCCTTGAGGTTAGCCAGCTCTGCGTTCACGGTTGCCTTTTCATCCTCGCTTACCTTGTCGCCAAGCTCTGCGAGCGTCTTTTCACTCTGGAATATGAGCGCCTCTGCCTGATTCTTTGTTTCTACGGCGTCCTTGAGCTTCTTGTCCTCTTCGGCATATTTCTCCGCATCCTTTACGGCGCGGTCTATGTCTTCCTTGCTCATATTGGAGGAAGAAGTGATTGTGATGTGCTGTTCCTTGCCGGTGCCTTTATCCGTAGCGTAAACATTCACTATGCCGTTTGCGTCGATATCGAATGTAACTTCGATCTGAGGAACGCCGCGGGGTGCTGCGGGGATACCGTCGAGCGAGAATCTGCCGAGCGTGGTATTTGCGGCAGCCATCTCACGTTCGCCCTGGAGCACGTGAATTTCAACGGAAGTCTGACCGTCTGCAGCCGTCGAGAATACCTGAGATTTCTTTACAGGAATGGTCGTGTTTCTGTCGATTATCTTTGTGCATATACCGCCGAGGGTTTCGATACCGAGTGAAAGCGGAGTTACGTCGAGAAGGAGCAGATCCTTTACATCGCCGCCGAGCACGCCCGCCTGAACAGCCGCACCGATGGCAACGCATTCATCGGGGTTGATGCCCTTGAAAGGTTCCTTGCCCGTGAACGAGCGTATAGCTTCCTGAACTGCGGGAATTCTCGTGGAACCGCCTACGAGCAGTACTTTATCGATCTGTGCCGATGTGAGATTTGCATCGCGGAGAGCATTCTTTACAGGGGTCATGGTAGCCTCTACGAGGTCTGCCGTGATTCTGTCGAATTCGGCACGTGTAAGTGTTGCGTCAAAGTGCTTTGCGCCTGTAGCATCGGCTGTGATGAAAGGCAGATTGATATTTGCGCTCATCATGCCGGAAAGCTCTATTTTAGCCTTTTCTGCGGCTTCCTTCAATCTCTGGAGAGCCATCTTGTCTTTGCGCAGATCTATGCCGCCGTTTTCTTTTGCGAATTTGTCGGCGATCCAGTCAATCACTCTGTTATCGAAATCATCGCCGCCGAGTCTTGTATTACCGTTTGTGGAAAGAACTTCAAATACGCCGTCGGATATTTCGAGTATGGAAACATCGAATGTACCGCCGCCGAGGTCATAAATCATAACCTTCTGTTCCTTCGGGTCTTTGTCCACGCCGTAAGCGAGAGCTGCGGCTGTCGGCTCGTTTATGATACGGAGAACTTCGAGTCCCGCTATCTTGCCGGCATCCTTTGTAGCCTGTCTTTGTGCGTCGGAGAAGTAAGCGGGGACTGTGATTACAGCCTGTGTTACGGGCGTGCCGAGATAAGCCTCCGCATCGTCCTTGAGCTTTTTCAGAATCATAGCGGAAATTTCCTGGGGCGTATATTTCTTGCCGTCGATTTCAACGGTGTAATTTGTGCCCATTTCGCGCTTTATGCTCATTATTGTTCTGTCCGGATTTGTGATAGCCTGTCTTTTTGCCACCTGACCGATTATTCTTTCGCCTGTCTTGGAAAATGCAACTACGGAAGGAGTTGTTCTCGAGCCTTCGGGGTTTGTGATAACCACGGGTTCGCCGCCCTCGTAAACCGCTACGCATGAATTTGTTGTACCAAGGTCAATACCTATAATTTTAGCCATAATATGTTACCTCCGATTTATATAAAGTTTTTTGTTTTCGTTATTTATATACGCATAAGCGGGAAAGCTTATACGTTTGCGACTTTGACCACTGCGTGACGCAGTATCTTATCGCCTTTTTTGTAGCCTTTCTGCAAAACCTCGGCTACAGTATTTTCGCCCAGCTCATCGTCGGCTATCTGCATCACCGCGTTGTGAATAACGGGGTCAAATGCTTCGCCGCGCTCGCCGTAGGCTTCTATTCCCAGCTTTCCGAGAGCCTCGGAAAACTGCTTTATTATCATTTTTACGCCGTCCGCGAGGCTTTCGCCGTCGGAGCAAAGCGCCGCTCTTTCCAGATTATCCGCCACGGGAAGCACAGCCGAAAGAGCGCTTTCGTAAGCGTCGGCATAAATGCCGTCTTTTTCTTTCTGCGTTCTGCGCCTGAAATTATCATATTCGGCAAGCATACGCAGATATTTGTCCGAGCTTTCGGCAAGCTCCTTTTTCAGCTTTTCGTTTTCCTGTGCGAGCGTCTTGTTTTCGCTCTTCAGCTTTGAAATCTTGTCTGGCTTCGCTTCGGTTTCGGGTTCAGCCGCTTCCGCTTTCGCTTCTTCGGTTTCCGCCTCAGCCGCCTTTGCCTTTGTTTCCTCTGTCATTTTTATTTATACCTCCGAATTTTATGCTAATTATTGTCCTTGTGCTCCGTACCGTCTGTCAGGAGCGATTCTCCCGCGAGCGATGAAATCTCGCCTGCCAGATATTCTATAGTGGAAACCACGCGTGAATAATCCATTCTGCTCGGTCCGAAAACGCCTATCGCGCCCACAACCTTGCCGCCGACTTTGAATTTTTTGAAAACCAGCGCCGAATTGTCCGCGAGATTGTCATTTTCATCGTCGATGAAAATGTTTACTTTGTCATTGTCCGCACGTGAAAGCATACCGACTATGTCGTTCTTTTTCTCCAGCATATCGAATATCTTTTTCATCTGACCGACATTTGAAAATTCCGGATATTCGAGCAATTTGTCCACGCCCTCAAAATGAACCTCCGTTTCGCCGCCGCCAAGCTCGCTGTATATGGATTTTATGGCGTCCGAAACGATGTGTCCGTATTCGCCCATTCCGTTTTCTATGCGCATCATCATAGGCAGCGTTATCATAGTATACGGAATGCCGGCTACGTTTTTATTCAGGAGCGAGGCAAAATCGTTTATCGCTTCCTCGGGTATTTCTTCGTCGGAACGTATGTGGCAGGTTTTGACCTTGCCGTCCGGCATGCGCATCACTATCAGATAGTTGTGCGCATCGAGATACATTGCGGAAAATTCCGAAACCACGGTGTCCGTATCGCCCGCCTTTATCGAAACGGTGGAATAATTTGTGAGCGATGTTATCAGTCTGGAAGCGGAACGGAGTATTCCGTCCAGCTCGCCTACCCTGTTTTTCAGCAGGTTGTTCAGCTTCAGTATTTCCGAAGCAGTCAGCTTGTAATCCTCCATCAGACTGTCCACATAAAAGCGGTAGCCCAGCGTGGTGGGGATTCTGCCGGCGGATGTGTGCGGCTGCTCAAGATAACCGAGAGCCTCCAGCTCTGCCATTTCGCTCCGTATCGTGGCGGAGGAAAAAGGTATACCGGAAAGCGTCATTATCGTTTTGGAACCGACAGGCTCGCCGCTGGAAACATGAGATTCCACTATGCTGCGAAGTATCAGCTTTTTACGGTCGCTCAGCTCTCCTCCTATCGGGAGATTGCCATCCATTTTCCGCACCTCCTTGCCTTTTGCTTTTAGCACTCGTAATGTCCAAGTGCTAATTACAGTATAAATCTATCACTTCTTCCTTGTTTTGTCAAGGGTTTTTGAAAATTTATTTGTGAACTTTTTATTAACAAACGCTGTTTTTGTCACTTTTGCCCCCGATATGCCAAAACACTGTCGGCAAAAAAATACTGTTTTTCATGTTTTTTTCATAAAAAACGGTTGACAAATCGCTTTTTTCATATTATTATATATGCGAACCGCAAAATATATAATCAGGGGCGCTGATATTATCGGCTGAGATGAGGATGTTATCCGAAAACCCTTTTACCTGATATGGATAATGCCATCGTAGGAAGATTAAGATACTTGCAATATCTCTTTTTATACCGCGATGTATATCTGCGGTATTTTTATTTTTTTTGGAGGTTTTTCATTATGTCAAATGAAAAATTGAAAACAAGCTTCAGCGACAGGAGCAGCAGACTGAGAAAGCTCGTAACCTGCGCTATGCTTATCGCCATAGCCATAGTGCTTACTTTTGCCGTCATCTACGAATCGCCTTTCGGCGGCAGTGTGACAGTTCTTTCCATGCTCCCGCTCGTACTCATCGGTTATCTCTACGGAGCAAAATGGGGATTCGGTTCGGCTCTCGTATTCGGTATACTCAAAATACTCGTGAGCATGAAAACCGTTTCCGCGCTCTTTATGCCCGGTGACAGCCAGCAGATCTGGTGGAAAGCCATCATCATCTGCCTGCTCGACTATGTTCTCGCATATACTGTAGTCGGCGTTGCTTCTCTTTTCAGAAAAATAGGCAAGCCCTCTGCCGCTATGGGCATAGGTGCTCTCGTTGCCTGCGTATGCCGCTATATCGTTCATGTTATTTCCGGCGCTGTTTTCTACGGAACATGGGCAAGCTGGTTCTTCGGTGAGCTCGGCGAAACAGGCGCATCTATAATGGCAAAATATTCCGGCGCTTCCCTTTCGATTCTTTATTCTGTTCTGTACAATGCAGTTTACATGATTCCCGAAACGATTCTTACCACAGTCGCCGCTTTTGCCATAGGCGCTGTCCCGTTTATCGCAAAGCAGGCCGATTTCGATAAATAATTTTTCGCATTAAAAGCATTTACCTCGCTTTTATGAAGAAGATGCACGCCGTAAAAGGCGTGCATTTTTATTTGTGCTCTTTTGTCGCTGCGGGGACAGAGGCTTTTCTTTGAAAGAAAAGCGTGAAAAGAAGCGGGCGGCAGTCGCCGCCCGTGCTCGTTTTTCTTTGGGCAAAGAAACAAAAGTTACTTTGTCCCCGCGAGGGGACGGGGGTGTACTTTTGCGTGACCAAGAGGAGGGTTCAGGGTGGCGGAGCCACCTCTGAACGGCGTCGCCGAGACGGAGTCAGCGGGAAAAGTCATCAAAGGAAGGCTCCTCGCCCTCCTTTGCAAACTACCTCGCACCCCGTCGAGTTAGCCGCAGGAAGTAATGCGCGGCAAGTATGTGCTATATATAGCAAAATCAAAAATTTCAAGTTAATCTCTCCGCGTATCATCAGCCATACCGCGCGTGCGAACACAGTATGCCGCAAAAAGCGAGCAGATTCGACGGGGTGGGTGGTGCCACGCCATGGCTTTTGACATACTTCCCACTATAGGCTAAACTCCGACTACGCGAGCATGGCTTGATGGACATCGAGTCGGGGAAGGTTTAGTTCTGACTTGAACAAGCAAAAGTCCGTGTTAAGCGTGGATTTGATCCATACTTCCGGTTTAGTCTGTGGTCGGACTGTCGGGGCATTATGTTCGCACGAGTCGCCGCAAGGCGACACAGAAGGTGTTTAAAAGAGGAATACCTTCCTCTTTTTGACTTTTGGTACTTTTGGTACTTTTGGTCACGCAAAAGTACGCCTTCGTCCCCTCGCGGGGAAAGAAATATTTTCCTCGCTTTTACGAAAAGCGCCACTTGTTTCTTGGCACAAAGAAAAACAAGGGCGACAAATGTCGCCCTTGCTTTATTTTTCTCTCTTTTTCAGAAATGTTTTTGTTTCCGTGCCGTTTAACAGCCGCTCTATATTATTTCTGTGCAAAAATACCACAAGCAGCGGCATCATTACAGAAAAAATCATTTTCGTCAGGAAAAACGGCGGCGCGGAATAAAAAGGTATCAGCCTGTTCAGCGCAGGAAAAAGTATCGTAGTCAGCATGGAAGCGAGCGAAACATATTTCGACATATAAGCAATGAAGAAAAACGTGAAGCAAAGTATCGCTGCCACTATCGGATTGAGCGCTATTATCGCACCCGCAATGGTGGAAACGCCTTTACCGCCGTGAAATCCGAAAAATACGGGAAAAGCGTGCCCGAGCATGCAGAAAAACGCGCATACATAAGCAAAAGTATCAAGCGGAAAAAACATCAGCCCCAGAAATACGCTCAGCGCACCTTTCAGCGCATCAAGAAAAAAAGTGAGAAACGAGAGCTTTTTCCCGTATACACGCATCATATTTGTAGCGCCCGCATTCCCGCTTCCGAAATTCCGTATATCGTCTTTTCCGCAATATTTTGAAAGCAACACGGCAAAATTCACACTGCCGAGCAGATAAGGCACTATCACGCACAAAGCAACTCCGAGCCAGAAGCGCGGATTGCCCGCATCAAGGGGAAAAATCCCGTTTGTAAGAAGCTCCTTCATACTTATTTGCCTCCCGTATAAGGCTCGTCGCCTTTCTGACGCACAACTATTCTTATCGGCGTACCGTTAAAACCGAATACCTCGCGCAGCTTGTTTTCTATATATCGCTGATATGAGAAATGGAAAAGCTCCGCATCGTTTACGAAAATGACAAATGTGGGCGGTTTTGTGGAAACCTGCGTCATATAATATATTTTCAGGCGCTTACCTTTATCAGTGGGCGGCTGTACGCGCGTGACGGCATCGTTGAGCACATCGTTCAGCATACCTGTGGATATGCGCAGGCAAGCCTGCTCGTTCACGTAATTTATATGCTCAAAAAGCTTCGGTATGCGCTGCCCTGTTTTTGCCGAAACGAAAAGTATCGGCGCATAAGGCATATACGAGAGAGCCTCTCTTATATCATCCGTGAATTTCTTCACGGATGAATTGTCCTTTTCTATCAGGTCCCATTTATTCACCACGATTATTGCGGCTTTTCCCGCCTCGTGTGAAAGTCCCGCTATTTTCTCGTCCTGCTCCGTTATTCCCTCGGAGGCATCTATCATGATCAGGCAGACATCGGCGCGTTCCACAGCGGAATGCGAGCGCAAAACGCTGTATTTTTCCACTCTGTCGATGACTTTTTTCTGGCGTCTTATTCCCGCCGTATCGATGAATGTATATTTTCCGTATTCGTTTTCCACCTTTGTATCTATCGCGTCGCGCGTGGTTCCAGGAATATCGGAAACAATCACTCTGTCCTCGCCGAGGATTTTATTTACAATAGAACTTTTGCCCGCGTTCGGCTTTCCTATCACAGCTACTTTTATGCTGCTGTCGTCTTCCTCTTCTTCTTTTTCGGAAGGAGCAAGCTCCAGCACGCGGTCGAGCAGATCGCCGGTTCCGGTACCGTGAAGTGATGAAAGCGCTATCGGATCTCCGTCGAAACCAAGCTCGTAAAATTCATAGTATTCCATGGGCAGACTGCCTATGCTGTCTATTTTATTTACGCAAAGCACCACGGGCTTTCCGCTTTTCAGCAGCATTACGGCGATATCCTTGTCCGCCGCGGTCAGTCCCGCGCGCACATCGCATATAAAGGCGATAACATCAGCCGTTTCTATGGCAAGCTCCGCCTGCATTTTCATTTTTGAAAGAATAATATCGTCCGTTTTCGGCTCTATACCGCCCGTGTCGATAACAGTTATGGGTCTGCCGTTCCATTCTGTATCAAAATAGATTCTGTCCCGCGTAATGCCCGGGATATCCTCCACAATGGAAACGCGCTCCCCCGCAAGCTTATTGAAAAGCGTGCTTTTGCCGACATTCGGTCTGCCGACTATGGCAAGCACTGTCTTTGACATATCTGCCTCCTGATTTTTTATGTATTCATTATCTTTTCCGCAAAATCATACCCGTCGTTTTCCACGAAAGTAAGCGGCACGCCGAGCTTTTCCGAAAGCTCCTCCGTGCTCATTGAGCAGAGAAAAAGATCGCGCTCATGCCTGAGCATACTGTAAGGAAGAAAAAGCCTCTCCCCGATTTTCTTGTCGCAGAGCTGCTCCGCGAGATCCTTCCCCGTCACCAGCCCGGCAACGGTTATGCTTTTGCCGAAAAAGTTGTTTTCTATTTTATATACATTTATTTTTATAAAGCTGAATTTTTCCTCCAGCGCGTGTGCGAGCGACAATATAAAATCGTATGCCGCGGCACCCGTGGCTATAGAAACCGTGCGCTTTGCCGTATTTTCCGGCACCGAATCCGCGATTGCCTCGTTAAATTCATCGCGCATGGATGCTATCATACCCACGCCGTTTTCTATCTGGCGATATCCCTCGTAATATTCGCCCGACGGGAGCGGCAGTCCAGCCTCTATATAAAGCTCGTCCGCGCAGTAAAATATGCTCGTTCCGTAAGCCTTTTTGCACTCACCGGCAAACCATTCCACCGTGGCAATCACAGCCGCCGCCTCTTCTTTTGAAAAAGGCGTAAGCTCCGCCAGTCCGTCGCGGAATTTTGTCATGCCCGCGGGCACTATGGAAACGCTTTCCACATAAGGATGAAGCGCCGCGAGATCGTGCATTGTTCGGATGAGCTCGTCGCCGTCATTTACGCCGCGGCACAGCACTATCTGACAGCTCATTTCTATTTCCGCGTCATAAAAGCGCCTGAGATAGGAAAGGCATTTTCCCGCATTTTTATTTTTCAGCATAAAAACGCGAAGCTCGGGATTTGTGGTATGCACGGAAATATTTATCGGTGACATACGCATTTTTATAATGCGGTCCACATCCTCATCGGAAAGGTTTGTCATCGTGATATAATTTCCCTGCAAAAACGAAAGGCGGCTGTCGTCATCTTTGAAATAGAGAGTATCTCTCATTCCGCGCGGAAGCTGATCTATAAAGCAGAAAATGCATTTGTTTCTGCATGAATGTTTGCAATCCATGAGAAATGTTTCAAATTCCAGCCCTATATCGTCGTATTCGTCTTTTTTTATTTTCGCATGATATTCCTTCCCGCCGCGCGAGAGCAGAATATCCAGCTTTTTATTGCATACATGAAATCTGTAATCGAGAACATCGTGTATCTCATTGCCGTTCACGCAGATAAGAATATCGTTTGCGATTATTCCCGCGCGGTCGGCAAGAGAGCCTTTTCTGACAGATTCTATTTTAACCATTTATCAATCTCCGCCGTAAATTTTAGCAGAATAACAAGATGGGTAGGTATGTTTTGGCATACCTACCCCTACGGAAGCTATACTTATGCGTCTTTTTTAACGATTTCCTTGCCGTTGTAATGTCCGCAAGCCTTGCAAACTCTGTGTGCAAGATTATACTCTCCGCAGTTCGGGCATTTAGACATGCCGGGAAGCTCGAGCTTCCAGACGTTGGAACGTCTTTTATCGCGTCTTGCTTTGGATACTTTTCTCTTCGGTACTGCCATTTTTACCTACACCTCCTTAAAGTGCTAAACAATCTTTTTAATATTTACTTTAGCAAAGTTCTGAGAACAGCAAGCCTCGGATCGCCCTGCGTTTTTTCGCATGAGCAATCGCCGGAATTGAGATTTTTTCCGCATTTCGGGCAAAGCCCGCGGCAATCCTCCCTGCAAAGTGTCTTTGCGGGAAGCACCAGCAGAAGCTCCTCCTCCAAAGGCTCCGAAAGATCAATCTTCTGATTTTTCGCAAAGATGTAATCATCGTTGTCCTCGTCGACTCCGCCGTTCGCTATATCCTTTTCAAAGGAAAAATTCATTTCGCCATCTACAGGCTCCGCACATCTGGCGCACTGCGTCCCGTAACGTAAAGAAACATCGGCATGGATATACATATAGCCTGCCCTGTTTTTCACATAGCCCTTTACGTCGGCGGGCGCCTCAAATGCGATATCGGGAAACAATGCTTCCACTATACCGTCCTTTTCGGGAAGGTATCCGAAGGCGAAATCCATTTTGTCAGTTTCGCCGTTCAGTATAGGAGTTATATCAAAAATCATCGCTTTTTCTCCCGTATACGCTTATTTGAAATGCCAAAGTACGGCTTTTTACATTATATATTACTGCCGCGGTTTTGTCAATACGCTTTTGCACGTTTTTTTCAAAAACAGCGTATTTTTTCGCTTTTTTTCTTTATTTGGCAACAAAATTGAGTATTCTGTCGCGAACGAATATTTTCTTTATTATCTGCTTGCCCTCGAGCATAGAGGCTATTTTCGGTACAGCCATTGCGGCAGCCGTGGCTTCCTCTTCGGAAGCGCCCTTCGCTATCTCGATGATTTCCTTTGTCTTGCCGCATATCTGCACGGCTACGGAAACAGTGCTGTCCACTGTTTTTGCCTCATCGTATTCGGGCCATTTATCGAGCGAAAGCAGACCTTCGCCGCCGAGGCTTTCCCATATTTCCTCGCTTATGTGCGGGGCAAAGGGGCAAAGCAGATGCACAAATATTTTCAGCTCGTCGCGCGTGAGCGTGCCGGCATCGTAAATATCGTTTACGAGCGACATCATAGCGGCTATAGCCGTATTGAATTTCATATTCTCTATATCGAGAGTAACTTTCTTTATCGTCTTGTGGAAAGCATTTTCGAGCTTCGGCGTTACGCCATCGCCCTTTGCCATATCGCAAAGACCAACTACTCTTTCCACAAATCTGCGGCAACCCTTTATGCCTGTCTGCGACCACGGAGCTTCCTTTTCGAAATCGCCTATGAACATTTCATAGAGGCGGAGCGTATCCGCGCCGTATTCGCGCACTATATCGTCGGGATTTATTACATTGCCGCGGGATTTCGACATTTTGCTGCCGTCCTCGCCGAGAACCATGCCGTGCGCCGTACGCTTCAGATAAGGTTCTTTGCATTTGATAACGCCGATATCATAGAGGAATTTTGCCCAGAAACGCGAGTAAAGCAGATGCAGAGTGACATGCTCCATGCCGCCGTTGTACCAGTCCACGGGCATCCAGTAATCGAGAGCCTCGCTTGATGCGAGAGCCGTTTTGCAATGCGGATCGCAGTAACGAAGGAAATACCATGACGAACCTGCCCATTGGGGCATTGTATCCGTTTCGCGCTTTGCCGGTCCTCCGCATACGGGGCAGGTGGTATTCACCCAATCCGTCATTTTTGCCAGCGGCGATTCGCCGTTGTCCGTAGGCTCATAGTGCTCCACATCGGGGAGCGTTACGGGGAGCTGATCCTCCGGCACGGGCACCCATCCGCCGCAATGCTCACAATATACGAGCGGCACTGGTTCGCCCCAGTAGCGCTGACGCGAAAATACCCAGTCGCGCAGCTTGTAATTTGTCTTTTTCTCGCCCAGCCCCTTTTCCTCGAGCCATGCGATTATCTTTTCCTTTGCCTGTGCCACTTCCAGCCCGTCGAGAAAACCGGAATTGCAGAGCTTGCCCGTGGCAACATCGGTAAACGCTTCTTTTTCCACGTTGCCGCCGGCTACCACTTCCACTATCGGCAGACCGAATTTCTTTGCGAAATCCCAGTCGCGCGTATCATGCGCCGGCACAGCCATTATGGCGCCGGTGCCGTATGTGGCGAGTACATAATCCGAAACAAATATCGGTATTTTCTTTCCGTTTACGGGGTTTATCGCTTCCACGCCGTCGAGACGGACACCTGTCTTGTCCTTGGCAAGCTCCGTGCGCTCAAAATCGGATTTTCTCGCGGCTTCTTCCTTATAATTTATAATATCGGCGTAATTTGTGAGCTTGTCCTTCCATTTTTCTATCAACGCATGCTCGGGCGCTATTACCATGTATGTAGCGCCGAAAAGCGTATCGGGACGCGTGGTGTAAACCACGATATCGTCGCCCTCGGTGGATCTGAATTTCACCTGTGCGCCGTGAGAACGCCCTATCCAGTTTATCTCCTGAGTCTTTACGCGATCGATGAAATCCAGCCCTTCCAGGTCATCGATAAGTCTGCCCGCATACTCGGTTATTTTGAGCATCCATTCGCTCTTTACCTTGTGAACTACTTCACTGCCGCAGCGCTCGCATACGCCGTTTACCACTTCTTCGTTCGCGAGAACGCATTTGCACGATGTACAGAAGTTCACGGACATTTCTTTCTTGTATGCCAGCCCGTGCTTATAGAGCTGGAGGAATATCCACTGCGTCCATTTTACGTATTCTGGATCGGTGGTATTTATTTCTCTGTCCCAGTCAAAGCTGAAACCGAGCATTTTGAGCTGCTCTTTGAAATGAGCTATGTTTTTTTTCGTGACGTCCGCGGGATGTACTTTGTTCTTTATCGCGTAATTTTCCGTGGGCAGACCGAAAGCGTCCCAGCCCATCGGGAAAAGCACATTGTAGCCCTGCATTCTCTTTTTGCGAGCCACTATATCCATCGCCGTATACGGGCGCGGATGACCTATATGAAGCCCCTGTCCCGAAGGATACGGAAATTCTATGAGGGCATAATATTTTGGCTTATTCTTATCTATTTCGACGTGAAAAGCCTTTTTATCGTCCCAGATTTTCTGCCATTTCTTTTCTATGGCGGTGTAGTCGTATTTCATTTATGTTTTTATCCCCTTTCAAAGATGAATTTTCGTTTTTATTCCGCGGGAAGAGCGGCGCCGGTATCGCCCCAGAGCTTTTCCAGCTTGTAAAATTCCCTGTCCTCGCCGTAAAAGATATGAACTATTACCTGCGCGTAGTCGAGAACTATCCATTTGCCCGATTCGTATCCGTCGGTATGGATAGGCGTCACGCCGCGCTCGGAGAGCTTGTATTCAAGCTCTCCCGCGATACCTTTTATCTGCGTATTGGAATTACCCGTGCATATCACGAGATAATCCGTTACCACGGTTTTGTCGTCCACTTTCAGCAGTTTTATATCCTTTGCCTTTCTGTCGTCGAGAATTTTCACTATCTCGTTTGCCAGAGTTGCGGAATCGGCTGTCGTCAGCATGGTGATTTCTTTGTTTTCCATAATGCCTCCTATGAATTGTAATAGTCGTTTATATAGCTGTATTCGGCATCGCTCGCATTCGTGAAAAAGCCCGCCGTGTCAAATATTTCCGCATCTATCTGCCGCGTGAACGCATTCATATATTTGTTTATGTCAAATATAGCCGCGTCGCGGTTCAGGCAGTAATATTTCCATACGCCCGTCACAGGATTTTGCAGTACGGTGCCGCCTATTGTTTTTATCGTGATATTCGCGTCGGAAATCTTATATGCTTCCTTTGCGAAATATACGGCTTCTTCAAATTTTATATCCGTATCCAGCTTTGTCGATACGGTTTTTATTATCTGCGAAACGAGCGAAAGATTTACATTCTTTTTCACCTGTGAAAGCGCGGCGCGCATGAAATCGGCGCGTGCGTCCACTCTGTCTATATCGCCCGCGGGATAGCTGTATTTTTCCCCTTTGCGGAAACGTATGAATTGCTCCGCTTTCGCACCGTCGAGTATCTGCTTTCCCGCCTTCAGATGGATATGCAGATTTTGCGCGGGATCGTCGTAATCCATGTCGAAAGGCACATCAAATTCCACTCCGCCGATCGCGTCTATTATCTCGCGGAAAGCCGACGTATCCAGCAGGATAAACCTGTCTATTTTCACGCACAGACTTTTTTCCAGGAGCGAGCATACATCGCGCATGGCTTCCAGCCGCGCTGTTTTTGCCATGGCTGTGCGCGTTTCCTCGGAAACGCTTCCCGCGGCGGGAACCTTATATGAATGGTATGCCGAGCTGTACATGGCATTAACGGAATTCACATAGCTGTAGCCGCCGACATTTCTGTTTACAAAAGTATCGCGCGGTATCTGTATTATATTTATCTTGCCGTTTTCCACGTCGAGCGATGCGAGCATCATCACATCCGTATTCAGCGAAGCATCGTCCAGCCCCGCCACGAGGAATGTGTAATATCCGCTTTTGCGTGCATAAGGTCCGCTCGTATCCACTATCACCTGCCCTGCCTCGTCCGTTCCCGTGGTACCGTTATTTATAAAAGGAACATCGGGCGACACACTCGGGCGGAAAAACAGAAAATAAGCCGCCACAAATGTTATCGCAGAGAAAACCACTATCAGCAAAGCGCATACCAGCACCGTGGACGTGCGTTTCTTTTTCATTTTCCGACGGATATATCCGTCATAGCTGTTGTTTTCCAAAATTTCAACTCTCCTTTGCCGTTTTTATTTCAGTTTCAAGAGTCGCTCTCGCATAGTCCATGCGCGGATCCTTTTCCGCGCCCGTCGCCGCGAGAAATTTTTCGGTATTGTCTGTAAGCATCAGCGCAAATTCTGTGATAAAGCGCCGCACTTTTTCGGCTTCTACTATTTTTTCACAGTTTTCATGCAAATATTCCCGCATTTTGCGGCACATTTCATGAGTTCGCCCCGCCTCCGTATAGTCGGCGATAAAAAGCAGCTTGTCAGTCAGACTCATCACGCTGCCGCCCGTGGTATGCTTGCTCACGGCGGAATATACGGCATCGTTTACGATATCGGCGCCGAGAAGCTCGCGCGCATATTCCGCGCCCGAAAGCTGATGGAGCGTGGCTTCCGTCGCGCCGCGGATATCCGTGCCATGGCGCATACATACGTTTTTCTGCTTGTCTATGGGCAATTGCTTTGCTATATCATGAAGCAATGCCGCCGTGAGCAGATCGTCCCTCTCTTTCGGCGAAACCGAACATTTATCCGCCAGATATTCACATTCGCGATAAACGCCCAATGTATGCTCATACCGCTTCGCGCTCATGCACATACGTGCCGTGTCTTTCAGACGTGTCAGCACATTTTCGGTCATATTGCCCTCCGTTTTTATAAAGAAGATATATCTATTTTTTTATGCTTTTCCGATTCGCGATAAAGCACAAATCTCGTGCCCACCACGCTCACGACATCTGCGCCCACCTTTTCGGCTATCACCTCAGCCGCCTCGCGCGGACCGTAATCGCTGTTGTCCAGCACGCGCAGCTTTATCAGCTCGCGGGCTTCCAGAGCATTTCCTATCTGCTCCGTCATATTGTCCGTTATGCCGCCTTTGCCCACCTGAAATATCGTATCGTAATTGTTTGAAAGTCCGCGTAAATACGCTCTCTGCTTGCTTGTCAACATAGAATTTTTCCTTTTTTTCAATCAAGTATTTTTGTTTCCTTTGCCTGCTCGGCAAAGCGCACCATGGCTCTCGCCCTGTGGCTTACTTTGTTTTTCTCCTCCGGAGAAAGCTCCGCAAAGCTTTTGCCGTTTTCATACAGAAAAAGCGGATCATAACCGAAACCGCCCTCGCCCTTCGCGCGGTGAAGTATCGTTCCCGGGCATTCCCCGCGGGCAAAAAGCTCTCTTCCGTCCGGAGTGATACAGCACAGCACGCAGACAAATTTCGCCCCGCGCTTTTCATCCGGCACATCCGCCATCAGCGCCAGCAGCTTTTTGTTGTTTTCAGCATCGCTGCACGGTTCTCCCGCAAATCTCGCGGAATAAATGCCGGGTTTTCCGTCCAGCGCATCCACGCAAAGTCCGGAATCGTCCGCTATCGCCGTATATCCGAGCGCCGCCGCGGCTCTCGCCTTTATTTCGGCATTTTCCTCGAAAGTTTTGCCGTTTTCCTCTATTTCTTTCGTAAAACCTATATCGGAAAGGCTCAGCGCCTTTATTTCTTTGCCGTAGATTTTTGCGAGCATCGCTTCTATCTCGCTTATTTTGTGCCTGTTGTTTGAGGCTACCACGATTTTTTTCATATCATTCCTCGTTTGCAAAAAGCGCGGCTATGAATTCATCCGCATTGAAAGGCTGCAGATCGTCCGCCTTTTCGCCCACGCCGATGAATTTCATCGGTATGCCCAGCTCGCGCTTCACGGAAAAAACTATTCCGCCCTTGGCGCTTCCGTCCAGCTTCGTGAGGGCAAGACCCGTGATATTTGCCGCGTCCTTGAATTCGCGCGCCTGTATCACTGCGTTCTGCCCCGTGGTGGCGTCGAGCACGAGAATGGTTTCGCGCACGCAGTCCGGAAGCTCCTTATCCACCACGCGATTTATTTTTTCCAACTCCGTCATCAGGTTTTTCTTATTATGAAGTCTGCCTGCGGTATCTATTATCAGCACATCTGCATCGCGCTTTTTTGCGGCATGCACGGCATCGTATACGACGGCGGCGGGGTCAGAACCTTCGCTCTGCTTTATCAGGTCCACTCCTATTCTGTCCGCCCATACGCCGAGCTGATCTATCGCCGCCGCGCGGAACGTATCCGCCGCGCAAAGAAGCACTTTTTTGCCCTGACTTTTGAAAACATTCGCCATCTTGGCTATGGATGTGGTTTTGCCAACGCCGTTTACGCCCACGACGAGAATAACCGTCAGGCGTCCCGCTTCGCCTGCTATCGGCTCGCCGTCGCCTATCAGCGAGCGAAGTATGTCAAAAAGCTCAGCTTTCACCTCGTCCGGCTCGGAAAGCTTTTTTTCTTTTATGCGCGTGCGCAGCTCATCCAGCACGGCTTCCGTCGTTTCCACGCCCACGTCGCCTGTTATCAGCGCTTCCTCCAGCTCGTCCATCAGATCCTCGTCCACGCGTCTGAAGCTTTTGAAAATGTCGTTTATTTTGCCGAAAAACGAATTTTTTGTTTTTGCCAGACCGGCTTTCAGCTTTTCGAAAAATCCCATATTTTTTGCCCTTTCGTTTTTGTTATTCGAGCAGTTTGCCCGCTCTGCGTTCTATTTCCGATACATCCACGGAAATAATATCCGATATTCCTTTTTCATGCATCGTAACACCGTAAAGACGTTCCGCCGCCTCCATTGTGCCGCGCCTGTGTGTGATCAGCACAAACTGCGTTTTTTCGGAATAATTTTTCACATAGTCCGCGAATTTGTCCACATTTACTTCGTCGAGCGCCGCCTCTATTTCATCCATTATGCAGAAAGGCGCGGGGTTTACCTCCAGTATCGCAAAGTAAAGGGCTATCGCCACAAAAGCCTGCTCGCCGCCCGAAAGCAGAGAAAGACTTTTTATCACCTTTCCCGGAGGAGCCACATTTATATCTATTCCGCTTTCGAGGACGTTTTCGGGATCGGAAAGCTTTACTTCCGCCCTGCCGCCGCCGAAAAGCTCCGTGAATGTTTTCCCGAAATTCGCATTGATGCGTTCCATTGTGGAGGTGAAATCATTGCACATGCATTCCTCCAGCTCGGAAATATTTTTCATCAGCGCCTCTCTCGACTGCGTGAGATCCTCTATCTGAACGTGCATTTTGCCGTAGCGCTCGCTCACGTCCTTATATTCCTCTATCGCATTCAGATTTACATTTCCGAGTGCGCGGAGCGAATTTTTCAGTTTCGATTGCTCCGCCGCGGTTTCGGCTCTCTCGGAAGGAGCCACGGGCTCACCGCATTGATCCTTTGCCGCGTCGTAAGTAAGCTCGTAATCATCCCACAGAAATGACAACAGCGAATCCGCGCGTGCATTTGCATTTTCGAGGTCGCTTTCCGTTTTTGTATAGTCGCGGAAAACGAGTTCCTTTTCCGACATGGCATTTTTCTGCATTGCGCGTATGCCGGAAAGCGACTGCTCTATTTCCGCGCCGTCCGCCATGAGCGAAGCGCGCATGCTTTCCATATCGGAAAGCTTTTTCGTGATTTCCGCCGAAGCTTTTTTCAGCTCCGATATTTTCTCTTTGTTCGCCGCCGTTTTTTCCTCGCACGAGGCTATCGTGAGGCGAAGAGAATCCGCACCCGATCTGAAAATTTCCGCTTTTGCCTCCACCGCTTCGAGAAGCGAAGCGAGGAGCTCCGTATTCGTTTCCTCGCGTGCCAGCTCTATCATCAGGTCGGAACGCCTGTCTTCCAGCTCTCCGAGCTTTTCATCCAGCGAAGCACGCCTGCTTTCCGATTCGCTTTCTCTGAAAGCTATCAATGCCGCCTCCGTATCAAATTCGCCTTTTTTGTCAGCCAGTCCGCCGATATCGCGTTTATATGATGCCATCTGCTCGGAAAGCCGGCTTTTTTCCGAAAGCACGCCCTCCAGTGCCGTCGTCAGCATTTCTCTGCCCGAGCGGAGCACCTCCAGCTGTATTTCCTCCGCCTCTCTCATTTTGCGCACGGCGGCTGTTCTTGCGGATATCGCGGATATCTGCGCGTCCGCCTCTTTTTCCTCCGCGACAAGCGCGGAAATCGCTTTGTCCGTGTCGCGCATGGTTTTTTCTATGGCGGCTATTTCTTCATTCAGCCTGTCTGTCTGCGAGCGGCGTGAAAGCAGCTGACTTTCCGTAGCGGAAGAACCGCCCGTAAAGGAGCCTCCGGCATTTATCACCTGCCCGTCCAGCGTGACTATCCTGTAGCGGTACGAAAGCTTTTTTGCCATTTTTGCCGCATTGTCCATGCTGTCGGCTATCAGTATCCTGCCAACAAGACTTTTCACTATGCCGCGCACATCGTCGCCGCATTTCACGAGAGTGCTGGCTATGGCGATAAAGCCTTCGCCTTGCGAAAGTCCGAGAGATTTCGCATCCGTTTCCGTGCCGTGCATGGTGTCCATCGGGTAAAATGTGGCTCTGCCGGCATTTTTTCGTTTTAAATACTCTATTGCCGCCTTGGCGCTGTATTCGTCGCGCGCCACTATATTCTGCAGGCTCTGCCCGAAAGCCGTTTCCAGCGCCACGGAATATTTTTCGTCCGTGGAAATAAGCTTCGACAGCGGACCGTAAAGAGTCACCTTTCCGCCGTCTTTGCCCGTGATTTTCCCTTGCGAATATTCGCTCACCACAAAGCGCACCGCTCTCGAAAATCCTTCGAGCAGCTCTTCCATGCGGATAAGATTCTGCACCTTGTGCTTTCTCTGCGAAGCCTCGAGAAAATATTCGTTCTTTTTCTTTTCCAGCTCCGCTTTTTCAGCCGAAACGGCTGATTTTTTCGCATTTGCTTCATCAAGCAGAGCTTTTTCGGCGTTTTCCTTTTCGGTATATCCCGCTATCTGCTTTTCCGCTTTTTCTATTCTGCCCGAGCAAAGCGCTATATCCGCATTGTGCTTTTCCTCGCTTTCGCAAAGAGAAGCGAGCTTCTGCTCGTCGCTCTGCGCCCGCGCCTCCAGCTCGGATGCTCTCATTTTCGCCGCCACGGCGCGCTCGTCCAGCTCCGCTTTCTTTTTTGCCGCGTCAAAAACATCGTTTTCCGCGAGAGCAAGCTCGTTTTTCAGCTCGTCTATTTCCTCGCATATCCTGTCTGCCGCCGCCTGTTTTTCGGCTTTTTTGCGCTTGGCGTTTTCCAGCGCTTCGCGCTTCTCCGCCAGCTCCTTTTCCGTGCCTGCCCTTTCGCTTTCGCCGGAAACAAGCTTTTCGCGCGCCTCTTTTTCGCTCTCGGCGAAATGCGCGTTTTCGCTTTCGCAGACGAGCATGGCGGATTCCTTTGCGTGGAGATTTTCCGTTTCAGCGGAAATTTCCTGAGCCAGTCGCTCCGCTTCTATCCTGTTTGTACTCTGTCTTTCCGAAAGCAGAGCTTCCCTCGCTTCCGAATCGCGGATTTTTTCCTCCGAGCTTTCCAGATTGCGCTTTGCCACGGCGAGCTTTTCGCTAAGCTCCGCCGAGCGTTTTTTTGCCACGTCTATGTCGTAAAGAGAGAGAGCTATATCTATTTTCTTCTTTCTCTCGTAAATTTCCAGATATTTTTTTGCCTTTGCCGATTCCTTTTCCAGCGGACCTATACGCGAAAGCAATTCGCCGGAAATGTCCTCCAGACGCGTCAGATTTTCGTTTGTCGCGTCGAGATTGCGCATTGCCTCCTGCTTCTGATATTTGTATTTCGCTATTCCCGCCGCTTCCTCGAAAACAGCACGGCGTTCGTCGTTTTTGCGGGAAATTATCTCCGCTATCTTGCCCTGCCCTATTATGGAATATCCGCCTTTTCCCAGACCGGTATTCAGAAAAAGCTCATGAATATCGCGCAGGCGCACGGGTTTGCGGTTTATGAAATATTCGCTTTCTCCCGCTCTGTAATATCTGCGCGTCACGGTTATCTCGTCATAATCCTCGGGAGTGACTATCCTGCCGTCCTCGCCGGAATTATCGAATGTCACGGAAACCTCGGCAAAGCTCATGGGACTGCGCTTCTGCGAACCTGCGAAAATTACATCCTCCATTTTTGTTCCGCGGATGTTTTTTGAAGACATTTCCCCGAGAACCCAACGCATGGCATCGGATATATTCGATTTTCCGCTTCCGTTCGGACCCACTATCACGGTCAATCCTTTGTCAAAAGTCACCGTGGTCTTGTCCGGAAACGATTTGAAGCCCTGCAACTCCAGTTTTTTCAAACGCATAGTTTTTTCTCCTTAATCGGGTAATATCTCAAAGTCGTATTCGCCTATCTGCGGATCTGCGGATATTTTTATATCGCGAATCCCGTATTTTTCGATAAAGTACTTTTTATTCGATGCCGAAAGTCCCGCCGCGCGCGAAACGCTCACAGGATTTACGGCTATTTTCAGTATCCTGCCGGAAAATTCTTTTATTTCCGGCGTTTTTTCCATTTTTCTGCGGAAAAGCTCTCCGCGGCAAAGCTCGCCTATCGCCTCGTGATATTCGCTTTTTTCATATATGCCTCTGCCGCATACGAGCGCCTCGCTCGACTGAAGCCCTATGCGGATCACTTTCACTCCCGCATCGGCAAAAACTTCCAGCGCCGAAGCACAGCGACAGGCAGCTTCGTTTACCGAAAGCGGCTCGTATTCGCCTCTGCGCGCCATTTCGGCAAGCTCTGTTTCGAGAAATACCACCGTGGGATAAATCCTCGCCCCGTCCGCGCCGAGTGCGCATATTTCGCGCGCCGTATATATTTCGTCCGCTTCCGTCGATGCGGGCAGACCTATCATCATCTGACCTATCAGCTCAAATCCGCGCGCCTTTATCATTTTGCATGCGGCTCTTCCCGTATCCGCGCTGTGCCCGCGCCTGCTCGCGGAAAGCACCCTGTCGCTCATGCTCTGAAGCCCCAGCTCTATCGTTCTCACTCCGTAACGCGAAAGGATATCGAGTATCTCCTCGTCTATGTAATCCGGGCGCGTGGAAAGCCGTATGGAGGCGGCTTTTCCGCTTTTCACATAGCTGTAGCCCGTTTCAAGCAGATATATCATCTCATCGCGGTCTATCCCGGTGAAGCTGCCGCCGAAAAAAGCTATCTGCGCCTCCTGCCCCGCCGAAACGGTGGAAAGCCCCGCTTCTATTTCCTTTGCGGCGTCCTCGCGCCTGTATTCCGTTGTCCCCGAAATACTGCGCTGATTGCAGAAAACGCACATATTCGGGCAGCCGAGATGCGGTATGAAAACAGGTATATTTACATGCTTTTTCATAAACTCTCGCCGAAATATTCCAGCCCTTTGCGGGCAGCTGCCTTTTCCGCTTCTTTCTTGCTCTTGCCATCGCCTCTGCCTATCTCATTGGAATTGAGAAGCACGCGGCATACAAAGGTTTTCTCATGCTCCGGTCCGTATTCGTCCACTATTTCATAGTGAAGCATGTCCCCATCGCCCTGCTGGATAACCTGCTGAAGGAACGTTTTCGGATCTATCATTTTGATATTCGTGCCGTTCATCGTCTGCTCTATATCATGCTTTATGAAAGGCAACAGAAACGTTTTCGCCGCTTCCTTGCCGCCGTCTATATATATCGCGGCGATAAGCGCCTCAAAGGCGTTTTCGAGTATCGTCGGCTTGCCCATTCCTCCGCGGAGCCGCTCGCCGTTTCCGAGGAAAAGAAATTCGCCGAGCTTTATTTCGGAAGCGAAAGCGGAAAGCGACACTCCGTCCACCACAGTGCGGCGGATAAATGTGAGATCCCCCTCCTGATTTTTCGGATATTCAAAGAAAATATATTCGCTCGTTATAACAGAAAGCACGCTGTCGCCCAGAAATTCAAGCCGCTCGTTTGACTGGAGCGTCCTGTCGCCTTTGTGCTCATTCACAAAGGACGAATGGCGAAGTGCCTCTTTAAGCCATTCTTTATTTTTGAAATCGTAGCCTATTATCTTTTCCAGCTCGTGAAAGTCGCGCGGGAAAATTTCTTTTTCGGTTTTCATAATCTTACGACCTTTTTTATATTTTTATGTATTTCCTTCGCCCGCGGAAGCCGCTTCCCTTTTGCTTTCCGTGCCGAAATTTTCCGCGTGCTTTGCTATGGCGTCCGTCACGCCCGTTTCGGCATAAGCCGTAGCCTGACGTATCGCATTTTTCACCGCATTTGCATCGGAATTTCCGTGCGCCTTTATAACAGGCTTTGAAAGCCCGAGGAAAGGTGCTCCGCCGTATTCTCTCGGATCGAAAAATTTGCGCATACCTCTTATTTTGCGGCGGACGAGAAGCCCCGCTATTTTGCCGGAGAAACTGCCGCTGAAAGATTCCTTCAGCTTTTTCATCGCATATTTTGCGATACCTTCGCTGGATTTCAGCATTATATTTCCGGTGAAACCGTCGCATACAAGAACATCGCAGGCATTGAAAGGAATATCCTTGCCCTCGACATTTCCGACGAAATTCAGGTCTTTTGCCTCTTTCAAAAGATTATGTGTTTCCACTATCATCGGTGTGCCCTTGTGCTCCTCCGTGCCGTTGTTGAGAAGCCCCACACGCGGGCGCTCTATGCCGTATACTTTCTGCATATAGGCAGAGCCGAGATAAGCGAACTGAACGAGATATTCGCTCGTCACGGTAACGTTTGCGCCGCAGTCGATGAGCAGAATAGGCGCCTCATAGCAAAGAAGCATGGCGAGCGCCGCGCGGCGCACACCTTTTATTCTGCGTACTATCAGCGTGGCACCGGTGAAAAGCGCACCCGTATTTCCGCAGGAGACCACCGCGTCGCCTTTGCCGTCGGCAAGCAGATGCAGCGCGGTAGACATGGAAGATTTTCTTTTCGGTGAAGCTACCGCCATAGGGCTGTCCTCCATGGAAATAAATTCAGGCTCGTTTACCACAGTATAGTCTTCTCTTTTTTCGCCCATTTCGGAAAGCGCGGATAAAATTACTTTTTCATCGCCCACGAGAGTGATATCCGCTCCGTATTCTCTTTTCGCGAGAACCGCGCCCTTTGTTATTTCGGCGGGATTGTGGTCCGCTCCCATAACATCCAGTATTATTTTCATACCCATTTTACCTCCGGCATTATATTGGCATTATATTTATTTTAGTATACACTATTTTCCCTGTAATTTCAATATTAAAATTAAAATTATTATAATAATATATAATAAAATAGCCGCATTACATCCGTTTTTCGCAAAAAAGCGAAAAAAGCGGGCGACTGCGGTCGCCCGTGGACGATGGTCGCGCTTTTTACTGACAAAAAGCGCGGCAAAAGTCATCAAAGGAAGGCTCCTCGCCCTCCTTTGCAAACTACCTCGCACCCCGTCGAGTTAGCC